>NZ_JBHZPL010000028.1:0-2003 GCF_042788095.1 Kosakonia sp. YIM B13571 | reverse complement strand
GGTCTGGGCAAACTTAACCCGACGAAAGACGAAATTGCTGACCAGGCGGGAAGAACCGCAGAAGCGCAATACGGTACGGGAAGTACGCTTCAGCGCGGAATAACGGCTGCCACGGCGGCGATACAGGCGCTGGCCGGTGGCGATATTAAAGCCGCTCTTGCGGGCGCTGCTGCGCCGTATATTGCTGGTGAAATTGCGAAACAGATCCCGGACACCAACCCCGCCGGACGTGTTCTTGCCCATGCGGTGGTCAATGCAGCCCTGGCAGCGGCGAGCGGAAAAAACGCAGCCACTGCAGCAGCGGGAGCGGCAACGGGCGAACTGGCCGGGATAATTGCCCTCGACGCGTGGGGCATAAAAGATGTCCGCAAGCTGAGTGAAGAGCAGAAACAAACCGTTTCGGCGCTGGCGACGCTGGCATCCGGGCTTGCGGGCGCGCTGGTGGGAGACAGTGGGGCAAATGCTATAGCGGGTGCGCAGGCCGGGAAAACGACGGTAGAGAATAATGCTTTCAATTTAGCTGGAAGAACAGACTCTGATGTCAGGAATAAAATCCAACGAGAAGTTGATGGCGTTGATTTAGATGACGTTTATGGGAAAGACAAAGAAAAAATAGATGCTTACAGAAAAGGAAGAGAATCTGGTATTAAAGCTGGCCTCAAAGAGGGGGCTGTCGAGTTCATAGATGATACCGTTAATGCTGTCCGGCATCCAATTGACACAATTACCGATTTGACAAGTGCTGTCTGGAATTACGACCAAACCTACGGAGCAATTAAACTCTCTTTATCGCAATGGAATGAATTATATGAATATGCCTTGATCCATAATCCTGCATTGGCGGGGAATATGGCCGGTACACTCCAGGGTAAGATGATGGGGAATGTTGGTACCAGCATTCTTGTATCTGGTGCTGCGGCAAAAGTGGTTCAGGAAGTTGCGCAGGTAAAAAATGGCGTCGCTATGGCGCAGAAAGGACGTACTGTTGTTGATGATATTTCAGGTTATGGTAAACAAACAGAGGTAAAAATTGAAAAAGGGCAGAGCAGGGGAAGTTCAACGCAAATAGAAATTTACAATATGAATCAGGCCGAGGCAATCGAAAATTTATCTGCGAATGGTTATGTTAAGTCTGTTTCCAAGGATGGTAAAGTTACTGTCATGCAAAAGGACAATACAGTATATCGATTTTATCCGTTTTCAACGGGGGGGGGGATGCGTGGTGCCCCAACAGGTATCCCTTCTGCATCAGTAACTGTAAATGGAAAAACCCTTACTAAATTACGTTTCAAGGAGAATGATTAGATGACAACAAAATCAACAGAGGAAAGGGCATTGCTCCAGCATGTCATAAAAACAGAAGCGGATGTTCCTTTACAAGTTTTTAATGTTAATTTCTCAACGTATTTATTTTTCGATAATGATATCTGTCACTCACACGACTTAATCAATGCGATAAAAATGGTTGTTCGTGACTCCTTTGCCGATGATTCAGTAGCTGCTGTTTATAGCAGTTACGATTTTTCTTTTTTAGGTGAATTATGTATGGATGATGACTGGGTGGCTAAGTTAGCATCATTCAATCGTCGTATGAACGAAGAGGGGGATTATCATTCACTGACTATAATCGATAAAACAAAACAATGGGCGCTTTTTCAAAATACTCCCGTTGAAGACGGCGTTTTAGGAATCACTTCTAATAGAGATTCAGGCTGTATTAACGATTTAATTGGTGAGTTTTTCTTTAATTGTGAAACTCTTGCGGAATTACTCAAAGAGAAGACCGAACGTGATAAAAGCCTGGTACGCACCATAGGGAAGGAATATATCATGAAGATGATTGAGAATTACGGTAACAAACTAAAAGGGTCAAGAGAATACTAGAGAATCGTGCCCCTACCCCGGTAGACGATCCTGCCCTATAGTTGGACTGACCCCGCCCCGGTAGACGATCCTGCCCTATAGTTTGAGCATAGGAGGAGCGTATGGGCACACCACGATTT
>NZ_JBHZPL010000027.1:0-3071 GCF_042788095.1 Kosakonia sp. YIM B13571 | reverse complement strand
CCGATGGTGAAACCGATCCCACCGGAGCTCATCAGGCCGCTCTTTTTCTTCTCCTTAAACTGCCAGTTCGAGTCGGTATTGGTGGCGGCTGTAATATCCACGTTATGCGCCGCACTGAGCGCCACATCGCCATCGCCCACTACGGATGAACCTTTCACCAGCAGGTCATGGCCGGATTTCACCGTCACGTTATCGCCGCTCAGCAGCGTGCCAGCTTCCCGCGTGGCGCTCTGCTCGGAGATGGTGTGCGTTTTGGTTTTACTGAGGAAGCCGCTTTTGGTTTTGGTCTCTTCTTTGTAGTGATAATCGCTTTCGGTGGCGGTGGTCAGGTTGACGTCGCGTCCGGCCTGTACGCCGATATCGCCTTTCGCATTGACCTGCGCCGCTTCGGCGTTCATATCGCGTCCGGCGATAATCGTGGTTCCCGTGCCGCTGGCGATTTCGGTGCCCTGCTGGCGCACCTGCTCGTTGATCACCGTTTTCTTGCTGGCTTTGTAGCTGTCGCCCTGAGTGGTGGCTTCGGCCAGCAGATTGACATCGCGCCCCGCCTGCATGCCGACCTGTTGCTCAGCCGCCAGCCCGGAGGCGTGTGAATTGATGTCCTGGCCTGCGGTGAGTATCAGGTTATTGCCCGCGCTGACGGTGGTGCGATCAAGCCCGGTGCTGTGATTTTCGCTTTTGCCGTTGCGGGTGTTATTGCGGGTCTGCTGCGCGTCGAGGTTCAGATCGTTGCCCGCCGACAGCTTCGCGTCTTTCCCGGCGCTGACATCGCTGGCGCTGAGCGTCAGGTCGTTGCCCGCCTGCATGGCAAGATTGCCACCGGCCGTGATACCGCTTCCCTGATACGACACCTGCTCGCGGCTGGTGGCCGTCTGACGGAGATAACCCGCATTAAAACCGGACTGGCTGTACGCGTCATTTTTCTCGATCGCGTTAACGGCGATATTGCCACCGGCATCCATCAGCACATCGCCGCCCGCTTTCAGCGTGGCACCGGTCAGGGTGATATCTTTACCCGCTGCCAGCGACAGGCCATCGCTGGCGGTAATACTGGCGATACTGCCAAGTGTGGTGTCTTTGAGGCTGACGGAGCCGCGTTTGCTTTTCGCATCCAGCGCGAACTGATCGGCCAGCGTGACGTTATTAATGCTGCCGTCGAGACTCTCCAGCGCCACGGTTTTGCCGCTGATGGTGGAACTGAGGTTGCTGATATCGCCAATGGCACTGAGGCTGACATTGCCGCCCGCTTTCATCAGCGCATCGTTGCTGTTGGTAATGGCCCCGTCGCTCCCCACGCTGAGGTTGTTGCGCGCCAGCAGCGTGCCGCCAGTGTTGGTGACACTGCCCCCTTCGAGGCTGACATTGTTCCCGGCAATCACACTGCCGTTATTGACCGTGACATCTTTCGGCGACAGGTAGACTTTCGGGATCATCACCGTTTCGCCATTGATGGTGGCGCTTTCCCACCACAGGATGCTGTGGTCGAGCGCGGCGATTTGATCGGCATTGAGCGCCACACCAAACTGCAGCCCCAGCGACTGCTGGGCGTTAGCGGCGTTATCCATCAGGTAGCGCATCTGGTCCAGATCGGAGCCGATACCGTTCAGGTAGCGGTTACCGGTCTGGTTCAGCACGACGTTACTGACATAGCGCGTGTCAAACGCCGCATCGCCGAGGAAGCGGTAGTCATGATCCGGGTTGAGTTTGATGCGATCCAGCATGTAGGCCGAGCCGAGGAACTGCTTCTCATCGGTATAGGTGCTGCTGGTTTCACGCGGGGCGGCAGACGGCGTGACGCCGAGCAGTTTGTTCAGATCGCCAAACAGCGCCGGATCAAGCTGGCCAAGCCCGTCGAGTTTCGGGTTAACGGTGATGAGGTACGGGCTTTTCGGGTCAGCCGACACCACAAAGTAGCCGCTGTTGCCGGACGGCAGTGGGTACGCGCTGGTATCAACGGATTTCCCCTGATGCGCGTCGAGTGTGCCAGTGCTGGTGTTTTTCAGCACCGCACTGGTGACGCCCGCGCTCGCCAGACTGCCCGCGCTGCCAAGGCTGGCGCTGCCTTTCTGCTGACTGCCGATGTTTGCCAGCGCGGCACCATTTGCGCTGGCATTATCCAGCGCGCCGCCGCCGTTAATCTGCTGCAGGGCGTTGTGCAGTTGATCCTGCCACTGCGGGGAGTTGACGGTCACCGGCCCTGCGGCAAGCGTCTGTTTTGCCACGCTACCGCCAATGCTCTGATTGCTCAGGGTGCTAAGCGAAGGAGCAGCAATGGCATGAGCTATTCCCCCACCATTTGACGTCGTCGCAGTATTACTGATATTGCTCGTAAAGCTGGCGTTAACCCTACCGCCAGACTGAATCACCGAGCGAAAGACCTGATCGGTATTATGCGTTTCATACTCCGGCGCACCGTCTAGCGTATAGGTCACGACACGGTTTTTATTTTTTACAGAAGTGGGCGTCCCATCAATACTGGATGCTTTGCCTGTTTTCCCGTGGTATCGGTAAGTCCGATATTCATCCTCTGAATAGCCAAAGTAAGATTGGTTATTCAGAGTGGCACCGGCGAGGTTTACCTCATTGCCAGCCATTAAATTACTGGCCTGGTTATCCAGCGTGGTGGCATTCGCGTTAAGATTGCGGCCAGCAGAAATTTGCGATACGCCGCCCTTCGCCGTGACGTTAACCACGGTGGATCCTACTAAGTAACGTTTCACACTGCCTTTGGCCATTGGCACGACATCACCAATCGCTCCACCGCCGCCCGCGTTATTTATAATCGTAAAAATGTAACCCCATTCGTCAGGGGGAAGATCCCGGACTTTCACCTGGATCGAGCTGGCTCCGCTTGCCGCAGGGCTCCCTGCCGCCGCCTGATAGCTGCGCGACTCACTGATCCCCTCGCGCTCATTGAGCAGCCTTGCGGTGCGGATAGTGATATCGCCGTTACGGGTCTCAATATTGCCGGAGGTGTTCACCACCTCGGTGTTGGCATTGCCCGCCGCGTCGCGCTGCAGCCTGAGATTGTTGCCCGCCAGCATATCGCCGCGCTGGTTGGTGATGCTGCC
>NZ_JBHZPL010000026.1:0-4047 GCF_042788095.1 Kosakonia sp. YIM B13571 | reverse complement strand
GGCAGCATCACCAACCAGCGCGGCGATATGCTGGCGGGCAACAATCTCAGGCTGCAGCGCGACGCGGCGGGCAATGCTAACACCGAGGTGGTGAACACCTCCGGCAATATTGAAACCCGTAACGGTGATATCACCATTAATACCGGGCATCTGTTGAATACCAGGGATGGACTGGTCACCAACACGACAACGTCAACAACCGCTCAGAGTGTTCCGGGAGTGGGTAAGCCTACCTTGAGCGTACATTATTCGCTGCTCCCTACGGGAAGTTATGGTTACTACACGGTTAAAGACTATGTGGAAGGCAACAACTGTGCAGGAGCTGATGGTGGGTGTTCTGTATGGACAGAAACGACTTATCACTATGCGCCGTTCGAAGGATATGACACCCAAAAATTTGTTTTAAGTGAAACTCGGACGGATGTCAGCAGTAGTGGCGGAAGCGCACGAATCGCATCTGGCCGTAATGCCGTTATTTCAGCCAGTGTGCTTGATAACAAAGCCAGCGACATCGTCAGCGCTAACAACCTGGTATTGCAGGGTGCGCAGCTTAACAACCAGAGCTGGCAAAACAGCGTTGCCTCAGATGTTCTGGTTTATAAATATGGAACAGGCAAGGACGTAACCTATGCTGAGTTTGCGATTCCTGCAGGCGGTTTAAGGAATAAAAATGATAGATATGATCACTATGTGCAGAATATTGCTTATACCTTGATTGGGCATGAAATCGAGACCACCCAAGGACAGCTCTATCGCGCCGTCATCCAGGCCGGTGGCAATGTCAGCGCAAACTTCAGCAGTAATATCAGCAACACCAGTACGACCGCAAATGCCGGTGGCGTCAGCGGCACCATCACCGCGCCGTCACTGAATACCCTGAGCAACCAGAGCATTGGCGGTAGCGTGGCAAAACAGACGCTTGCCGCAGGGCCGGTGACCGTCAACTCCCCGCAGTGGCAGGATCAACTGCACAACGCCCTGCAGCAGATTAACGGCGGCGGCGCGCTGGATAATGCCAGCGCAAATGGAGCCGCGCTGGCAAACATCGGCAGCCAGCAGAAAGGCAGCGCCAGCCTTGGCAGCGCGGGCAGTCTGGCGAGCGCGGGCGTCACCAGTGCGGTGCTGAAAGACACCCACGCTGGCGCGCTCAACGCGCATCAGGGGAAATCCGTTGATACCAGCGCGTACCCGCTGCCGTCCGGCAACAGCGGCTACTTTGTGGTGTCGGCTAACCCGAAAAGCCCGTACCTCATCACCGTTAACCCGAAACTCGACGGGCTTGGCCAGCTTGATCCGGCGCTGTTTGGCGATCTGAACAAACTGCTCGGCGTCACGCCGTCTGCCGCCCCGCGTGAAACCAGCAGCACCTATACCGATGAGAAGCAGTTCCTCGGCTCGGCCTACATGCTGGATCGCATCAAACTCAACCCGAATCATGATTACCGCTTCCTCGGCGATGCGGCGTTTGACACGCGCTATGTGAGTAACGTCGTGCTCAACCAGACCGGTAACCGCTACCTGAACGGTATCGGCTCCGATCTGGACCAGATGCGTTACATGATGGATAACGCCGCTAACGCCCAGCAGTCGCTGGGGCTGCAGTTTGGTGTGGCGCTCAATGCCGATCAAATCGCCGCGCTCGACCACAGCATCCTGTGGTGGGAAAGCGCCACCATCAATGGCGAAACGGTGATGATCCCGAAAGTCTACCTGTCGCCGAAAGATGTCACGGTCAATAACGGCAGTGTGATTGCCGGGAACAATGTCAGCCTCGAAGGGGGCAATGTCACCAACACCGGCGGCACGCTGCTGGCGCGAAACAACCTCAGCGTGGAGAGCGCCGGGCAGATCACCAACAGCAACTATGCGCTGATGAAAGCGGGCGGCAATGTCAGTCTCAGTGCCATTGGCGATATCAGCAACCTCAGTTCCACCATCAGCGGCAAAACCGTGGCGCTGGAGAGTCTCGACGGCAGCATTAATAACGTCACGCTGGCCGATCAGTTCGCGCTGGATGCGAAAAGCAAATATGGCTCGGTCAGCCTCAAAGACACCACGCTTGGCAGCATCGCCAGCATTACCGCCAGCGATGGCCTGTCGCTGGCAGCGGGTAAAGATATCACCCTGACCGGTGCCACACTGAAAGCGGGCGGCGATGTGCTGATGGATGCCGGTGGCAATATCGCCGTGAACGCGATCGAGAAAAATGACGCGTACAGCCAGTCCGGTTTTAATGCGGGTTATCTCCGTCAGACGGCCACCAGCCGCGAGCAGGTGTCGTATCAGGGAAGCGGTATCACGGCCGGTGGCAATCTTGCCATGCAGGCGGGCAACGACCTGACGCTCAGCGCCAGCGATGTCAGCGCCGGGAAAAACGCGAAGCTGTCGGCGGGCAACGATCTGAACCTCGACGCGCAGCAGACCAGCAATAACACCCGCAACGGCAAAAGCGAAAATCACAGCACCGGGCTTGATCGCACCACCGTCAGCGCGGGCAATAACCTGATACTCACCGCAGGCCAGGACATCAATTCACACGCCGCCGGGCTGGCGGCTGAGCAACAGGTCGGCATGCAGGCGGGGCGCGATGTCAATCTGCTGGCCGAAGCCACCACTCAGGGCGACAGCTACAAAGCCAGCAAGAAAACGGTGATCAACGAGCAGGTGCGCCAGCAGGGCACCGAAATCGCCAGCGGCACGGGAACCACGATTATCGCCGGACGCGATATGAACGCCGAAGCGGCGCAGGTCAATGCGAAAGGCGATATCGGCGTGCAGACCGGGCGCGACGTCAACCTGACAACCGCCACCGAAAGCGATTACCACTACAAAGAGGAAACCAAAACCAAAAGCGGCTTCCTCAGTAAAACCAAAACGCACACCATCTCTGAGCAGAGCGCCACGCGGGAAGCCGGAACGCTGCTGAGCGGCGATAATGTGACGGTGAAATCCGGCCATGACCTGCTGGTGAAAGGTTCATCCGTGGTGGGCGATGGCGATGTGGCGCTCAGTGCGGGCCACAATGTTGATATCACAGCCGCTACTAACACCGACTCGAACTGGCAGTTTAAGGAGAAGAAAAAGAGCGGCCTGATGAGCTCCGGTGGGATCGGTTTCACCATCGGTTCCAGCAAAACCAAACAGGATCTGAAAGAGAAAGGCACCACGCAGAGCCAGAGCATGAGCACCGTGGGCAGTAACGGCGGCGATGTGACGGTCAGCGCAGGTAATCAGCTGCATGTTGGCGGTTCAGACCTTATTGCCAAAAACGATCTCGCCCTGACGGGCGACAGCGTGGTTATCGATCCGGGTCACGACAAACGCACCACCGATCAGAAATTCGAGCAGAAAAGCAGCGGGCTGACGCTGGCGCTCTCCGGCGCGGTGGGCGATGTGGTGAATACGGCTGCCTCCACGGCGATGGCGGCAAAAGATCAGAGTGACGGTCGCCTCGCGGCATTGCAGGGCACCAAAGCCGTGCTTTCCGGGATTCAGGCCTCGCAGGCTTCACGCCTGGCGGCGGCGAAAACCGGCTCTGATGATGCAACCAAGAACGGCTCCTTTGGCGTGATGGTTTCTATCGGCGGGCAGTCGTCGAAATCCACGTCGCATTCCGGGCAGGACACCACCACCGGCAGCACGCTTAATGCAGGTAACGATCTCACCATCTCCGCCACCGGCAAAGGCAATGCCGCCAACAGCGGTGATATTACGGTTGCGGGCAGCCAGCTGAAGGCCGGAAAAGATCTCACGCTGGACGCGGCACGGGACATCACCCTGACGGGCGCGGCGGATACGCAGAAAACCACCGGCAGCAACTCCAGCAAGGGTGGTTCAATTGGCGTCGGGATTGTCGCTGGTAAAGATGGTGCCGGGTTTATGGTGTCGGCCAGTGGGAACGCGTCGAAGGGGAACGAGAAAGGCAACGGTACAACATGGAATGAGACCACGCTGGATGCCGGGCAGAACATCTCCCTGAAGAGCGGTCGCGATACGTTGCTGCAGGGTGCGCAGGTTAATGGCGATAAAGTCACAGCCGGGGTCGGG
>NZ_JBHZPL010000025.1:0-4646 GCF_042788095.1 Kosakonia sp. YIM B13571 | reverse complement strand
CCATGCGAGAGTAGGGAACTGCCAGGCATCAAACAAGTGAAGAGGCCATCCTGACGGATGGCCTTTTTGCGTTTTTATGCTGTGAAACACCACAAGCGCTCATCCTGCGGATGCGGTAAACTAGCCGTGTTTTTGCATCAGGATAGCGCTAATGAATCTCTCCCTTAAGCCCTGGAATACCTTTGGTATTGATCGCCAGGCTCACCAAATTATTTGTGTCGAAAATACGCAGCAACTGCTTAATGCCTGGCAGTCTGCAGTACAGAGCCAGCAGCCCGTATTGATCCTCGGGGAAGGAAGTAATCTATTGTTTCTGGAAGATTTTATCGGAACAGTCATTATCAATCGAATTAAAGGCATTGACGTTCACGAAGAGGCGGACGCATGGCTTTTGCATGTTGGTGCGGGTGAGAACTGGCATAGTCTTGTACAGTGGACGCTCGAACAAGACATGCCGGGACTGGAAAATCTGGCGTTAATTCCTGGCTGTGTGGGTTCCTCTCCTATCCAAAACATTGGTGCTTATGGCGTAGAGCTGCAACGTGTCTGCAGTTATGTAGATTGCATGGAGCTCAGTAGCGGTGAGTCGCAGCGTTTATCTGCAGACGCCTGCCGTTTTGGCTACCGAGACAGCATCTTTAAGCATGAATATCAGCATCGTTACGCCATCACTGCTGTTGGGTTGCGGTTGGCAAAATCCTGGCAACCAGTGTTGACCTACGGTGATTTAACCCGTCTGGATCCAGCGACTGTAACGCCTCAACAAGTTTTCGATTCCGTTTGCCAGATGCGTACCAGCAAGTTGCCGGATCCTAAAGTGAACGGAAATGCGGGCAGCTTCTTCAAAAACCCGGTGATCTCGGCTGAAAAAGCCCGCATCTTGCTCGCAAGTTTTCCTCATGCTCCCCATTACCCGCAGGCAGATGGTTCAGTGAAACTGGCCGCAGGCTGGTTGATCGATCAATGCCAGTTGAAAGGAACCTCATTAGGGGGCGCTGCTGTTCATCACTTACAAGCTTTAGTACTGATTAATACCGGCCATGCAACGAGTGAAGATGTGGTGCGTCTCGCACATTTTGTCCGGCAGAGCGTAGGCGATAAATTTGATATCTGGCTGGAACCGGAAGTGCGCTTCATAGGATGTTCTGGCGAGGTGAATGCGGTGGAGGTTATTGCATGAAAGACAGCACCGTTCCATTAACACTGATTTCGATTCTGGCAGATGGCGAGTTCCATTCTGGCGAACAGCTTGGTGAGCGTTTAGGCATGAGCCGTGCTGCTATCAACAAGCATATCCAGACGCTGCGTGACTGGGGCGTAGATGTCTTCACCGTGCCGGGAAAAGGTTACAGCTTGCCAGAACCTATTCAGCTACTGGATGAAGCCTTTATCAGTAGCCAGGTTGCGCAGGGCTCTGTTGCGGTGCTATCGGTGATCGATTCAACCAACCAGTATCTGTTGGATCGCTTAAGTGACTTACGCTCCGGTGACGCTTGTGTTGCCGAATATCAACAGGCTGGTCGTGGGCGGCGCGGGCGCAAATGGGTATCTCCGTTTGGTGCCAACCTCTATATTTCCATGTACTGGCGGCTTGAGCAGGGGCCAGCGGCGGCCATTGGTCTGAGCCTCGTCATTGGTATCGTTATGGCCGAGGTGTTGCGCGATTTAGGCGCTGAGCAAGTACGAGTCAAATGGCCCAATGATCTCTATCTACAAGATCGTAAACTCGCGGGGATCCTCGTCGAATTAACGGGAAAAACCGGCGATGCGGCGCAAATTGTCATTGGCGCTGGCGTCAATCTTGTGATGCGTAAAACACAGGCAGAAGATATCAGTCAGAGCTGGATTAATCTTCAGGAAGCCGGTGTGCGCATTGATCGCAACCAACTGGCGTCACGTTTGATCATTGAACTTCGCACCGCCTTGCAGCATTTTGAACAAGAGGGGTTAACGCCTTTCCTTTCTCGCTGGGAAACGCTGGATAATTTCATTAATCGTCCGGTTAAGTTGATTATCGGTGAAAAAGAGATCTTTGGCATTTCCCGCGGGATTGATTCGCAAGGTGCTTTGTTACTTGAGCAAGACGGCGTTATTAAACCCTGGGTGGGTGGAGAAATATCGCTTCGTAGCGCGGAATAATAAAAAGGGAGCATTCATGCTCCCTTTTTATTTACTTCCGTAGCCGAACTTGTTCCACGGCATGGTTGGCGCTTTTTGTCATAATCAGACTCGCGCGCTCGCGGGTTGGCAGGATGTTTTCTTTAAGATTTAATCCGTTAATTTCTTTCCACAATGACATAGCAATCTCAATTGCTTCGGCTTCAGACAATTTGGCGTAGTTGTGGAAATAAGAATCAGGATTGGTAAATGCGCCTTCGCGGAACTTCAGGAAACGGTTGATATACCAGGTTTGTAAAAGGTCTTCTGGCGCATCCACATAAATCGAGAAATCAACAAAGTCAGAAACAAATACATGATGTGGATCGTGTGGGTAATCCATACCGCTTTGTAAAACATTTAACCCTTCGAGAATTAAAATATCCGGTTGTGAGATCGTTTTATCCCCATCGGGGATCACATCATAAATAAGATGTGAATAAACCGGTGCGGTGATATTAGTCACGCCCGATTTAATATCTGAAACAAACTGCACAAGGCGGTGCATATCATAAGATTGCGGAAACCCTTTCTTCTTCATCAAGCCGCGGTCCTTCAGCACCTGGTTTGGGTGCAAAAAGCCATCGGTAGTAATGAGTTCTACACGACGATGCTCCGGCCAGCGGCTCAGCAGTGCCTGCAAGACGCGAGCAGTGGTGCTTTTGCCCACTGCAACGCTACCCGCAATGCTGATGATATAAGGAATACGCTGCCCGTTAGTGCCGAGAAATTGTTCAAGAACGGCCTGGCGGCGCAAGTTCGAACTGATGTAGAAATTGAGTAAACGGGAGAGTGGAAGGTATATTTCCGCAACTTCTTCTAAAGAAAGGTCTTCATTAATGCCTTTTAATCTCGCGATCTCGCCTTCAGTTAAGGTCATAGGGACAGAGTCACGAAGCGCAGCCCACTGGCTGCGATTAAACTGTAAGTAAGGCGTCATTAACGTTTGCTCTTTTTTACTCATAAGCTTTTATTAGCCTGCCATTATCATTCGCTGCATTGGCTTCCTGCGCGCAGCCAGAGAGAGACTCTGAAGATAATGCTATGGCACGACGTTATTGAAATAAGTGGGATCAATGGGCAGGAGGTTAACACCAGATGACAGGGAATAATATGAAAAATCGCGCCAAGGTGATGCTTTCCGCAGAAAGCATCACGCGCCTCACTTTAGCCGGCAATAGAACGAACCATCTGATTTACAGTAAATAAGCGCTTAAAATAAATGGCTGCCGGATGGTAATAACCATCCGCAGAGCAGAGAAAATCGGGCATTTCACCCAGGCAGCGGTATCCTTGCGAGCGATAGAACGCTTCCCCGGTAGAACCTGAAAGTACTTCAAGCGACAGCAAACCTCGCTGGCGTGCACATGCTGTCTTTTCCAGTTCAGCAATGAGTTTCTTGCCAATGCCTGTTCGGCGCGCGCGGCGATGTACCAACAATAATTTGATATTTCCGCGGTTAAGGGCTTCAGGCTGCATGGCGAGTTGCAGGCTGACGCAGCCAGAAACACCTTGTTCATCCCGCGCAATCCAGATGAGTCGCTCGCCTTTTTCCAGCTCGCTGCGTAAGCGGTAAAAGCTAGCTTCAGCCTCCTGTTGGCTGATCGATCGTTGATACCCCACGGATGCGCCGCTGTGCAACGCATCCAATAGCAGTTGAGCAAGCTCGGGGCAATAGATTGGCAAGGTAGCTGCATTTAACAACACAATCTTCATAGTGACGCCTCCGCTGGGGTATAACCGCAGAGATGCAATTAGTGATCCATTTCACGGTTTCGCATTGCGACTGCAGAATGAGTATTGGGCAATGCATTTATTTGCACCGCAATAACGCAACTGCACCCCGGCCAAGCCCTAACAGTTACCAGACACATCGTTGACTACAAGAGAATAGATAGGAATGAATCATGAGAAATGGTGGTTTTTTCCACGGTGTTGCATGAAATTACAGCGTTTCTTCGGCTTGTCGCGCAAAATGTGAGCGATAGAACGTTTTGTGCAATTTTTTAGTTGCATCAATCCCTCTGTCTCCCTAGAATGCGCGCTACTTGATGCCGACTTAGCTCAGTAGGTAGAGCAACTGACTTGTAATCAGTAGGTCACCAGTTCGATTCCGGTAGTCGGCACCATCAAGTCCGGTGGGGTTCCCGAGCGGCCAAAGGGAGCAGACTGTAAATCTGCCGTCACAGACTTCGAAGGTTCGAATCCTTCCCCCACCACCATTTTCGGTTACGCTAAAACGTAACCTGAGTTGGTGTCAGTAGTGAATCAGCTCTTTGGGAGAGTGTCTTCTCCCGATAATACAGAAGTACTGGGTAGCCGAGTTTCAGGATGCGGGCATCGTATAATGGCTATTACCTCAGCCTTCCAAGCTGATGATGCGGGTTCGATTCCCGCTGCCCGCTCCAAGACGTGCTGATATGGCTCAGTTGGTAGAGCGCACCCTTGGTAAGGGTGAGGTCCCCAGTTCGACTCTGGGTATCAGCACC
>NZ_JBHZPL010000024.1:0-5582 GCF_042788095.1 Kosakonia sp. YIM B13571 | reverse complement strand
GCATTGCCCGCCGCGTCGCGCTGCAGCCTGAGATTGTTGCCCGCCAGCATATCGCCGCGCTGGTTGGTGATGCTGCCGGCGTACAGCGCCAGGTTATTCGCCGCGTACAGCAGCGCAGTGTTCACGATACTGCCCGGTGCGCTGAGCGTCAGGCTGCCGAGCGTTCCGGCAAAACCGTTCGCCGTGATGTTGCCGCGGCTCGCCAGCGTCACATCGCCGCCGCCCTGCAGCGAACTGTTGCCGTTCAGCACAATGGCGTTGCCGCTTAGCGTACTCGCGCCGCTGCCGGTGGTGATTTGCCCATTGTTGGTCAGTTGCCCGCCCGCACTCAGGTTCACCGCCTGGCCCTGCATCACGCTCTGGTTATCTATCGCACCGTTACTGGTGATACTCAGGGTTTTCCCCGCCGCCAGCGCAGTTTTACCGGTAAACGCATCAGCCAGTTGCAGCGTCAGGTTGCCCAGCGCCACGATTTGCCCCAGTGCATCAAGCCCGGTCGCCCCCACAAACAGGTCACCGCCGCTGAAGAGCCTGCCGGCGGCGGACTGGTTCACCTGCGCGGCGTTCACCGTCAGCTGGCGGCTGCCCAGCAGCGTGCCGTTGTTGGTGAACTGACGGTAATTCAGTGTCAGGTCATTCGCCTGGGTGGTGCCCTGGTTCGTGAAGGTGTCGCCGGTGAGTGTCATCCGGTCAGCCAGCAGCGTACCGGTCGCGGCATTGTTCGCCGCATTCAGCATCAGGTCCGTCGCCTGCAGCCAGCCTGCGCCGGTGTACTGCGGCGCGGTCAGCGTCAGCGTCCCGCCGGAGAGCAGTTTCCCTTCGTTGCGCGCCTGCGTGGCGGCAGTAATCCGGGTGTCACCCGCGCCCTGAATCAGCCCGTAGTTGAGCAACTGCGGCGTGATGAGTGTCAGCCCCTGCCCGCTGACCAGCTGCGCACCGGCATTGTTGGTCAGTGTGTCTGCGCTGACCGTCACGCTGCCGCCCTGGAGGGTACCGGCGTTATCGACACGCTGTGCCGTCAGGTTCAGCGCCCCGTTGCCGGCAAGCTGCCCGCCCGCCTGCTGGGTGAACGCGCCGGAGAGCGTCGCGGTCAGCCCGTCGCTGCCGCTGATGGCACCGCCGTTGCTCAGCGAACCGGCATTGAGGGTCAGGTTTTTCGCCGCCCACTGGCCGTTGTTCGTCAGCGACAGTGCCTGCAGTGCCGCCGTGCCCATGGCGGTGATTTTGCTGCCTGTCGCGGACGTCAGGTTCCCGGTAAGCTGAAGATTCAGCGCCCCGGCGCTCTGTATGGCACCGCGGTTGTCCAGCGACTGTGCCGCCAGCAGGATGTTATTCCCCTGCCAGGTGCCGGTGTTGTTCACGCTTCCGGCGGTGATATCCAGTGAGCCCTGCGTCAGCAGTGAACCGGCGTTAATCAGTTCAAGTTGCGGGGTGGCCATCGCCATCCGCGCCATCCGCGTCGCCGCTGCCGGGCTGTTATCCAGCGTCAGACTGTTGAGCCCGGTCAGCGTGCCGTTGTTAGTGATACGGCTTTCATGTGCCGACAGCGTTTTGCCCTGCACGCTGCCGTTGTTGGTGAGCTGTTGCCCGCGCAGGGTGATGTCCCCGGCGCTGAGCAGTTGTCCGTCGTTGTTCAGCGTCTGCGCGCGAAGCGTCATCGCGCCCTGGCTGGTAAGCGCGCCCGGCAGTGCCAGCGTGCCCGCCACATCCGCGTTCAGGCTGCCCTGGCTCAGCAGCGAACCGCCGAGCGTCCAGTCATCTGCCGTCACACTGACCCGTCCGCCCTGCAGGGTGCCCCCGGTGTTCAGTTGCCCGGCGTTCAGCGTGAAATCGCCGCCGCTCAGCGTACGCGAGTTCGCCCCGGTGACCAGCGTGGCGGCATCCGCACGCAGGCCGTTCGTCCCCTGCAACAGCCCGTTGCTGGTGAGTGTGGCGGCAGTAAGTGCCAGCGTGTCGCCGGTGAGGCGTCCGGCGCTGGTGATGGCGTCGGCCCGCAGGTCTGTTACGCCGCCGCTGACCATCTGCCCGTCGCTGGTGAGTGCACCGCTGTAGACACCGCTCAGGCCGTGCAGCCCGTTGATGAGGTTGCTGTTGTCGAGCGTGGTGCCGGTGAGGGAAACCGTCTCGCCCTGCAGCGTGCCGGCGTTACTCAGGCTGCCGCCGTCAAACGTCAGCGCACCACCGGAAAGCCAGTTACCGGAGGCGGTGTTGATGATGCTGCCTGCGTGCGTCTGTGCCTGCTGCGCGCCCTGAATCAGGCCGCTGTTAGTCAGCGTGTTGCCGGTCAGGGAAACGGTGTTCCCGGCAATCTGTCCGCTGTTGCCGAGCGCATCCGCGCGAAGCAAAGCCGCATGGTGTGCCAGCAGCGTGCCGCTGTTGCTCAGTGTGCTGTCAGAAGTGATATCCAGTGCGTCCGCTTCCAGACTGCCGCTGTTCACCAGCTTACCGGCATGAAGCGTCAGGGTATCCTGCACATACAGCAGCCCCTGGTTTTCCAGCGTATCAAGGTTTACATCAAGTGCACCGCCGCTTGCCAGCTGACCATTACGGCCATTAAACAGGCTCTGCGTGGCGAAGCTCAGGCTGCGATTGCCCTGCAGAATGCCGTTGCTGATGATGTCCGGTGCGGTCACGGCGAGGTCGTTTGCCGCCAGCGTGCCGTCGTTGTTCAGCTGTGCCGCGCGGATATCCGCCTGGCCCTGGCTCAGCATCTGCCCCTGGTTAGCGAGTGTGCCGGTAACCTGTGCGTTCAGCGCGTCCTGCGCCTGCACCGTGCCGCTGTTGTGCAGGCCATCCGTCGTTGCGGTCAGGGTTTTCCCCTGCATCCGGCCAGCGTTGTCCAGTGTGTTGCCCTGCAGTGCCAGACTGCCGCCGCTGACAAGCTGCCCGTCCGCGGTAGTGGTAAGTGTGTTGCCGTCCCACGTCAGCGTGTCAGTGCCCTGAATCAGACCGCTGCTGTGCAAATCGCCGTGCAGCGCAAGCACCTTCGCCATCAGCGTGCCGCTGTTCGTGCTGTTATCAGCCGTGAGCGTCATCCCCTGCCGGCTGACCACCTGGCCCTGGTTATCCAGCGTGCCGCTGACCGTGGCGGTCAGGCCGTTCTGCCCGAGTGCCGTACCGGTGTTCATCCACTGCCCGGTCGCGAGGTTCAGCGTGTCGCCCTGTATCTGCCCGGCGTTGTTCAGCCGGTCATATTTCAGCGACACCGCGCCGTTACTGAGCAGCAGACCGCCCTGCTGGTTAGTCAGCGTGGTGCCGGAAGCGGTCAGCAGCGCCGTGCCCTGCAGCGTGCCGCTGCTGGTGATGTCCGCGCTGTTCAGCGTCAGGTTTTTCGCGGCAATCAGGCCGCTGTTGCTCAGTTGCGGGGCATCCAGCGTGGCGACGTCGTCCGCGACAATGCGCCCGTTCGCCGCGTTATTCACCTGTTGCGCCAGCGTCAGCAGCAACGCGGTGGCACTCAGGTTGCCCTGGTTATCGAGGGTCTGCCCGCTGAGGTTCAGCGTACCCGCCGTCGCCAGCGACCCGCCGTTGGTGGTGTTCTGTGCGTTAAGCGTCAGCGCGTCGTCGCCCTGCACGCTGCCTGTATTACTGAGCGTGTTCGCGGTGATGCCGGTGGTTTTTGCCGCCAGCACGCCACGGTTGCTGATGTCATCCGCCGTCAGGCTGAGCGTGTTATCCGCCAGCAGCCGTCCGCTGTTCTCCAGGCCGGCGTAGTCACTGAACAGGTTCACACCGTTCATTTCGCCACTGCTGGTCAGGCTGTTGCCGTGCAGATGCAGGTCACCGTCGGTGGTGATTAACCCGCTGTTGTTCAGTTGCGGGATGGCAAGCGTCAGGTCTTTTGCGGAGTACAGCGTGCCGCCGGTGAGGTTTTCCAGCCAGTCCGTCTGCACATCAAGCGCGTGGGTGCCCTGCAACAGCCCGCTGTTGGTGACATGCTGACTGCCGAGGCTGAGTGTATCGGCGACCAGCGTACCGCTGTTGTTCAGCACATCGGGGGCGGTCAGGGTGATGGCTGACGCATTCGACTTCCCGCCGTGACTGACGGATTTCGCCGTTACGCTGAGCGTGCCTTTCGCCGCCTGAGTGCCGTTCAGCGTGGCGCTGTCAGCGGCCGTCAGGGTCAGGTCACTGCCGCTCTGCAGCTGTGCCTGCTGACGGGTCTGCAGGTCAGCCGCTTTCACGCTCAGGGCCTTACCGGCATTCACCTGCCCGCCGATATCAGCCGCGGTCTGCGAGGTCAGCGTCACATCACCTTTCGCGGTAATAGTGGAGCCGGTGCCGGTGGTCAGCGCACCGGCCTTCACGTTCAGGGAATCGTCTGCAGCCAGGGTGCCGTTGTTCTGTACCCCATCGCCGGAGGCAGCAAGCGTCTGCCCCTGCAGTGTGCCGCCGTTATTCAGCGTGCTGGTGGTGGCCGTAAGCTGACCTTTTGCCGCTACCGTCCCCTGGTTATCCAGTTGTGTGGCTGTAAGTCGGGTATCGCCGTCGGAGAGCAACGTGCCGCTGTTGTGCAGCGCATCGCCGGTCACGCCCAGCGTCTGGCCCTGCAGTGTTCCGCTGTTGTTCAGCGTGGACGCCGAGACGGTGAGCTGATTTTTCGCAGCGATGGTGCCCTGGTTATCCAGTTGTCCGGCGGTAATGCGGGTATCGCTGCCGGAAACCAGTTTCCCTTTCTGGGTAAGGTTCTGCGCCGTCAGGGCGATGTTCCCTGCGGCATTCGCCTGGCTGGCGGTGTCCGTGGTTATGTTTTTCCCGGCAAGCGCCATGTCGCCGCCGCTGGTGAGCGAACTGCTCGCCAGCGTGGTATTGCCGTTGCCGCTGAGCGTCAGTTTGCCGTCCGCCGCCAGCGTGGCGTTGTTCAGCGCCACGTCCTGCGAGCTGTTAACCGCGATATCGCCACCCGCTTTATGGCTGCCGGTGAGCGTCACGCCGTCGCCTTTAGCCGCCAGCGACCCGCTGGCGACACTCTCCCGGACGGTCATTTTCCCGTTCGCATCAAGCGTGATGTCGCCCTGGCGCGCCGCCAGGTTGCCGAGGTTCACCCCCACGCCTTTTTCCGTGGAAACCAGGTGAATACGGTTGGCATACATGCCGCCGAGTGCGCCGGTATCCACCGCCACCACAGGTGCCGCGCCCTCGCCGGTGATAGCGGTCGCCTTCCCGTTCGCATCCACCCGGTTCGCCCCGGTGGTGACCGTTAAATCCTTCGCATGGATGGCGGCGTTGACTTCGGTGGCACGGGAAATCAGTGACAGCGCGTCGCTGCCGCTGGCATTCAGCCCCTGGCCTTCGACGGTAATGGTGCCTCTGGTCACCTCGAGTGCCGAGAGGTTGCCCGCCGTGTCAAACTGCGGTTTACCGGTGGTCAGCGTCGCATTCGGCGTGTTGATAAAACCGCAGCCGTTACAGGTGATGCCATACGGGTTGGCGACCATCACATTGGCGGCTTTCCCCGCCACTTCGGTGTAGCCCTGCAGCTGTGAGCGGCTGCCGCCGGTCACTTCGTTGATAATGCCCTTCGCTTCCTGCCCGGCCTTCAGGTTCGGGTTGTTCTGGATAAGCCCGCCAAGCTGGGTCTG
>NZ_JBHZPL010000023.1:0-6628 GCF_042788095.1 Kosakonia sp. YIM B13571 | reverse complement strand
TCGAGGGAATATTTTGGTTTTGCCATAAAAAACTGCACCTTACTCAGTTGGGTGTCCAACTTTTGGGGTGCAGTCCAATTGCGGGGCTTTTTGTTGGGTCGCTTAGCCTTTGATGGCTTTGACCAGATAGTTGAGGATCTCCCCGGTTTTGATCAGTTGCTTCTCACCATTGCGACGGTATTTGTATTCGATATCGTCGTTGTCGAGGTTGCGATCGCCAATCACCACCGTGTGCGGGATACCAATCAGTTCCATATCGGCAAACATCACGCCCGGGCGCTCTTTACGATCGTCCATCAGCACTTCAATGCCCTGCGCACGCAGCTCGGCGTAGAGTTTTTCTGCCAGTTCCTGCACGCGATAAGATTTGTGCATGTTCATTGGCAGCAGCGCAACCTGGAACGGTGCAATCGCGTCTGGCCAGATGATCCCGCGCTCGTCGTTGTTCTGCTCAATGGCCGCAGCCACTACGCGCGTTACGCCGATACCGTAGCAACCCATGGTCAGGATCTGATTGCGGCCATCTTCGCCCTGCACGGCGGCGTTCAGCGCCTGGGAGTACTTGGTGCCCAACTGGAAGATGTGACCGACTTCGATACCACGTTTGATAAGCAGCGTACCTTTGCCGTCCGGGCTCGGATCGCCGGCAACAACATTACGAATATCTGCTACTTCCGGGGTGACAACATCGCGATCCCAGTTGATGCCGAAGTAGTGTTTACCGTCAATATTCGCGCCAGCAGAGAAGTCACTCATCGCTGCAACGGTACGGTCAATCACGACCGGAACCGGCATGTTCACCGGGCCGAGCGAGCCAGGACCTGCGTTCACTACCGCGCGGATTTCCGCTTCGGTGGCGAAGGTCAACGGCGCGGCAACCTGCGGCAGTTTTTCCGCTTTAACTTCGTTCAGCTCATGATCGCCGCGCACCAGCAGCGCAACCAGCGGGTAGCTGCTGCCTTCAACGGCTTTAACCAGCAGGGTTTTCACGGTTTTTTCAATCGGCAGGTTGAACTGCTCAACCAGCTCAGCGATGGTTTTGGCGTTCGGCGTGTCAACCAGCGTCATTTCCTGCGTTGCTGCAGCGCGCGGTTCTTTTGGTGCCAGCGCTTCGGCAAACTCAATGTTGGCGGCAAAATCGGAAGAGTCAGAGAAGATCACATCATCTTCACCGCTCTGCGCCAGCACCTGGAATTCATGCGAGGCGCTACCACCGATCGAGCCGGTATCCGCCTGTACTGCACGGAAATCCAGACCCATACGGCTGAAGATTTTGCTGTAGGCGGCGTACATTGCATCGTACGTCTCCTGCAACGATTCCTGAGAGGTATGGAAAGAGTAGGCATCTTTCATCAGGAATTCGCGTGAGCGCATGACACCGAAACGCGGGCGCACTTCATCACGGAACTTGGTCTGGATCTGGAAGAAGTTCAGCGGCAGCTGTTTGTAGGAGTTCAGCTCGTTGCGAATCAGGTCGGTGATCACTTCTTCATGCGTTGGGCCGAGCACAAACGGACGATCGCCGCGATCGACAAAACGCAGCAGTTCCGGGCCATATTGCTCCCAGCGACCGCTTTCCTGCCACAGGTCGGCGGGCTGCACTACTGGCATGGACACCTCAATCGCACCGGCGTTATTCATCTCTTCACGCACGATGTTTTCGACTTTTTTCAGAACGCGCAAACCGGTTGGCAGCCAGGTGTACAACCCGGAGGCCAGTTTGCGGATCATCCCGGCGCGCAGCATCAGCTGGTGGCTGATGACTTCGGCGTCGGCAGGCGTCTCCTTCAGAGTGGAGAGCAAGTATTGGCTAGTACGCATGTTGTTACGGTTCCATTTGGACAATTGGAACAGGCCTAAGACAGGCCTGACACAGAAAAAAGTGGTTTAGTTTATCAGCCTGGCAGAGATGCCAAAAGAGAGGGGCATAAAATTAGCGCGCTTCGAGCGCAAACACTTCAAAGCCGCCATCGGTTACGCGCCAGCGCACGTTAAAATCCAACAGCCAGACAGCGTAGGTTTTTCCCTGCTCTTCCCCTTTTTTATAAGCCGGGCGCGGATCCTGCGCCAGCACTTCACGCAGGAAGGTTTTGAAATGCGGGTAGCGCTTTTCAAGCTCAATAAGCTGCGCTTCGACATCCGGCGTAAAGGTGACGGCGACATCAGCAGGAGGCGCCTGTTGCGCGTAGCTGGCTTGCGCGTGCGGCAAGGCTTCAGCAAACGGCAAATAGGGCTTGATATCCACCACCGGCGTGCCATCGACCAGATCAAGACTACCAAGTTGTAAAATCACCTGATCTTTCTGACAGTGGATGCCGTGCAACTCAACCAGCGACATCCCGATCGGGTTAGGGCGGAAGGTTGAACGCGTGGCGAAAACCCCCATTCTCGCGTTTCCCCCCAGCCGCGGTGGGCGCACGGTTGGACGCCAGCCGCCTTCCATTGTTTGATGAAAAACGAAAAGCACCCACAGGTGGCTGAAACCTTCAAGGCCACGCACGGCATCGGGCTGGTTATAAGGGGGAAGCAAGTGAAGTTCGCCGCTGCCGTGTTTCACCAGCCCTGGCTGGCGCGGTACGGCAAACTTCTCTTTATAAGGTGAGCGGATAACGCCGATTTGCTCGAAAGCAAATGTACTCATTTGGTCGAAATATTCAGTGCAGAGCCGACACAAACCGCCTGACGGTAGCAACCCGGCGTGCCGCTGGTTACTTCGCAGCTATGTTGCAGAACCGCATTAGCTTTCAGCTTAGATGCATTGATTTGCATGCGTTTACGCGCCGTGGGGATGTTCGGCGGAGAATCCTGGTTGGTAGCCTGGCAGGATTCTCCGGTGACTTCGCCCAAATCGCGGAACGGTTTACCCACTAGCTCGGTGGCGTCCGTAATGACCCGTACAGGTACAGGGCGCGAGACTTTCGGTTTTTCTGGTTCTGCTTTTGGCGCCACTGCGGTGCTTTTTACAGGTTCGACAGGAGATCTGCTTAGCAAGGAGCAGCCGCTTAGCATGAGTGCTAATAAACAGATCGGTAAAGCACGCATAATATATCCTCGAAGTAATTTTTTTAACGCCGCTTATTGAATCAGGCGCGTGCACAAATGACAAGGCGGGCTTGCGCCCGCCTTGAATGATATTACAGACTACGGAGATTACCAGCCTTTCACTGCGCCGCCGTTGAAGACTTTATTTGCCGCTTCGCTGACTTCGTCAGACTGGTAAGCCTGGACGAATTTCTTCACGTTTTCCGCGTCTTTGTTATCTTCGCGCGCGACGATCAGGTTAACGTACGGGGAGTCTTTATCTTCAACAAAGATGCCGTCTTTTTCCGGCGTCAGGCCAATCTGGCTGGCGTAAGTGGTGTTGATGACCGCCAATGCAATCTGTGCATCGTCCAGAGAACGCGGCAGTTGCGGGGCTTCCAGCTCAACAATCTTCAGGTTTTTCGGGTTTTCGGTGATATCCAGCACGGATGGCAGCAGGCCTACACCATCTTTCAGTTTAATAAGGCCTTGTTTTTGCAGCAGCAACAGAGAACGACCAAGGTTGGTTGGATCGTTCGGTACCGCTACCTGAGAACCATCCTGCAGTTCAGACAGCGCTTTGATTTTTTTGGAGTAGCCAGCGATGGGGTAAACAAAGGTGTTACCAACCGGAACCAGTTTGAAACCACGGTCTTTGATCTGCTGATCCAGATACGGTTTATGCTGGAAGGCGTTCGCGTCAATGTCGCCTTTACTCAGCGCTTCGTTCGGCAGCACGTAGTCGTTAAAGGTTACCAGCTCAACGTCCAGGCCATATTTCTCTTTAGCAACTTTCTGCGCGACTTCAGCAACCTGCTGTTCAGCACCCACAATCACACCGACTTTGATGTGATTCGGATCTTTTTCGTCCTGACCGCAACCAACCAGAGCCAGAGAACCCAGCAGAGCACCAACTGCTGCAAAGGTCTTGAATTTAAAAGCCATGATATTTTCCTTTCTATCTGAGTCGTTATGTTGTGTGTAACGTTATTTATGCGTCACAGCCCGGACGATACGATCGCCAGCGAACTGAATTAAGTAAACCAGAACCACGAGCAATATCAGTACAGTATTCATCACTAATGGATTGTAGGTCACGTAGCCATATTGGATACCCAACTGACCTAAACCACCCGCACCGACCGCGCCTCCCATTGCGGAGTAACCCACCAGAGTAATCAACGTAATGGTCGCCGCGTTAATCAGCCCTGGCAGCGCTTCTGGCAGCAGAACTTTGCGAATGATCTGCATCGGTGTCGCGCCCATCGCGCGTGATGCTTCGATCAGACCCGCAGGCAGCTCCAGCAGGGTATTTTCTACCATGCGGGCAATAAACGGTGCGGCGCCTACGGTCAGCGGAACGATGACCGCATACAGGCCAATAGATGTGCCAACAATTACCCGGGTAAAGGGAATCATCCATACCAGCAAAATGATAAACGGGATGGAACGGAAAATGTTCACCAGCGCGGAAATCACGCGATATAACGCCGGGTTTGGCATGATCTGACCCGGACGCGTCACATATAGCAGCACGCCGAACGGCAGACCGACGACAAAACCCAGCAAGCCCGAAGCAAAGGTCATAAATAACGTTTCCCAGATGCTGCGGGCAAAGAGCCACATCATTGCCTCAGACATAACCGAGTACCTCTACTTTTACGTGGTGTTCTTGCAGCCAGGCGATCGCCGCCTGCGTATCCTCCGGCGTACCGTGCATTTCGGTCAACATAATGCCGAACTTCACGCCGCCCGCGTAATCCATCTGCGCGCTGACAATATTGTTGTTCACGTTAAAACGACGCGCCGTTTCCGACAGCAGCGGGGCGTCGACGGACTGACCGGTAAACTCCATCCGCAGCATCGGCACACTGTCCGCTTGCGGTTGTGCCTGTAAGCGTTGCAGATAATCTTCCGGAATATCCAGGTGCAGCGTGGACTGTATAAACTGCTGTGCCAGCGGTGTTTTCGGATGTGAGAACACTTCGCTCACCGTATCCTGCTCAATCAGCTCACCGTTGCTGATTACCGCCACGCAGTCACAAATGCGTTTTACCACATCCATTTCATGCGTAATGAGCAGGATGGTCAGCCCGAGGCGACGGTTAATGTCCTTCAGCAGTTCAAGAATAGAACGTGTTGTTGCTGGATCTAATGCGCTGGTGGCTTCATCACACAGCAGTACTTTTGGGTTACTGGCTAGCGCACGTGCAATAGCGACGCGCTGTTTTTGCCCGCCGGAGAGATTAGCCGGGTAGCTGTCGTGCTTATCTGACAAACCAACCAGATCGAGAAGTTCTGTCACCCGGCGATGGATCTCTTCGCGCGAGGTGTTATCCAGCTCCAGCGGTAACGCAACATTACCGAAAACGGTTCGGGAAGAGAGCAGGTTAAAGTGCTGGAAGATCATGCCAATTTGGCGACGCGCTTTGGTTAATTCCGCTTCTGACAGTTGCGTCAGATCCTGACCGTCGACCAGCACGCTGCCCTGCGATGGGCGCTCCAGCAAGTTCACACAGCGGATAAGCGTACTTTTCCCCGCACCTGACGCGCCAATAACGCCATAAATTTGGCCAGCAGGTACGTGCAGGCTAACGTTGTTCAGCGCCTGAATCGTACGGTTCCCTTGCTGGAACACTTTGGTGATATTCGAAAGTTTAATCATTAGATTATTTTTATCGTATGAGAGTTAGCCGTGGCATTTTCTTCTGCCGATGACGACTTACAGCCGTAAACAGAGCGGATGGTAAGGCATCCAGACGTCTAAATCAATGTCACTCATCAACGATGAGCACTTTCCTGTATAGCGAAACATGAGATACTAAGAACATATGCCTTTTTCAGGAGCAAACCCGTGGCAAAGTCTGTACCCGCTATTTTTCTCGATCGTGATGGCACTATTAATGTTGATCACGGCTACGTCCATGAGATTGATGAATTTGAATTTATTGATGGCGTTATTGACGCCATGCGCGAACTGAAAGAAATGGGTTATGCGTTGGTGCTGGTGACTAACCAGTCTGGTATTGCGCGCGGCAAATTCACCGAAGCGCAGTTTGAAACGTTAACCGAATGGATGGACTGGTCTTTAGCCGATCGCGGTGTTGATTTGGATGGCATCTATTATTGTCCACACCACCCGCAGGGAACAGTAGAAGAGTTCCGCCAGGTCTGCGACTGCCGTAAACCGCACCCGGGCATGCTCATATCAGCTCGCGATTTTCTGCACATTGATATGACTGCTTCTTATATGGTTGGCGATAAGCTGGAAGATATGCAGGCGGCGTCTGCCGCACAAGTAGGAACAAAAGTACTGGTACGCACCGGTAAACCTGTCACGCCAGAAGCTGAAAATAGTGCCGATTGGGTGATTAATAGCCTTGCGGAGTTGCCGGCAGCCATTAAAAAGCACCAAAAATAGCCGTTATGACGAAAAGATGAGCGGTTGAAATAAAAATGCATTTTTCCGCTTGTCATTCAGCTCGGGCTCCCTATAATGCGCCTCCATCGACACGGCAGATGTGAATCACTTCACACAAACAGCCGGTTCGGTTGAAGAGAAAAAATCCTGAGATTCAGGGTTGACTCTGAAAGAGGAAAGCGTAAT
>NZ_JBHZPL010000022.1:0-15172 GCF_042788095.1 Kosakonia sp. YIM B13571 | reverse complement strand
GGTGGATGTCGCTAACCTGCACCGGCTGGCGAAACGTCTGGGGTTAAAGCGGTAAAGGATTCCCACCTGGTCGATATCGTGCAGGTGGACGTCGCTAACCTGCACCGGCTGGCGAAACGTCTGGGGTTAAAGCGGTAAAGGATTTCTGCCTGCCAGAGATGGGTAAAGTGACGTCGCCAGCCTGCATCGGCTGGCGACGCGCCTGGACGAGAGGATTAAAGAATGCCTGCCTGGTAGAAGTCTTGCAGGTTGATGGCACCGACCAGCAAACCGGCGTCATCCACCACCGGCGCGGCGGCAATTTTGCGCTGCATTAAGCGCTCTTTAGCATCCACTGCGCGGCTGCCTGCCTCCAGCGTGATGCCACCAGGCGTCATCGCTTTATCAACCTGCGCGGTTAGCGCCCCGCCTGACACCAGCCAGCGGCGAAGATCGCCATCGGTAAACACCCCTTTTACATGGCGCTGCTGGTCGCACACCGCCACCAGACCCAAACCGGTGCGGCTCAGTTCCAGCATCGCGTCCATCACGCTGGTGGTAAGTTGCACCTGCGGGATCTGCTCCTCTTTGCGCATCAGATGGTGCACTTTATTGAGCAACCGCGCGCCAAGCGCGCCTGCCGGGTGAGAGCGGGCAAAATCCTCTTCATCAAACCCGCGCGCCTGCATCACCGCCATCGCCAGCGCGTCGCCCATCATCAACGTGTTGACGGTGCTGGAGGTGGGGGCCAGGTGCATTGGGCAGGCTTCGCGCTCGACCGAAATATCCAGTACCGCATGCGCGGCGAGCGCCAGCGGGGAACGCGGTTTGCCGGTCATTGCCAGCAGGGCGACAGATTTCTCTTCAAGGCGCGGCAGGATCAGATCCAACTCTTTTGCCGAACCGGAGTAGGAGATAAATAGCATCACGTCACGGCTTTCGATCATGCCGAGATCGCCATGCAGCGCTTCCGCCGGGTGAACGAAAAAGGCCGGTGTGCCGGTGCTGGCAAGCGTCGCCGCAATTTTTTTACCAATATGACCGGATTTGCCGATCCCGGAGACGATGATTTTCCCCTCGCAGTGCAGTACGGTTTCGGCGGCGCACACGAATGCTTCTCCGAGGCGATCCGGCAGACGGCTGGCTTCCTGAAGCTCCAGCAACAGGGTTTGCCGTCCGGCGTTAATTAAAGACTCACTCATGTTTTTCTCCGGCAATGATCACTTCGACACCTTTGGCTTCCAGCGCTGCGCGCACGTCGGCGGCGATCCCGGAATCGGTGATCAGCTTATCTACGCTCTCCAGGCTACAGACCACGTTTGGACTTTTACGGCCAAATTTGGAGGAGTCCGCCATCAGGATCACTTCCCGCGCGGCGTTGCACATCGCTTTGCTGACGGTGAACACCTCGTTAAAGGTGGTGACGCCCGCATTCAGATCGATACCGTCGGTGCCCATAAACAGCTTGTCGAAGCTGAAATGCTCAAAGGCGTTTTCCGCCAGTTGGCCATGGAATGAGGCCGATTTCTTACGGAAAGTGCCGCCCGGCATCAGGATCGTTTGCTCGTTATCCAGCTCAGAAAGAGCATTAACGATATGCAAACTGTTGGTCATTACCGTGATGTTATTGAAGTGGCTGAGCAGCGGCACCATTTGCAGCACCGTACTGCCCGCATCAAGGATGATCGAATCGCCGTCGTGGATGTAGGTCACTGCCGTTTCGGCAATCAGCCCTTTTTGCACGGTGTTGATAAGCGTCTTGTGATCAATCGGGGGATCGGCTTCATCTTTGTTGAGCACCACGCCGCCATAAGTGCGGATCACCGCGCCGGAATGCTCCAGCGCGACGAGATCTTTACGTATGGTCGTCCCTGTGGTGTCGAAGTAAGCTGACAGCTCTTCAACAGAACACTTTCCCTGCTTTTGCAGATGCTCAAGAATAGCCGCCTGACGCTGACGTGGTTTCATAGGCGCTGATATCCTGCGTTACGTTGCGAAATGATAATTTCGCAAGCTATTAGCGTTCACAACGAAATTATCAATGTTTCATTTTAAGCGCTAATGATAGAGCATTCTGACAGCTCGGATCATGGGGAAAGATCACATCAGGCTCTAATTCCTCTCTTTTTATCCCTATTAAGTGGTCGATTTTTGTTGGCCGGGCAAAAACAGTGAGACCGCGCATCAACAAGGTGTCGCTCACGCGGTCTTGTTGATCAAAGGCGACGGCCAGCACCACGCGCGGTTTGAAGCGCCCGCCGGAACGCCCAACGCCGACGCGCCCGCGCTGACACAGCGTATCGAAAGCTTTGTTAAACTGGCGGATTTGCCAGCCGCCAAGCGCCAGTTGGCTAAGCCAGGCAATAGCGGCAATGGTAATCAGGGCTGAAACCATAGCGATCTCCTTTTAAATCAGGCCCCCGCGCGGAGGGCCATACAGGTCAGAACATCACCTGGCCGCCGGTGACATTAATCGACTGGCCGGTGCAGTAAGAGGCTTTGGGGCTGGCGTAAAACATCAGCACGTTCAGCACATCCTGGTAATCGCAGCCGCGCTTGAGCGGCACTTTGTCGACGTAATATTGCTCCACTTCGTCCGCCGCGATGCCCAGTTTGCTGGCATATTGCGGGATAAGTGACTGGAACATCGGCGATTTCAGCAAGTTGCCCAGCATCAACGAGTGCACGGTAATGCCGTACTCTGCCAGATCCAGCGCCAGTGATTGCGTTAAGCCCACGCCGCCGAACTTCGCCGCGCTGTAGCCGGAGTTGTGCTTGCTGCCCACTTTGCCGGATTTGGAGTTGATCTGGATGATGCGCCCCTGAATGCCGTCGCGAATCATCAACTTCGCGAACTCGCGTGCGCAAAGGAAATAGCCCACCAGGTTCACCTGCAAGGAACGGTCGAAATCGCCGAGCGCGAAGTCGCTGATAAATGCCGCTTTGGCGATACCGGCGCTGTAGACCAGCAAATCCGCGCGGCCAAAAATCTCATCCACGCCGCGCGCCAGCGCCAGTACGCTGTGCTCGCTGGTGGCGTCCGCACCAAAGCCGTAGGCCATCCCTTCACCAAACTCGCTGTTGATCTCCTGGGCGACATTGGCCGCTTTATCACTTTGAATATCCACTACCGCCACGCGGTAACCTTCTGCGGCAAGCCCACGGCTAAGGAACGCCCCAAGGGTTTGTCCTCCACCAATGACAACGGCAACCTGTTTCATACTCTTCTCCTTACGACTTAAGCGACAAATTTCAAAATGCAGCCAGGGGCGATACCGTCCGGCACCGGGCCTGCGACGTGTACTGTTCCGGGGTATTCCGCCTGCGTTTGTCCATCGAAACGCAGGGTGATATGGCCCAGCTCGCGCAGATTCTGCTCGGCCACGTCGCCAACGGCAGTCACCGGGTAGCGGCGTTCGCCCAGTTCAAACTGCGCGCCGGGTAACAGCGCGCCCGAAAGCGCACCGTGGTTATGGATAAAACAGAACTCGGCGACATCCGCAGGCGCGCCTTCGCGGAAGGTGATCAGCATGTTGTCGCTCAGCGCGTCCGGGGCGCTTTCACCGATGTGGGTAATGGTGGTTTGATAAATCACACTCATAAAACACCCCTTATTGATAAATAAAACCGGAGACAAACCAGGCGACCAGCACCGTTGGCGCACCGGTTAAAAAGCGGCTGACCAGCACGGAGGGCACGCCGACGCGCACCGTATCCTGGCGTGCTTCCGCCAGCGACAAGCCCACCGGGATGAAGTCGCACGCCGCCTGGGCGTTAATGGCAAACAGCGCGGGCAGGGCGAGGTGCGGTGGGATATTTCCCAGGCCGATTTGCACGCCAATCAGCACACCGATGACTTGTGCAATCACCGCACCTGGGCCGAGGAACGGCGACAGCAGCGGGAAGGAGCAGATGAGCGCCAGTGTGACCAGCCCGAGCGGATGGCTGGCGAGCGGCGCAAGGCCGTGGGCGATCCAGTCGCCAAGCCCGGAGGCCATGATGATGCCGATCAGCGCCGAGACGAAGGCCATAAACGGCAGAATGGTTTTCAGCACCGTGTCGATGGTGTCGCGCCCGGCCTGAAACAGCACCGCGACCGCCGAGCCCATGCCCATGCCGACTTTTGCCAGCAGACCATCGCTCTGCTCAGTGATTTTTTTGCTGGTGTCGTAATCCTTTGCGACCGTGCGTTTTGGCGCGGCGGTTGGCGCTTCACCATGCAGATGGATATTTTCCTCTTTCACGCCAGAGACATAGATATCTTCGAGGATATACTGCGCCAGCGGGCCGGATTTTCCGGTCGCGTGGATATTCACCGTTGGGATGCGGCGTTTCGGATAAATACCGCAGCGCAGTGTGCCGCCACAGTCGATCACCGCGACGCCGATCTCCTCTGCTGGCGGTTCGCCCTCTTTAAAGCCATCTACCGCCTGCCAGCCGGTGAGTTGCGCCAGCTTGTCGACGATCGCCGGGCGTGTACCGGCGGTGATATAGACGATTTTCTTCTCGGTGCTGGCGTCGATTTCCAGTGGGCCGCCCCAGCCGCCCGCACCTTTTTCAATCACTATGCGTGTCATGATGTTGCTCCAGCGAGTTGGACTTTTTGTTCAAGCTGAATGCCCATTTTCTTCTCGAAAATGGCGGTGGTCAGGTCAGTCACCCAGCCGCGGAAGAAGTTGGTCACCAGGCCGACCAGCAGGTAGCTCACCGCCAGCGGGCCGAGCGGCAAGCCAAGGGTTGTCAGACCGTTGGCGATCCCCAGATAAACAAACAGCTCGCCAGGGTTGATATGCGGAAACAGGCCATTCATGGAGTGGCAACTGTAGGATGCGGCAGCGTAATAACTGGGTTTGTACTTCTCTGGCATAAAGCGCCCGAGGCTGAGCGTCATGGGGTTGCAGAAGACAAACGTGCCGACGCAGGGCAGTAGTAAATAACGGGCAAGCGGATTGCCCGCGCAGCGCTGGGCAAATTTTTCGATACGGTGTTGGCCAATAAAGTTAATCAGCGCGTTCATGATGACCAACAGGCTTATCAGTAGCGGCAAAATACCGGTCACCATGCCGGTGAACACTTCGCCGCCTTTCTGAAACAGCCCGATGAACCATTCGGCACCATGCGTAATGGCTTCCATTGTTCTCTCCTGTAGGGTTGTCGTTTTGTTGTTTAACCGTGCGCCATCATAATCATTATGAAAGGTTGAAATGTGTTATTTAGATCTCGTTATGAAAGAAAAAATGATCATTGTGAAAGTTTTTGCGAGAGGGAGCGGAATTAAATGAACGCGTAATGGACGGTGAAAAGTGAAGTGAGATTGCGTAAGCAGGCGTCGCGGCGCTTCCTTGTCGGTAGGCAGATGCTTTACCATACTTGCTCCTGGCTGAATTCGTTTAAAATGGATGTCCCATGTTGAAGCGTTGTTACGCAGCATTACTGCCTGCGTTTGTTATGCTCTGTGCCTGTAGCAGTAAACCCCCGCTCGCTGAAACCCCGCAAACCGCGTCGCCCGCGCCTTCCGGTGGTTTCCTGCTTGAGCCGCAGCACAATGTTCTGATGACCGGCGGTGACTTTGCCAATAACCCGGCGGCGGAGCAGTTCATCAATATGATGGTCAGCAAGCACGGTTTTGATCGCCAGCAGTTGCATGAAATCCTCTCGCAGGCCAAACGGCTGGATTACGTGCTGCGCCTGATGGATAAACAAGCGCCGACGACAGCGGGACCAACCGGGCCGAACGGCGCCTGGCTGCGTTATCGCAAGCAGTTCATCACCCCGGACAACGTGCAAAATGGTGTGGCGTTCTGGAATCAGTATGAAGATGCGCTTAATCGCGCGTGGATGGTTTACGGCGTACCGCCGGAAATCATCGTTGGCATTATCGGCGTGGAAACTCGCTGGGGCCGAGTGATGGGCAAAACGCGTATTCTCGACGGGTTAGCGACGCTGGCCTTCGCTTACCCGCGCCGCGCGGAATATTTCGCTAGCGAGCTGGAGACGTTTCTGTTGATGGCGCGTGATGAGAGTGATGATCCGCTCGATCTGAAAGGTTCTTTCGCTGGTGCAATGGGCTATGGACAATTTATGCCCTCTTCGTACAAGCAGTACGCTGTCGATTTCAACGGCGACGGGCATATCAACCTGTGGGATCCGGTGGATGCCATTGGCAGCGTGGCGAACTACTTCAAACAGCACGGCTGGGTGAAAGGCGATGTGGTGGCGATCCCAGCAAACGGCCAGGCGCCGGGGCTGGAAAATGGCTTTAAAACCAACTACAGCGTCGGGCAACTGGCGGCAGCGGGTTTAACGCCACAGCAGCCGCTGGGCGCGCACCAACAGGCGAGCCTGCTGCGTCTTGATGTCGGCACTGGCTACGAGTACTGGTACGGTCTGCCGAACTTCTTCACTATCACCCGCTATAACCACAGCACACACTATGCGATGGCGGTCTGGCAGCTCGGCCAGGCGGTTTCACTGGCGCGCGTTCGCTGATCCCTCTCCCCTCCTGCGGGAGGGGATTCTGAAACATTTCGATGCACTCCCGTTACGTATAGCGATTTACTTAATCATTCATACTGATTATTGTTATGTTATAACATATGAGGTGTGTGAATGATTCCCGTAACGCTGTTTTCCCTTTCCGGCACGATCCGTTTAGTGCTGGCAGCCGCGCTATTAGCGGTGCTTTGGCTCCTGACAAGCTGGGCGGTTGCGCTGCCATGATTGAACTTGATCATCTGGTCGCAGGCTACGATCGCCTCGCTATCACTCCGGCGCTGTGTGGCACGCTGGCGCGCGGCAGCATGACGGCGATTGTTGGCGCGAACGGCTGCGGCAAATCGACACTGTTAAAAACGCTGGCCGGGTTCTTACCGCCGGTTAGTGGGGTTTTGCGCTGGCAACCGGTGCGGCCAACCATCGGCTGGCTGGCGCAGCGTCACGCGCTGGAGTCGCAATTTCCGCTCACCGTACAGGACGTGGTGAGCATGGGTTGCTGGCCACGTGTTTCGCTGTTTCGTGGGTTGAACCGCGATGCCCGTAGTCGAATCGCCCAGGGACTGGAACGTGTTGGGCTAGCGGCAATGGTGCACGAGACGATAGATACGCTCTCCGGCGGGCAGTTTCAGCGCATGCTGTTTGCCCGCGTCTGGGTGCAGAACGCGCCGCTGGTCATGCTCGACGAGCCGTTTACCGGCATTGATGAAGCCACATCGCAACTGTTGATGGAGCAGATAGTGGACATGCATCGCGCCGGGCAAACCATTCTTGCCGTGTTGCACGATAGCGAGCGCGTGTCGCGCTACTTCCCGCAAACATTACGCCTCGGTGAACGTGTGGCGCAGTGGGGGGCAACAGCGCATATCGCGGCAAAAGATGAGGTGTGCAGCGCATGATCTGGCATCTCTTTTTCCAGCCGTTTATCGAATTTGGCTTTATGCGCCGCGCATTGGTGGTGTGTCTGGCGCTCTCCATCAGCACCACGGCGTTGGGCGTTTTTTTGCTACTTCGCCGCATGAGCCTGATGGGGGATGCGCTGTCGCACGCCATTTTGCCCGGCGTCGCGGTGGGCTATTTGCTAAGCGGGATGTCGCTGCTGGCGATGAGTATCGGCGGTTTTATCGCGGGGATCACCGTCGCGCTGGTGGCGGGCTGGGTAAGCCGCCGCACGCCGCTCAAAGAGGACGCCAGCTTCGCCGGTTTCTACCTCGGCTCGCTGGCGCTCGGCGTCACGCTGGTTTCGCTGCGTGGTTCCAGTGTCGATCTGCTGCATCTGCTGTTTGGCTCGATTCTGGCGGTCGATCGCGACTCGGCGCTGTTTGTCGCGGGCGTAGCCAGCCTGACGCTGATGGTATTGGCGTTTTGCTATCGCGGAATGGTCAGTGAAGCGTTCGACAGCGCGTTTTTGCAGGTTAACGCACCGCGTGCGCCGGGCCTGCTGCATGGGCTGTTTCTGGCATTGCTGGTGCTCAATCTGGTGGCTGGCTTTCAGGTGCTCGGTACATTGATGGCAGTGGGCGTGATGATGCTTCCTGCCGTAGCGGCGCGCTGCTGGGCGCGGACATTACCCGGATTATTGCTGCTGGCAGCCAGCATTGGTGCGTTGTGCGCCTGGCTTGGGTTAAGCCTGTCGTGGGTGGCGGGATTGCCCGCCGGACCGGCGATTGTGCTGACCGCCAGTGTTGTCTTCTTTTTTTCTATTTTATTCGGCACGCGCAGTGGGCTGGCTCACAGCCTGCGCGCACTTTTAACCTAGCAAGGGGAAATGATGAAACGGACAGGGTTTATTTTGGCGCTGGCGCTCGGCCTGGTGGTTCAGGGCGCAATGGCAAAAACATTAAATGTGGTCGCCAGCTTCTCCATTCTGGGTGATATCACCCAACAGGTCGGCGGCGATCACGTCAAGGTGACGACGTTGGTGGGGCCGGATGGCGATCCGCACACCTTTGAACCTTCGGCGAAAGACAGCGCACTGCTTAACAGTGCCGATGTGGTGGTGGTGAACGGTCTGGGGCTGGAAGGTTGGCTGGACCGTCTGGTGAAAGCCTCTGGCTTTAAAGGCCAGCTTGTTGTCGCATCAACCGGCGTTTCAACGCACACGCTGGAAGAAGATGGTGCAACGGTGACCGATCCTCACGCCTGGAACAGCGCCGCGAATGGTGCACTGTACGCAAAAAATATTCTTGCCGCGTTGGTGAAAGCCGATCCGGCTGACGAAGCCGCGTTGAATGCCTCCGGTCAGCGTTATATCGACCAGTTAAACAAGCTGGATAGCTGGGCGAAAGAGCGTTTCAGCGCGGTGCCGCAGGCGAAACGCAAAGTGCTGACCAGCCACGACGCCTTTGGCTACTTTGCTCGCGCTTATGGCGTTGATTTCATGGCGCCGCAGGGCATCTCTTCTGAAAGTGAAGCCAGCGCCGCACAGGTGGCCTCGCTTATCAAACAGATCAAAGCCGATGGTGTGAAAGTGTGGTTTATGGAGAACCAGCTGGATCCACGGCTGGTGAAACAGATCGCCAGCGCCACTGGCGCGCAACCGGGGGGCGAGCTTTACCCGGAAGCACTCAGTGCCAAAGGCGGGGTGGCAGATACCTATCAGAAAGCCTTTCGTCACAACGTCGACACTATCTATAACAGCATGAAGTAACCGGCAGTAAGCCACGCAGGCCAGCGCTCGCTGGCCTTTTTTCGGAAGCCTCCTCGTAAATTCGCCATCCCGTCCCCATCTTTTCGCGGAAAGTGGTATCTTTTCCGCCACAGTTTTTAGACGCACGGGAGCCATCATGACGGACAATGAATTAATGCAGCTCAGCGAACGCATCGGGCTGGCGCTTAAGACGCGCGACGCGACGCTGACGACGGCAGAATCCTGTACCGGCGGCTGGGTGGCGAAGGTGATCACCGATATCGCTGGCAGTTCCGCCTGGTTTGAACGCGGGTTTGTTACCTACAGTAATGAAGCGAAAGCCCAAATGATTGGTGTACAGCCCGCCACGCTGGATGCACACGGCGCGGTCAGCGAGCAGGTAGTGGTCGAGATGGCGATTGGCGCGCTGAAAGCGGCGCGCGCCGACTACGCGATTTCCATCAGCGGCATTGCCGGGCCAGATGGCGGCAGCGACGAGAAACCCGTTGGCACCGTTTGGTTTGGTATTGCCAGCGTCAGCGGGAAAGGGATCACACGCCGGGAATGCTTCCCTGGCGATCGCGAAGCGGTGCGCAGACAGGCAACCGCCTATGCCCTGCAAACCCTTTGGCAACATTTTCTACAAAATGCTTGATACTGTATGACCATACAGTATAATTGCGACAACAGAACAGTAATTCACCGCGGAGCGTAACGCGCTTCACTCTGCATGAAGGAGTAATCATGGCTATCGACGAAAACAAACAAAAGGCGCTTGCAGCCGCACTGGGTCAGATCGAAAAGCAATTCGGTAAAGGCTCCATCATGCGTCTGGGTGAAGACCGTTCCATGGATGTGGAAACCATCTCTACCGGTTCGCTCTCGCTGGATATCGCGCTGGGCGCTGGCGGTTTACCGATGGGGCGTATCGTCGAAATTTACGGGCCTGAATCTTCAGGTAAAACGACGCTGACTCTGCAAGTGATTGCCGCTGCGCAGCGCGAAGGTAAAACCTGTGCGTTTATCGATGCGGAACACGCGCTGGATCCGGTTTACGCTCGCAAACTGGGCGTTGATATCGACAATCTGCTCTGTTCTCAGCCGGATACCGGTGAGCAGGCGCTGGAAATCTGTGACGCGCTGGCGCGCTCCGGTGCGGTTGACGTGCTGGTGGTCGACTCCGTTGCGGCGCTGACACCGAAAGCGGAAATCGAAGGCGAAATCGGCGACTCTCACATGGGCCTTGCGGCACGTATGATGAGCCAGGCGATGCGTAAGCTGGCCGGTAACCTGAAACAGTCCAATACGCTGCTGATCTTCATCAACCAGATCCGTATGAAAATTGGCGTAATGTTTGGTAACCCGGAAACCACCACTGGCGGTAACGCGCTGAAATTCTACGCTTCTGTGCGTCTGGATATTCGCCGTATCGGTGCGGTGAAAGAGGGCGACAACGTTGTCGGCAGCGAAACCCGCGTGAAAGTGGTGAAAAACAAAATCGCTGCGCCGTTCAAACAAGCTGAGTTCCAGATCCTCTACGGCGAAGGTATTAACTTCTATGGTGAGCTGGTCGACCTTGGCGTGAAAGAGAAGCTGATCGAAAAAGCGGGTGCCTGGTATAGCTACAACGGCGATAAAATTGGTCAGGGTAAAGCGAACGCAACGGCCTGGCTGAAAGAAAACCCGGCGGCGGCGAAAGAGATCGAGAAGAAACTGCGCGAGATCCTGCTCAGCAACCAGAATTCCTCCGCTGAATTCACTGCCGATGGCAATGACGAAGGCGTTGAAGAAACCAACGAAGATTTCTGATAGTTTGAATGGTAATCAAGGGCTGCTGATGCAGCCCTTTTGCTTTTCTACGAACACAGGATTAATCCATGTCTGATAGTCCTTCTCGCCGCTCCGCCGTTTCCCGCCTGCGCGACCGGGCAATGCGGATTCTGGCAATGCGCGATCACAGCGAAAAAGAGTTTCGTCGCAAATTAACCGCGCCAGTATTGGGTAAAAACGGCCCGGAAGAACTGGATATCACGCCGGAAGAGATAGAAGAGATCGTTGCGTGGTGTCTGGAGCATAACTTTCTTGATGACATGCGCTTTGTGCGCCAGTTTATCGCCAGTCGCGCGCGCAAAGGTTATGGTCCGGCGCGCATTCGGCAGGAATTAAATCAGAAAGGGATCTCGCGAGAAGACAGCGAAAGCGCGCTACGCGAATGCGATATTGATTGGGTGGAGAGTGCCCGTGCACAGGCGCAGCGCAAATATGGCGAACCGCTACCGACCGAGTATGTCGCGAAAGTGAAAGTGCAGCGTTTTTTGCTCTATCGCGGCTTTATGCAGGAAGATATCCAGGAGATATGGCGAAATTTTGCCGACTGAGCGCATACGGGATTTTACTTCGCAGTAAAGAAAACTTATCTTATTCCCACTTTTTCCAGTAGCTGGCGCGTTTTCCATGTATGGCAACGGGCGGTTACCACATTTCGTTAGCTTGATTTCAGGATAATTATGAGCAAGAGCACCGCTGAGATCCGTCAGGCGTTTCTCGATTTTTTCCATAGTAAGGGACATCAGGTAGTTGCCAGCAGCTCCCTGGTACCGAATAACGACCCGACTCTGCTGTTTACCAACGCCGGGATGAACCAGTTCAAGGATGTGTTCCTTGGGCTCGACAAACGTAATTATTCCCGCGCTACCACAGCACAACGTTGCGTTCGTGCCGGTGGTAAACATAACGACCTGGAAAACGTCGGTTACACCGCACGCCATCACACATTCTTTGAAATGCTGGGCAACTTTAGCTTCGGCGACTACTTCAAACATGATGCTATTCAGTACGCATGGGAACTACTGACCGGTGAGAACTGGTTCAACCTGCCGAAAGAGCGTCTGTGGGTGACGGTATACGAAACGGACGACGAAGCGTACGAAATCTGGGAAAAAGAAGTAGGCGTACCGCGCGAGCGAATTATCCGCATCGGCGATAACAAAGGTGCCGCTTATGCCTCTGACAACTTCTGGCAGATGGGCGATACCGGTCCTTGCGGACCGTGCACCGAGATTTTCTACGATCACGGCGATCATATCTGGGGTGGCCCTCCGGGCAGCCCGGAAGAAGACGGCGACCGCTATATCGAAATCTGGAATATTGTCTTTATGCAGTTCAACCGCCAGGCTGATGGCACCATGGAACCGCTGCCTAAGCCTTCCGTGGATACGGGTATGGGCCTGGAACGTGTTGCCGCGGTGCTGCAACATGTGAATTCCAACTACGAAATCGACCTGTTCACGAAGCTGATTCAGGCGGTGGCAAAAGTGACCGGCGCGACCGATTTGGGTAACAAATCCCTGCGCGTTATTGCTGACCACATCCGTTCTTGCGCTTTCCTCATCGCCGATGGCGTCATTCCGTCGAACGAAAACCGTGGCTATGTGCTGCGTCGTATCATTCGTCGTGCGATTCGTCATGGCAACATGCTGGGCGCGAAAGACACCTTCTTCTATAAACTGGTTGGCCCGCTGATCGAGGTGATGGGTTCTGCCGGTGAAGATCTGCAACGCCAGAAAGATCAGGTTGAGCAGGTTCTGAAAACCGAAGAAGAGCAGTTTGCGCGTACGCTGGAGCGCGGTCTGGCGCTGCTGGACGAAGAGCTGGCAAAACTCAAAGGTGACACGCTGGACGGCGAAACGGCTTTCCGCCTGTACGACACTTATGGCTTCCCGGTGGATTTAACCGCCGATGTCTGTCGTGAGCGTAACCTGAAAGTTGACGAAGCAGGTTTTGAAGCCGCGATGGAAGAGCAACGCCGCCGCGCACGCGAATCCAGCGGTTTCGGCGCAGATTACAACGCGATGATCCGCGTTGATGGCGCGTCAGAATTTAAAGGCTATGACCATCTGGAACTGAACGGCAAAGTGACTGGACTGTTTGTCGATGGTAAACCGGTAAATGCGATAGCCGCAGGTCAGGAAGCGGTGGTTGTTCTCGATGAGACGCCATTCTATGCCGAATCTGGCGGCCAGGTGGGCGATAAAGGCGAACTGAAAGGTAATGGTTTTACTTTTGCCGTACAGGATACGCAGAAATATGGCCAGGCGATTGGTCATCTCGGTAAGCTGAGTAGCGGCTCGTTGAAAGTAGGCGACGGTGTGAAAGCGGAAGTTGATGAAGCGCGTCGTGCGCGCATCCGCCTGAACCACTCTGCCACCCACCTGATGCATGCCGCGCTGCGCGATGTTCTCGGTACGCATGTTGCGCAGAAAGGCTCGCTGGTCAATGACAAGGCGTTGCGCTTTGACTTCTCCCATTTCGAAGCCATGAAACCGGCGGAAATCCGCGCGGTTGAAGATCTGGTGAACGCGCAAATTCGTCGTAATCTGCCGATCGAAACGCATGTCATGGATCTGGAAGCGGCGAAAGCGAAAGGCGCAATGGCGCTGTTTGGTGAGAAATATGATGATCGCGTTCGCGTGCTGAGCATGGGCGACTTCTCTACTGAACTGTGTGGCGGGACTCATGCAACGCGTACCGGTGATATCGGGCTGTTCCGCATTGTGTCCGAATCCGGTACTGCAGCGGGTGTGCGCCGTATTGAAGCGGTGACCGGTGAGGGCGCGATTGCCAGCCTGCATGCGCAGAGTGACCAACTGCATGATGTCGCGCAGTTGCTGAAAGGCGATAGCCAGAACCTTGGCGATAAAGTGCGTACTGTTATTGAGCGTACTCGCCAGTTGGAAAAAGAGTTGCAGCAGCTTAAAGAGCAGGCGGCAGCGCAGGAGAGCGCTAGCCTGTCCGGCAAAGCTATCGATCTTAACGGCGTCAAACTGCTGGTTAGCGAGCTCGCTGGCGTCGAGCCGAAGATGCTGCGTACCATGGTGGACGATCTGAAAAACCAACTGGGTGCTTCAGTGATTGTGCTTGCCACCGTGGCGGAAGGAAAAGTTTCTCTGATTGCGGGTGTGTCGAAGGATGTGACTGACCGTGTGAAAGCAGGGGAATTGATTGGTATGGTTGCCCAGCAGGTCGGGGGTAAAGGTGGCGGACGTCCGGATATGGCGCAAGCCGGTGGTACTGATGCAGCCGCATTGCCTGCCGCTCTCGCCAGTGTAAAAGACTGGGTAAGCGCTAAACTGTCATAATTACAAAGCGAAAGCAGACGCCATAACCTTGCGGTTATGGCGTTGTTGCCACTACGCTATTGATAACGATAAAGTCAGGTTGAAGTCTTGTATATCGGCTAAACTTAGGTTTAACAGAATGTAATGCCGTGACTGCTTACACTTAGGTGTTTGTCATCGCTTACTTTTTGGCGTTATATGATGGATAATGCCGGGATACAGAGAGACCCGACTCTTTTAATCTTTCAAGGAGCAAAGAATGCTGATTCTGACTCGTCGAGTTGGTGAAACCCTCATGATTGGGGATGAGGTCACTGTGACGGTATTAGGGGTTAAGGGTAACCAGGTTCGTATCGGCGTTAACGCCCCTAAAGAAGTTTCTGTTCACCGTGAAGAGATCTACCAGCGTATCCAGGCTGAAAAATCACAGCAGTCGAACTACTGATTATTATCGCGTCTCGCTGTTTCCCAGCGAGACGCAACACCTCATTCTGATTTTCCCCTCGTTACATTTCCTTTTTATTGCACACTCGTTGTTTTCCTCTGTTACCCACTTCCTGGGCTGACGTATGTTCGCTATTTTTCTACAGCGGAACGGCAGAAATTCTGCTGAGAAAACATCCTTTTTGGCCTTTTTGCAGGCTAATTGCCTGCGAAGTGTGCAAACGATTCAGGGGCTGGAAAAAGTGTTTGACTTATAAGTCCCAGAAAGTAATATGTGCGCCACGCAGCGACGATGAGCCCTTAACAAGTTCTTCGAAGCACTCGAAAGAGACGCGTGTGGTGAGGTGGCCGAGAGGCTGAAGGCGCTCCCCTGCTAAGGGAGTATGCGGTCAAAAGCTGCATCCGGGGTTCGAATCCCCGCCTCACCGCCATTTTGCATCCGTAGCTCAGCTGGATAGAGTACTCGGCTACGAACCGAGCGGTCGGAGGTTCGAATCCTCCCGGATGCACC
>NZ_JBHZPL010000021.1:0-25851 GCF_042788095.1 Kosakonia sp. YIM B13571 | reverse complement strand
CCCGGGAGCTTACACCAGTAAGTGACCGGGGTAAGTGAAGGCAGCCAACGCCGCTGCGGCGTGAAAGGCGAAGGTAAAATAGCCAGAAGAGGCGCGTTACCCAGGCACACGGTGTTCGAAGCGCCAGGCTGATGAAAACACCTGAGGGGGAGTAACGCCGAGATAACAAAACGCCTGGCAGCGTGCGTTATCGGCTACAGGGGCTGAATCCCCTGGGTTGTCACCAGAAACGTTCGCAGTCGAATGTTTCATGTCCGCAGACGTTACGGAAAGTGGGCAGACAAGGTGGAGCACTTCTGGGGAAATCGTAGCTGTTTATCGCTCTGCGCCCACCCCGATTTTTCGCTCTTTCCTTGTGCCATGGCTGAATAGAGAATCCCCCTGACACGAGGTTGTTATGACTAGTTTCGTTGTCGCCAAATTTGGCGGCACCAGCGTTGCCGATTTTGATGCCATGAACCGCAGTGCGGACGTGGTGCTTTCCGATGCCAGCGTCCGTCTGGTGGTGCTTTCCGCTTCCGCAGGGGTAACCAATTTGCTGGTGGCGCTGGCTGAAGGGCTGCAAGCCAGCGAGCGTTTCGTCAAGCTCGACGCTATCCGCAAAATTCAGTTCGATATTCTGGAACGTCTGGCGAACCCGGCGGTTATCCGCGAAGAGATTGAGCGGTTACTGGACAATATCACCACGCTTGCCGAAGCCGCATCGCTGGCGACATCCACGGCGCTGACCGACGAATTAGTCAGCCACGGCGAGCTGATGTCAACGCTGCTGTTTGTGGAAGTGCTGCGCCAACGCAATGTCCAGGCGCAGTGGTTTGACGTGCGCAAAGTGATGCGCACCAGCGACCGTTTTGGCCGCGCTGAACCGGATGTCACCGCACTGGCGGAACTTGCCGGACAACAACTCGCGCCGCGCCTGAATGAAGGGTTAGTGATTACCCAAGGCTTTATCGGGAGTGAAGCCAAAGGCCGCACTACCACGCTTGGCCGCGGCGGCAGCGATTATACCGCCGCGCTGCTGGGCGAAGCGCTGCACGCCTCGCGTGTGGATATCTGGACCGATGTCCCGGGCATTTACACCACCGACCCGCGCGTGGTGCCCGCCGCGAAACGCATTGATGAGATAGCCTTTGAAGAAGCGGCAGAGATGGCGACATTCGGCGCGAAAGTGCTGCATCCCGCCACGCTGTTGCCTGCGGTACGCAGTGACATTCCGGTTTTTGTCGGTTCCAGCAAAGACCCGAAAGCCGGTGGCACACTGGTGTGCAACAACACCCGCAACCCGCCGCTGTTTCGCGCGCTGGCGCTGCGCCGCAAGCAGACACTGCTCACGCTGCACAGCCTGAACATGCTGCACTCACGCGGTTTTCTTGCGGAAGTGTTTGGCATCCTGGCGCGTCACAGTATCTCGGTTGATTTGATAACCACCTCAGAAGTGAGTGTGGCGTTGACGCTGGATACCACCGGTTCAACGTCGACCGGCGATACACTATTAACGCAGGCGCTGCTGACCGAGCTCTCTTCCCTGTGCCGGGTGGAAGTGGAAGAAGATTTAGCGCTGGTGGCGATTATCGGCAACGATCTGTCGAAAGCCTGCGGCGTCGGTAAAGAGGTATTTGGTGTGCTGGATCCGTTTAATATCCGCATGATTTGCTATGGCGCATCCAGCCATAATCTCTGCTTCCTGGTGCCGGGAAAAGAGGCCGAGCAGGTGGTGCAAAAACTGCATCACAACTTGTTTGAGTAATTCCTCTCCGTTTGCAGGTGAGAACAAAAGGCCCGGTGAATCACCGGGCCTTTTTTCTTATGCCATTACCGTCTGGAACAGCAACGCGTCAAGATCTCTCACCTTGCCGCTGCGGCTTTCCGGCAGTGCATCCGGCACTTCGCCACGCGCCAGCTCATCGCTGATAAATGCATGCAGCAGCGGGCGTCGCGCACCGTACTGAGCCTCACCTGCCCGCTGTTTTAACGCCAGCAGCTCATCGATTTCCGCGCGCAACGGCGCAGCAAGGTCGCACCCTGCCAATAGCGTGGCAAAACGCATTGGCGGCATCCCTTTGCCCGCTTCTATCCAGCGCACCGCCAGCAGCGGACGTAGCACATAAAAGTACTTTTTCAGCCGTACCTGTTCGCCCTGCAAATAGCCGCGAAAGTTCTTTTTCGCCATCGAATAATAGTGCCAGCGCGCTCTGACCGGCGAAAACCAGTGCGGCACCTGCACACGCAACGCGGCGAGCGTGGCGTCATCCTGCTGGTAAACGATCGGGGAATCTAACCATTCGATTAAGGCCGGGTTAGCGCTTTTCAGCAATCCCAACGCTTTGCGCCACTCCCACCCGCAAACGTCCAGCTCATCGTCTATTGGCAGTTCGATGACATCACGTTGCGGCTCGACGCGCAAATACCAGTCCGGTTGATGCACATACAAAAAGCGCACATCGTAATCGCTATCCGGTGAAGCGAAGCCCCAGCCGCGGCTGCCGGATTCGCAAGCGTAGAGCACTTTCACGCCGTAGGTTTTTTCCACATCGTGTAACACCTGCCGCACACGCCCGCGCATGGCGACATCCACACCTAAAGGTTCCATTATGACTATCCTTCTTATCCTTTCACACACACCACCTGCCGCAGGGTATGCACCACTTCTACCAGCGCGTTTTGGGCGGCCATCACCGCGTCGATATCTTTGTAAGCCATCGGGATCTCATCGATCACCTCGCTGTCTTTACGGCACTCCACATGCGCGGTAGCGCGTATTTGATCTTCTACGGTAAAGCGTTTTTTTGCCGCCGTACGGCTCATGGTGCGCCCTGCTCCGTGGCTGCATGAGCAGAAGCTCTCTTCATTTCCCAGCCCACGCACGATAAAACTTTTCGCGCCCATCGAGCCGGGAATAATCCCCATCTGCCCTTTTTGCGCCGACACCGCACCTTTACGCGTCACCAGCACCTCTTCACCAAAGTGCGTCTCTTTTTGCACATAGTTGTGGTGGCAATTCACCGCTTCCTGCTGGGTGATAAACGGTTTGATCACAATACGCGCCAGTGCCGCCAGTACGCGCGACATCATCACTTCACGGTTATGGCGGGCAAAATCCTGCGCCCATTCGACCGCTTCCAGATAGTCGTCGTAGTGCTTGCTGCCTTCCTGGAAATAGGCCAGGTTTCGGTCCGGCAAATTGGCGATATGCTGCTGCATATCCTGCTGCGCCAGGGTGATAAACACGTTACCGATGGCGTTACCCACGCCGCGCGAACCGCTGTGCAACATCACCCACACGCGCTGCTGCTCATCCAGACACACTTCAATAAAGTGATTGCCGGTTCCCAACGTTCCCAAATGTTGATGATTGTTGGTTTGCAACAAGCGCGGGTATTTATCCGTCAGGCGCTTAAAGCGCGGCGCAAGCAACGCCCAGTGGCTATCCACCTCTTGCGGCGGGTTTTCCCATGCGCCTTTATCACGTTTCGATCGGTTCACCGAACGTCCGTGCGGTACTGCCTGCTCAATGGCACTGCGCAACCCGCCGAGGTTATCTGGCAGATCCGCCGCCAGCAGCGAGGTGCGCACGGCAATCATGCCGCAGCCAATATCCACGCCCACCGCCGCCGGGATAATCGCCCCTTTGGTTGGGATCACGCTGCCAATGGTCGAGCCTTTCCCCAGATGCACATCTGGCATCACCGCCAGGTGCCTGAAGATAAACGGCATTTTTGCTGTGTTCAGCAACTGCTCACGCGCTTCGGGTTCGACCGGCACGCCGTGAGTCCACATTTTCACTGGCGCACTGTGCTCCTGTGCCAGCAGTTGATAGTCGTTATGCTGCATCATGACTTCCTTTGATGTTAACAAGGCCGTGCAGTACCTGGTCGAGGCCACCAAAGACCGAGATCTTATCGATGCGCTCCGCCACACGCTCCAGCGTTTCCAATTCTTTAAGGCGCAACGCCACCGGGTTGCTCTCCATCACTTTTGCCGTGTTCAACAACGAACGGGTCGCTGCGGTCTCTTCACGACGGCGGATAACATTGGCCTGCGCCGATTTTTCCGCTTCCACTAAGCGCGACAGAATGGTTTTCATCTCACCCGGCAGGATGATGTCTTTCACCCCTAACGACGCCACTTCAATACCAAACGCCGCCATGCGATTCGCCACCTGCGCACTCACTAACTCATCAATGACCTGTTTATCTTCCAGCAGCTCATCCAGCGTGCGCGTACCCACCGCTTCGCGCAGGGCAAACTGCAACTCGCGGTAGAGGTGATCCAGCGGTTTGCTCAGTTGGGCAAAAGCGCTTAATACATCGGTGTAACGCCAGTTCGCCGCCAGGTTCAGCCGCAAGGTGACTTTATCTTTGGTCAGGATCTCCTGGCCGCTCACTTCAAGGACTTGCAGGCGTAAGTCCACCACTTCGGCTTCCACCAGATGATTCACTTTCCAGTAGCCGCTCAACCCCGCCGGTAACAGCGCCTGCGTCACGCCGTCGACTTTTAAAACCCCCGCGTGCCAGGCCGGAACCTGCACCGCCAGAATCGCGTCGCGGCCTTTTACCGCCACGCCGCGTTTGGGTTGCGCCACGGCGTTAAGGATCTCCGTGGGAACACGCACGTCGCGAGTATCCATGCGTACCAGTTTCAGCGCGTCATCCGCTTGCCAGTACAGGCGGCGCATTGAAGGCGGCAGGATCTCCAGCAGCATGCCGTTGAGATAAAGCGCACCGGCTTCGTTATCTGACATATCGGCAGCCAGGCAGTAACGCTCCACCCACTGTGGCTGGAAGCGGCGCAAATATTCCGCCAGACCAGCGGCCACTTCACTGCCATCGGTATTGACCACCAGCACGTCGGGTTTGTTGAACCACGGCAGGCGGTGCTCACCGGTTTCCAGAACCTGGATGTAGTCACCCTCTTTTGCCAGTAAACCTAATTGACCTTTACGTATTGTGATTTTGTTGGTCATGACTTTCTCCTTAAATCGTTAGCCTTAACGACCGCGAATGCAGGGGCGAAGCCGCAGGGGAAACACCGTTTTGCCTGCCGCCCGGCGCCGTTACCAGCGGTCGCTGGGGGTAATCGTTAACAGCCCGATTACCGGGGTACTGCCTGTTTATCTCCATAGATAAGGTGGCGAATCCGGGATTCGAACCCGAAAAAGAACCGACTTTTCGCAAATGTCTTTCCGCTGACGGAACGCCCCCCGGAAAACGTCTCGTGCCGTTCCTGGTGCGCCGGCGGGGTGCGTAACCCCTGCTAACTCAGCGTGCTGACATAATACTTATTGCCAGAAGCGTGCCAGAATCATAAATATGCGAGTAAATTTTTTATTTATTTGAAAAATAACAATTTTATTTTTTCATCGCAATCAATGGCATTGCCGTGGGGGTTATTATTTTTTATCTTTATATATCGATTTTTATCTTATAGGATAAACATGAAGCGTCGAGTGGTGATCGGTGTACTGGGAACGGTGCTGGATAAACGTGGCAAACGGCAAAACCGGTTTCGCAAATGGCGGCCCACCGTAGGTTTGTGCCAGCAGCCGGATTTTGCTGTCGACAGGCTTGAATTGCTGCACCAGCCGCGCGATGAAGGGCTGGCGCAGCAGACGGCGGATGACATTGCGCTCGTTTCACCGCATACCGAGGTACGCAAACATGCGATGATGATTAAAGATCCGTGGGATTTTGAAGAGGTGTATGCCGCGTTTCTCGATTTCGCCACCCATTATCCGTTTGATACAGAAAATGAAGAGTACCTGGTGCATATCACCACCGGGACGCACGTCGCGCAGATCTGCTGGTTCCTGCTGACCGAAGCGCGTTATCTGCCCGCCAGTCTGTTGCAGACCGGCCCGGCGGCGAAAGGCGCTTCTGACGAGGCGATAGCCGCTGGCGTCTGTTCAGTTATCGATCTCGATTTAAGCCGTTACGCCACGTTGACCAGCCGTTTTCAGCGCGAACAACAGCAGTCGGTGTCGTTTCTGAAATCCGGTATTGATACGCGTAATGCCACCTTTAACCGCTTAATCGAGCAAATCGAACGCGTATCGCTGCGTTCAACAGCGCCCATTCTGCTGACCGGGCCAACCGGTGCGGGGAAATCGTTTCTGGCAAAACGCATCTTTCAGTTACGCCAATCCCGCCACCTGGTGCAGGGGCGTCTGGTGGCGGTGAACTGCGCCACGCTGCGCGGCGATAATGCCATGTCGACACTGTTCGGCCATGTGAAAGGCGCTTTTACCGGCGCACAACAGGCGCGCACCGGCCTGCTGCGAGAAGCCGATGGCGGGGTGTTGTTCCTGGATGAGATTGCCGAGTTGGGGCTGGATGAGCAGGCGATGCTGCTGAAGGCAATTGAAGAGAAGACTTTTTTCCCCTTTGGCTCCGATAAAGAAGTGCACAGTGATTTTCAACTGATTGCGGGTACGCACCGGAATATGCAGCAGTGGGTGGATGAAGGACGCTTCAGGGAAGATCTCTTTGCGCGTATCAATATGTGGACGTTCGCGCTACCGGGTCTGGCGGAGCGACGGGAAGATATCGCCCCGAATATTGAGTACGAACTCCAGCGTTTTTCACAGCAGCAGCAGACGCAAATCCGCTTTGATAAGAGCGCTCGCGAGCGCTATCTGGCCTTCGCTTGTTCTCCTCACGCAGCGTGGCGCGGCAATTTTCGCGAATTGAGCACGTCAATCGCGCGGATGGCAACGCTGGCGGAACAGGGGCGGATTAACGACGCGTTAGTTGAAGAAGAAGTGCAGCGTTTAGCGCATCACTGGCGCGGGGCGTCAGCATTGCAAGACCTGCCCGTGGATATCAGCACGCTGGATTTGTTCGATCAACGCCAGTTGGAAACGGTGATTGCTGTCTGCAGACGCAGCCAGACGCTTTCGGAAGCGGGGCGCGAATTGTTCGCCATTTCCCGACAGAGAAAGGCCAATCCGAATGATGCGGATCGCCTGCGCAAATACCTGGCTCGCTTCGGGTTGAGCTGGGAAAGCGTACGCAGCGCAACATAAAAGATCTTCATCATAATTTGTTTGAATAATATTCCTTAGCACGATAAACAATATCAATGGTCGGGCTCGATCCCCTCCTTAAATACCCTCAGCCATTCGAGTTGCAGGAGAAGTTGTGAACAGCGCTTGCGCTGGCTCTGAAGGGGTGAGGCTGTCTGGTTAAATCCGCCTATTTGCTCGGATAAACGGCGCAGCCCGCCCAACTGTAACCTGCAGAATGAAGGGTAATAAAAACACAACACAACAATCGCAAGGAATCCCCACATGCTCGCAACTTTCACGCGGCTGTTCCCGTTATGGGCGCTGCTGCTCTCGGTACTCGCGTATTATTTCCCGCCAACGTTTATCGCCATTGGCCCGTGGGTGACCACGCTGTTGATGCTGATTATGTTTGGCATGGGCGTGCACCTAAAAATTGATGACTTCAAACGCGTCCTGTCGCGCCCGGCTCCGGTTGCCGCCGGCATTTTCCTGCACTATCTGGTGATGCCGCTGGCGGCATGGCTACTGGCGTTGATTTTTAAGATGCCGCCGGATCTCTCTGCTGGCATGGTGCTGGTGGGAAGTGTAGCCAGCGGAACGGCATCAAACGTGATGATTTATCTGGCAAAAGGCGATGTCGCACTGTCCGTCACCATCTCCTCGGTTTCGACGCTGGTGGGCGTTGTCGCCACGCCGCTGCTGACGCGTCTGTATGTCGATGCGCATATTCAGGTAGATGTAATGGGCATGCTGTTGAGCATCCTGCAAATAGTGGTGATCCCGATTGCGTTAGGGCTAATAGTGCATCACCTGTTCCCGCGCGTGGTTAACGCGCTGGAGCCATATTTGCCGGCATTTTCCATGGTCTGCATCCTGGCAATCATTAGCGCGGTCGTCGCGGGTTCTGCGAACTATATCGCTTCTGTTGGCCTGGTAGTGATTATCGCGGTGATCCTGCATAACAGCATTGGTTTGCTCGGCGGTTACTGGGGTGGTCGACTGTTCGGCTTTGATGAATCGACCTGCCGGACGCTGGCCATTGAGGTGGGTATGCAGAACTCCGGCCTTGCTGCGGCATTAGGCAAAATCTACTTCTCGCCGCTCGCCGCGCTGCCTGGTGCGCTGTTCTCCGTATGGCACAACCTTTCCGGTTCACTGCTGGCGGGCTACTGGTCGGGCAAACCGGTCGACGGGAGCAAAACGCAAGCGGTGAAAGAGGGTTAACCTTGCAAGAAATGGCTGTCATCGCAGCCATTTCACTCAACCCGCGATGTGATGGACTGGATCAATAAACACGTCGGTCGATACATTAAAGCGTTTCGCCAGCGCCCTGATATGGTCGACAGTCAGGTTGCGCTCGCCATTAAGGATGCGGCTTACCAGGGAACGCTGGCCGATTTCATCACGAAACGAGGACTGATTTAACCCGTGCTGATCCATCAAAACACGTAAGGCGGCAACGCCGCGTGGCAGTGCAGCGATACGCGCGTTAAACGCCGCCAGTTCCGGGTCGTTATTTTCATAGTGCTCTATCTTTGCGGTAAGCAGCGCGACCAGTGAGCTTTCCGGCGCATGTGTGAGCAACCGTTCAATCATCTCCAGCGCCTGCTCATAATCCTCTTTGCCGGGGTGATTTCCCAAAAAAGGCACCAGTTTCACCAGCTCGTCAGCGGCCTTGATCGCATCCTCAATCATTCTTTGGTCTCCCGGTAATGTCTTATCAACTTGTCGTATTCGGCATGGGTCACAATATGTTTGACAAATATCTTTGCTGATTCAAAATCTGCGAAAAATAGCACTCGCAAATGGTTGCCACCGACATTGATGACCCACCATTTATCCCTGTATTTCATCTTATCCAGGCTTGGGAACTCTTCTCGCAACTCGTCTGGATTCTTGTAAACAGTGTTTTTCAGGATTTTGTAAACCGCGTCCAGCGCCAGCGTATGGTTTGGAAAATCTTTAGCCGCGTTATCGAACGGCCTCCTTGATATAACGTGCATCGCTCCCTCACACGTTCCATTATGGAAACATCATAACTGCTGTTGGTAATGTTGACAAGATGGAAACATTCGTCGTTTTTACCGACTTAAACCTCTTACCGTAAGTGCATCACCCTACAGGGCAGTACCGAAAAGTCTCCCGCCAAAAAAAAAATCTGCGAAGCACCTTCCGGGGTTTATGCATCACCACGCAGACATCCCCCCTTACATCGCGTAGACTCGATGCACTTCCCAAGGAGAACGCTTTATGGCCCTGACCAGACTGACGCAAAAAGAGATGACGGAGAGTGAACAGCGGGAGTTGAAAACGCTGCTGGATCGCGCCCGTATCGCGCATGGACGCCCGCTCAGCAACGCTGAAGCTAATCATGTGAAGAAGGAGTACATCGATAAACTGATGGCGCAGCGCGAAGCCACAGCGAAGAAAGCCCGCCAGATGAAGAAGCAGCAGGCTTATAAACCGGATGAGAACGCCACGTTTTCCTGGTCAGCTACCACCTCAACGCGCGGCAGGCGCTAGTTAGCGCCCTTTCTTTTTCCTGCCCGGCTGGGTAAATCGTTTCCCCGCCGAGTTTGCCCGGCTTTTCTCTTCGGGCTTCGCCACTTTTGCTGCGGGCTTTTTCGCCGCCTGCGGTTTCGCTTTTGCTTTCGGCTTCGCTTCCGACGATGAGTTCTCAATCAGCTTAAACAGCGCGATCAGCTCGTCATCCGTCAGATCACGCCACTCCCCTGGCGGCAAGCCAGTGAGACTGACGTTCATAATGCGCGTACGCTCAAGTTTGGTGACTTCATAACCAAAGTGTTCGCACATGCGGCGAATTTGGCGGTTCAGCCCCTGAACGAGCGTGATGCGAAAGGTAAACGGCGCTTCTTTTTTTACCTTGCACTTTTTGGTTTTGGTGCCGAGGATTGGCACGCCCGCGCTCATACCCTGCACGAATTCGTCGGTGACGGGCTTATTGACGGTCACCAGATACTCTTTCTCGTGATCGTTACCAGCACGCAGGATTTTATTGACTAAATCGCCGTGGTTAGTGAGAAAAATCAGCCCCTGTGAATCTTTGTCCAGACGGCCAATGGGGAAGATACGGCTGCTGTGATTAACGAAATCAACGATATTGTCTTTTTCGCCATCTTCAGTGGTACTGACAATGCCAACGGGTTTATTCAACGCGATAAACACCAAATCTTCGTCGTCTCTCGGCTCGATAAGTTGACCGTTCACTTTCACAACGTCTCCGGCAACCACCTGATCGCCGATCCCGGCGCGCTTGCCGTTGATAAAGACATTGCCTTGCTCAATGTAACGGTCGGCCTCACGGCGTGAGCAAATCCCGCTTTCGCTGATGTATTTGTTTAAACGTGTTGATTGGGTTGGCAGCATAAATTCTCCTGTAAAAGCGGAATATAACTGGCTTCGCCGGGAGATAAAACCGGATTTTAGCCATGCCAAATCGAATTTGTGCGTTTACGCAGTAAAGGCGGGATTTTAGCTACCGTGCCCGCAGGCACGGTACGGGTTAAGCATCGTCGCGCTCGTCGTCTTCATCCGGCTGTTCCAGCACGCTGTAAGCCACCGAGCAGAACAAGGAGTTAAGACGCTTCATGTCACCCAGCAAACCGAGGTGCAGGGAGCTGGTTTCAATGCTTTGCACGTTTTGTTGATGCAGGCGGTCAACGTGCGCATGAGAATAACGGCGGTTCATAATGCGGAAGCGGTGCTTGCTGCGGCGTAAACGCCGGGCGCTGGTAATGTCGCTGGAGAAAAATACCGACATCGCCAGCTTAAGATTGCCCACCAGCCGTTCATGAAGAGCATCGAGTTCTTGCAGGCCTTCAACAGAGAAAGCGCGCCGTGCCGCCAGAGATTTGTCGGCAATTTCGCTCCCCATGCGCTCGACAATATCGGAAGCCTGCTCAAGGTTCAGCGACATCTCGATAATTTCCGCCCAGCGTTTCGACTCCTCTTCCGCCAGCTCATCTTTCGGCATACGCGCCAGATAGAGCTTAATCGCCGTGTACAGCACATTGATGTCCTCGGCTTGTTTGCGCAGTTCTTTCTCCTGACGGGGCTGGCCGTGCATCACTTTATGCAGCCCTTCAAGCATCAGCTCCATCGCATCGCCCATGCGCAAAGTTTCCCGCGCGGCATTGGCCAACGCCAGCGTTGGCGTATCCAGCGCGGAACTGTCGAGATGCTTTGGCTTCAGGCGCGTATCCAGCTCTGGTTCTTCACGAATGATCCGCTTGCAAAACTTCGCCATTGGCCCGGCAAACGGCACCATCGCCAGGCAACGGATCAGGTTGTAAAACACATGGAAATAGATAACCAGTTCCGCTTCCGGCAAGGGAAGTTTCTGCATTGATGTGGCAAGCACATGCACAAACGGCAGAATGATCAGGCTGCCCACCAGCTTGAACAGCAAACTGCCAAGCGCCACGCGCCGGGCGGCAGCATTAGCGGCACTGTTATTGAGCATCGCCAGCAGGCCGGAACCGAGGTTGGCACCAATCACCAGACACAGCGCAACCGGGAAAGAGATAATCCCTGCCGTAACCAGCGTCGCCGTCAGCAGCACCGCCGCCAGACTGGAGTAACTGATAATGGCGAACACCGCGCCAATCAGCGCATCAAGCATAATATCGCCGGTCAGCGAGGCGAAAATCACCTGCACACCATTGGCCTGAGTGATCGGCGTAACCGCCTGCACAATCAACTCCAGCGCCAGAAGAATCAACCCAAGACCGATGCTGACACGCCCAAGCTGGCCTTCGCGCGTTTGTTTACGCCCGAGGAAGAAAATGACGCCAAGAAAAATCAGCAGCGGCGATAGCCAGGAAAGATCGAACGTCAGAATGCGCGCCATCAGCGCTGTCCCAACATCTGCGCCCAGCACAATCACCAACGCAGGAGTGAGCGCCACTAAATCCTGGGCGACAAACGAGGCCACCAGCATGGTGGTGGCGTTACTGCTCTGCACCAGCGCAGTAACGCCGATACCCGCGCAGAAGGCGAGCGGTTTCCTTTCGACGCTACGGCTAAGAACGGTACGTAAACGTGCGCCAAAAACACGCATCACACCCGTACGCACAATATGTGTGCCCCACACCAGCAGAGCCACGGCAGAAAGCAGATGAAGCAAAGTCAGCACAGAATCAGGTTCTCCTTATCGTTATGCATTGCTCGTTACCGGAAAGATAACGTCAACATTATGAAGTAAGTATAAGGCGTCAATGCGAAGAAAAGCGCAGGGTGCTGGTTAAGCCCCCTGAGAGTTGTAAAGAAAAATGACAGTTATGTGACAGAAGCGAGGGTTTATCGGTTAGCGAGAGACGACAGGTGCCGTTTGCGGATTGCCCTGGCGTTTAGCCCACACGACCGACGCAATTTTAAGTGCTTCCGAGACGATAAACAGTAAAACGGCCCCCCACGCAACGGTAAAACCGGCAAAATGCATAAACAATGGAATCAGCGCCACTGAGCATTTTAACGACAGCACGCGGGCTATTTCCTGCACGATAAAGAAAATAGTATGGATGTCTTTTTTTACGAAAAAAGACCAGGCAGAAAAAACCAGCGAGATAATCAGCGCGATATTAATAAAGAACATCGCCTGGATAATTACGCCCATCAATCCACTCACACCGAGTTGTGAGTAATTGGTATAAAAACCGCTAATATCGGAATAAAAAGGAACGTTACCGCCTTGCAGCGAAAAAAACAAATAACTGGCCAGTGCCAGCACATCCATAATACCCCAAAAAGCAAATATCTTATTTCTTAAATTCATAATCCTCATCCCTTACGCCTGGAATCCATTGCCATGATTTCCCCGATTGCGTCCAGGCATCATCACCCTCAAGGTATTTCTGATAAACGGTACGCTTTTCACCATAACGCCGGATCACCGAGCGATTATAGAGGATTTCTCGGGTATCAGACGAGACGCTTTCCGGTATTGGTGTCCATAGCTGAATTTTGTCTCGCGAGGTGTTCATATAATCTTTACCTTCGGAGCCAAATACGCGCCCTTGATCGCCCATACTTGTCGCCCGGTTGAGCATCATTACCGCGGTATTTTTGACGCCGTGAAAATCTGTTTCGCTGGTTTTCCAGTAGCCTGGACCAAACTCTGGCGTCACCGGCACAAAGGTGCTTCGGGTCGGGGCAGGTCGACCATGCATCGCCACACTGTCTTTAAAACCGTTCAAAATGGTTCTGATAAACACCGCGTTAAACGACAAGCATTGCACGCAAAACAGTTCGGCGTTTTCCGCGATAAAGAACGGGTAATAGAAGCGGTTACGCGTACTGACGTTCGGGCGAACGACCACCACTACGCCTTTATCCACCAGGCTATCAATATATTTTTCTTTTTGATGACCTAGCGGATCATGCGGTAAGCCATATTTAAAACCGTGATGCCGCTTAATCGTGTAACCATCGATGCTGCCTAGAATATTATTCGGGCTATTCTCGATGAAATATTCTTTTTTAATAATATTTTTCGCGATATCTGGGGCCAGGATATTCTCGTAACCCTTCGGCAATAGATTTCTTTTTCTTATATCATAAATATCCATTTTATAATACCTAAGTTAAATTTATGACAATTAAATGAACCGCAAAAGAGTAAGCAATCTCGCCGTGTAGTCCGTCTCCATCATACGCATGAAGAGGAAGATGGGTCTAAGAAAATATCCACTTTTAAGAATGTTCTGAGTTTCAATCTGTATTATGTTTGCTTCACGATAGTTTCGTGAAAATGAAATGGCGAAAAAATAGGGCATTTAAAAAATGCCCTACTGGTATCAATCTGCGTCGTAACCTAAATTAGACGCCAGCCAGCGCTCAACTTCCGCCACCGACATGCCTTTACGCCGCGCGTAATCTTCCACCTGGTCACGCTGAATCTGCGCTACCGCGAAGTATTTACTGTCCGGGTGGCTGAAATACCAGCCGGAAACCGATGCTCCTGGCCACATCGCGTAGGATTCGGTCAGTTTCATCCCGGTATGTTTTTCAACGTCCAGCAACTGCCAGATGGTGCCTTTTTCCGTGTGTTCCGGGCAAGCCGGGTAGCCCGGCGCCGGGCGAATGCCTTGATAATTCTCTCGGATCAACTCGTCGTTGCTGAGGTTTTCGTTCGGTGCATAGCCCCAGTAGACTTTGCGCACCCGCTCATGCAGGTATTCGGCAAAAGCTTCAGCCAGGCGGTCGGCCACCGCTTTAACCATGATTTTATTGTAATCATCGTGCGCGGCGTCGTACGCCTCAGCTAACGCATCCTCTTCAAGCCCACCGGTCACCGCGAAGGCGCCAATGTAGTCCGCTTTACCGCTCTGTTTGGGTGCCACGAAATCCGCCAGGCAGTAGTTGGCAAAACCGACTTTCTCCGTTTGCTGGCGCAGATGGCAACCCATCGCCAGCACCTGCGTACGGGTTTCGTCGCGGTAGATTTCCACATCGTCGCCAACACGGTTCGCCGGGAAAAGCCCGACCACGCCGCGCGGATTGAGCAGCTTTTCCGCGCTCAGTTTATCAAGCATCTCGTTAGCATCGGCAAACAAGCGTTTCGCCTCTTCACCGACAACCTCATCTTCGAGGATGCGCGGATATTTTCCGGCCAGCGACCAGGTCATAAAGAATGGCGTCCAGTCGATGTAGGTACGCAGCGTCTCGATACTGGCTATGACTTCCTGCACACCCAGGCGGTGCGCGGCTGGCGGAGTATAACGTTCCCAGTCAAACGCGAGATCGTTTTCTCGCGCCGCTTGCAACGTCACTGGCGGCGTACGCGGTTTTTTACGTGCATGCTGGATACGCACGGTTTCATACTCTTTGCGAGTGCGCGCCACAAACTCATCGTGCTGCGTATCCGAAAGCAGAGCTGACACCACGCCCACGGTACGCGAGGCGTTTTGCACATACACCGTCGGCCCGCTGTAGTTCTGCTCGATTTTCACCGCCGTGTGCGCTTTCGACGTTGTCGCACCGCCAATCAGCAGCGGAATGGTGAAACCCTGGCGTTCCATCTCTTTCGCCACGTTGACCATTTCGTCGAGCGACGGCGTAATCAACCCGGAAAGACCAATCAAGTCAGCATTCACTTCGCGCGCGGTTTTCAGGATCTTATCGGCGGGCACCATCACGCCGAGGTCGATAATTTCGTAGTTGTTACATTGCAGTACCACGCCCACGATGTTTTTGCCGATGTCGTGGACATCGCCTTTCACGGTGGCGATCACCATTTTGCCGTTGCTGCTGCCCTTCTCTTTGCTGGCTTCGATATACGGTTCCAGATAGGCCACGGCTTGTTTCATCACGCGGGCGGATTTCACCACCTGCGGCAAGAACATTTTGCCCTCGCCGAACAGATCGCCCACCACGTTCATGCCGTCCATCAGCGGCCCTTCGATCACTTCGATCGGGCGGGCGGCCTGCTGACGCGCCTCTTCGGTATCGAGTTCAATAAACTCGGTGATGCCTTTTACCAGCGAATATTCGAGACGTTTTTTCACATCCCAACTGCGCCACTCCGCCTGCTGCGCGTTTGCCCCTTCATCGGCGGCTTTGCTGCCGCGATATTTTTCCGCCAGATCCAGCATGCGCTCGGTCGCATCATCGCGGCGGTTAAGGATCACGTCTTCAACGCCGTCGCGCAGCTCGGCAGGCAAATCATCGTAAATCGCCAGTTGCCCGGCATTGACGATGCCCATGTCCATGCCGTTACGAATGGCGTAATAAAGGAACACGGCGTGGATCGCTTCACGTACCGGGTCGTTGCCGCGAAACGAGAACGAGACGTTGGAAACACCGCCGGAGATCAGCGCATGCGGCAGCTCGCGTTTGATATCTTCACACGCACCAATAAAGTCCTGCGCATAGTTGTTGTGTTCTTCAATACCGGTTGCCACGGCGAAGATGTTCGGATCGAAGATAATGTCTTCCGGCGGAAAACCCACCTCTTCGGTGAGAATTTTATAGGCGCGACGGCAGATTTCGATTTTCCGCGCGCGCGTATCCGCCTGGCCGGTTTCGTCAAAGGCCATCACCACTACGGCTGCGCCATAGCGCCGCACCAGCTTCGCGTGGTGAATAAACGGCTCAACGCCCTCTTTCATCGAAATGGAATTAACGATGCCTTTGCCCTGGATACATTTCAGCCCTTTTTCGATCACCTCCCACTTTGAGGAGTCGATCATGATAGGCACGCGGGCAATATCCGGCTCACCGGCAATCAGGTTGAGGAAACGCACCATCGCCGCTTCAGCATCGAGCATCCCTTCATCCATGTTGATGTCGATAATCTGCGCGCCGCTTTCAACCTGCTGGCGCGCCACATCCAGCGCTTCGGCGTACTTCTCTTCTTTAATCAGGCGTTTAAATTTGGCGGAACCGGTGACGTTGGTACGCTCGCCAACGTTCACAAACAGGCTGTCGTCACCAATATTGAGCGGCTCCAGACCCGCAAGGCGGCAAGCAACGGGCACATCCGGCAACTGGCGCGGCGGCAAGCCTTCGACTGCACGGCTCATGGCGGCGATATGCTCTGGAGTAGTACCGCAGCAACCGCCAACGATATTCAGAAAACCCGCCTGCGCCCACTCGTGGATTTGCGCCGCCATGGTGTCGGCATCAAGATCATATTCACCAAAGGCGTTGGGCAAGCCGGCGTTCGGGTGCGCAGTGACATAACATTCGGCGATACGGGAAAGTTCCTGCACATACTGGCGCAGTTCATCCGGCCCCAGCGCGCAGTTCAGGCCGAAGGTGAGCGCATCGGCGTGGCGCAGGGAGTTATAAAACGCTTCGGTGGTTTGCCCGGAGAGCGTACGCCCGGAGGCGTCAGTAATGGTGCCGGAAATCATGATCGGCAAATCCACGCCCAGCGCGTCAAACTCCGCTTTCACCGCAAAAATTGCCGCTTTGGCGTTAAGCGTATCGAACACGGTTTCAATCAGGATCAGGTCTGATCCCCCTTCCACCAGCGCTTTGGTGGATTCACGATAAGCGCTAACCAACTGATCGAAGGAGATATTGCGAAATGCCGGGTCATTAACGTCCGGTGAGATTGAGGCAGTGCGGTTAGTCGGGCCAAGCACCCCAGCGACATAACGCGGTTTGTCCGGCGTTTGCGCCGTCCATTTGTCGGCGCTGGCACGCGCCAGTTTGGCAGCGGCAAAGTTGATTTCCGCCGACAGGGATTCCATCTGGTAATCCGCCATGGCGATAGTCGTTGAGTTAAAGGTATTGGTTTCGATGATATCCGCGCCCGCTGCAAAATAGGCGTCATGGATCGCACTTATCACCTCCGGCTTGCTGAGCACCAGCAAATCGTTGTTTCCTTTAAGGTCGCTGGGCCAGTCGGCGAAACGCTTACCGCGAAAATCCTGCTCACTCAGACGATAGCTCTGGATCATGGTGCCCATGCCCCCATCCAGAACCAGAATTCTTTTGCTTAATTGCTGCTTCAGTTGCTCAACTTTGCTGCTCACACGTGCTCCCGACAATGCTCAACCAGGCCAAAAGGCCAGCAGGACATACTGGCATAAAGTGGCAGAGCGGAAAAGCGACGCGGGGTGAACATGAGAGATGCTCACGTAACGCCCGTAAGCCTGATTGCTGCGCCAACCCGTTACCCTTTCAATACGATAACGTTTCCAGTTTTCAGGCTACGTTGCCGATGGCAAGAAACGGCAAAAATTGGCGGCGCTAACGGCGCTCAATATTCAGGGAATGGCGACGTTGCCTGCCGAGCGACGATCGTCAATATGATGAGATGTTTTCAGCGCAACCACTGAGCCAGGTAAGACGAACCATTGCGCTTTGTGCTCAACGTATTCAGCCGGCAAAACACGTGCGTCAATAAAGACACGGTATCCGGCATTTTCGTTCTGTTTTGCGCGAACTCATCCGATCAGTCTGCCAGGGAGTTGCGTTATACTCAGTTAAAACGAAAACGATTTCCACGATACAGAAAAAGGAGCCCGTCATGGCCACTTCCGTTCCCGCTAAACGAGGCAGAAAAGCCACAGCCCCGGCCGCTCCGGCGGGTGGGCAAGTCCAGTCATTGACCCGCGGCCTGAAACTGCTGGAATGGATTGCCGAGTCTCATGGCAGCGTCGCCCTCACCGAGCTAGCGCAACAGGCCGGTTTACCGAACTCAACCACCCATCGCTTACTCACGACCATGCAGCAGCTAGGGTTTGTTCGCCAGGTGGGCGAGCTGGGCCACTGGTCGGTAGGCGCACATGCGTTTATCGTCGGCAGCAGTTTCCTGCAAAGCCGTAATCTGATGGCGATTGTTCACCCAATCTTGCGCAACTTAATGGAAGCCTCCGGCGAAACCGTGAATCTCGCGGTGCTGGATAAGAGCGATCACCAGGCGATAATTATCGATCAGGTGCAGTGTACACAGTTGATGCGGATGTCAGCGCCGATTGGTGGCAAATTACCGATGCATGCTTCCGGCGCGGGAAAAGCGTTTTTGTCCCGCCTGAGCGATGAGCAGGTTGGCAGCTTGCTGCACCGCCAGGGGTTGCATGCGTACACCCATGCTACGCTGGTATCGCCGGTACACCTGAAAGAAGATCTCGCCCAGAGCCGCAAACGCGGTTACTCCTTTGACGATGAAGAACATGCGCTGGGCTTGCGCTGCGTAGCGGCATGTATTTTTGACGAACACGGCGAACCTTTCGCCGCAATTTCCATCTCCGGGCCTATCTCACGCATCACCGATGATCGCGTGACCGAACTGGGCGCGATGGTTATCCGTGGCGCTAAAGAAGTGACGTTGGCGTACGGGGGAATGCGTTAACGTCCAAAAGGTTACAGCGTTTTTATTCGCCTCATGAAACCAGGGGCGCTCACAATCGGGTTTTACTGGTGGTTTGTGCAGGTCGATGACTAATGCGCGAACGCGGCGTGAAGGATTTCGGCGCAATGCTCGAAGGGCACGGCGGCATGATGGACAGGATTGATTCTCTCTGTTTTGCCGCCCCGATCTTCTTCCCTTGGTGAGAGATTACTTCACCTGATCTACCCCGCCTGCCGCAGCGCGCCTGCGCCAAAGCGTACGCTGAAACGCTGGCGTTTGCGGTAGGCATAAACATCTTCGACATGCCCTTCGCGGATGCGCGCCTGCAACCCTCGCCAGTAGTCGGCACGCAGCAGATCGGCATGCATCTCTTCGAACAGCGGGCCGATTTCCGGGTCGGCGCACAGCCAGTGGCGAAACTCCTGCGGGAAAACATCGCCTGGCGACACGCTGTACCACGGTTCGGCGCTCAGCTCATCTTCCGGGTAACGCGGCGCGGGAATATCGCGGAAATTCACTTCAGTCATATAACAAATTTCGTCGTAGTCATAGAACACCACACGGCCGTGGCGCGTGACACCGAAGTTCTTAAACAACATGTCGCCCGGGAAAATATTGGCGGCGGCAAGCTGGCGAATGGCGTTGCCATACTCTTCTACCGCGTCGCGCAGTTGCTGACCTTTAACCTGCTCAAACCATATATTGAGCGGCACCATACGGCGCTCAATATAGAGATGGCTAATGGCGATGCGATCGCCGAGATCGGTGATTTTGCCTGGCGCTTGTTCCAGCAAAAGCGCCATGAGCGCCGGGGCAATCTGTCGTTTTTCCAGCACAAAGTTTTCAAACTCTTGTGTGTCGGCCATACGCCCCACACGGTCATGCTCTTTGACCAGTTGATAGCAGGCACGAACGTGCGCGGCGCTCATCTCTTTTTGCGGGGGAAAGACATCTTTTATTACCTTAAATACCCGGTCAAAACCAGGCAGCGTGAACACCAGCATCACCATGCCGCGAATGCCTGGCGCTTCAATAAACTGCTCGTCGCTGGCGTTGATGTAATTTAAATATTCGCGGTAACTTTCCGTTTTGCCGTGTTTCTGGCAACCAATCGCCATATACAGTTCAGCAGTGGTTTTACCGGGCAGGATCTCACGCAGCCACTCGACTGTGGCGGCAGGCAGCGGGGCGTAAACCATAAAATAGGAGCGGGCAAAACCAAACACAATGCTGGCTTCCGCCGATGTGGTAAGACAGGTATCGACAAACAACTCGCCTTCATCGCTGCGGTGGAGCGGCAATAAGAACGGCAGCGTGGCCGACGGGGTAATAAGTTTGCCAACCAGCCAGGCGGCTTTGTTGCGGTAAAACAGTTCGTTCGCTACCTGCAAGTGAGACTGGGCAAGGGTTTCGCTGCCAAACGCCTCCTGCAAATGCGCGCTGATATAACGTACATCGCGCGCTTTATCCTGCCACGGCAGACGCAGCGGCAAATCTGACAGCACTTTGATCAGCAGCGCTTCCCAGCCGCGTTCCGGCCAGAACGCTTTGGCTAACGGGCGCGGGATAGTGCGAAAACGGCGTTCCGGCTGTGAGCTAAAGATAAACAGCCGTTCTGGCGTGAGAGAACGGTGATCAAACAGCCGACAATAGACTGAATTAAAGAAGCTTTCAGCAATTTCGAAGCGGGGATAATCAGGCAGCAGTTGCGTGTAGTGCTCTTTGACGCGCAGCAAAAACTCGGCATCCGGGCTTTGGCTGTCGGTGATGCAACGCAGTTGCTCGACGACCAGGCCAACATGGTGATCATAAAGATGAATGCGTTGCTTCATCGCCTGCTGAACGGCGTGCCAGTCGGCTTGTTCAAAGCGCTGTTGCGCGCCGGACGTCACTTCCAGAAAACGACCATACTGGGCATCAAAGCCTTGCAGGATGGTTTGGGCAATCAGCAGTTCCAGGCCACGCGACATCGTATTCCCCAGGCATAAGCCCGGTAGGCAAATCGCTACCGGGCAGGTTGACGATTAGAACTGTGCTTCTTCCGTTGAACCCGTCAACGCGGTTACCGACGAGGCACCACCCTGAATGATGGTGGTAACTTTGTCGAAATAACCGGTGCCCACTTCCTGCTGGTGCGAAACGAAGGTGTAGCCCTCTTTGCCCGCGGCGAACTCTGGCTGCTGCACTTTCTCGACGTAGTGTCTCATCCCTTCACCCTGCGCGTACGCATGGGCTAAATCGAACATGTTGAACCACATGCTATGGATGCCCGCGAGGGTGATGAACTGGAACTTATACCCCATATCTGACAGCTCCTGCTGGAAGCGGGAAATGGTGTTGTCATCAAGGTTCTTTTTCCAGTTAAACGACGGCGAACAGTTGTAAGCCAGCAGCTTGCCAGGATATTTCGCGTGGATCGCATCGGCAAAGCGGCGCGCCAAGTTCAGGTCTGGCGTTGAAGTTTCACACCACACCAGATCGGCATACGGCGCGTAAGCCAGACCGCGGCTGATCGCCTGCTCAATGCCCGCATGGGTGCGGTAAAACCCTTCGCTGGTGCGCTCACCGGTGATAAACGCGCTGTCATAAGGGTCGCAATCTGAGGTAATCAGATCGGCGGCATCGGCATCGGTGCGCGCCACCAACAGCGTGGGAACGCCAAGCACATCTGCCGCCAGACGCGCCGCCACCAGTTTCTGCACCGCTTCTTGCGTAGGCACTAACACTTTGCCGCCCATATGGCCGCATTTTTTCACCGAGGCGAGCTGATCTTCGAAGTGCACTGCCGCCGCACCGGCTTCAATCATCGATTTCATCAACTCAAACGCGTTCAGCACGCCGCCAAAACCCGCTTCGGCATCTGCGACGATCGGCAGGAAATAGTCGACAAAGCGCGGGTCACCCGGCTCAATACCGGAAGACCACTGAATTTGATCGGCGCGGCGGAACGTATTATTGATGCGCTCGACCACCGACGGCACCGAGTTTGCCGGATAGAGCGACTGGTCAGGGTACATGCTGGCGGCGAGGTTGGCATCCGCCGCCACCTGCCAGCCGGAGAGATACACGGCTTCGATTCCCGCTTTCGCCTGCTGCAACGCCTGCCCACCGGTCAGCGCACCGAGACTATTGATGTACCCTTTTTTCGATTCGCCATGCAGCAAGCGCCACATTTTCGCCGCGCCCAGTTGCGCCAGCGTACATTCCGGGTTGACCGAGCCGCGTAACTTCACCACGTCTTCCGCACTATAAGGGCGTCGAATGCCTTCCCAGCGCGGTTGCGTCCACTCTTTTTGTAATTCTTCGATTTGTTGGGTACGGGTTTTCATATGCAGATGCTCCATATTCTTCTCCTGGCTTCCCAGGCGTTTTTGGTGAAGGCAATTTGGTCACGACCCGCGCGCAAAAACCGAAACGTACGTGTTGTACGTGAGGACTTTGAGCACGTCGGGGCCAAAATGGCGGACAAAATAGCCCGGACGATTACGCCAGCAGGCGGTAACCAGGCAGCGTCAAGAAGTCGATCAACTCATCAGAGGTGGTGATCTGTTCCATCAAGCGCGCGGCATCGTCAAAACGCCCGCTGCTAAAACGGTGCTCACCCAACTCTTCTTGAATAACCCTCATCTCTTCGGCCAGCATCTGACGGAACAGCGCTTTGGTGACCGGCTTGCCGTTGCTCAACGTTTTCTCGTGATGGATCCATTGCCAGATCGAGGTACGGGAAATTTCCGCCGTAGCGGCATCTTCCATCAGCCCGTAAATCGGCACGCAGCCATTGCCGGAGATCCACGCTTCGATGTACTGCACCGCAACGCGGATATTGGCGCGCATGCCCTCTTCGGTGCGCTCACCTTCACAAGGTGCCAGCAGATCTTCTGCAGTGATCGGCGCATCGTCCTCACGGCTGACAAAAAGTTGATTTTTACGTTCACCAAGCGCCGCATTGAACACCTCCATCACCGTGTCCCCAAGCCCAGGATGCGCAATCCAGGTGCCATCGTGACCGTTATTCGCTTCGAGCTGTTTATCGGCTTTCACTTTGTTCAGCACCCAGTTGTTACGCTCAGTGTCTTTGCTGGGGATAAACGCCGCCATACCGCCCATCGCAAATGCGCCACGACGATGGCAGGTTTTGATCAGCAGGCGCGAATAAGCACTGAGGAACGGTTTATCCATCGTCACCACCTGGCGGTCAGGTAGCACGCGATCCGGGTAGTTTTTCAGCGTCTTGATGTAGCTGAAGATGTAATCCCAGCGTCCGCAGTTCAGGCCAACAATGTGGTCGCGCAGCGCGTGCAGGATCTCATCCATCTGGAATACCGCAGGCAAGGTTTCAATCAGCAGCGTGGCTTTGATCGTGCCGCGCGGCAGATTGAAACGATCCTCGGTAAAGCTGAAGACCTCGCTCCACCATGCAGCTTCTTGCCATGACTGCGTTTTCGGCAGGTAGAAATAGGGACCGCTACCTTTGGCGAGCAGACTTTTGTGGTTGTGGAAGAAATAGAGTGCAAAATCGAACAGGCTGCCCGGAATGGCGTCTTCGCGCCAGGTGACGTGTTTTTCCGGCAGGTGCAAACCACGCACACGGCAAACCAGCACCGCCGGGTTTGGCTTCAGCTGATAGATTTTGCCCGCTTCATTGGTGTAGCTGATAGTGCCGTTGACGGCATCGCGCAGGTTGATCTGCCCATCGATCACTTTGTCCCAGTTGGGTGCCAGCGAATCTTCAAAATCTGCCATGAAGACTTTCACATTGGCATTCAACGCGTTGATCACCATTTTGCGCTCAACCGGTCCGGTAATTTCAACGCGGCGGTCTAACAGATCGTCGGGAATTCCACGGATCGTCCAGTTACCCTCACGAATGGAAGCTGTTTCCGAAATAAAGTCAGGCAACGTACCGGCATCGATTTGTTGCTGCTGATGCACGCGCGCGGCAAGCAGTTGATTGCGCTTTGGCGTAAAGCGGGTGACCAGCTCGCTCAGGAATTCCACGGCAGCCGGAGTGAGAATCTGCTTCTCTTGCTCACCGCGCGGTCGCGTAAAGGCCAATTCATCGGTTGTTGTCGCCTGTTGTGTCATGGTGCGGTTCCTCTTTTTGCAGCAAAGACATTTCTCAATGCCAACGAAGATCGGGTGTGCAGTTTTCGTTCAGCAGGATCAATCCTGGCTAATAATTTTTCCAAAATCAAAAACAATTTCCATTTTTAAATTAAAATGAAAATAACTGATTGATAAAAAAGAGGTTATAGTTTAATTACGTTGAGAAGTGGTTTTCGCAAATAAAAAAGGCACCCGAAGGTGCCTGTAATAAGGGGCTGAAACGCTTAATCCAGCGTGGGATTCATATGGCGCAGATCGTATGGTGTGATCTGGTAGACGTAGTAGTTGAGCCAGTTGATGAACAACAAATTGCCGTGGCTGCGCCAGGATGCACGCGGTTTATTCTGCGGATCGTCTTGCGGGAAGTAGTTGTGCGGCAGCTCCGGACTTAGCCCGGCATCCACATCGCGGAAAAACTCATCGGCCAATGTGTTGGCATCGTATTCCGGATGGCCGGTAACAAAGGCGATACGTTTGTCTTTGCTGGCAAACAGGTAGGCGTCTCCCTCTTCCGTCTGGGCGAGGATCTCTAAATCGGTGTAGTCGCGGATCAATGCAGCCGGGAAATCGGCGTAACGCGAGTGCGGTGCCAGAAAAACATCATCAAAACCACGCGTCAGTAACGCGTGAGGATGAAGGATATGGTGTTCGTATACGCCGGAGAGTTTTTCAGTGCGGGTCTGTTTGGGGATACCGTAAAGGATGTTTAGCGCGGCTTGTACCGCCCAACAGACAAACAGGGTTGAGGTGACATGATCTTTTGCCCACTCCAGAACCTGCTCGATTTGCGGCCAATAAGCTACGTCGTTAAATTCAACTAAGCCTAATGGCGCACCGGTGACAATCAGGCCATCGTAGTTTTCATCACGGATCTCATCGAAGTTACAGTAAAAGGTGTTGAGGTGTTCGGCCGGTGTGTTGCGTGATTCGCGAGAATCTATACGCAACAGGCGCACATCAACTTGTAGCGGTGAGTTCGACAACAGGCGCAGGAACTGGTTTTCCGTCTCAATCTTCTTTGGCATCAGATTGAGGATCAGCACCTTCAGCGGGCGGATTTCCTGCACTGTTGCGCGGGATGTTGTCATCACAAAGACATTCTCATCACGCAAGAAATTGACGGCTGGCAGCTCGTCCTGCACCCGAATCGGCATATCTTATATCCTCACTGCATACGTTTAAACGTTTAGACATCCAGACAGCCGAAGATACCCAGAAATCGGCAAAATGTCGAGCCCGCAAGTGAAAGGTGAGAAAGTTTCACGTCGCGGCCTGTGTAGCATTGATATTAGCTAATGATTTTCGGTTTGTTATCGCGCTGAGAGGGAGGCATTTTCGATTGGCTCAGTGCCGCCAACACTTGCTGATCGCTAAGCGGTGTCTGGCTTGCAACCACCTGCGGGTAACGGCATCTGCCTTGCGAAGCGCCAAAAGTCATTTCAAGGATGGCGCGTTCTTCGATGGGTGATAAGCCGCCTTCATTCATCTCCATCGCATGCGCGAGGATCGCTAAACGCCCCATGCCCGGAAGCGCGTACCAGAATGAGCGCGGTGCAACTTGCAGAATCAAACCTTGTAATAGCTTTTCTGCCGGGAAGAAGTCGGCGATAAGTATCCGCTGATTGCTGAAGGTTTGACTACCCGAAACCTGCTGCTGAGTTTGGAGGTTACGCACAACCATCCGATTTTTATAAAGCTGGGCGTACAGAACGATCATAGCGATGTCCTTTAGCGATAAATGGAGCTAAAACAATAGCAAAAAAGCCCCATGCTTTCGCAGGAGGCTTTCTGTCCGGCAAATCAAAGTTAAAAACCGGTACGGCGGACGGGATTTGTCGCAGCGCAAAAAGGCCATCCGTCAGGATGGCCTCTTCACTTAATTGATGCCTGGCAGTTCCCTACTCTCGCATGGGGAGAC
>NZ_JBHZPL010000020.1:0-26209 GCF_042788095.1 Kosakonia sp. YIM B13571 | reverse complement strand
GCGATGGACGATGGTCTGCGTTTCGCAATCCGTGAAGGCGGCCGTACCGTTGGCGCGGGCGTTGTAGCAAAAGTTCTGAGCTAATTAATTAGCTTTGAATTGAAAGAGGGCGCTTCGGCGCCCTTTTTGCTGCTCGCTATTTACGGTCGAAATATTTGTTGGAAATTAAGCCCCGCTGCGAGCGAGCAGCTTTACAGTTGGGCTATTGTAATCGCAACCATTCTCATTTACACTTTGCGCAGAAATTGAACGGGAGTGATCATGTACGTTTGTTTGTGTAATGGTGTGAGTGATAAAAAAATTCGCCAGGCAGTGCGCCAGTTTCATCCGCAATCATTTCAGCAGCTCCGCAAGTTTGTTCCGGTTGGAAATCAGTGTGGTAAATGTGTTCGCGCAGCAAGAGAGATCATGCAAGACGAACTTACCCAGATGCCGGAATACAAAGAGATTGCCTGAGCCCTTATCTTTTTTTTGACATCCTTGTAGCCCCATCTACGCTTCAATGAGTGGAAGCGGAGGGACTACATAATGAAAGGTGATGTTAAAATCATAAATTATCTCAATAAATTATTGGGAAATGAGCTTGTCGCAATAAACCAATACTTTCTCCACGCGAGAATGTTCAAAAATTGGGGGCTGACGCGCCTCAACGATGTCGAATACCATGAATCTATTGATGAAATGAAACACGCCGATCTTTACATTGAGCGTATTTTGTTTCTTGAAGGTATCCCTAATTTGCAGGATTTGGGCAAACTTGGGATTGGTGAAGATGTTGAAGAGATGCTGCAATCCGATCTCAGGTTGGAACTGGAAGGCGCGAAGGATTTGCGCGAAGCCATCGCTTATGCAGATAGCGTCCATGACTACGTTAGCCGCGACATGATGATCAAGATTCTTGCCGAGGAAGAGCATCATATTGATTGGCTGGAAACAGAACTGGATCTAATAAGCAAAATTGGCCTTCAGAACTATCTCCAGTCGCAAATCAAAGTGGAATAGCAGTTGTAATCACTGAATGGTATCCCGTCAGTAAACCCGCTGCCGCCAGAAATGGCCCGAAAGGCAGTGGGTTTTTTAATGCCTGCAAACTGCGTAATCTGAGTGCGTTAACACTTACCATACTGCAAGCAAATAAGGCGGCTAAAAAAACCAGTCCTGGTAAATTCTGCCAGCCATGCCAGGCACCGAGAGCTGAAAGATATTTTACATCACCGTAGCCGAGCCCTTCCTGTCCGCGCAATGTTTTGTAGCCCCAATAAATAACAGCAAATCCCATGTAACCTGCCGCCGCGCCTATGACCGCCTGCTGCAATAGTTCAGCATTTGCGAAGCAGTGCCAAATTAGTCCCGCCCAAAGAAGAGGACAGGTGAACCGATCTGGCAGTAACCCGGTACGAATGTCGTACCAGACAAGCATCAGATTGAGTAACAGATAAACAGCGAGAAAAAACACGGTGTCCTGCCATATAAGTCAGTAACTGGTGGCATACAGAATGCGAAATTGCTGTGTGAACGCCAATTAACTATTGCTGATGTTGCGTAGCCGTTCGTGAGAAATATCGCTGCTTTATTGCTGTTACGTTTACCCTGCGAGCATGCTCGCAGCACTGCTTAATTTCTAAACTCTGCTTGCGTCTGGCTCAGATTTACGTATAATGCGCGGGCTTGTCGTAAATGACGGCGGGTTCAATCTGAACCACAACGGTGTTGTTTAGCCGTTACAATGCCCCCAATCGGGGGGCTACGTAAGAACGATTACACTCCCCCATCAATCGTAATGGGTGTGAGGAGTAATTATTTTCGTCTATAAATAATTGGAGCTCTGGTCTCATGCAGAACCAAAGAATCCGTATCCGTCTTAAAGCGTTTGATCATCGTCTGATCGATCAATCAACCGCGGAAATCGTCGAGACTGCTAAGCGCACTGGTGCGCAAGTCCGTGGTCCGATCCCGCTGCCGACCCGCAAAGAGCGCTTCACCGTTCTGATCTCCCCGCACGTTAACAAAGACGCGCGCGATCAGTACGAAATCCGCACTCACAAGCGTCTGGTTGACATCGTTGAGCCAACCGAAAAAACCGTTGATGCTCTGATGCGTCTGGACCTGGCTGCCGGTGTAGACGTGCAGATCAGCCTGGGTTAATCAGGTCATCGAGCGATTGAGAGGTTGAAACAATGATTGGTTTAGTCGGTAAAAAAGTGGGCATGACCCGCATCTTCACTGAAGATGGCGTATCTATCCCAGTAACCGTAATCGAAGTTGAAGCAAACCGCGTTACTCAGGTTAAAGACCTGGCTAACGATGGCTACCGCGCAATTCAGGTTACCACCGGTGCTAAAAAAGCTAACCGTGTAACCAAACCGGAAGCGGGTCACTTCGCCAAAGCTGGCGTTGAAGCTGGCCGTGGTCTGTGGGAATTCCGTCTGGCTGACGGCGAAGAATTCACCGTGGGTCAGGACATTAGCGTTGAGCTGTTTGCTGAAGTTAAAAAAGTTGACGTAACTGGCACCTCTAAAGGTAAAGGTTTCGCAGGTACCGTTAAGCGCTGGAACTTCCGTACCCAGGACGCTACCCACGGTAACTCCCTGTCTCACCGCGTTCCGGGTTCTATTGGTCAGAACCAGACTCCGGGCAAAGTGTTTAAGGGCAAGAAAATGGCAGGTCAGCTGGGTAATGAGCGCGTAACCGTTCAGAGCCTGGACGTAGTACGTGTTGACGCTGAGCGCAACCTGCTGCTGGTTAAAGGTGCTGTCCCGGGTGCAACCGGTAGCGACCTGATCGTTAAACCAGCTGTGAAGGCGTGAGGAGATAGCAATGGAATTAGTATTGAAAGACGCGCAGAGCGCGCTGACTGTTTCCGAAACTACCTTCGGTCGTGACTTTAACGAAGCGCTGGTACACCAGGTTGTTGTAGCTTATGCAGCTGGTGCTCGTCAGGGTACTCGTGCTCAGAAGACCCGTGCTGAAGTAACTGGTTCCGGTAAAAAACCGTGGCGCCAGAAAGGCACCGGTCGTGCTCGTTCTGGTTCTATCAAGAGCCCGATCTGGCGTTCTGGTGGCGTGACCTTCGCTGCGCGTCCGCAGGACCACAGTCAAAAAGTTAACAAAAAGATGTACCGCGGCGCGCTGAAAAGCATCCTGTCCGAACTGGTACGTCAGGATCGTCTGATCGTTGTCGAGCAGTTCTCTGTTGAAGCACCGAAAACCAAGCTGCTTGCTCAGAAACTGAAAGACATGGCTCTGGAAGATGTGCTGATCATCACCGGTGAGCTGGACGAAAACCTGTTCCTGGCCGCGCGCAACCTGCACAAGGTTGATGTTCGCGATGCGACTGGTATCGACCCGGTTAGCCTGATCGCCTTCGACAAAGTCGTAATGACTGCTGATGCTGTTAAGCAAGTTGAGGAGATGCTGGCATGATTCGTGAAGAACGTCTGCTGAAGGTGCTGCGCGCACCGCACGTTTCTGAAAAAGCGTCTACTGCGATGGAAAAAACAAATACCATCGTTCTCAAAGTTGCTAAAGACGCGACCAAAGCAGAAATCAAAGCTGCTGTGCAGAAACTGTTTGAAGTCGAAGTCGAAGTCGTTAACACCCTGGTAGTTAAAGGGAAAGTTAAACGTCACGGACAGCGTATCGGTCGTCGTAGCGACTGGAAAAAAGCTTACGTCACCCTGAAAGAAGGCCAGAATCTGGACTTCGTTGGCGGCGCTGAGTAAGTCGGAGGAGTAATACAATGGCAGTTGTTAAATGTAAACCGACATCTCCGGGTCGTCGCCACGTTGTTAAAGTGGTTAACCCTGAGCTGCACAAGGGCAAACCTTTTGCTCCGTTGCTGGAAAAAAACAGCAAATCCGGTGGTCGTAACAACAATGGCCGTATCACCACTCGTCATATCGGTGGTGGCCACAAGCAGGCTTACCGTATTGTTGACTTCAAACGCAACAAAGATGGTATCCCGGCAGTTGTTGAGCGTCTTGAGTACGATCCGAACCGTTCCGCGAACATCGCGCTGGTTCTGTACAAAGATGGCGAACGCCGTTACATCCTGGCCCCTAAAGGCCTGAAAGCTGGCGACCAGATTCAATCTGGCGTTGATGCTGCAATCAAAGCAGGTAACACCCTGCCGATGCGCAATATCCCGGTTGGTTCTACCGTTCATAACGTAGAAATGAAACCAGGTAAAGGCGGTCAGCTGGCTCGTTCCGCTGGTACTTACGTTCAGATCGTTGCTCGCGATGGTGCTTATGTCACCCTGCGTCTGCGTTCTGGTGAAATGCGTAAAGTCGAAGCAGAATGCCGTGCGACTCTGGGCGAAGTTGGCAATGCTGAGCATATGCTGCGCGTTCTGGGTAAAGCAGGTGCTGCACGCTGGCGTGGTGTTCGTCCTACCGTTCGCGGTACTGCGATGAACCCAGTCGACCACCCACATGGTGGTGGTGAAGGTCGTAACTTTGGTAAGCACCCGGTAACCCCGTGGGGCGTTCAGACCAAAGGTAAGAAGACCCGCAGCAACAAGCGTACTGATAAATTCATCGTACGTCGCCGTAGCAAATAATTTTAGAGGATAAGCCATGCCACGTTCTCTCAAGAAAGGTCCTTTTATTGACCTGCACTTGCTGAAGAAGGTAGAGAAAGCGGTGGAAAGCGGAGACAAGAAGCCCCTGCGCACTTGGTCCCGTCGTTCAACGATCTTTCCTAACATGATCGGTTTGACCATCGCTGTCCATAATGGTCGTCAGCACGTTCCGGTATTTGTTTCCGACGAAATGGTCGGTCACAAACTGGGTGAATTCGCACCGACTCGTACTTATCGCGGCCACGCTGCTGATAAAAAAGCGAAGAAGAAATAAGGTAGGAGGAAGAGATGGAAACTTTAGCTCAACATCGCCATGCTCGTTCTTCTGCTCAGAAGGTTCGCCTTGTTGCTGACCTGATTCGCGGTAAGAAAGTGTCGCAGGCCCTGGATATTCTGACCTACACCAATAAGAAAGCGGCTGTACTGGTCAAGAAAGTTCTGGAATCTGCCATTGCTAACGCTGAACACAACGATGGCGCTGACATTGACGATCTGAAAGTTACGAAAATTTTCGTAGACGAAGGCCCGAGCATGAAGCGCGTTATGCCGCGTGCGAAAGGTCGTGCAGATCGCATCCTGAAGCGCACCAGCCACATCACTGTGGTTGTGTCCGATCGCTGAGACTCTGGAGACTAGCAATGGGTCAGAAAGTACATCCTAATGGTATTCGCCTGGGTATTGTAAAACCATGGAACTCAACCTGGTTTGCGAACACCAAAGAATTCGCTGACAACCTGGACAGCGATTTTAAAGTACGTCAGTACCTGACTAAGGAACTGGCTAAAGCGTCTGTATCTCGTATCGTTATCGAGCGTCCGGCTAAGAGCATCCGTGTGACCATTCACACTGCTCGCCCGGGTATCGTTATCGGTAAAAAAGGTGAAGACGTTGAGAAACTGCGCAAGGTCGTAGCGGATATCGCTGGCGTTCCTGCTCAGATCAATATCGCCGAAGTTCGTAAACCTGAACTGGACGCAAAATTGGTTGCTGACAGCATCACTTCTCAGCTGGAACGTCGTGTTATGTTCCGTCGTGCTATGAAGCGTGCTGTACAGAACGCAATGCGTCTGGGCGCTAAAGGTATCAAAGTTGAAGTTAGCGGCCGTCTGGGCGGCGCGGAAATCGCACGTACTGAATGGTACCGTGAAGGTCGCGTTCCGCTGCACACTCTGCGTGCTGACATCGACTACAACACCTCCGAAGCGCACACCACTTACGGTGTAATCGGCGTAAAAGTGTGGATCTTCAAAGGCGAGATCCTTGGTGGTATGGCTGCAGTTGAACAACCGGAAAAACCGGCTGCTCAACCTAAAAAGCAGCAGCGTAAAGGCCGTAAATAAGGAGCGTCGCTGATGTTACAACCAAAGCGTACAAAATTCCGTAAAGTGCACAAAGGCCGCAACCGTGGTCTCGCGCAGGGCACGGATGTGAGCTTCGGCACTTACGGTCTGAAAGCTGTTGGCCGTGGTCGTCTGACCGCTCGTCAGATCGAAGCGGCACGTCGTGCTATGACTCGTGCTGTTAAGCGTCAGGGTAAGATCTGGATCCGTGTATTCCCGGACAAACCGATCACCGAGAAGCCGCTGGAAGTTCGTATGGGTAAAGGTAAAGGTAACGTAGAGTATTGGGTTGCCTTGATTCAGCCGGGTAAAGTCCTGTACGAAATGGACGGTGTTCCGGAAGAGCTGGCCCGTGAAGCCTTCGAGCTGGCAGCAGCAAAACTGCCGATTAAAACCACCTTTGTAACTAAGACGGTGATGTAATGAAAGCAAAAGAGCTGCGTGAAAAGAGCGTTGAAGAGCTGAACACCGAGCTGCTTAACCTGCTGCGCGAGCAGTTCAACCTGCGTATGCAGGCTGCAAGTGGCCAGCTGCAACAGACTCACCTGTTGAAGCAAGTGCGTCGTAATGTCGCACGCGTTAAGACTTTACTGACTGAGAAGGCGGGTGCGTAATGACCGATAAAATCCGTACTCTGCAAGGTCGTGTTGTTAGCGACAAAATGGAGAAATCCATTGTTGTAGCTATCGAACGTTTCGTGAAACACCCGATCTACGGTAAATTCATCAAACGTACGACTAAACTGCACGTACATGACGAGAACAACGAATGCGGTACTGGCGACGTGGTTGAAATCCGCGAATGCCGTCCGCTGTCCAAGACTAAGTCCTGGACGCTGGTTCGCGTTGTAGAGAAAGCGATTCTGTAATAGAGTACGCGTTCTCAAACGAATAAACGGCTCAGCGATGGGCCGTTTATTTTTTCTACCCATATCAAGGAAGCGGTGTTATAATGCTGCGCCCCCGATATGGGGCTTTTTATCGACCCTGATTTTAGGGTCTTCAGTAGTAGTTGACATTAGCGGAGCACTGAAATGATCCAAGAACAGACTATGCTGAACGTCGCCGACAACTCCGGTGCACGTCGCGTAATGTGTATCAAGGTTCTGGGTGGCTCGCACCGTCGCTACGCAGGCGTAGGCGACATCATCAAGATCACCATCAAGGAAGCGATTCCGCGTGGCAAGGTCAAAAAAGGTGATGTGCTGAAGGCGGTAGTGGTGCGCACCAAGAAGGGTGTTCGTCGCCCGGACGGTTCTGTCATTCGCTTCGATGGTAATGCATGCGTTATTTTGAACAATAACAGCGAGCAACCTATCGGTACGCGTATTTTTGGGCCGGTAACTCGTGAACTTCGTAACGAGAAGTTCATGAAAATTATCTCTCTGGCACCAGAAGTACTCTAAGGAGCGAATCATGGCAGCGAAAATCCGTCGTGATGACGAAGTTATCGTGTTAACCGGTAAAGATAAAGGTAAGCGCGGTAAAGTAAAAAATGTTCTGTCTTCCGGCAAGATCATTGTTGAAGGTATCAACCTGGTTAAGAAACATCAGAAGCCGGTTCCGGCCCTGAATCAACCGGGTGGCATCGTTGAAAAAGAAGCTGCAATTCAGGTTTCTAACGTTGCGCTCTTCAATGCGGCAACCGGCAAGGCCGACCGTGTAGGCTTTAGATTCGAAGACGGCAAAAAAGTCCGTTTCTTTAAATCTAACAGCGAAACTATCAAGTAATTTGGAGTAGTACGATGGCGAAACTGCATGATTACTACAAAGACGAAGTAGTTAAGAAACTCATGACTGAGTTTAGCTACAATTCTGTCATGCAAGTCCCTCGGGTCGAGAAGATCACCCTGAATATGGGTGTTGGTGAAGCGATCGCTGACAAGAAACTGCTGGATAACGCAGCAGCTGACCTGGCAGCAATCTCCGGTCAAAAACCGTTGATCACCAAAGCGCGCAAATCTGTTGCGGGCTTCAAAATCCGTCAGGGCTATCCGATCGGCTGTAAAGTGACTCTGCGTGGCGAACGCATGTGGGAGTTCTTTGAGCGCCTGATCACTATTGCTGTACCGCGTATCCGTGACTTCCGTGGCTTGTCCGCTAAGTCTTTCGACGGTCGTGGTAACTACAGCATGGGTGTCCGTGAGCAGATCATCTTCCCAGAAATCGACTACGATAAAGTCGACCGCGTGCGTGGTTTGGATATTACCATTACCACTACTGCGAAATCTGACGAAGAAGGCCGTGCTCTGCTGGCTGCCTTTGACTTCCCGTTCCGCAAGTAAGGTAGGGTTACTTCATGGCTAAGCAATCAATGAAAGCACGCGAAGTTAAACGCGTAGCTTTAGCTGAAAAATACTTCGCGAAACGCGCTGAACTGAAAGCGATCATTTCTGATGTGAACGCTTCCGACGAAGATCGTTGGAATGCTGTTCTCAAGCTGCAGAGTCTGCCGCGTGATTCCAGCCCGTCTCGTCAGCGTAACCGCTGCCGCCAAACTGGTCGTCCGCACGGTTTCCTGCGGAAGTTCGGGTTGAGCCGTATTAAGGTCCGTGAATCCGCTATGCGCGGTGAAATCCCGGGTCTGAAAAAGGCTAGCTGGTAATTGTCACCAATTGAATCACGGGAGTAAAGACAGATGAGCATGCAAGATCCGATCGCGGATATGCTGACCCGTATCCGTAACGGTCAGGCCGCGAACAAAGCTGCGGTCACCATGCCTTCCTCCAGGCTGAAAGTGGCAATTGCCAACGTGCTGAAGGAAGAAGGTTTTATTGAAGATTTTAAAATTGAAGGCGACACCAAGCCGGAACTGGAAGTGACTCTTAAATACTTCCAGGGTAAAGCTGTGGTAGAAAGCATTCAGCGTATCAGCCGCCCAGGTCTGCGCATCTATAAGAAAAAAGATGAGCTGCCGAAAGTTATGGGTGGTATGGGTATCGCAGTTATTTCTACCTCTAAAGGTGTTATGACTGATCGTGCAGCGCGCCAGGCTGGTCTTGGTGGCGAAATTATCTGCTACGTAGCCTAATCGGAGGAAAAAATGTCTCGTGTTGCTAAAGCACCGGTCGTTATTCCTGCCGGCGTTGACGTAAAAATCAACGGTCAGGTTATCACGATCAAAGGTAAAAACGGCGAGCTGACTCGTACTCTCAACGATGCTGTTGTAGTTAACCAAGCAGACAATGCTCTGACTTTCGGTCCGCGTGATGGTTACGCAGACGGTTGGGCTCAGGCTGGTACCGCGCGTGCCCTGCTGAACTCAATGGTTATCGGTGTTACCGAAGGCTTCACTAAGAAGCTGCAGCTGGTTGGTGTAGGTTACCGCGCAGCGGTCAAAGGGAATGTAGTAAACCTGGCTCTGGGTTTTTCTCATCCTGTTGATCATCAACTGCCGGCCGGTATCACTGCAGAATGTCCGTCACAGACTGAAATCGTGCTGAAAGGCGCGGATAAGCAGGTGATTGGCCAGGTTGCAGCAGATCTGCGCGCCTACCGTCGTCCTGAGCCTTACAAAGGCAAGGGTGTTCGTTACGCCGACGAAGTCGTGCGTACCAAAGAGGCTAAGAAGAAGTAAGGTAACACTATGGATAAGAAATCTGCTCGTATCCGTCGTGCGACCCGCGCACGCCGCAAGCTCAAAGAGCTTGGTGCGACTCGCCTGGTGGTACATCGTACCCCGCGTCATATCTACGCCCAGGTAATCGCATCGAATGGTTCTGAAGTTCTGGTAGCTGCTTCTACTGTAGAAAAAGCTATCTCTGAACAACTGAAGTACACCGGTAACAAAGACGCGGCCGCAGCTGTGGGTAAAGCTGTAGCTGAACGCGCTCTGGAAAAAGGCATCAAAGATGTTTCCTTTGACCGTTCCGGGTTCCAATATCATGGTCGCGTCCAGGCACTGGCAGATGCTGCCCGTGAAGCTGGCCTTCAGTTCTAAGGTAGAGGTGTAAGATGGCTCACATCGAAAAACAAGCTGGCGAACTGCAGGAAAAGCTGATCGCGGTAAACCGCGTATCTAAAACCGTAAAAGGTGGTCGTATTTTCTCCTTCACAGCTCTGACTGTTGTTGGCGATGGTAACGGTCGCGTTGGTTTTGGTTACGGTAAAGCCCGCGAAGTTCCGGCAGCGATCCAGAAAGCGATGGAAAAAGCCCGTCGCAATATGATTAACGTCGCGCTGAACCACGGCACCCTGCAGCACCCGGTTAAGGGTACTCACACGGGTTCTCGTGTATTCATGCAGCCGGCTTCCGAAGGTACCGGTATTATTGCCGGTGGTGCAATGCGCGCCGTTCTGGAAGTCGCTGGGGTTCATAACGTTCTGGCTAAAGCATATGGTTCCACCAACCCGATTAACGTGGTTCGTGCAACTATTGATGGCCTGGAAAATATGAAATCCCCGGAAATGGTCGCTGCCAAGCGTGGTAAATCCGTTGAAGAAATTCTGGGGTAATTGACCATGGCAAAGACTATTAAAATCACCCAAACCCGCAGTGCAATCGGTCGTCTGCCGAAACACAAGGCAACGCTGCTTGGCCTGGGTCTGCGTCGTATTGGTCATACTGTTGAACGTGAGGATACTCCTGCGGTTCGCGGTATGGTCAACGCGGTTTCCTTCATGGTTAAAGTTGAGGAGTAAGAGATGCGTTTAAATACTCTGTCTCCGGCCGAAGGCTCCAAAAAGGCGGGTAAACGCCTGGGTCGTGGTATCGGTTCTGGCCTCGGTAAAACCGGTGGTCGTGGTCACAAAGGTCAGAACTCTCGTTCTGGCGGTGGCGTACGTCGCGGTTTCGAGGGTGGCCAGATGCCACTGTATCGTCGTCTGCCGAAATTCGGTTTCACTTCTCGCAAGGCAATGATTACGGCAGAGATTCGTCTGTCCGATCTGGCTAAAGTAGAAGGCGACGTAGTTGACCTGAACACGCTTAAAGCGGCTAACATTATCGGCATCCAGATCGAGTTCGCGAAAGTGATCCTGGCTGGTGAAGTAGCTCGTCCGGTAACTGTTCGTGGCCTGCGTGTGACGAAAGGCGCTCGTGCTGCTATCGAAGCTGCTGGCGGTAAAATTGAGGAATAAGTAGCAGATGGCTAAGCAACCGGGATTAGATTTTCAAAGTGCCAAGGGTGGAATTGGCGAACTGAAACGCAGACTGCTGTTTGTTATCGGTGCGTTGATTGTGTTCCGTATTGGCTCTTTTATTCCGATCCCTGGTATTGATGCCGCTGTACTTGCCAAACTGCTTGAGCAACAGCGTGGCACCATCATTGAGATGTTTAACATGTTCTCTGGTGGTGCCCTTAGCCGTGCTTCTATTTTTGCATTGGGTATCATGCCGTATATTTCGGCATCAATTATTATCCAGCTGTTGACGGTCGTTCATCCGGCCTTGGCAGAGCTGAAGAAAGAAGGGGAGTCTGGTCGTCGCAAGATTAGCCAGTACACCCGCTACGGCACTCTGGTGTTGGCGATATTCCAGTCGATCGGTATTGCTACCGGTTTACCGAATATGCCTGGTATGCAAGGTCTGGTTATGAACCCAGGCTTTGCATTCTACTTCACTGCTGTTGTGAGTCTGGTTACGGGAACTATGTTCCTGATGTGGCTCGGTGAACAGATTACTGAGCGCGGTATCGGCAACGGTATCTCGATCATTATCTTTGCCGGCATTGTGGCGGGTCTTCCGCCAGCCATTGCCCATACTATCGAGCAAGCGCGTCAAGGCGACCTGCACTTCCTCCTGTTGCTGTTGGTTGCAGTATTAGTATTCGCAGTGACGTTCTTTGTTGTTTTTGTTGAACGTGGTCAACGCCGCATTGTGGTGAACTATGCAAAACGTCAGCAAGGTCGTCGTGTCTATGCTGCTCAGAGCACACATTTACCGCTGAAAGTGAATATGGCGGGGGTAATCCCGGCAATCTTCGCTTCCAGTATTATTCTGTTCCCTGCAACCATCGCGTCATGGTTTGGGGGCGGTACTGGTTGGAACTGGCTGACAACAATTTCGCTGTATTTGCAGCCTGGGCAACCGCTTTATGTGTTACTCTATGCGTCTGCAATCATCTTCTTCTGTTTCTTCTATACGGCGTTGGTTTTCAACCCGCGAGAAACAGCAGATAACCTGAAGAAGTCCGGTGCATTTGTACCAGGAATTCGGCCGGGAGAGCAAACGGCGAAGTATATCGATAAAGTAATGACACGCCTGACTTTAGTTGGTGCGCTTTATATTACTTTTATCTGCCTGATCCCGGAGTTCATGCGTGATGCGATGAAAGTGCCGTTCTACTTTGGTGGGACTTCGCTGCTTATCGTTGTTGTCGTGATTATGGACTTTATGGCTCAAGTGCAAACTCTGATGATGTCCAGTCAGTATGAGTCTGCCTTGAAGAAGGCGAACCTGAAAGGCTATGGCCGTTAATGGTCGCCCGAGAAGTTACGGAGAGTAAAAATGAAAGTTCGTGCTTCCGTCAAGAAATTATGCCGTAACTGCAAAATCGTTAAACGTGATGGCGTCATCCGCGTGATTTGCAGTGCCGAGCCGAAACATAAACAGCGCCAAGGCTGATTATTTCGCATATTTTTCTTGCAAAGTTGGGTTGAGCTGGCTAGATTAGCCAGCCAATCTTTTGTATGTCTGTACGTATCCATTTGAGTATCCTGAAAACGGGCTTTTCAGCATGGTGCGTGCAAGTAAAATTATAGGAGTGCATAGTGGCCCGTATAGCAGGCATTAACATTCCTGATCAGAAACATGCTGTGATCGCGTTAACTTCGATCTATGGCGTCGGTAAAACCCGCTCCCAAGCCATTCTGGCTGCTGCGGGCATCGCTGAAAATGTTAAGATCAGTGAGCTGTCTGAAGAACAAATCGACACGCTGCGTGACGAAGTTGCCAAATTTGTCGTTGAAGGTGATCTGCGCCGTGAAGTTAGCATGAGCATCAAGCGCCTGATGGATCTTGGTTGCTATCGCGGTTTGCGTCATCGTCGTGGTCTCCCGGTTCGCGGTCAGCGTACCAAGACCAACGCACGTACCCGTAAGGGTCCGCGCAAACCGATCAAGAAATAATCGGGGTGATTGAATAATGGCAAAGGCACCAATTCGCGCACGTAAACGTGTAAGAAAACAAGTCTCTGACGGCGTGGCTCATATCCATGCTTCTTTCAACAACACCATCGTTACTATTACTGATCGTCAGGGTAACGCACTGGGTTGGGCAACAGCCGGTGGTTCCGGTTTCCGTGGTTCTCGCAAATCCACTCCGTTTGCAGCTCAGGTTGCAGCAGAGCGTTGCGCTGAAGCCGTAAAAGAATACGGTATCAAGAATCTGGAAGTTATGGTTAAGGGACCGGGTCCGGGACGCGAATCTACTATTCGTGCTCTGAACGCCGCTGGTTTCCGCATCACTAATATTACTGATGTGACTCCGATCCCTCACAACGGTTGTCGTCCGCCGAAAAAACGTCGCGTATAACGCGTTCGTTTTCTAGGATTGTTGGAGAAAGAAAATGGCAAGATATTTGGGTCCTAAGCTCAAGCTGAGCCGTCGTGAGGGCACAGACCTGTTCCTTAAGTCTGGCGTTCGCGCGATCGATACCAAGTGTAAAATTGAACAAGCTCCAGGCCAGCACGGTGCGCGTAAACCGCGTCTGTCTGACTATGGTGTGCAGTTGCGTGAAAAGCAAAAAGTTCGCCGTATTTACGGTGTGCTGGAGCGTCAGTTCCGTAACTACTACAAAGAAGCAGCACGTCTGAAAGGCAACACCGGTGAAAACCTGTTGGGTCTGCTGGAAGGTCGTCTGGACAACGTTGTATACCGTATGGGCTTCGGCGCCACTCGTGCTGAAGCACGCCAGCTGGTTAGCCACAAAGCAATCATGGTAAACGGTCGTGTTGTTAACATCGCTTCTTATCAGGTTAGTCCGAATGACGTTGTTAGCATTCGTGAGAAAGCGAAAAAGCAGTCTCGCGTGAAAGCCGCTCTGGAGCTGGCTGAGCAGCGTGAAAAGCCAACCTGGCTGGAAGTTGATGCTGGCAAGATGGAAGGCACGTTCAAGCGTAAGCCGGAGCGTTCTGATCTGTCTGCGGACATTAACGAACACCTGATCGTCGAGCTTTACTCCAAGTAAAGCTTAGTACCAAAGAGAGGACACAATGCAGGGTTCTGTGACAGAGTTTCTAAAACCGCGCCTGGTAGATATCGAGCAAGTGAGTTCGACGCACGCCAAGGTGACCCTTGAGCCTTTAGAGCGTGGCTTTGGCCATACTCTGGGTAACGCACTGCGCCGTATTCTGCTCTCATCGATGCCGGGTTGCGCGGTGACTGAGGTTGAGATTGATGGTGTACTTCATGAGTACAGCACCAAAGAAGGCGTTCAGGAAGATATCCTTGAAATCCTGCTCAACCTGAAAGGGCTGGCGGTGAGAGTTCAGGGTAAAGATGATGTTATTCTTACTCTGAATAAATCTGGCATTGGCCCTGTGACCGCAGCCGACATTACCCACGACGGTGATGTCGAAATCGTCAAGCCGCAGCATGTGATCTGCCACCTGACCGATGAGAACGCATCTATCAATATGCGTATCAAAGTTCAGCGCGGTCGTGGTTATGTTCCGGCGTCTGCCCGAATTCATTCGGAAGAAGATGAGCGCCCAATCGGCCGTCTGCTCGTTGACGCCTGCTACAGCCCTGTAGAGCGTATTGCCTACAATGTTGAAGCAGCACGTGTTGAACAGCGTACCGATCTGGACAAGCTGGTCATCGAAATGGAAACCAACGGCACAATCGATCCTGAAGAGGCGATTCGTCGTGCGGCAACCATTCTGGCTGAACAACTTGAAGCTTTCGTTGATTTACGTGATGTACGTCAGCCGGAAGTTAAAGAAGAGAAACCAGAATTCGATCCGATTCTGCTGCGCCCTGTTGACGATCTGGAATTGACTGTCCGCTCTGCTAACTGCCTCAAGGCAGAAGCTATCCACTATATCGGTGATCTGGTACAGCGTACCGAGGTTGAGTTGCTGAAAACGCCGAACTTGGGTAAAAAATCTCTTACTGAGATTAAAGACGTGCTGGCCTCCCGCGGTCTGTCTCTGGGCATGCGCCTGGAAAACTGGCCGCCGGCAAGCATTGCTGACGAGTAACCGGATCACAGGTTAAGGTTTTACTGAGAAGGATAAGGTCATGCGCCATCGTAAGAGTGGTCGTCAACTGAACCGCAACAGCAGCCATCGCCAGGCCATGTTCCGTAACATGGCAGGTTCTCTGGTTCGTCATGAGATCATCAAGACGACCCTGCCGAAAGCGAAAGAGCTGCGTCGCGTAGTTGAGCCGCTGATTACTCTTGCCAAGACGGATAGCGTTGCTAATCGTCGTCTGGCATTCGCCCGCACTCGTGATAACGAGATCGTGGCAAAACTGTTTAACGAGCTGGGCCCGCGTTTCGCGAGCCGTGCCGGTGGTTACACTCGTATTCTGAAGTGTGGCTTCCGTGCTGGTGACAACGCGCCGATGGCATACATCGAGCTGGTTGATCGCTCTGAATCGAAAGCAGAAGCTGCTGCAGAGTAATCTGTAGTAACGTAAAGAAACCCGCTCCGGCGGGTTTTTTTATATCAGTTTTACAACCTCTTCCTTACAATACAATATATGTATCTTTTTTGTTCATTTCCTCGTGAGCCGTTATGTGGTTACTTGATCAGTGGGCAGAACGCCATATTCTCAATGCTCAGCAAAAAGGTGAATTTGATAATCTACCCGGCAGCGGTGAGCCGTTGTTGTTGGATGATGATTCTCATGTCCCTGCGGAGCTCCGCGCTGGGTATCGCTTACTGAAAAATGCGGGCTGCCTGCCCCCAGAACTGGAATACCGTAAAGAAGCCGTGATGCTTATCGATCTGCTCAATAGCGTGCAGCACGATCATCCAGATTTCCAGGTATTGCATCGCCGTTTGTCATTACTGGAAATGAAACTCCGCCAGGCAGGATTAAGTACTGATTTTCTGCGAGGTGATTATGCAGCTAAACTACAGCAAAAAATTAATGAGGAGTAATCATGTACCGCATTGGTGAAATAGCGAAACTCGCAGAGGTCACGCCAGATACGATCCGCTACTATGAAAAACAGCAAATGATGGATCATGAAGTCAGGACGGAAGGCGGGTTTCGTCTCTATACGGAAAAGGATCTGCAACGGCTCAAATTCATTCGTCATGCCCGACAATTAGGATTTACCCTCGAATCAATCCGTGAACTGTTATCGATCCGTATTGATCCTGAACATCACACCTGCCAGGAGTCGAAGAGTATTGTGCAGGCTAGACTGGGCGAGGTTGAAGCTCGCATTGAAGAGTTACAATCCATGCGTCGCTCGTTGCAAAAACTGAACGATGCATGTTGTGGTACAGCCCATAGCAGCGTTTATTGTTCTATTCTCGAAGCGCTTGAACTGGGAGCAAGTGGTAACCCGACCCCAATGGCCTGTTGATCTTCTGCGCAGAGAGATCTACACTCCGGCCGTTTTAATACACAATCTGGAGACGTTATGAGCCGCTATCAACATACTAAAGGGCAGATCAACGATAACGCTGTTGAAGCTTTGTTACATGATCCACTATTTCGCCAACGTATAGAGAAAAACAAGAAAGGGAAAGGAAGTTATTTACGGAAAGGCAAACACGCAAATAAAGGCTTTCAGGAGGCCAGTGGCAAGCAAGCGAATCGCTTATTTACCACTGGCCTTCTTGCATTTGCTTAGCTGCGATTGTTTTGCTCTTTCAGCAAGTCGCGAATTTCACTCAGCAACACTTCCTCTTTACTCGGTGCCGGTGGTGCTTTCGGTTCTTCTTCCTGCTTACGTTTCAGCTTATTGATCAGCTTAATCGCAATGAAAATCGCAAAAGCGACAATGATGAAGTCAAAGATGTTCTGAATAAACACGCCGTAGTGCATGACGACAGCGGGAACGTCGCCCTGCGCGCCGCGTAGCGTCCAGGCAAACGACTTGAAATCTATCCCGCCAATTAATAACCCCAGCGGCGGCATAATGATATCGGCAACCAACGACGACACAATTTTGCCGAAAGCTGCACCGATGATGACACCAACTGCCAAATCCACCACATTTCCGCGCATTGCAAATTCACGGAACTCTTTCAAAATACTCATATCCCTTCTCCATGTGCAGACTGTCGCATTAAGTCTAACAAATTACCGATCAATTTCCATTTGGGCAGAGTGATTGTGATGGTTTCTTAAACCCTGACAAAAGAAGGGAATAATGCCCGGGCGCAGATAATTGCGCCTGGGTTATTACAGGAAGAATGGACTTGGCTGGAATAGGCGTTCGACGTCCGTGATATATTTTTTGTCCGTTAAAAACATAATCACATGGTCGCCTTGCTCGATACGCAAATTATCATTGGCAATCATGACATCATTTCCACGCACCACTGCACCGATAATTGTGCCTGGCGGCAATTTAATTTCATCAATAACGCGGCCGACGACGCGGGATGTCGTTTCGTCTCCGTGTGCAACCGCTTCAATCGCTTCTGCGACACCACGACGTAACGATGAAACGCCAACGATATCCGCTTTACGCACATGGCTAAGCAGAGCGGAAATCGTCGCCTGTTGAGGAGATATGGCGATATCAATCACACTGCCCTGAACTAAATCGACATAAGCGCGGCGCTGAATGAGCACCATGACTTTTTTGGCCCCCATCCGTTTGGCTAACATCGCAGACATGATGTTGGCTTCGTCGTCATTGGTGACAGCAATAAAGAGATCCACCTGATCGATATGCTCTTCGGCCAGTAATTCTTGATCTGAGGCGTCGCCATAAAAAACGATCGTATTTTGCAGCTTCTCGGCCAACTCCGCAGCACGTTGTTGATCGCGCTCGATCAGCTTCACGCTGTAGTCTTTTTCCAACTGGCGAGCCAGACCGGCACCGATATTACCACCGCCAACCAACATAATGCGTTTATACGGTTTTTCCAGCCGCTGAAGTTCACTCATAACGGCACGGATGTGCTGCGATGCGGCAATAAAAAATACCTCATCACCTGCTTCAACAATCGTTGATCCTTGCGGACGAATAGGTCTGTCGTGGCGAAAAATGGCTGCAACGCGAGTATCAATATGCGGCATATGTTCACGCATTGTTGACAACGCATTACCAACCAATGGGCCACCATAATATGCTTTCACCACCGCAAGACTGACTTTGCCTTCGGCAAAATTCACTACCTGCAATGCGCCGGGATATTCGATGAGGCGGTAAATACTGTCGATAACCAATTGCTCCGGCGCGATCAGATGATCAATAGGAACGGCTTCTGAGTGAAAAAGCTTATCCGCGTCGCGAACGTAATCTGGCGAGCGGATGCGGGCGATACGGTTCGGTGTGTTAAACAGCGAGTAAGCGACCTGACAGGCAACCATATTGGTTTCATCCGAGCTGGTCACCGCAACCAGCATGTCGGCATCGTCAGCGCCTGCTTCGCGTAGCACGCGGGGGTGAGAACCGTGGCCTTGTACGACGCGGAGATCGAACTTGTCCTGCAAACTACGCAGACGGTCGCCATTAGTATCAACAACGGTAATATCGTTATTCTCTCCGACCAGGTTTTCTGCTAGCGTTCCACCAACCTGCCCTGCACCCAGAATAATTATTTTCATCTGTTGTGACCCGTTGTTTCCATCACTGTTTAATTATCTTAGCGTAAAAGAAACCATCGCCTTCTTCCGCACCAGGAAGCTTCTGCAAACCTGGATTTTCCGGTGTACCCGTTTCGTCCAACTGCGCATCAGTTGTGCGTTTGAGAAAGGCGGCGACCTGCTGACTGTTCTCTTCTGGCAAGATGGAGCATGTTGCATACACCAGCGTACCACCTGGTTTCAAATGTGGCCAAATAGCATCCAGAATTTGCGATTGCAACTGCGCTAGCTCCGGAATATCACGATCGCGACGCAGCCATTTGATATCTGGGTGGCGTCGAATAACACCCGTTGCTGAGCATGGAGCATCCAGCAGGATACGATCGAATTGTTCATCACCGCACCATTGCTCTGGGAAACGTCCATCGCCCTGTTTCACTTGCGCTTTCATACCCAGTCGTTTCAGGTTGTCGTAAACGCGCGACAACCGTTGATCATCAATATCTACCGCCAATACGTTAGCCTCTGGAGCAGCTTCGAGTATATGGGTGGTTTTGCCACCGGGCGCTGCACACAGATCGAGAATGCGTTCACCGTTTTTTGGGGTAAGGAAAGCAATGCAGCCCTGAGCAGAAGCGTCCTGTACGGTAACCCAACCCTCGGCAAAACCCGGCAGAGCCGTAACAGGCGCCGGACTTGCCATGCGCACAGCATCGGGGTAATCCGTATGTGGGAATCCTTGCAACCCGGCTTCTTCCAGCAATACTAACCAGCTATCGCGTGAATTGTGCTGACGATTCACACGCAGCCACATCGGCGGTCGCTGATTGCTGGCTTCGACAATCTGTTGCCATTGGTGTGGATAGGCCTTTTGCACACGGTTTAACAGCCACTTCGGGAACAGAAAATGATTTTCGCTTTGGGCGAACTCTGACAGTAATTCTTCCTGTTGACGCTGGAACTGCCGCAATACACCGTTAATCAAGCCTTTAAGCTGCGGGCGCTTAATCACCACCGCACCTTCAACGGTTTCCGCTAGTGCAGCATGTGCAGGGATGCGCGTATGCAGAAGCTGATAAAACCCAACCATGATCAGATAGTGCACCGTACGCTGCTTGCCCGTCATTGGGCGTGACATCAATTTATTGATGAGCCAGTCGAGCTGGGGCAATACGCGCAAAACACCAAAGCACAACTCTTGCAGCAGCGCTTTATCTTTGTCGGAAACTTTTTGTTGCAACGGCGGCAGGATATTGCTGAGCGATTGCCCTTGTTCTATGACCTGCTCAACTGCCTGTGCAGCCATACTGCGTAAATTTATTTGTTTTTTCATCGCGATAAAAATAAAAATGCCCGGCAAGCCGGGCTGAAATGCTCTTAAGCCAGATGGTTGCCAGGGACAAACCATTCCCGCCGTGAATTCAGCAGATCCTGCGCGCTCATGGCTTTCTTACCGGCAGGCTGCAGTGATTCAAGATTCAATATTCCGTCGGCAGTTGCAACCTGAATACCCGCTTTCGACGTTTCCACGATCGTGCCGGGTTTCTCTGTTGGCTTAGACGGAATAACCGACGCTTTCCAGACCTTCACCGGTTGCTCATCAACCACAAACCAGCTCATTGGCCAGGGATTGAAGGCACGAATGCATCGTTCAAGCTGGGCGGCGCTGAGCGACCAGTCCAGGCGTGCTTCTTCTTTGCTGAGCTTCTCTGCGTAAGTGACCTGCGTTTCGTCTTGCACCTGAGGTTGTGCTGTGCCCTGAGCAAGCTGTTGCAGCGTCGCAATTAACCCCTGCGGACCGAGCTCTGCCAGTTTGTCATACAGCGTGGCGCTGGTGTCTTCTTCGGTAATCGGGCATGCGAGTTTAAACAACATGTCGCCAGTATCCAAGCCCACATCCATTTGCATGATAGTGACGCCAGTTTCTGCATCGCCCGCCCAGAGTGAGCGCTGAATAGGCGCCGCGCCACGCCAGCGTGGTAGCAGTGAACCGTGGACATTAATACAACCCAGGCGCGGCATGTCCAGTACTGCTTTTGGCAGGATCAGACCGTATGCCACCACCACCATCACATCGGCGTTGAGGCTGGCAACCAACTGCTGGTTTTCCTCTGCACGTAACGATGCGGGTTGAAACACCTGCAGGCCTTTTTCTTCCGCCAGCCCTTTTACTGGGCTTGGCATCAGCTTTTTACCGCGACCAGCAGGTCGGTCTGGCTGGGTGAAAACCCCCACCACCTGATGCTCAGAAGACAACAGCGCGTCAAGATGACGCGCTGCAAAATCCGGAGTGCCGGCGAAAATAATACGTAGAGAATCTGACACGTTTATCCTTTTCAGCCCGTTTTATGCGCGGGCGTTCATGCGATCCAGTTTTTCAACTTTCTGGCGAATGCGCTGACGTTTCATCGGCGACAGGTAATCAATAAACAGCTTACCTACCAAATGATCCATCTCGTGCTGGATGCAGATCGCCAGAAGACCGTCGGCTTCCAGTTCGAATGTTTTTCCGTCACGATCCAGTGCGCGGATTTTTACCTTCTCAGCACGAGGTACCAGCGCACGTTGTTCCGGAATAGACAGGCAACCTTCTTCAATGCCTGTTTCTCCGCTTTTTTCCAGCAGTTCGGGGTTAATCAACACTAATTGCTCATCGCGATTTTCGGAAACGTCGATCACGATGATGCGCTGGTGAATATCAACCTGCGTTGCTGCCAGACCAATACCTTCTTCTGCGTACATCGTTTCAAACATATCATCGACGATACGTTGAATGTCCGCATTCACTTCTTTTACCGGCTCGGCGACTTTGCGAAGGCGCTCGTCCGGAATATGTAACACATGCAAAACTGCCATAAATATCCAGAGTCGTGTTCAGGAGTTGGTGAGAATATTCCCTCTATTCTAGACAAATCCCCCCGCGATTGACAGCATCAGTGACCAATCGCAAGGATTGCTACAGCGGCTTATGGCAGGGGATAAAGGATGACGAGCACGGAGATTTGGCTGCGGTTGTTACAGGTGACCACGCTATGTGGCGATCAATGGCTGAATGCAGCACAGTGGCTGGAACAAAACCATAACGCCTCCTTCGCTGAACTCCGGCTCATCGGATTTACAGAAGCGCAGACGCAGCGCTTTTTCTCTCTTTCTGCGTGTGAGCTTGAAAAGAGCCTTAACTGGCTTGCACAACCCGGTAATCATTTAATTATTGCCAGCGATCCGGCGTACCCTGCTCCTTTACGCGCTATTACTGATTTCCCCGGTGCTATTTTTGTCAAAGGTAATCCAGCGGTACTGGCTACACAGCAACTGGCCGTTGTCGGGAGCCGTGCACATTCATGGTATGGCGAGCGGTGGGGGCGGATTTTTTGTGAAGTACTCGCCCGTGCGGGGTTAACGATTACCAGTGGCATGGCGTTGGGGATCGATAGCGTGGCTCACCACGCTGCTTTACAGGTTAAAGGAAACAGTATTGGTGTACTGGGGAATGGTCTATACAGCCTTTATCCGCGTAAGCATGCTTCTCTTGCCGCTGAAGTAATTGAAAGTGGTGGTGCATTAGTATCTGAATTTCCCCTCGCGGCTACGCCAAAGCCGGGTAATTTTCCGCGCCGCAACCGTATCATCAGTGGCCTCAGTCGTGGGGTACTGGTTGTTGAAGCCGCTTTGCGTAGCGGTTCGCTGGTGACTGCGCGGATTGCGCTTGAACAAGGCCGTGATGTTTTTGCATTACCCGGCCCTATTGGTAGCCCTGGCAGCGAAGGACCACATTGGTTAATCAAGCAAGGGGCAATACCGGTAACATCTGCTGATGAGATCCTCGAAAATTTGCAATATGGGCTGAATTGGTTGCCTGACGTACGCGAAAATGCAATTTATTCTCCAGATCAAGAAGAGGTGGCATTGCCATTTCCTGAGCTCCTGGCTAACGTAGGAGATGAGGTAACACCTGTTGACGTCGTCGCTGAACGTGCCGGCCAACCTGTGCCAGTCATCGCAGCTCAGTTGCTTGAACTGGAGTTAGCAGGATGGATCGCAGCTGTACCCGGCGGCTATGTCCGATTGAGGAGGGCAAGCCATGTTCGACGTACTAATGTACTTGTTTGAGACTTACATCCATAACGAAGCGGAATTGCGTGTGGATCAGGACAAACTGGAACGGGATCTTACCGACGCCGGATTTGATCGTGAAGACATCTACAACGCACTTTTATGGCTGGAAAAACTGGCTGATTATCAGGAAGGCCTCGCCGAACCGATGCAGCTTGCTTCTGATCCGCTTTCTGTCCGTATTTATACGGCTGAAGAGTGTGAAAGGCTGGATGCCAGTTGCCGGGGATTCTTGTTATTCCTGGAGCAGATTCAGGTGCTAAACCTCGAAACGCGAGAAATGGTGATTGAACGTGTGCTGGCGCTGGATACGGCAGAGTTTGAGTTAGAAGACCTGAAATGGGTCATTCTGATGGTTCTCTTCAATATCCCTGGGTGTGAAAACGCCTACCAGCAAATGGAAGAATTACTCTTTGAAGCGAATGAAGGTATGCTGCACTAATCATTTTTGCAGCTTCAAGAGTCGTTATGGCCAAATCAGCACTCTTTTCGGTGCGTAATAATGAGCCCTGCCCACAATGCGGGGCTGAACTTGTTATCCGTTCCGGGAAACATGGTCCGTTTCTCGGATGCTCTCATTATCCTGAATGCGATTATGTTCGCCCGCTGAAAAGCCAGGCGGATGGACATATAGTTAAAGTTCTGGACGGGCAGCAGTGCCCCGTGTGTGGGGCCGCGCTAGTCTTGCGTCAGGGACGTTTCGGGATGTTCATTGGGTGCAGCCAGTATCCTGAGTGTGAACATACCGAAATGATTGATAAGCCCGACGATACCGCAATCACTTGCCCACAGTGTCGAAGCGGGAGCCTTGTTCAACGCCGCTCCCGATATGGTAAGACGTTTTATTCCTGCGATCGTTACCCTGATTGCCAGTTCGTTATTAATTTCAAACCGGTGGCGGGCGAATGTCTTGTATGTCACTACCCGCTACTTATCGAGAAGAAAACCGCGCAAGGCGTGAAACGCTTCTGCGCCAGTAAACAATGTGGACAGCCGGTAACGGCGGAACAAACTCGTGAAGAATAACCTGCCAACAGATCCTATCGCTGCGGCGGTAGAGATCCTAAATAAAGAACACGTCATCGCTTATCCAACAGAAGCTGTTTTCGGTGTCGGCTGCGACCCGGACAGTGAGATTGCTGTTCATCGCTTGCTTGAACTAAAACAACGGCCGGTTGATAAAGGCCTCATCCTTATCGCTGCCAGTTTTGATCAACTCAAACCCTATATTGATGACAGCATGCTGACCGACGAGCAACGCCAGACGATTTTTGCCTGCTGGCCCGGGCCGGTAACGTTTGTCTTCCCGGCGAAACCGAACACGCCGCGCTGGCTAACCGGGCGCTTTGACTCGCTGGCCGTGCGCGTGACCGACCATCAAACGGTGATTGCGCTGTGTGAAGCTTACGGAAAACCGCTGGTATCAACGAGCGCTAATTTATCGGGCTTGCCGCCTTGCAGAACAGCGCAGGAAGTTATCGATCAATTTGGTCCAGATTTCCCGGTCGTTGATGCCCCGACCGGAGGCCGGCAAAATCCTTCTGAAATTCGTGACGCCCTTACCGGCGAACTTTTCCGTCAGGGGTAACTGTATGGAATCCTATGCCGTCTTTGGCAATCCTATTGCGCACAGCAAGTCTCCGTTTATTCATCAGCAATTTGCTCAGCAACTGGGTATTGAACATTCTTATGGTCGAGTTCTGGCTCCGGTGGATGGCTTTGTGCAGACGCTGGATGCTTTTTTTGCCGCTGGTGGAAAAGGTGCGAATGTTACCGTGCCTTTTAAAGAGCAAGCGTTTTCTCGTGCGAACGAACTCACTGAACGCGCAGCGATGGCTGGGGCGGTAAATACGCTTAAACGCCTTGAAGATGGTCGATTGCTGGGCGATAACACGGATGGGATAGGCTTGTTGAGCGATCTCGAACGCCTCTCTTTTATCCGCCCGGGGGGGCGCATTCTGCTTATAGGCGCGGGTGGGGCAGCGCGCGGCGTTATTCTTCCTTTACTGTCGCTGGATTGCGCCGTAACGGTTACCAACCGCACTTTTTCTAAGGCGCAAATGCTGGCTAAGCTCTTTGCTCACACCGGTAGCATTAATGCTGTTGCTATGGATAATTTAGCGAGCCATGCATTCGATTTGATCATTAACGCGACTTCCAGTGGGATTGGTGGGGAGATCCCCGCGTTACCGAATGCGCTTATTCATCCCGAGCTTTATTGCTATGACATGTTTTATCAGAAAGGATCGACGCCATTTCTGAGTTGGTGTGAAAATTCAGGTGCGAAAAAATGTGCGGATGGTTTAGGCATGTTGGTCGGGCAGGCTGCGCATGCGGTGTTGCTATGGCATGGTGTATTGCCGGATGTTGAGCCGGTAATCAATCTGCTGAAACTGGAACTGGCAAAATGAATCAGGCTATTCAGTTTCCGGATCGCGAAGGGTGGGATGATACGACCGGTGCTGTTTGCTTTCCGGCATTGGTCAATGGTATGCAAATTACTTGCGCCATCAAAGGCGATACACTGGCAAAGCGCTTTGGTGGCGAAACGCCAGAACACTTTCTTGCGGTATTTTGTGAACATCGTTGGGATCTGGAAGATGAGGCGGAACATTTGATCCGCCAGCAAGAAGAGGATGATCAGGGAATTGTCTGGTTATCTTGATCCAGATATTCATCTTTCCATTTCACGTAATTCCTGGCTGAGTACTTCAACCCTTCAAGCTCCGCTTCCGTCAGGGGGCGGATTTGTTTTACCGGACTGCCCAGATAAAGATAGCCACTTTCCAGACGTTTACTTTGGGGGACCAGGCTACCTGCGCCGATCATCACATCATCTTCAACAATAGCCCCGTCGAGCAAGATTGATCCCATGCCGACGAGCACACGATTACCAATAACGCAGCCATGCAACATCACTTTATGCCCAACAGTAACATCTTCACCAATGAGCAGCGGATCGCCTTCAGGGTTATAAGAGGATTTGTGCGTGACATGCAGAACGCTGCCGTCTTGAATGTTGCTGCGTGCGCCGATCTCAACATAATTCACATCACCGCGAATCACGACTAATGGCCAAATACCCACATCGTCAGCGATTCTGACGTCACCAATCACCACGCTGGTGGCGTCAATCATTACCCGCTGGCCTATTTGGGGCCGCAGATCCTTATAAGGACGTAAAACGGTAGACATAATTACCTCATCAAAAACAGGCCGAGATAATGACTTTGATTGCAGGAAAGGCCTTCTGCAACCCTTTCCCCCACCATTATTTGAGCAGATCGTACGGGATCGCAGCGAAAAGAATGAAAAAACAGCATTCAGAAAAAAAGATCGCAAAAAGACTTGTGCAAAAAATTGGGATCCCTATAATGCGCCTCCGTTGACCCGACAACGTGAATCACTTCGCGAGATAGTCGAGAAAACGAAAGAGAAAAAATCCTGAGATTCAGGGTTGACTCTGAAAGAGGAAAGCGTAATATACGCCACCTCGCGACAGAGCGCC
>NZ_JBHZPL010000002.1:0-702069 GCF_042788095.1 Kosakonia sp. YIM B13571 | reverse complement strand
GGCGGCGTCAGTCCGGAGGCCTTCGAACAGGCCCAATCGTGAGGACAGAATTTGTCTACGGGCATGGGGTCAGTCCAACGTCCCCCTTCGATTAAGGATAGCGTTGCGTCGACCCGTTGAACTCACAACGATTAGCGGACGTCAAAATCTTGGCGATTCAAGTTGTTTCGGGAAGTTAGCGGTTATGTTTTATCCTGAGCACGAACTTGCGCATGGGCTTCGCAATGACTTTCCGTTTATCTTGATTTGATTTTATAAATCTGAACTTCACTGAGACATTGCATCAAACAGGAATAACTAACTGCGATGTCTACCCCTACCGTTCGTGTAGCACTGTACCCTGTTCAGCCTGATTTCCGACGGAATGTGCCTGCGATACCTTCAGGGTCACGCTTCTTTAAACCCGGGAGTGCGAATTTCTATCCGGTGTTAAGAATTGTCTGTAAATAAGCCGTGACGGTGCAGGAAAATGCAGAAAGCTGTTTTCCAGTCAATTCACAATTGTAAGATAGCCATCTTGCTTTTGCGTTTCACAATATTAGCCAGAACTCGAATACCACGGCGGTGTCTGGTTCGGCATATTGACACTCACTCTGACGATGGACAGTTCAGCCATATGGCAGACGGTAAATCGTTCCACGGAGAAGATAAATGTTTAACCGCATTACGGTAACCCCTCCCGCTGGCGCTGAATCGCTATTGTTCTGGAAACTGAATGGTATGGAAGTGATGTCCCGTTCATTTACACTGAATGTGACCATGCTGAGCCAGGATGACCGTATTGATCGCAAAGCATTACTGGGAAAAACCCTGACTGTCACTGTACCGACACAAAATGTGCAACCGCGTTATTTCAACGGCAAAATAACAGAAGTAAACCTTCAGAATACTGAGCTGAACGGCGTTCGTTACGCGGTCTATCTTCTCAAAATTGAATCCGACTTATGGCCACTGCTGCGCGACCGGAATCAGCGAATTTTTCAGAGCCAGCGTGTACCCGATATTATCAAGACCATTCTGGCTGAATATGGCGTCAGAACGGAAGATAAACTTACCGGTGAATACCGTATCTGGGAATACTGTGTTCAGTATCAGGAAAGCAGCTACAACTTTATTTCCCGCCTGATGGAGCTGGAAGGGATATATTTCTTTTTCCGGCATGAGGCGGACTCTCATACGCTTGTGCTGATGGATTCGGCCGAGAATCATCATCCGGTAAGTGGCTATGAGGTCATCCCATATCACTCCAGCCTTTCGGGAGGAACAACCAGCGAAGAAGGTATAGGGCAGTGGGCTATCAGTGAGCGGGTAACCCCGGGTCTCTACAGTATTGATGACTACGATTTCCGTAAGCCCAATGCCTGGATGTTCCAGGCTCGTCAGAACCCATCGTCCCCATTACCGGGACAGATCGATTATTACGAATGGCCGGGTCGCTTTGTTGATCACCAGCACGGTGAATTTTATGCTCGTATCCGGCAGGAAGAATGGCAGGCCGAGCAGCAACGCATCGATGCCTCCGGCACTGCGCTGGGAATAACACCGGGGTATACATTTACTCTTGATAACCCGTCAGATACAGACAATAGCGGTGAGTATCTTGTCGTCAGTGCAGGCTACACCCTGGAAGAGAACAGTTACGCCAGTGGCAGCATGACCGACAGTGTTCATCAAATTAATTGTGTGGTCATTCCAGCAAAGACTACCTTTCGTTCCGCACAACGGACAGAATGGCCACGTACGCACGGGCCGCAAACAGCGCGTGTAGTCGGTCCACAGGGCGAATCTATATGGACTGATCGATATGGCAGGGTAAAAGTAAAATTCCACTGGGACCGACAAGCTAAAGGTGATGACACCAGTTCATGCTGGGTGAGGGTTTCAAGTGCATGGGCTGGTCAGGGTTTTGGCGGCATGCAGATCCCTCGAGTGGGTGACGAAGTGGTTATCGATTTTATCAACGGGGATCCTGACCGACCAATTATTACTGGCCGTGTCTACAATGAAGCGAGTATGCCACCGTGGGAGCTGCCTGCCGCCGCCACGGTGATGGGCTTTATGACCCGGAGTAAAGACGGTCACAAGGATAATGCCAGCTACCTTTTTTTTGAGGACAGTCCCGGACGTGAGCTTATCGATCTGCACTCAGAAAAAGATATGGCTGTATCCGTTGAAAACGATCAGAGCGTCAGTATTGATGGCAATCGCATAACTACCATTAAAAAAGAACAGACTGATGACGTAACCGGTGATGCGAGCTTCCATTACCATCAGAAACGAACAACAAACGTTGATAATGGCGAGCACACCACCATACAGAATGGGCGAACGTTAAAGATCCTTGATGGCGGGGATTCGGTTGAGGTGACCAGTTATCGCGATACAACTATCAATGGCAGAGAGTCCCATCACGTAACGGGGAAACTGACGGAAGCCTATGATCAGGGACAGGAAACGACCATCGGCGCGGGTGGCCGAACCGAAACGATACAGGACGGGGTGGTGATTAACGTTAACAGCGGCAACTGGACGCATAATGTCAACGACGGCACGATTACGATATTCAGTCCGCAGGATATTACTCTGCGCAGCACCACGAAAATCAACCTCGACGCGCCCAACATTAAAAGTAAGGCAAAGGCACATAATGAAAGCTTTACCGGCAACTCTTTCAGCATGACTGGTCTGTCAGAAAGTTTCACCGGTGCTTCTTTTGGCTTTACAACAACAGCCATCAGCACCTCAGTGATGAGTATCTCAGCAGGGGCGTTTTCGATCAAAAACAAACCATTCGAGCTTAAACGTCACGACAATAAAATTCAGTTTGTAAGCGGGGCGGAGACAACTTTATCCGGGCTCCGGACTTTTTTTGGCACGTTAACCACATTTATTTAAGAAGATGAAAATGGCAAATTTCGCGATGTGGGGCCTGATTGTTGCCATCGCTGTAATTACGGTGGTGGTCATTATCGGTATTCGCAATTCCATCGTCTCAGCGCGCATCAACGAGGCGATAAAGAAGGAGGGAACTGAAACCTCCGCACTGATCGTTGACGCGGCTCAGCACCAAAATCAGAACGCCGAAGGCCGGCTATCCCTGAATCTTACAGTCGAATTCACCGCCGGAACGGAAAAGGTTGTGACCAAAAAAGATGTGGTGATCAAAATATTCGATGCCGATGAATTTAAACCCGGGCAGCGAGTAACAATCCGCTATAAAAATGATGCACCGTCACAAATTGTGGTGCTGGGTAATGCTGGTAATTAAGGGGCTGGCCTGGCTGTTCACATCCATCGGTCCCGGACATCTGTGCCGCGCTTTCGGTAGCCTTCGCGAATTTTACTTAACCGAAAGAACAATGCCTGGTCCCCATTAAAGGGGCCGCTTGCAAAATGCCCTTGATACGATGACATGCTTTCCATAAACCAACATAACACGATGCTGGCAATGGCCGTTCCTGGCACTGAGTAGACAGGGCAACTTCAGAAGTATGATGTCCGCTGTGAGCGAAAAGCGGAAGTTGCAGAACCATGATATATATGTCGGCTACATTTCTGACAGAACCGAAAAGACTGCATTCAAAATCTGGCCATCATCAATAGCTGAGGCTGCTTCATAAATTGCTTCGGTTGCAGACTCAATTGAATCATCTCTCCCGCCAATAGCGAGAGCTGATACTGCGCGTGCCTGGCTAAACAAATGCAAAGCTTGAGGATTTAATTCCATCTCTTCGTTCTGGCCATTATGCAGGTTAAAATATTCTTCATCTAACTGTGCGGCCAGCCCATCCAGTTTAGAAACCTGCTCGATCGATAGCTTATATCCTGATAGTAGTTGCCTGAGTGATTCGTCCACTACAGGCAAGTTTACCGGACAGAGTTGAACAGCGAGTTCGCATGCCACTCTGACTGCACTTCTTCGTTTTTCTTCACTCACCACCTTCATTTTTTCTGCCAAGTGTTTATCTAACATTTCTAAATGCATCATCCTTTCCCTTTGGTATCGGTTTTCATACATATTGCCCAGATAAGTGACCAGCTCACCATAAATTAATATATCGCGATGTAAGCAACTTCCGCTCCTGGCACTGAGCGGACCAGCCCGAAGATCTATGTCCGCAGTGAGCGAGGAACGGACATTGCTAACAGCATTCTGTGCGAATCAACAGGGAGCGGGTCAGCATTTCCAGAGTTTACCTCTGTGGAAGGCAAAAAAATGGAGTATGCCGATCCAGAACTGGCGGCTGGAAATGCGTCGTTTCATTATCGAGTTCGGTGACCGCCTGAGCGCTCACCTTTAACTAGTGGGCAGTTACACTGAATTACTGACAGACTCCTGCCAAAATGTCAGACAAACCCCATATTCATCCAGAAGGTCGTCAGCAATTTCAAACTGAAACACCTTATCCGGGAAAGCCTCTGCTAACGCGCGCTTCCAATATCTAGTTATCTGCTCGGCAAATAAATGACAAAGACGATAATCCTCTTTTGACAGACCTACTTTAAATACGGGCCGGTCCGGTGCATCTTCCCACTTTGAAAAAAACTGATTTATTGAAAAAATATTTCTGTATCGTTCAACATCTCTGCGCGATGTACTTTGTACTAATACACTAGATTTACTCTCTACTAGCCCAAGCAAATGAAACCTTTTCGGGTCGTATTGCTGAGCGTTAGGTAGCCAGAAAATATGCCCCTGGATCTCAATAAAATCAGGAGAGAGCAAACCCAGCACAGAAATTGCTTGCTCTAGTGAAACCAAGTGTCCTACATATGAAAAAAATTCTCCGGCGCCAATATCTGAAACAAACAGGCTTAATGACTCTTTAGAAATATTACCCTGATAAACTTTCATCATTTCAATCCTAAACTATCAAGAACCGACTGAGGAACATTTCCCTCAAAAGCTTTTGTATCACTTCCCTTCTTGGGGAAATATGTTCCATTCGAAGCTTGGTTCCACTCGACCACCTTAATCCGAGAGTTAGACACATCATATAGTGCGCGCCCCTCAGGTGACCTGCTCCCCATAAATTAACATATCTCAACGTATCAACGTCTGCTTTTGGCTGTGAGTTCAACGGGGCGATGCAACGCTATCCTTAATCGAAGGGGGACGTTGCCATGAAACGAAGAACTCGCATCTACTACACACCAGAACAAAAAGCGATTATCTGGGACAGATATAAGCAAGGTGATTCCCTGCATGATATCGCCAGAATGTTCGACAGATTTCACTCTTCTATTATGCCCACAATCCACCAGACAGGTGGCTACCGTCTTCCTGTGCGAAAGCGGCACCGGTTAGCGCTTTCGCTAGGTGAAAGAGAAGAGATATCCAGAGGACTGGTAGCAAAACGCAGCATCAGGGACATTGCTGCCAAATTATCAAGAGCTCCCTCAACGATTAGCCGCGAGATCAAGAGGCACGGAGGTGCAAAACAATATCGTGCAGCAAAAGCCGATACTGCTGCGTGGGAAAATGCTCTGAGACCAAAACCCTGCAAGCTAATTGAAAGTCCCGCATTGTGTAAAATCATTGCAGAGAAGATGTATCAGGACTGGTCGCCGGAACAGATCGCCGGTTGGCTGAAACGCTGTTATCCGGATAGTCAGGAAATGCATGTGTCACACGAAACGATATATAAAACGCTTTTTATACAAACCCGGGGGGCATTAAAAAAAGAACTGCAGCAATGCCTCAGAAGCGGAAGAGTCGTGCGTAGATCCAGAACATCATCGCTTAAAGGGAAAGGATTAGGGTCAATCCCGGATACGATCTCTATCAGCGAAAGGCCACCTGAAGCAACTGACAGAGCCATACCAGGTCACTGGGAAGGTGACCTGATCCAGGGCTCTAAAAACTCCTATATCGTCACCCTCGTAGAACGTCATTCCCGTTTTGTTATGCTGGCCAAAGTCAGGGACAACAAGACCATAACGGTTATATCTGCACTCATCAGACAAGCCCGGGAATTACCTGCTGAGCTTTATAAAACATTAACATGGGACCGGGGTGCTGAAATGACCAGCCATACCCGGTTTACCGTAGCCACAGATATTCAGGTTTACTTCTGCGATCCTCAATCCCCCTGGCAACGCGGCTCAAATGAAAATACAAACAGATTACTCAGACAGTATTTTCCAAAAGGAACTGACTTATCAGTTCACAGCCAGCAAAGACTAAACAGTGTTGCCAGGCAGCTCAACGAGAGGCCAAGAAAAACGCTAGACTATGAATCACCCGCAGAGCGTTTTAACCAATGTGTTGCATCCATCAGTTGAACTCACAGCACTCAGCAGACGTTAGTTGAATTTACATGCCGCACACAGAACGTTTTTTGGAAGGATATGAAGTGGGAAGGGGCCAGCAGGGCTTTTAAATATATGACTATACGTGATGAGCAAAAAACCTCGAAAACTATGGGTACTTAGTATTCACTGCTTACATATACTGTAGGTAGAATTATAGGTTTGAATTAAATATCAATAAATATCTATGTTAATCAATAATAAAACACTAATGCATCAGCGTTTATGAAACATCAACACTGATGTCAGTGCTGCTTACCCATCCATCAAGCTTATCAGCCCATTCCTGCATCATCACTTTACGCTCATCAAAATACGTCGCATGGTTGTACGTGCGGCGAACGTTGTTGGTATCAGCGTGCGCAAGCTGAGCTTCGATAGCATCAGGTCGATAGCCCATCTCGTTTAACCGTGTGCTGCCTGTGGTTCGGGTTGCATGTGGGCTGTAAGTTCCACTCCAGCCGAGGCTTTTAAGTAGCTGACGCAGCGAGTGTGATGTCATCGGGCCACGCGGGTCATCACGGCCAGGAAAGAGGTGGTGTCGATGCCCGGTTAATCCCTGTAGCGTTCTGAGCATGTTGACGGACTGGGAGGGGAGGGGAATAACATGTTCCCTGCGAGCCTTCATGCGCGTCGCCGGAATGGTCCATAGTGCATTATCGAGATCGAATTCTGTCCATTCAGCTTCGGTGACTTCGGCTGGCCGCGCCAGCGTCCACCACATTAGCCACATGCAATAGTTAACCTGATATGAGCCGCGACTGTTATCAAAACAGCTTAATAGCTTCCCTATTTGCTGTGGGTTCAATGCTTGTTTGTGCTGTGTCTTATTCGCCGGAAGTGCCTTGCGTACAGGCCAGACAGGATCGCTGTCAGCTCTAAGCGTTGCCACTGCCAACTCGAAAACCGATGAAATGGTACGTCGGGCTTCAGCAGCAACAGTCGGAGCGCCGCGTTTAGCGGTTTCCTGAAGAATTTTAAGAATGTGGTGTGGGGTGATCTCTCTGACAGGGAGCTTACCGATTGCGGGGAAAACCACACGTTCAAGCATATCCAGTCGGCGTGTTTTGGTAATTTCGGCCCAGTCTTTCATCTGCAACCACTCTTTGGCGATCAGCTCAAAGGTGTTAGAAGCGTCATTGACCTTGCGGATCTTATCTAACTGACGAGCCTGTGTCGGGCTAACTCCATCTGCGACTTGCTTACGCGCTTGCTCGCATTTCTCGCGAGCTTCGGCGAGCTTTATCGCTGGATACTCACCCAACGCAAACATGCTTGATTTTCCGTTGAGTTTAAACCGATAGCGCCATGCCTTTTTGCCATTGGGTTTCACTTCGAGGTAGAGACCATTAAAGTCATTGAGTCGATAGAGTTTTTCTTTTGGCTTGGCAGTGCGGCATTGCGTATCAGTGAGCATAGCGGGTCCTTGACTATTTCTTATACCGTTATTGTACTCACCTAAAATGATAATGGAAACGGATTATACTCACCTATGTACTCATTTTAGACTGCGCTTCCATGAGATTACATGAGACAATGTGGAATAAAAAAATCCACGCAAACGCGTGGATTTTAGAGGGTTTTCTGAGATTTATGAGATGTTATGACACCTCATGAGACACCAAAACTAATTTAGACGTTGAACAGGAAGTTCATCACATCGCCATCTTTCACGATGTACTCTTTGCCTTCTGCACGCATCTTGCCGGCTTCTTTCGCGCCTTGCTCGCCTTTGTAAGCGATGAAATCTTCATACGCGATGGTCTGCGCGCGAATAAAGCCTTTTTCGAAATCGGTGTGGATTTTACCCGCTGCCTGCGGCGCGGTTGCGCCAACCGGGATGGTCCAGGCACGCACTTCTTTCACTCCGGCGGTGAAATAAGTTTGCAGGTTCAGCAGGGAGTAACCGGCGCGGATCACGCGGTTCAGCCCTGGCTCTTGCAGACCCAGTTCGGCCATAAACTCGTCACGCTCTTCATCGTCAAGCTCGGCAATATCAGATTCAACCGCAGCACAAACCGGTACCACCACGGAACCTTCTTGCTCAGCGATAGCGCGAACCTGGTCGAGGTACGGGTTATTTTCGAAGCCGTCTTCGTTCACGTTAGCGATGTACATGGTCGGTTTCAGGGTCAGGAAGCTCAGGTAACGGATCGCTTCTTTCTCTTCTTTGCTCAGATCCAGAGCGCGCAGCATACCGGCGTTTTCCAGTTGCGGCAGGCATTTCTCCAGCGCAGCCAGCTCAACTTTCGCGTCTTTGTCGCCGCCTTTCGCTTTTTTGGACACGCGGTGAATCGCGCGTTCGCAGGTATCCAGGTCAGAAAGCGCCAGTTCGGTGTTGATAACGTCGATATCTTCCGCCGGGTTCACTTTGCCCGCAACGTGGATGATATTGTCGTTCTCAAAGCAGCGCACAACGTGGCCGATCGCTTCCGTTTCGCGGATGTTGGTCAAAAACTGGTTGCCCAGACCTTCACCTTTGGACGCGCCTTTTACCAGGCCGGCGATGTCGACGAACTCCATGGTGGTCGGCAGAATGCGCTGCGGTTTCACGATTTCCGCAAGTTTATCCAGACGCGGATCGGGCATCGGTACGACACCGGTGTTCGGCTCAATAGTACAGAACGGGAAGTTCGCCGCTTCAATACCTGCTTTGGTGAGCGCATTGAACAGGGTGGATTTACCTACGTTGGGCAGGCCAACGATACCGCATTTGAATCCCATGATGTAATTACCTTAATATCTTGATAATCAACCTGTTGCGAAAAACAGATTGTAGAAAAGTGAATAACTTTGCCTATTATACACGTAACCGTTGTTACGCGCGGTAAAAATGCCGCCGCAACCCGCTTACTGCGCCTTAAAGGCGTGCAGGCGATTGGTGGCTTTGGTTAAACCTTCTTTCAGCCAAATCTCGGTACAACGCGCCGCTTCGTCTACCGCTTCGTCAATCAACTTTTGCTCGGAAACAGGTGGCTTGCCCAGTACAAAACCGACAACTTTGTTTTTATCACCCGGATGGCCAATTCCTACGCGTAAACGGTGAAAATTGGGGTTATTGCCCAGTTTACTGATGATGTCTTTCAGACCATTGTGGCCGCCGTGGCCGCCACCCAGCTTAAATTTCGCCACACCCGGCGGCAAATCAAGCTCATCGTGAGCGACAAGGATTTCGTCCGGGTTGATGCGGTAAAACGTTGCCATCGCCGCGACCGCTTTACCGCTCAGGTTCATAAACGTCGTGGGAACCAACAGGCGCACGTCTTCGCCGGCCAGATTGATGCGCGAGGTATAGCCGAAAAACTTCGGCTCATCGCGCAGCGGCGCGCGGGCGCGATCCGCCAGCAAGTCCACATACCAGGCGCCTGCGTTATGGCGCGTCGCGGCATATTCAGCGCCGGGGTTCGCCAGCCCGACAATCAGTTTAATCGTCACTTTTTATTCCTGACCAGGTCAATGTCCGGCGCGTAGTTTACGTTGTGCGGGGCGTGAAGACAAAATTCTCACAACGAAACGCGAGAAACGATAATGATTGCTCACATCAACCATTCGAATTTCAAGTAGTTCAGTGGGTTATTTGTAAATTTGTGTTAGTCAGAGATGTGTAATTGTGATCGTGCCCGCAACCGCTAAAAAGGTGGCTGTCTATACTTTATGCACAAGGATTGGGGTTATCCCATCCAACCCGTCGTTCCGGAGGTGACAGATGAAACGCAAAAACGCTTCGTTGCTCGGTAATGTGCTCATGGGGTTGGGGTTGGTCGTGATGGTTGTCGGCGTTGGTTATTCCATTTTAAACCAGTTGCCGCAACTTAACCTGCCGCAGTTTTTTGCCCATGGCGCTGTGCTGAGTATCTTCCTCGGAGCCGTTCTCTGGCTCGCAGGTGCCCGCGTGAGCGGTCATGAACAGGTGTGCGATAAATACTGGTGGGTGCGCCACTACGACAAGCGCTGCCGCCGGGACCGGCAACATCATGGATAAAAAATACGTTTCGATAACGGTTCCTGCGGGAGCCGTTTTTTTTGGCTTTTTTCTTGACCCTCACGTAACGTGAGGCTCGATAGTCCAGTCTGTGGGTGAGAAAGGAGCAGCTATGTTGATTCAGGTGGGAGAATTATCGCGACGTGCGGGGATCAGTGTGCGTACGTTGCACCACTATGAGCAAATTGGTCTGCTTTTGCCTTCCGCCCGAAGCGCCGCCGGATACCGGCTTTATGCGCTCGCCGATGTCAAACGCCTGCATATGATCCAGGCGCTGGCGAAAGCGGGCATGGAACTGGCGGCAATCGGGGATTATCTGGCGCGGGAAACGCGTCCGCTGGCGGAATTACTGGATGACCAAATCGCTCTGCTCGACAAGCAAATGCGCAATATTGTCACTCTGCGCGAACAGCTTGCGGCGTTGCGTGATGGTCTCGTCAGTGGCGTGGAGCCTGATCTGGAGTCCTGGCTACAGACCCTGGAGTTAATGAAAATGTACGATCGTTGGTTTAGCCCGCAAGAGTTACAAGAATTACCGTTTGCCTCGCGCGATGAGGCTCGCGAACAGTTCTGGGCGCAAATGGTGAGCGAAGTACAAACCCTTTTAGCGCAGAAGTGCCTGGTGGATGATCCCCGCGCGATGGATCTGGCAACCCGCTGGATGACGCGGCTGGAGCAGGATACCGCCAATAAACCGGAGTTTCTGACCCGCTTAAATGAGATGCACCGCGTGGAACCCCAAATGCGTGAGCAAACGGGCATTACGCAGGAAGCGGTCGATTTTATTACCCGCAGTTTTGCGGAAAGTAAGCTCGCTATCTGGCAGCGTTATTTGTCGCCGCAAGAGATGGCGTTTACCCGTGCGCACTACTTTGAGCGCATGATGGAGTGGCCACCGTTGGTGGCAAAACTGCATATCGCTCAACGTCAGTCGCTGGATCCCGAGTCTGACGAGGCTCAGGGGCTGGCCGCTAACTGGCTTGAACTGTTTCAGTCTTATGCCGGAACCGATCCACAGACGCAGCAAAAATTCCGCAGTGCGATGCAGCAGGAGCCGCATCTGATGAAGGGAACCTGGATGACGCCCGAGGTGCTGCAATGGCTACAACGGGCGATCGAGGTGATGATGCGCCGCCGCGCATCATAATTAGAGGTCGGCTAAGGCCGCGTCGCGGTTAGGGAAGAATGACAGGCGGCCAGGGATTGGCTGTATCCCGGCGCGTGCCAGCGTGCGCAGCGGCTGGAATTCAAGGTTGCTGACGCGCAGCTCAGTACCTTCTGGCAGACGGCTGACAAAGCGACGGAAAGCATCCAGCCCACCTGCGTCCAGCACTGGCACCGCATCCCATTTCAGCACCACAATGCGCTTCCCGGCGATACGGGTTTCCAGGTCGCTAAACACACTTTCTGCGGCAGCAAAGAACAGCGGGCCAATAACACGCAGCACCAGTACATCATCCGGCACGCTGACGTTCACTACGGCCAGGCGCGTCATCCGCGCGATACGGCGCATAAACAGCAGTGACGCGAGCACAATCCCTACGCTGATGGCGATCACCATATCGAACAGCACGGTCAGTGACATACAAATCAGCATCACCACGATGTCATCCACCGGGGCGCGGCGCAGCAGGTCAATCACTTTGTGCGCTTCACTCATGTTCCACGCCACCATCAATAGTAGCGCCGCCATGGCAGACAGCGGCAGCCACGAGAGCAGGGGAGCCAGCGCCAGCAGTGCCATGATCACTAAGAGGGAGTGGATCACTGCCGAAATGGGTGACGTCGCACCAGCGCGGACGTTGGCCGCTGAACGCGCAATCGCTGCGGTTGCGGTGATCCCACCGAAGAACGGTGCGGCGATATTGCCCAGCCCCTGGCCAATCAGCTCGCTGTTGGCTTTATGTTTGGTACCGGTCATACCGTCCAGCACGACAGCGCACAGCAGCGATTCGATGGCACCGAGCATGGCCATGGAGAAGGCTGCAGGCAGCAATGCGCGCAGCGAATCCCAGCTCAGGGTAAATTCAGAACCGGGTAGATCCCACGGCAGCACCAGTTGTGGCAGAAGCTGCGGGATACCGTTACCCTGGGAACCATCCGCCAGTACATAATGAAATTGTGAACCGATGGTCGCGACGTGACCGCCGAGCAGATTAACCACCAGCATCACCGCGCAGCCCGCCAGCAGTGCGGGCAGATGTCCCGGCACTCGTAAACGCAGGCGCGGCCACAGAACCAGTGTGGCGAGGGTGACAATACCAATCGCCGCATCACCGGGGTTGAGCGTGGGCAGCGCCATCACCAGCGCGCCGACTTTTTGCAAATAGTGTTCCGGCACATGCGGCATTTGCAGGCCAAGAAAATCTTTTATCTGCATGGTGGCGATGGTAATGCCGATCCCGGAGGTGAAACCAAGCGTCACCGAAAGCGGAATGTATTCAATCAGCCGACCAAACCGCGCCAGCCCGAAGAGAATCAAAAACACGCCTGACATCAGCGTCGCCACCAGCAGGCCCGACAGACCAAACTGCTGCGAAACTGGATACAGGATCACCACGAAGGCTGCCGTCGGGCCAGAAACGCTGTAGCGCGAACCACCGCTCAGGGCGATAACAATCCCGGCAACCGCCGACGTATAAAGCCCGTACTGCGGAGCCACACCGCTGCCGATCGCCAGCGCCATCGCCAAAGGGATAGCGATGATACCTACCGTTATGCCGGCAATCAGATCCCGGGTGAAACGGGCGGTGGTATATTTTTCTTTCCAGCACGCGTCGATCAGCGCGCGAAAAGGCATGACATGAGGTGAGAACAATCTGTTCACAATGGTCTGGCGTCCCCTGGAAATCATTCGATAACTAATTAATAAATCATACAAATAATATTTAAAGCTAAAAAAACCCGCCTGAGCGGGTTTTTTATACAGCAACGATTAATGCTCGAACATGGCAGAAATCGATTCTTCGTTGCTGATACGACGGATAGCTTCAGCCAGCATGCCAGACAGCGTCAGCGTACGTACGTTCGGTAGCGCTTTGATCTCATCGCTCAGCGGAATGGTGTCGCAGACAACCACTTCGTCGATCACAGAGTTGCGCAGGTTATTTACCGCATTACCGGAGAAAATCGGGTGAGTCGCATAGGCGAACACGCGTTTCGCACCACGTTCTTTCAGCGCTTCCGCTGCTTTACACAGCGTACCGCCGGTATCGATCATGTCGTCAACCAGAACGCAGTCGCGGTTTGCCACGTCACCGATGATGTGCATCACCTGGGAGACGTTTGCGCGCGGACGGCGTTTATCAATGATCGCCATATCGGTGTCGTTCAGCAGCTTGGCAATGGCGCGAGCGCGAACGACGCCGCCGATATCCGGAGAAACCACAATCGGGTTGTCCAGATTCAGTTGCAGCATATCTTCGAGCAGGATCGGGCTGCCGAATACGTTATCTACCGGTACATCGAAGAAGCCCTGAATCTGTTCAGCATGCAGGTCAACGGTCAGTACGCGGTCAACGCCGACGCTTGAGAGGAAATCGGCAACCACTTTTGCGGTAATCGGTACACGGGCAGAGCGCACGCGGCGATCCTGACGGGCATAGCCAAAGTAAGGAATGACCGCGGTGATACGGCCTGCGGAAGCACGGCGCAGGGCATCAACCATCACAACCAATTCCATCAGGTTGTCGTTGGTAGGGGCACAAGTGGACTGGATGATGAAAATATCACCACCGCGTACATTTTCATTGATTTGTACGCTGACTTCGCCGTCGCTAAAGCGACCTACGGCGGCGTCGCCGAGAGAAGTGTACAGGCGGTTGGCAATACGTTGTGCTAGTTCCGGGGTAGCGTTACCAGCAAAAAGCTTCATATCAGGCACGAGAAGAACCTCAGGCATGCGTCCAGTGGTGGATAGAATCGGCCAAAATGTGCGCTCAGGGCTGAATTCTATCCATGCGGTGTATTAAAGAGCGCGATGCAACGTCTGGAACAGGTGTGACGTTGTCACCGGAGCTCAGCTTGCCCGGCCATGGTTTGCGCTAGCGGCGAGAGGTTGACGCCTCGCGCGACAAAACCGTGTAGCCATTCCGGGGCTTGCTCAAGCACCTGACGAGCGGCGGATTCGGTGTCAAATTCGGAAAAGACACAGGCTCCTGTGCCAGTCAGGCGCGACGGCGCGTATTCTAACAGCCAGGAAAGCGCGGCATCAACCTCGCGAAAACGTTTTCTTGCGATAACCTCGCAATCGTTGCCGAATTCACATTTTAATAACGTATCAATTGACCTTTGCGGCGTATTTCTCGGCAGTTCCGGATCCTTGAAAATCACGGGTGTAGGAATACTGACGCCAGGGTGCGCCACCAGATACCATTTTTCCGGCGGATTGACCGGCGTGAGGATTTCGCCAACCCCTTCGGCGAAAGCGGCGTGACCGCGCACAAACACCGGCACATCGGCACCCAGTTGCAGGCCGAGTTCGGCTAACTCATCGACGCTCAGATTACAGCCCCACAGATGGTTGAGGGCGACCAGCACGGTTGCTGCATTTGACGAACCGCCGCCGAGGCCGCCGCCCATTGGCAGGCGTTTGTCGATAGCGATCTCTGCGCCGCTACCCGCAGGCAGACGATCGCTTTCTGCCGCACGCTGCATGAGCAGACGTGCAGCGCGTACAATCAGGTTCTCTTCGTCTGGTACGCCTTCAACCGGTGTCAGTAGGCGGATTTCGCCATCGCTGCGTGGTTCGATGGTTAGCGTGTCGCCATAATCAAGAAACTGAAACAGGGTTTGCAACGTGTGGTAGCCATCGGCGCGCTGGCCGGTAATGTATAAAAACAGGTTGAGTTTCGCCGGAGCGGGCCACGTCGTCATTTGGCAATCCAGTTATCCATTTTCAGCTTGATGCGCTGTTTGCCGTCGCTCAACTCCATATTGGCCGGCAGGGAAGGCTGGCTGTTGTCATATCCGCCATATACCACTTTCCAGTTTTTGCCGCCCTGATTGTAATTAAGCTCGCTCAAACGGTATTGCGCATCGAGCTTATAATCGGTGGCATCGCCTGGCAGGCCTAAGATCCATTGGCGCAGGCTGTTAAGCGGAATCGGCATGCCGGTCAGTTTGCCAATCATCTCTTCGGCATCATCAGCGGTGTAGCGTTTGCCTTTGTTGTCCACCAGTTGCACGTTACCCGGCTGGGCGTTCAGCTCCAGTTCGGTGCTGCCCAACGGGTTGGTCAGCAACAGACGATAGCGATCCTGCCCGGTTTGCTGCCAGAAGAAGCGGGCATACACTTTTTGTTCGTCAGAGATATAAGCGAATGCGCCGCGGGTTTGATACTGGTTTAAGCTGCGCACCTGTTGCTGGTGTTCGCGCCACTGCGGCGAGTCCGGACTTTGTCCCGGCCCTTTTGGCACATTGAGCGTACAAGCGGTTAACACGAGGCTTGCCAGCGGCAGCAGGCGGATAAAGCGAAAGTCTGGCAGAGTCATAACGAGGGGAAATCCTTGCGAGGTTGCTGTATTACGCTTAATGCTAGCGCCGCTCTGAAACAGCGTCTACGTTCAAGTTGTCTTAAATCATTAAATTACCAATTACTCCGAAAGGGTAGTGTCTCTTTTATTGACCTCACTCATCCTGTATGATGCGTACAGTCTAACCTTATCAACGTTGGTACTATTCCCGCGCTCATGACCCTTTTAGCACTTGGCATCAATCACAAAACGGCTCCCGTTTCGTTGCGAGAACGCATTGCTTTTTCGCCGGAAACGCTTGACCAGGCGCTGGAAAGCCTGCTGTCGCAGCCGATGGTGCAAGGCGGTGTGGTGCTGTCAACCTGTAACCGTACCGAGCTCTATCTGAGCGTCGAAGAGCGGGATAACCTGCAAGAAGCGCTGGTGCGCTGGCTGTGTGATTATCACCATTTGCGTGAAGAAGAAGTGCGCCAGAGTCTCTACTGGCATCAGGATAACGACGCCGTCAGCCATTTAATGCGCGTGGCGAGCGGGCTGGATTCACTGGTACTGGGTGAACCGCAAATCTTAGGCCAGGTGAAAAAGGCCTTTGCTGATTCCCAGCGTGGGCATGACAACGCCAGCGATCTGGAGCGTATGTTCCAGAAATCATTCTCCGTCGCCAAGCGTGTGCGCACGGAAACCGATATTGGCGCCAGTGCGGTATCGGTCGCTTTCGCCGCCTGTACACTGGCGCGGCAAATATTCGAATCCCTTGCGTCGGTTACCGTGCTGCTAGTGGGCGCGGGTGAAACCATTGAGCTGGTTGCGCGCCACCTGCGTGAGCATAAAGTGCAGAAAATGATCATCGCCAACCGTACGCGTGAACGTGCGCAGGTGCTGGCGGATGAAGTCGGTGCGGAAGTCATTTCTTTAAGCGACATTGATGAACGTCTGAAAGATGCTGATATCGTGATCAGTTCCACCGCCAGCCCGCTACCAATTATTGGTAAAGGAATGATGGAACGCGCGATGAAAGCGCGGCGTAACCAGCCCGTTTTGCTGGTGGATATTGCCGTGCCGCGCGATGTCGAGCCGGAAGTGGGCAAAGTGGCGAACGCCTATCTCTATAGCGTCGACGATCTGCAAAGTATTATTCAGCACAACCTGGCGCAGCGTAAAGCCGCGGCGGTGCAGGCGGAAACCATCGTCGCCCAGGAAACCAGTGAATTTATGGCCTGGCTGCGTGCGCAAAGCGCCAGCGAGACCATTCGCGAATACCGCAGCCAGTCTGAAACTGCGCGCGACGAGCTGACTGCCAAAGCGCTTGCTGCGCTGGAGCAGGGTGGCAATCCGCAAGCTATCATGCAAGACCTGGCGTGGAAACTGACCAACCGCCTTATCCACGCCCCAACCAAATCTCTTCAGCAGGCCGCCCGTGACGGGGACGATGAGCGTCTGCATATTCTGCGCAACAGCCTCGGGCTGGATTAGCACAACACTCTCTTATTATTAAAAGGTGCATTAACGCCTATGAAGCCTTCTATCGTTGCCAAACTGGAAGCCCTGCATGAGCGCCATGAAGAAGTTCAGGCGCTGCTCGGTGACGCTCAAACCATCGCCGACCAGGACAAATTCCGTGCGCTGTCGCGCGAATACGCGCAACTGAGCGACGTGTCGCGCTGTTTCACTGACTGGCAACAGGTTCAGGAAGATATTGAAACCGCGCAGATGATGCTCGACGATCCGGAAATGCGCGACATGGCGCAGGATGAACTGCGCGACGCGAAAGAAAAATGTGAACACCTTGAACAGCAATTGCAACTGTTGCTGCTGCCAAAAGATCCCGATGATGAACGTAATGCGTTTGTCGAAGTTCGCGCCGGAACCGGCGGCGATGAAGCCGCCCTGTTTGCTGGCGATCTGTTCCGTATGTACAGCCGTTATGCCGAATCCCGCCGCTGGCGCGTTGAGATCATGAGCGCCAACGACGGTGAGCACGGCGGCTTTAAAGAAGTGATCGCCAAAATCAGCGGCGAAGGTGTTTACGGGCGTCTGAAATTTGAATCCGGCGGCCATCGCGTCCAGCGCGTTCCGGCAACGGAATCGCAGGGGCGTATTCACACGTCTGCCTGTACCGTGGCCGTGATGCCGGAGCTGCCGGAAGCCGAAATGCCGGATATCAACCCGGCCGATCTGCGTATTGATACCTTCCGCTCTTCCGGTGCGGGCGGTCAGCACGTTAACACCACCGATTCCGCCATCCGTATTACCCACCTTCCGACCGGGATTGTGGTCGAGTGCCAGGATGAACGTTCACAGCATAAAAACAAAGCAAAAGCCTTGTCAGTGCTCGGTGCGCGCATTCGCGCCGCTGAAACGGCAAAACGCCAGCAGGCAGAAGCGTCGACCCGTCGTAACCTGCTCGGCAGCGGCGATCGCAGCGATCGTAACCGCACCTATAACTTCCCGCAGGGTCGTGTGACCGATCACCGTATCAACGTCACGCTTTACCGCCTCGACGAAGTGATGGAAGGCAAGCTGGATATGCTGATCGAACCGATTGTGCAGGAATACCAGGCCGACCAGTTGGCGGCGCTCTCCGAGCAGGAATAATGGATTATCAACAGTGGTTGCGCCAGGCGATAAGCGAGCTTGCTGCGAGCGAAAGCCCGCGCCGCGATGCGGAGATCCTGTTGGGTTTCGTCACAGGCAAATCGCGCACGTTTATCCTCGCTTTTGGTGAAACGTTACTGGAAGCCGAGCAGCAGCAACAGCTGGCGACGTTACTGGCTCGTCGTGTAAATGGCGAACCGGTGGCGCACTTGATTGGCGTGCGTGAGTTTTGGTCATTGCCGCTGTTTGTCTCTCCGGCAACGCTTATCCCGCGCCCGGACACCGAATGTCTGGTGGAACAGGCGCTGGCGCGTCTTCCTTCCTTACCGTGTCGCATTCTTGATTTAGGCACCGGCACTGGCGCAATCGCGCTGGCGCTGGCGAGCGAACGTCCGGATTGCACCGTCACTGCTGTCGACCTGGTTCCGGATGCGGTTGCGCTGGCACAACGCAACGCCGCACATCTGAATATCACCAATATTGAGATCCTGCAAAGTCGCTGGTTCAGTGCGCTTGAAGGGCAGCAATTCGCGATGATTGTCAGCAACCCGCCTTACATCGATGAGCACGATCCTCATCTTGCGCAGGGCGATGTGCGTTTTGAACCGCTCAGTGCGCTGGTGGCGGCTGATAACGGGCTGGCAGATTTATGCACCATTATTGATGATGCCAGGCAATATGTGTTGCCTGGGGGCTGGCTGCTGCTTGAACACGGTTGGCAACAGGGTGCAGATGTTCGCGCTGCCTTCGAACATTACGGCTGGCAGCACGTCGCAACGTGTCGGGATTACGCGGATAACGAACGCCTGACGCTGGGGCTACGGCCCTTGCAGGAGTAACCGACAATGAATGCGTTTAAGTTGCTGATTACATTGCATTTGGCGTCTGTTGCGCTCACCATTAGCCTGTTTGTTTTACGTTACTGGTGGCGCTGGTCAGGCAATCCGCGTATTAACGCACGCTGGGTGCGGATTGTGCCGCACACGGTTGATACCGTGCTGCTGCTGAGCGGCGCAGGGTTGATGTGGGTAACGGGCTATTTGCCATTTACGGTTAAAGGCGCATGGCTGACTGAAAAGCTGTTTGGCGTTATCATCTACATCGTTTTGGGTTTTATTGCGCTGGGGCGACATCGCCCGCGCAGCCAGCAAACGGGTTTTATCGCTTTTTTGCTGGGGCTGGTGGTGCTGTACATCATCATTAAACTCGCCGCCACAAAAGTACCGATACTGGGGTAAGACATGAGATCGTTAGCTGATTTCGAATTTAACAAAGCGCCGTTATGCGACGGGATGATCCTTGTTTCCGAACTGATTCGCGATGACTTTCCTTCGCAATATGTGCAAGACGAACTGGAGCGGTTGCTCAGTCTGGCACGTGAAGAGATTGGTCAGGCAAAGCCTCAGGACTGGCAACTGGAAAAACTCGTCGAGCTGTTTTACGGCGAATGGGGTTTTAAAGATACCCGCGGCGTATACCGTTTATCTGACGCGCTGTGGCTGGATAAAGTGCTGCAAAACCGTCAGGGCAGCGCGGTATCGCTGGGCGCGATTTTACTGTGGGTTGCCGGTCAACTGGGGATTCCTCTGACGCCGGTGATTTTCCCGACCCAGCTTATCCTGCGCGCCGAATGGCTGGATGGCGAAATGTGGCTGATTAACCCCTTTAACGGCGACACGCTGGATGAACACACGCTGGAAGTGTGGCTGAAAGGTAATATCAGCCCGGTTGCCGAGCTGTTTAATGAAGATCTCGATGAAGCCGACAACGCCGAAGTGATCCGCAAATTACTGGATACGCTGAAGTCGGCGCTGATGGAAGAACAGCAGATGGAGCTGGCATTGCGCGCGAGCGAAGCGCTGTTGCAGTTTAATCCCGAAGATCCGTATGAGATCCGCGATCGCGGTCTGATTTACGCGCAGCTGGATTGTGACCATGTGGCGCTGAATGATTTGAACTACTTTGTAGAGCAGTGTCCTGAGGATCCGATAAGCGAAATGATCCGCGCGCAAATCAATTCAATTGCGCATAAACAGATTACCCTGCATTAAAAATTTGTTCCGATTCACACTCGATAAGGCGATTTTATGAAACAAAAAGTGGTCAGCATTGGCGACATTAACGTCGCGAACGACCTGCCGTTTGTCCTGTTTGGTGGTATGAACGTGCTGGAATCCCGCGATTTGGCAATGCGCATTTGCGAACACTACGTTACCGTGACCCAGAAACTTGGCATCCCGTACGTGTTCAAAGCCTCTTTTGATAAAGCCAACCGTTCTTCCATCAAGTCCTACCGTGGGCCGGGTCTGGAAGAGGGGATGAAAATCTTCCAGGAACTGAAACAGACCTTTGGCGTGAAAGTGATCACCGACGTGCACGAAGCGTCACAGGCGCAGCCGGTGGCTGATGTGGTGGATGTGATCCAGCTTCCTGCGTTCCTCGCGCGTCAGACCGATCTGGTTGAAGCGATGGCGAAAACGGGCGCGGTCATCAACGTGAAAAAACCGCAGTTTGTCAGCCCCGGACAGATGGGCAATATCGTGGATAAATTCCACGAAGGCGGTAACGACAAAGTGATTCTTTGCGATCGCGGCGCGAACTTCGGTTATGACAACCTGGTTGTCGACATGCTGGGCTTCGGCGTGATGAAGAAAGTCTCCAATAACTCGCCGGTGATTTTCGATGTCACCCACGCGTTGCAGTGCCGCGACCCGTTCGGCGCTGCGTCTGGTGGCCGTCGGGCTCAGGTTGCCGAACTGGCGCGTGCCGGGATGGCTACAGGCCTGGCAGGGCTGTTTATTGAAGCGCACCCGGATCCAGATAACGCCAAATGTGACGGCCCGTCCGCGCTGCCGCTGGATAAACTGGAGCCGTTCTTAAAACAGATCAAAGCGATTGACGATCTGGTAAAAAGCTTCGGCGAACTCGATACCGAGTAAGCATAAAAAAACCCCGCAATAGCGGGGTTTTTTGTCTCTGCCATTCAGGCAAATATCGTCATCAGATACGCAGCGAACAGCGCCAGGTGCGCCGTACCATTGAGCACATTGGTACGCCCGGTGGAGAACGAGAGTTGGCACAGCAGCAGCGAGGTCACCATGACAATCATTTCCGGCGCGCCAAGGCCGAACACCAGGCCGTTGCCGGTTAGCCAGGCAATCAGCGTCACGATAGGTACGGTGAGGGAAATCGTCGCCAGTACTGAACCAAAAAACAAGTTCATTGCACGCTGTACCTGATTATTCAGCACCGCTTTTAACGCACCTAATCCTTCGGGCGAGAGGATCAGCAACGCCACCAGGAAACCGGTAAATGCCACTGGTGCATTCATTTCTGTCAGCAACGCTTCCAGCGGTGTCGCATTCATTTTTGTCACGGCGATCACCGCAACCAGATGGATAATCAGCCACAGCGTGTGCCACAAATTACCGTGGGCAGACGGTTTGCCGTGGTGTGGATCGTCGCCTTCGTCTTCGTGCTCATAGACGAACAAGCTCTGGTGCGTTTTGGTCTGGATAAGCAGAAACACGCCGTACATCGCAGCCGAGATCAACGCCACCAGCAGCGACTGGCCAACAGTGAAATTGGCTTGCGGTAGCGCCATCGGGAAAACCAACACGATAATCGCCAGCGGAAACAGGGCAATCAGATACTGTTTAATACCAAACAGGTTCATATACTGCGTGGCAAACTTGCGCCCGCCCAGCAGTAGCGAAAAGCCTACCAGACCACCGGTGACAATCATGATGATGGAATAGAGCGTGTCACGCATTAGCGTCGGTGCGGCGTCGCCCGTCGCCATCAATGCGGAAATCAGACTGACTTCAAGAATAACCACCGACAGGCTGAGGATCAGTGAACCATAGGGTTCGCCTAGCCGATGGGCAAGCACATCTGCGTGGCGCACCACGCTAAACGCGCTGGATAAGATACCAACCAGTGCTAATAAATTAATGCCGATAACCGCTGGTAGTGACTGCGAACCTCCCCAGAAAAGCAGCACGGCCAGCGCCAGCACCGGGAAAATAAGGGATGTCTCCTTGTGGCGGGTTTTCACCGCCTCGTGCGTTGTTGTCATTATGATGCTCCATCACAGTGCAGGTGTTTGCGAATTATAGATAGAAAAAGAACGGGTCATAAAATAGCAAAAATCGCAGTTTTCATGGGGTTTTTTACGTAGTTTTACCCTCCGCGCTTCGTTTTGTTGCCAACAAAACAAAATGCGCATTCTTGATTAATTTGTATTTATCTTACAGTGAGATAGGTGTTGCTGTCTGGCATTTTACTCTCTCTACTGGCGTACCCGGTGTTTGTCGTCCAGGCTTACTTCTTTAAGCCAAAAGGAGCGTGAAAATGCCGTATAAAGCGAAATCTGATCTGCCGGATAGTGTGCAACATGTGCTGCCTGCACATGCGCAGGAAATTTATAAAGAGGCGTTTAACAGCGCCTGGGAGCAATATAAGGATAAAGAGGATCGCCGTGATGACGCCAGCCGAGAGGAGACGGCGCACCGTGTTGCCTGGGCGGCGGTTAAAAATGAATATCAGAAAGGCGATGATGATAAATGGCATAAAAAGAAATAACACGATGAAATAATTACCTTTCGCCATTTATAGCTCTATTCGATGGATTGACGCTATTGCCAGCGGCCTGTGAATTGCATAAGGTCGTAGTAAGCTGCGCTTAAAGCAGCATATGCCGGGAAGGCAGCAGTAAAGCAGTCGCACGGAAGCAGGCAGTGGCGGAGGTAGAAGATGTTAACGCGTGATTTTTTGCGAACAGCAGATTGCAAAACGGCATTCGGCGATATTGACGAGTCGTTACTTTGGTCGGCGGAACAGCGAGCGGCATCGCTTGCGGCGACGCTGGCGTGTCGCCCGGACGATGGCCCGGTGTGGATTTTTGGTTATGGCTCGCTGATGTGGAACCCGGCGCTGGAGTTTGACGAATCCTGCACGGGGACGCTGACGGGCTGGCATCGCGCATTTTGCCTGCGTTTAACCGCTGGTCGCGGTACGGCCTGCCAGCCTGGGCGCATGCTGGCGCTGAAAGAGGGTGGGCGCACTACGGGTGTGGCGTACCGTTTATCCGACGACACCTTGTATGATGAGCTGACGCTGCTGTGGAAACGCGAAATGATCACCGGCTGTTACATGCCAAGCTGGTGCAAACTGGCGCTTGATGATGGCCGCACGGTGAATGCGCTGGTGTTTATTATGGATCCGCGTCATCCACTGTATGAATCCGATACGCGTGCACAGACCATTGCCCCACTGATTGCCGCCGCCAGCGGCCCGCTTGGCACGAATGCGCAGTATCTTTTCTCACTGGAACAGGAGCTGATAAAGCTCGGAATGCAGGATGATTGCCTGAACGATCTGGTGGGGAAAGTGCGTACGCTGCTGGGGGGAGAAAAACCAGGCCCTGAGATGCAACCTGGTTTTGCCTGCTAAGCGCGGCCGTTAAGCGGCAACGTAGCTGATCGAGTGCTCCAGCGACTGGCTGTGGCTATCAATCAGCACACTCCAGACGCCGCTGTACGGCACAGCCAGATAGGCGCTTGCGCGGTTCTGGACACTCAGAATATCCGTTTGAGCGTCCGGCGTTCGGCTCTTTTCGCTCATCAAATGAATGTGACAACTTTCAGAACAGCGAACAACCACTGTATCCCCACCAAATAACTTCAGACTTGCTTTTACCACCGCCATTTTTAACCCCGTAGTTTTTTAACAACGCGATCCGTGCGGGAAGGATCCCCGTGCGTGACTTTGTTCACAATTCACTCAGTGCATAACACCAAACGGAAGGGGGGCGAATGCTGATTTTGATCAAATAATGACGTAACGATTAAACAAAAATTACATTATTCGGCAGGGAAAGAAGACGGCGCGCAAAACCGTGGTTAAAACGCGCCGGTATAAGATTAAATTCGGAAATGACCGGCGGTTTCAGCAAGCTCGGTCGCCTGCGAACGTAGCGCGCCAGCGGCGGCGGTCGATTCGACCACCAGTTCCGCGTTTTGCTGCACCATCCGGTCAAGATCGAGCACCGCATGGTTGATTTCCTGAATACCTTTCATCTGCTCGCTGGTGGCGACGGTAATTTCACGCATAATCACCGACACACTGTCGATGCTGGCGACAATATCCGTCATGCTGTCACCCGCCAGGCGGACAAAGCGTGAACCGGTTGCCACGCTTTCGGCGGTGGAGTCGATCAGCGTTTTGATCTCCTTCGCGGCTTGTGCGCTTCGGCTTGCCAGATTACGCACTTCACCGGCAACCACGGCAAAACCACGCCCCTGTTCACCTGCTCGGGCGGCTTCCACAGAGGCGTTGAGCGCCAGGATATTGGTCTGGAAAGCAATGCCGTCAATCACGCTGGTGATATCGCCAATTTTTGCCGAAGCTACCTCGATCGACTGCATAGTATTAATTGCCTGCGTCACCACCTGACCGCCGTGCGATGCTGCTTGCGAGGCAACATGCGCCTGAGTATTGGCCTGCGCTGCAGCGTCGGTGGATTGCGCTACCGACGCCGTGATTTGTTCAACCGCGCTGGCCGTCTCGCGCAGGCTGGACGCTGCTTGTTCTGTACGCCCGGAGAGATCCTGGTTTCCGGCGGCAATCTGTTGTGCGGCGACTTGTACCGAGTTACTGGAATCACGCAGTTTTACCATCACCACCGAAAGCTTGTCGCTGAAAGCGTTAAAGGCGTGGGCGATTTGCGAAACCTCGTCATGGCCATCAACCGGTAAACGCTGCGAGAGATCGTCTGTGCCGCTGCTGATGGCGTTCATGGCATCGCGCACCGTCAGCAGACGTTTAAGCAGGGTGGAAACAATCCAGTGCATCAATGCACCGGCAATGAGCACTAACACAATCAGCGACAGGGCAGAGGCTTTCAGTTGCGTGCGCAACCCGGCGCTAGAATCAGCGTTATCGAGCGCCACCGCCAGCAACCAGTTGGTGCCTTTGACCGGGCTTGCCAGCAGCGCTTTATCCTCGCCTGCATAGACACCCTCCACCCGTTTTCCTGCCCGCAGTTGTTCAAAGCTGACGCCGCTAATGGCCTCGGTGAAGGGTTTCATCGTGAGCTTGTCGTTGGCGGCGGCAATCACCGAACCGTCGCTGGCCAGCAACATACCGGTACTGTTCGGCGTTGGGCTGATGCCGCGCACGTTAGCCACCACACTATCCATCGAGACGTCGCCTGCAACTACGGCCTTTAACGTACCGTTCTCTTTGACCGGTACGGCAAACGTCACCACCAGCGCACCGGTGCTGGCGTCAACGTAGGGTGCGGTGACAACTGGCGCGTCGGCTTTTACCACTTGTTGATACCACGGGCGGATTGTCGGGTCGTAATCCGCCGGTACGCCACCCGGGTCGGAGAATTTTGCTGTTTTAGTCGCATAACCGACATAAACGTTGATAAATCCCCCGGCGCGAGCAATCTGTGCGAAAACCGGCACGGGATCGTCGGTTAACGCCACGCTCTGCAAGGAAGCAATCATGTTCATTTTGCTGGCGGCCCAGTCGGCAATCGCAATGCTGTGACTGGCGCTGGTGCTGGAGAGAATATCCTGCTGGGTTTGTTGGTTATGCTGGCGGGTTACCTGATAGTTAATAACGGTGTTAAGCAGCAAAGCGCTGGCGAGACATCCCGCTGTTGCTGCAATAATACGGGACTTAATCGATCTGAACATAGTTATAGTACCTGCTGTGTTGTCTTAAGTGGCTATCGGCAACGCAGCAGGCAAACTTGATGACATAACGCCATCCATAAGAAAATAATATTGAACTTGCCGCAATATTAAAACGTTAGTACTTTATCGGCCGCCAGCGTCCACTGTGCCAGTTCTACCAGTGTGCCAATTTCCACACCGTCCACCAGCGGCAATGCGGTGATGCCACGCCCGTCGGTGCAGGTTTTACACAGTTTCACCGGCACGTTTTGCGCCGTCAGAATTTCCAGCATCTGCTGGATGTTGTAGCCCTCGGCAGGTTTTTGCCCGCGCAACCCGGCGGTTACCGCGTCGGACATCAAAAACAGCCGCAGTTCGATGTCGCTATTCTGCTCACGCAGCGCGATAGCCAGCCGTAAGCTATTAAACAGTGACTCGCTACCGTATGCCGCGCCATTGGCGATAATCACGATCTTTTGCATCTTCACTCCTTCGATAAATAGTACATGTGGCGCCTATGCTACTGCGCTCTCGCGGTGGGCGAAAGGCAATGGCGCAACAATTACTGACCAAAGCGACCGATAAGACCGGTGGCGGCAAGCGTGTGACCTTTCAGTTTTGCGAATAATTCTTCGCGCGTAAGTCCTTCCGGGAGCGTTGGTTTTAGCGAGGTCGCGATAAGAGTGAAGGTGTAATGATGCGCGCCGCTACCTGGCGGAGGGCAAGGGCCATGCCAGCGCAGATTGCCCGGCGTATTCTTTCCGCCCGTATATCCTTTGCCGTCACGCAGATCATTTTGTGCAAAGCCGGTACTGGAAGGGGAAATGTTATAAGCCACAAGGTGCGTCACACCGAGCCCGGTCGCGCCTTCGGGATCGTGAACGACAAGGGCAAAGCTCTGCGTTTGCGTTGGCGGATTGTTCCACACTAGCGACGGCGAAAAATTTTCGCCGGTACAGTTCGGGTTATTGCTGGCGTTACCGGCGAATTTTTTCTCCATCAAGGCGTTATCAGCAAATGCGGGGGATTGCAGGGTAAATAACTCGCTGGCGCTGGTCTGCGAGGCATAAAACAGGATCGTACTACACAAAAGTTTATGCTTAGTGTTCATGTTAACTCTCCGGTACGGGGTGCATTAACTGTAGTTGTAGCGAAGCGCAAGGATAAGGTTTTTCCTGGTATTTTGTCTGCGGCTGTAAAGCCCTGGCAAAACCGTTAAACTTAACGCTATGAATTATCCCCTCCTTACACTTCTGATGCTGTCACTGATAAGCGGCGTCGCCAGTGCCCGGCAGAATAGCTTCGTACAGCAAGCGGAAAACCCCTTCGATAATGACGGCGACGGTCTGCCGGATCTGGGCATGGCTGCGGAAAATGGCGCGCAGGAAAAACATTTCGCCGAAATGGCAAAAGCGTTCGGCGAAGCCAGTATGAACGATAACGGTTTGACCACTGGCGAGCAGGCACGGCAGTTTGCATTCGGGCAATTGCGCGATGTCGTCAGCGGCGAAGTGAATCAGCAAGTGGAATCCTGGCTTTCGCCGTGGGGCAGCGCCAGCATAGATTTCAAAGTGGATAATGAGGGCGGATTCATCGGCAGCCACGGCGACTGGTTTGTCCCGCTGCAGGATAATCATCGCTATCTCAGCTGGAGCCAGCTTGGTCTGACGCAGCAGGATGCAGGTCTTGTGGGGAATGTTGGCGTTGGTCAGCGCTGGATCGCCGGAGACTGGCTGCTGGGCTATAACACCTTTTACGATAAGCTGCTTGATGACAATAGTGGACGCGCTGGGCTGGGAGCCGAGGCCTGGGGCGAGTATTTACGCTTTTCGGCAAACTACTACCAGCCGGTAAACAGCTGGGAGTACCAAACCGCCACGCTGCAACAGCGCATGGCGCGGGGCTACGATGTCACGGCGCAGGCACGATTACCGTTTTATCAGCAGCTCAACACTAGCGTCAGCGTTGAGCAATATTTCGGTAACAGTGTCGATCTGTTTGATACGGGGACGGGTTATCACAACCCGGTGGCGGTAAAACTGGGGGTGAATTACACGCCGGTTCCGCTGGTGACGCTGACCGCTGAACATCGGCAGGGAGAAAGCGGGGTTAGCCAGAACGATTTAGGCCTGAAAGTGAATTATCGCTTTGGTGTACCTCTGTGGAAGCAACTCTCTGCCAGCGAAGTGGCAGACAGCCGTTCGCTACGGGGTAGCCGCTACGACAGCCCGACGCGCAATAATGCGCCGATTTTCGAACATCGCCAGCGTAAAACACTGTCGGTATTTCTCGCCACGCCGCCGTGGGATTTGCAGCCGGGTGAGACGGTGGCGCTGAAACTGCAAATTAACAGCACGCACGGTGTGCGTTCGATAACCTGGCAGGGCGACACCCAGGCGTTAAGCCTCACGCCGCCGGCCAATGGGCGCAGCAGCGATGGCTGGACACTGATTATGCCACGCTGGGATAGCGCAGAAGGTGCCACCAACCGCTGGACGCTGTCGGCACTGGTGGAAGACGATAAAGGGCAGCGCGTTGAGTCGAACACTATCGAACTGAAGCTGACGGAGCCGGTGATCCCGCCAGCTGAAAACAGTAACACGGGCTGGACACTGCCAGACCCGTAACGTGTTAGAAAATACGTTCCTGATGCACCCAAACAGCAGCTTCGACGCGGGATTTCAGTTTCATTTTCTTCAGCATGTGTTTGACGTGAACTTTAACCGTGCTTTCAGTGATGTCCAGGCGGCGGGCAATCATCTTATTTGGCAATCCCTGGGCAATGAGCTTGAGAATGTCGCGTTCGCGCGGCGTAAGTTGCGTGATATCGCGATCGGTGGTGGCACGGTTGGCGCGCAGGCTGGCAGCCAGCACCGGGGTGAGCGCTTCGCTGAGCACCATTTCGCCCGCAGCAGCTTGTTGCAGCGCTTTCAGCAGATCTTCTGGTTCCATATCTTTCAGTAGATAGCCATCTGCGCCGCGTTTTAATGCGGTGACCACGTCTTCTTCATGGTTGGAAACGCTAAAGACGACAACGCGACCAGACAGGGTTTTTTCCCGCAGTTTATCCAGCGTTTCCAGCCCGTTCATGCCTGGCATGTTGAGATCCAGCAAAATCAAATCCGGGTCCAGCGATTCCGCCAGTTCAATGCCTTGTTCGCCGTTGCTGGCTTCGCCGACCACGGTGATGTCGGGAGCCATGCTGATTAACTGCTTCACGCCGGTTCGCAGCATTGGATGGTCGTCGATCAGGAGGATGGTGGCCGGATCCTGATTACTCATGGGTATCTCCTTGCATGGATGAGAGAAACGTCTCTGGTATAAACGTCACGACGACCTCGGTGCCGCCGAATACTCCGGGGCGAACCTGGCAATCGCCGCGCAGGCTTTGCGCGCGGTCACGCATAATTATCAATCCATAATGGTTAGTCCTTTCAGCATTGACCGGGATGCCGCAACCATTGTCGGTGATGCGCAATATTACCCGGTTTTCCTGCTGTTGCACTGCGACGCTGACCGCGGTTGCGCCGGAGTGTTTTAATGCATTGCTCAGTGCCTCGCGGGCTATCTGTAATAGATGAATGGCCTGATGCGCCGGAACCAGCCGGGGCGGTAGCTGATAATCAAGACGCACCTGGAAACCGAAACGCGCACTGTACTCCAGGCAACTGGACTCCAGCGCCGGGCGCAGCCCCGGTTCGGTTAATTGCAAACGAAACGTGGTCAGCAACTCGCGTAACTGCGCCCATGAGGTATTCAGCTCGTTGCGGATCTGCCCAAGCAATTGCTGGCTGTTTTCCGGCAGCGCATCACCCTGCATTTGCAGGCAACTCACCTGCATCTTCATGCAGGAGAGGGATTGGGCGATAGAGTCGTGTAATTCGCGGGCAATGGTGGCGCGCTCTTCCATTACCATCAACTGCTGCTGTCTGTCCTGATGGCGATCCAGCGCCAGCGTCGCGGTGAGTTGTTCCACCAACGTGTCGACCAGTTGCTGCTGGTCATGATTTAAATGGCGACCCGGGGGCAGTGTTGCTAACAGCAAACCATATTGCATATGGGCATCGGCGAGCCGCCATTTCAGCGTGGTGCCAAACCCGCTGGATTCAGTGAGAATTCCGTTGCGCGGGCATAAATGGCAGCCTTTGTCATCGCAACTGGCATCCGACTGGCAGGTAAAATCCTGATGATTTTCCTCATCTTCCAGGTCGTAAACCCGCAGCTCAATATCGTGTAGCAGGGTTAAATTCTGCAAGCCGTTCAACACTGGCGAGAGACGCTCGCACATCGGGATGCGCGAATGCAGTCGGTGGTTAGCCTGCCATAAAAACGACAGAATCTGGTTTTTTTGCTCAAGCCCGGCGGTTTTTTCTTGTACGCGGCGTTCCAGTATCGCGTAACTCTCGCCCAACTCGGCAGACATGTTATTTAACGCCTCGCCAAGCGTTGCCATCTCGTTACGCCCGCTGATGCGCGCGCGCTGGGTAAAGTCGCGCTGGCTGACCGCACGCGCCATGCTTAACAATTGTTGCCACGGACGGAGTAGACGCGCCCGTAACCAAACCACGGCAAACAGCAATAACAGGCCCATCACTATCGCCATTATCCGGTGCATCACCACCACTTGTTCAATGCGGTGTTCGGTGCTGCGGTCAAACGAGGTCACCAGACGGTCGATTCGTCCAACGAAAATCGCAATGATTTCCGCCGCTTGCGGCGGTTGTTGCGCATTCTTTATCGCCGGAACGACCTCGCTGTGCCAGTAATTTTGCAACGCGGCGAGCTGCGCTTGCTGGCCGTCGCGCTGTGCCGCCTGCGCCAGTTCAGGGCTGAATGCGGTGTACTCCATTTCATCGAGTAAATATTGCTCATCTTCATGCAGCGGAATGGCGGACAACAGGCGGTAGCTCTGCATTCGCAGTGAACCGGCTTTGTTGATCGCATGTGCGCTGCCCTGAACGCCCTGTACCAGCCAGCCAGAGATAGCCATGCCCGTCACGCCAATGGCGGTCGACAGCAACATCAACAACGCCAGTTGGTTAACCAACGAGATCGGTGAAAAAAGGCGTTTTAGCATACGTGATTAAGGCTCCTCGGCCGCGTCTGGTGCGGATGGCGCTATTGTCAGCCATCGTCTGGGGTATACCCATACCTCTAAAGGGTTACTCCTTTATTGCCAGCGAGCCGACATGAGTGGGAACAATCTGAGTAGAGAAGGTCAGAACCGTGAAAAACCACACCTTTTTTGCCAGTAAACGCTACTCATAAATGAGCATGGTGATTTTTCGCTCGCTAAATGGGCTGCTTTTCCTTTGATTTATATCAACTTAACTACCGCTATAAAAACTAAGGTGGCAGGCATCAAACCGTTCAGCAGAGGTGTATATGCAGCACTCATCCATCCCGGAAAAAAGTTCGTCAGCGCGGGTTATTACCGACTGGCGTCCTGAAGATCCGGCATTCTGGCAACAGCAGGGCGCGAAGATTGCGAGCCGTAACTTGTGGATCTCCGTGCCTTGTCTTCTTCTGGCTTTCTGCGTCTGGATGCTTTTTAGCGCAGTCGCCGTCAATCTCCCGAAAGTGGGTTTTCAGTTTACCACCGACCAGCTCTTTATGCTGACAGCGCTACCATCCGTTTCCGGCGCACTGTTACGCGTACCGTACTCTTTTATGGTGCCGGTGTTTGGCGGTCGTCGCTGGACAGCTTTCAGCACCGGGATCTTAATTATTCCGTGTGTGTGGCTGGGTTTTGCTGTGCAGGATCTGAGTACGCCGTTTAGCACGTTTATCATTATCTCGCTGCTGTGCGGTTTCGCCGGTGCGAACTTTGCCTCAAGTATGGCGAACATCAGTTTCTTCTTTCCAAAACAGAAGCAGGGTGGCGCGCTCGGCATCAACGGTGGATTTGGCAACCTCGGCGTGAGTGTGATGCAATTGATCGCGCCGCTGGCGGTCTCTTTTTCCATTTTTGCCGCCTTTGGCGGTACCGGTGCCGCGCAGCCGGACGGTTCGTTGTTATACCTCGAAAATGCCGCGTGGATATGGGTGCCGTTACTGGCGGTGTTTACCCTGGCTGCCTGGTTCGGTATGAATGAACTGGCGACCTCTAAAGCCTCGCTCAGCGCACAACTCCCGGTGCTCAAACGTTCGCACTTGTGGATCATGAGCTTCCTTTATCTGGCAACGTTCGGTTCGTTTATCGGCTTTTCTGCCGGTTTTGCGATGCTGTCGAAAACCCAGTTCCCGGATGTGCAGATTCTGCATTTTGCCTTCTTCGGCCCGTTGGTGGGCGCGCTGGCGCGTTCCGCTGGCGGTGCGATTTCTGACCGTCTGGGAGGGACTCGCGTAACGCTGGTGAACTTCGTGGTGATGGCCATTTTCAGCGCTTTACTGTTCCTGACCCTGCCATCGGGCGGCACCGGTGGCAATTTCACCGCGTTCTTCTGCGTCTTCCTGGTGCTGTTCCTGACGGCTGGGCTGGGCAGTGGTTCGACATTCCAGATGATTTCGGTGATTTTCCGCAAAAAGACCATGGAACGCGTTCAACAAAGAGGCGGTTCTGAAGGTGAAGCCATGCGCGAAGCTGCCACCGAAACAGCCGCGGCGCTGGGTTTTATCTCGGCCATTGGCGCGATTGGCGGTTTCTTTATTCCGAAAGCATTCGGCACTTCACTGGCGTTAACCGGCTCGCCGGCAGGCGCAATGAAAGTGTTCCTCGTGTTCTATATCGCCTGCGTGGTCATCACCTGGGCGATATACGGGCGTAAAAAACAATAACACTCAGTAAATGTTGATTATCCTTGCGCGGTGAAAGCCGCGCTTTTTTTATGCTGTAATTAGTTACAACATGCTAATGAATCTTTCAGCGCCGTGCTGCGGAAACCTCTGTGATAGACATCACTTTGCAGGTTCATCTACCCCTTAATACCCCGGAACGCGGAATTATCTGCTTGTACCGCTGCGAGTTTATATAAAACCATTATTTATCAATGGATTAAAAAATAGAAATCCCTAACTCTTTATGGGTACTCCGTCGAATGAGCCCCGAAACGAAGCTGTAGCAGCTTGATCATCATCAATTCTCTTTGTCTTTGTGAGGGTTAACGTCGCCGCAATTGCAGCAATGTCGATTTACCAAGAGAGCCTGACAGGCTCCAACAGGAGAACCCCCGATGAGTAAATTCCTGGACCGGTTTCGCTACTTCAAACAGAAAGGCGAAACCTTTGCCGATGGGCACGGCCAGCTCTTAAACACCAACCGGGACTGGGAGGATGGATACCGTAACCGCTGGCAGCACGACAAAATCGTGCGTTCTACCCATGGCGTAAACTGCACGGGCTCGTGCAGCTGGCAGATCTTCGTGAAGAACGGTCTGGTTACCTGGGAAACCCAGCAGACTGACTATCCACGCACCCGTCCGGATATGCCGAATCATGAACCGCGCGGCTGCCCGCGTGGTGCCAGCTACTCCTGGTACCTCTATAGTGCTAACCGCCTGAAATACCCCCTGATGCGTAAACGCCTGATCAAACTGTGGCGTGAAGCGAAAGCTCAGCACAACGATCCGGTTAATGCCTGGGCTTCCATCATTGAAGATGCGGATAAAGCGAAAAGCTTTAAACAGGCGCGTGGCCGCGGTGGTTTCGTACGTTCCTCCTGGCAGGAAGTGAACGAGCTGATTGCGGCATCTAACGTTTATACCGTGAAAACTTACGGTCCGGACCGTGTCGCGGGCTTCTCGCCGATCCCGGCAATGTCGATGGTTTCTTATGCTTCTGGCGCGCGTTATCTCTCGTTGCTGGGCGGCACCTGCCTGAGTTTTTACGACTGGTACTGCGACTTACCGCCAGCCTCTCCGCAAACCTGGGGCGAGCAGACCGACGTGCCGGAATCTGCCGACTGGTACAACTCGAGCTACATTATCGCCTGGGGCTCTAACGTTCCGCAGACCCGTACGCCGGACGCCCACTTCTTTACCGAAGTGCGCTACAAAGGCACCAAAACTGTTGCGGTAACGCCGGACTACGCCGAAATCGCTAAGCTGTGTGATTTGTGGCTGGCACCGAAGCAGGGTACCGATGCGGCAATGGCGATGGCGATGGGCCACGTTATGCTGCGCGAATTCCACCTCGACAAACCGAGCCAGTACTTCACCGATTATGTTCGTCGTTATACCGACATGCCGATGCTGGTGATGCTCGAAGAACGTGACGGTTACTATGCGGCAGGCCGCATGCTACGCGCCGCCGATCTGGTGGATGCGCTGGGTCAGGAAAATAATCCGGAGTGGAAAACTGTTGCCCTGGATAACGAAGGCAACCTGACCGCACCGAACGGCTCCATCGGTTTCCGCTGGGGTGAAAAAGGCAAGTGGAACCTTGAGCAGCGTAATGGCAGCAACGGCGCTGACGTTGAGCTGGATCTGAGCCTGTTGGGCAAACACGATGATATCGCGCAGGTCGGCTTCCCGTACTTTGGTGGTGACAATACTGAACATTTCGCGGGTGTAAAACTCGATAACATCTTGATGCACAAACTGCCGGTTAAACGCCTGCAACTGGCTGATGGCAGCACTGCGCTGGTCACCACGGTTTACGACCTCACGATGGCAAACTACGGCCTGGATCGCGGTCTGGGTGATGAAAACTGCGCAACCCGTTACGACGAAATCAAAGCCTACACACCAGCTTGGGCGGAGAAAGTCACCGGGGTTTCGCAGTCGCAAATTATCCGCATCGCCCGCGAATTCGCCGATAACGCCGATAAAACGCATGGCCGTTCGATGGTTATCATCGGCGCCGGGATGAATCACTGGTATCACCTCGATATGAACTACCGTGGGATCATCAATATGCTGGTCTTCTGCGGTTGCGTGGGACAGAGCGGCGGCGGTTGGGCACACTACGTTGGCCAGGAAAAACTGCGTCCGCAAACCGGCTGGCAGCCGCTGGCATTTGCCCTCGACTGGCAGCGTCCTGCGCGTCACATGAACAGCACTTCCTACTTCTATAACCACTCCAGCCAGTGGCGTTACGAGACGGTAACCGCACAGGAATTCCTGTCGCCGTTAGCGGATAAATCCCGTTATACCGGCCATCTGATTGACTTTAACGTGCGCGCTGAGCGTATGGGCTGGCTGCCGTCCGCGCCGCAACTGGGCACCAACCCGCTGCGTATCGCCGCTGAAGCGGAAAAAGCGGGCATGAGCGCGGTCGATTACACTGTTAAATCGCTGAAAGACGGTTCACTGCGTTTCGCGGCGGAGCAGCCGGAAAACGGCAAAAACCACCCGCGTAACCTGTTTATCTGGCGATCCAACCTGCTGGGTTCTTCCGGTAAGGGCCACGAGTTTATGCTCAAGTACCTGCTGGGCACCGAACACGGTATTCAGGGTAAAGATCTGGGCAAACAGGGCGGTGTGAAACCGGAAGAAGTGGAGTGGCATGACAACGGCCTCGACGGCAAACTGGATCTGGTGGTTACTCTTGATTTCCGTCTGTCCAGCACCTGTCTCTACTCGGATATCGTGCTGCCAACCGCGACCTGGTACGAAAAAGACGACATGAATACCTCGGATATGCATCCGTTTATTCATCCGCTTTCTGCTGCCGTCGACCCGGCGTGGGAATCCAAAAGCGACTGGGAAATTTATAAAGGCATCGCCAAATCCTTCTCCGCGCTGTGCGTTGGGCATTTAGGCAAAGAGACCGATGTTGTGACGCTGCCGATTCAGCATGACTCCGCCGCTGAACTTGCGCAGCCGCTGGGTGTGAAAGACTGGAAGAAAGGCGAGTGTGACCTGATCCCAGGCAAAACCGCGCCGCACATTATTCCGGTGGAACGCGACTACCCGGCAACCTACGAACGCTTTACCTCTATCGGCCCGCTGATGGAAAAAATCGGCAACGGTGGTAAAGGCATCGCCTGGAATACCCAGAGCGAAATGGATCTGCTGCGTAAGCTGAACTACACCAAAGCGGATGGCCCGGCGAAAGGGCAACCGATGCTCAATACCGCCATTGACGCGGCGGAAATGATCCTCACGCTGGCACCGGAAACCAACGGCCATGTGGCGGTTAAAGCCTGGGCAGCGCTAAGTGAATTCACCGGCCGCGACCATACGCATCTGGCAACGAATAAAGAGGAAGAGAAAATCCGCTTCCGCGATATTCAGGCTCAGCCGCGCAAAATTATCTCCAGCCCGACCTGGTCAGGCCTGGAAGATGAGCACGTTTCCTACAACGCAGGTTACACCAACGTGCATGAGCTGATTCCGTGGCGCACGCTCTCCGGTCGCCAGCAGTTGTATCAGGATCATCAGTGGATGCGTGACTTCGGTGAAAGCCTGCTGGTTTACCGTCCGCCGATTGACACCCATTCGGTAAAAGCAGTGATGGGCGCGAAATCCAACGGCAACCCGGAAAAAGCGTTGAACTTCCTGACGCCGCACCAGAAATGGGGCATCCACTCAACGTACAGCGACAACTTATTGATGCTGACGCTGGGGCGCGGTGGTCCGGTGGTGTGGATGAGCGATAAAGACGCCAAAGAGATCGGCATTGAAGATAACGACTGGATTGAAGTCTTTAACGCCAACGGTGCGTTGACGGCTCGTGCGGTCGTCAGCCAGCGTGTACCGGCCGGTATGACCATGATGTACCACGCGCAGGAACGTATTGTGAACCTGCCGGGCTCAGAAATTACCGGGCAGCGTGGCGGGATCCACAACTCCGTTACCCGTATTACCCCGAAACCGACCCATATGATCGGCGGCTACGCCCAGCTGGCTTATGGCTTTAACTACTACGGCACGGTGGGTTCAAACCGCGATGAGTTCGTGGTGGTGCGTAAGATGAAGAACATTAACTGGTTGGATGGCGAAGGCAATGACCAGGTACAGGAGAGCGCAAAATGAAAATTCGTTCACAAGTCGGCATGGTGCTGAATCTCGATAAGTGCATCGGCTGTCATACCTGTTCAGTAACCTGCAAAAACGTCTGGACCAGCCGTGAAGGTATGGAGTACGCGTGGTTCAACAACGTGGAAACCAAACCGGGCACCGGCTTCCCGACCGACTGGGAAAACCAGGAAAAATGGAAGGGCGGTTGGATCCGCAAAATCAACGGCAAACTGCAACCGCGGATGGGTAACCGTCCGATGCTGCTGGGTAAAATTTTCTCTAACCCGCACATGCCGGAAATTGATGATTACTACGAGCCGTTTGATTTTGACTACCAAAACCTGCATAACGCGCCGGAAAGCAAACATCAGCCGATTGCCCGTCCACGCTCGCTGATCACTGGCCAGCGGATGGACAAAATCACGGCTGGCCCGAACTGGGAAGATGATTTAGGCGGTGAGTTCGACAAGCTGAGCCGCGATCAGAACTTCGAGAACATGCAGAAGGCGATGTACGGCCAGTTTGAAAACACCTTCATGATGTATCTGCCGCGCCTGTGCGAGCACTGCCTGAACCCGGCTTGTGTCGCGACCTGCCCGAGCGGTGCTATCTACAAACGTGAAGAAGACGGCATTGTGCTGATTGATCAGGATAAATGCCGCGGCTGGCGTATGTGCGTGACCGGCTGCCCGTACAAAAAAATCTACTTCAACTGGAAGAGCGGTAAGTCTGAGAAGTGCATTTTCTGTTACCCGCGTATCGAAGCAGGAATGCCGACGGTGTGCTCGGAAACGTGTGTAGGCCGTATTCGTTATCTCGGTGTTCTGCTGTATGACGCAGATGCGATTGAAAATGCTGCCAGCACGGAGAACGAAAAAGATCTCTACCAGCGTCAACTGGATGTGTTCCTTGATCCAAATGACCCGGCGGTGATCGCCCAGGCGCTGGAAGATGGCGTGCCGCAAAGCGTGATTGATGCGGCGCAGAAATCGCCGGTCTACAAAATGGCGATGGACTGGAAGCTGGCGCTGCCGCTGCATCCGGAATACCGCACATTACCAATGGTTTGGTACGTACCGCCTCTGTCACCGATTCAGTCTGCCGCTGATGCAGGTGAGCTGGGCAGCAACGGTATTCTGCCGGATGTGGAAAGCCTGCGTATTCCGGTGCAATACCTGGCGAACCTGCTGACCGCAGGCGATACCGGTCCGGTTCTGCTGGCGCTGAAACGTATGTTAGCAATGCGCCACTTCAAACGTGCGGAAACCGTTGATGGTGTTGAAGATACCCGCGCGCTGGAAGAAGTCGGCCTGTCAACTGCCCAGGCGCAGGAGATGTACCGTTACCTTGCGATTGCTAACTACGAAGATCGTTTCGTGGTGCCGTCGAGTCACCGCGAGCTGGCGCGTGAAGCCTTCCCGGAGAAAAACGGTTGTGGCTTTAGCTTCGGCGATGGTTGCCACGGTTCGGACACCAAATTCAACTTGTTCAACAGCCGTCGCATTGACGCGGTGGATGTGACTGTGAAAACGGAGCCGCACCCATGATTGAACTGGTGGTTATTTCTCGTTTGCTCGAGTACCCGGATGCTGCCTTATGGCAGCACCAGCAGGAAGTTTTCGATGCGCTGGCGTCGGGAGAAAACCTGGCAAAAGCTGACGCCCAGCACGTTGGCGTCTTCCTGCGTGATCTCACTTCTCAGGATCTGCTGGACGCGCAAGCGAACTACAGCGAATTGTTTGATCGTGGTCGCGCAACCTCGCTGCTGCTGTTCGAACACGTCCACGGTGAATCCCGCGATCGCGGGCAGGCGATGGTCGATCTGCTGGCGCAATATGAGCGCCACGGCTTGCAACTGGATAGCCGTGAATTACCGGATCATTTGCCGCTCTATCTGGAGTATCTGGCGCAACTGCCCTTTGCTGAGGCTATCGGCGGTTTGCAGGATATCGCCCCGATCCTCGCACTGTTAAACGCGCGTTTAGCGCAGCGCGAAAGCCACTATGCAACGCTGTTCGATGCGCTGTTATCGCTGGCGAACACCCAAGTGGATAACGCGCAGGTCGCTGAAAAAATTGCCGGTGAAGCCCGCGATGATACGCCGCAGGCGCTGGATGCCGTGTGGGAAGAAGAGCAGGTCAAATTCTTCGCCGAACAGGGCTGCGGTGATTCCGACATCACTGCGCACCAGCGTCGTTTTGCGGGGGCCGTTGCGCCGCAATATCTGAATATCACAACAGGAGGAGAGCGCTAATGCACTTCCTTAATATGTTCTTCTTTGACATCTATCCGTATATTGCCGGGGCAGTTTTCCTGCTCGGCAGTTGGCTGCGCTACGACTATGGTCAGTACAGCTGGCGGGCGGGCTCCAGCCAGATGCTGGATCGTAAAGGGATGACGCTGGCTTCGAACCTGTTCCATATCGGTATCTTAGGGATCTTTGCCGGTCACTTCCTCGGTATGTTAACGCCGCACTGGATGTATGAATCCTTCCTGCCGATTGAAGTGAAACAGAAGATGGCAATGATTGGCGGCGGTGCCAGCGGGGTTTTGTGCCTGGTCGGTGGTTTGCTGCTGTTGAAACGCCGCTTGTTCAACCCGCGTATTCGCGCGACTTCAACCGTGGCGGATATCCTGATTATGTCGCTGCTGATGGTGCAGTGTGCGCTGGGGCTGCTGACTATTCCGTTCTCTGCGCAGCATATGGATGGCAGCGAGATGATGAAGCTGGTTGGCTGGGCACAGTCGGTTGTGACGTTCCATGTTGGCGCTTCCGCGCATCTTGAGGGCGTAGCCTTTATTTACCGCGTACATCTGGTGTTGGGCATGACGCTGTTTGTGTTGTTCCCGTTCTCCCGCCTGGTGCATATCTGGAGCGCGCCGGTGGAGTACCTGACACGCAAATACCAGATTGTTCGCGCCCGTCGCTAATCAGCAAAAACCCCGCAGTGCGGGGTTTTTTTTACTGTCGCGTTGGCACTATCGCTGACGTGTATTTGCGCTCGCCCCAGCCAAGATTGTTGCCTGCGGCAGCCAGCAGAATTAATACGCCACCTGCCATTTGCAGCGCGCTTAATGTATGCCCAAACAGCGCGTTATCCACCACAATCGCCACCAGCGGATAAATAAATGACAGCGAGCCAATCAGCGGTGTGGGGAGTTTTTGTATCGCGCTATACAACAGCTGATACATCACACCGGTATGCACAATACCCAGCGTTAGCAAAATACCCCATGGTAATGTCTCGCCGGACATTGGCAGATGAACCAGCGGCAATAACATCACCGTACCGGTTAATACCTGAATTAGGGCAATGTGCTGCGGCGGAAGTTGTTTAAGGTGACGGGTAATTAACGCAGTGACGGCATAGAAAAAAGCGGCACCCAGTGCCATGGCAATGCCGATAAGCCATTGCGTGTTCGGGTGATGCAATTCACTGAGTAGCAGAAGTACAACCCCGGAAAACGCCGCCAGCAGCCATCCCCACTTTGTAAGCGTAACGCGCTCGCCGAGCAACATGCTCATCAGCACCAACATAAAAGGCTGGGTGTTGTAGACCACCGTGGCCAGTCCCATTGAAATGCGGCTGTAAGCTGCGAACAGTAACAACCAGTTAATCACCAGCGCGATGCCGCCCGCGACCGCCAGCAGTAACACCGGGAACGCAAGTCGCGTGAATGGTTGTCTGCCAAAGCGGATAAAAAGAAATAATGCGCCGGCGCCTATCAGGCAGCGCCAGAAAACGACATCTATCACCGGCAGACCGCTAAGCAGCACAAATGCGCCGATCGACCCGGAAATCAGCATCGCCAGGCTCATCGGCCAGGTACCATTAGGGATATTTTTCATTTCTCATCTCCTGAACGTTGTTGGCATATTGTGAAAAAACGGCGGTCAGCTTTATATAGATGTTATAAGGTGCATGATGATTAATTCCTTTATAAATTAGGTGAAGATGATGGATTACCTTATTGACGATATCGATCGCGCGATTTTGACCTGCCTCGCAGAGGATGCGCGCCAGTCATTGAAGGTGTTAAGCGCGAGAGTGGGGCTGACGTCGCCCAGTACGGCCGAACGTGTCAAACGGCTGGAAGAACGCGGCGTGATTGAAGGCTATGGCGCGCGCGTAAACCTGACCGCGCTGGATTACCGCTTGCAGGCGCTGGTGCGCGTTCGCCCGATGCCGGGTATGTTGCAGAAGGTGGATAAAATGCTCCAGGCACTGCCGGAGTGTATCGAGTGTGACAAAGTAACGGGGGAAGACTGTTTTGTTATGCGGCTGGTAGTGCGATCGATTGAGCAACTGGATACGTTGCTGGATGGAATTGCCGAATATGCGCAGTGCAATACGTCGATAGTGAAGAGCTCGCCGGTTAAACGGCGTTTACCGCCTTTATAAGGCTCGGCTGCCAACCGCATGGAGTGCAGGGTTTTCCCATGGCGGCAACGTTTGCTCGCCTTGCTTGAGTCGAACCCTGGTCGAAGCTTCTCGTCTTTCCCGGATCAGGAATACATGCAGAAACTGAGAAGTGTGGGGATTGGGTTTTACTTGAAGAGATAGTGGTGGGGAAGGATTATTCGTCACTTCGTTCCTCACCCTTCGGGCCGTTGCCTCTGGCAACGTTCTCTCGCTTTCGCTCGAGTCGAACCTTAATCGAAGGTTCTCGTCCTTCCCGAATCGGTAATACATGCAGGAACTGAGAAGTGTGGGGATTGGGTTTTACTTGAAGAGATGGTGGTGGGGGAAGGATTATTCGTCACTTCGTTCCTCACCCTTCGGGCCGTTGCCTGCGGCAACGTTCTCTCGCATGCGCTCGACTCGAACCTTAATCGAAGGTTCTCGTCCTTCCCGGGTCGGTAATACATGCAGGAATTGAGGAGCTTGGGGATTGGGTTTTACTTGAAGAGATGGTGGTGGGGGAAGGATTCGAACCTTCGAAGTCGATGACGGCAGATTTACAGTCTGCTCCCTTTGGCCGCTCGGGAACCCCACCACGGGGAAAATTAAATTGTCGATGCAGTATGTAGATGGTGGTGGGGGAAGGATTATTCGTCACTTCGTTCCTCACCCTTCGGGCCGTTGCCTCTGGCAACGTTCTCTCGCCTTCGCTCGAGTCGAACCTTAATCGAAGGTTCTCACCCTTCCCGATAAGTGCATGCATCAAAAGTACTTAACGGTGTTATCACATCGCTGTGATGAATAATGGTGGTGGGGGAAGGATTCGAACCTTCGAAGTCGATGACGGCAGATTTACAGTCTGCTCCCTTTGGCCGCTCGGGAACCCCACCACGGGTAAAGCTGTTTCTTACTGGCCTGCTTCCATCTCGGGAAGCGCGGCGCATCATATCAAATGACGCGCCGCTGTAAAGCGTTGAAGCGAGAAAAATGAATCAGTTGTCTGCTTTTTGCCCGTAACGATGCAAAGCCGAACAACGCATTAAATTAATGGTTAAAGAATAATCGTGCGATTGCCGTAAACGAACACGCGTTGTGCTAACACCTGATACAGCGCGCGGCTCAACACGTTCTTCTCGACATCCCGACCCGCGCGCATCATATCCTCGGCGGTATAGGTGTGATCCACGTGAATCACGTCCTGCATAATGATGGGGCCTTCATCCAGATTGTCATTTACGTAGTGCGCAGTGGCACCGATGATCTTCACGCCGCGCTCGTAAGCCTGATGATAGGGGCGGGCGCCAATGAATGCGGGCAGGAATGAGTGGTGAATATTAATGATTTTATTCGGGAAGCGAGACACAAACTCTGGCGTTAATACGCGCATATATTTCGCCAGTACTACGTAATCTGGCTGGTGCGCTTCAATGGCCTGCGCCATCTGCTGGTCATGAGCTTCACGCGTCAGGCCTTCATGGCTAACCAGTTCAAACGGAATATCAAAACGCTCAACCAGCGAACGCAGCGTTTCATGGTTGCCAATTACGGCGGCAATATCGACATCCAGTCCGCCGTAATTTGCTTTCATCAGCAGATCGCCAAGGCAGTGCGCCTCTTTGGTGACCAGAATGACGACACGGCGGCGACCGGCTGGATTCAGCTCGCGTACAGAACCTTCCGGAAGCGCACTATCGAGATCTGCAAGCAATGTGGCGTCGTTAAAAATGCCTTCGAGCTCGGTACGCATAAAGAAACGACCGGTGCGATGATCGACAAATTCATTATTCTGCACAATGTTCAGTTCGTGCTTGTAACAAATATTGGTGATTCGCGCGATGAGGCCTTTCTGGTCAGGGCAAATGGTGCGCAAAATTTTACGTTGTGTTGAATGCATTGCCGGGTAAATCCTGTTGATGGTGTTTGCTATAAGGTGCTGGCAGGCTTATTGTCCGCAGCACTTTTTGAATTTTTTACCTGACCCGCAAGGGCAGGGATCGTTACGGCTAAATTGCGGCCGTGTGCCGTCGATATAGTACCACTGGCCGTTCTCCTTTAAGAATCGGGAACGTTCGATAATTGCGCCGTCTTTGCCGTGCTCATTAAAACGCGCCACAAAGCTGACGAAGCCTTCATTATCATTTTCGCCATAAGCATGCTCAAATACCGTCAGACCGCGCCATGTGGTATCCGCGAAGCCTGCTTCAATTTGCTGGCGGAACGCCTCAGCGCCACAAGACGGGTGCCAGGTTTTTACCAGGTACTCTGACTGATGTAACACAAAAGCCGTATAGCGCGATCGCATCAGGCGTGACGGATCTGGCGCAACCTGCGTACCAGACAGATAAGGCTGGCAACATAGGCTATACTCCAGAGCGCTACCGCAAGGGCAAGACTGTGACAAAATAGCATTCCAGGAATAAGAATAACGGCGCGTTCGCGCCAGGGTAGCGATATGTTAACTGAGCCGTAGCGCTGTGGCTACAGTAAGCCGGGGGAAGTAAAATAAGCGTTATGAGAAAGGTAAAAATTGGTCTGGCGCTCGGTTCCGGCGCGGCCAGAGGCTGGTCGCATATCGGCGTGATTAACGCATTACAGCGCGCAGGTATCGAAATTGATATTGTGGCGGGTTGTTCCATTGGCTCACTGGTCGGTGCCGCTTACGCGTGTGGACGTTTGCCGGCGCTGGAAAAATGGGTACGCTCTTTTCGTTACTGGGATGTGTTGCGGCTGATGGATCTCTCCTGGCAGCGTGGGGGTTTATTGCGCGGTGAGCGCGTGTTCAATCAGTATCGCCAGTTGCTACCATTTGCAGATTTTAGCCATTGCCAGAAACGTTTCGGCGCAGTGGCAACTAACCTTAGCACCGGGCGCGAGCTCTGGTTCACTGAAGGTGATTTGCATCATGCTGTTCGTGCTTCCTGCAGTATGCCCGGCTTAATGTCACCGGTTCCGCATAACGGTTACTGGCTGGTGGATGGCGCAGTGGTTAATCCCGTTCCAGTTTCCCTTACCCGCGCGTTAGGCGCGGATGTGGTGATTGCTGTAGATTTGCAGCATGATGCACACCTGATGCAGCAAGATCTGCTGTCGGTGAGTCTTTCTAATAATGATAAGGACAGCGACACCGCTGCCGCGCAGCGCTGGCATCAACGCCTGCGTGAACGGTTGGGGCGGATAACGCCAAAACGGCCGATCGCGCCCACGGCGATGGAAATCATGAGCACCTCGATTCAGGTTCTTGAAAATCGGCTGAAACGTAATCGTATGGCTGGCGATCCGCCAGATATTCTGTTGCAACCTCTCTGCCCGCAAATTTCGACGCTCGATTTTCATCGGGCAGACGCGGCTATTGCAGCGGGGCAACTGGCGACCGAAAAGAAAATGGATGAGTTGCTTCCTTTAGTACGGACCCTTTCGTAAGTAGAATTTTTAATAGACTTCAGCAAATTCTGACAGGCGATTATCGGCGAAGCATGCCACTATTGATCTATCGTCAGGCAGGGGAGATAAGATGACGCAGCCGTTGACCGGAAAACAGATACTGATCGTTGAAGACGAGCCCGTTTTCCGCTCTCTGCTGGATTCGTGGTTACAATCTTTAGGTGCGATAACGCTGCTGGCGGAAGATGGGGTTGTCGCGCTTGAGTTGTTGGCAGTGAATAAACCCGATCTTATGATTTGCGATCTCGCTATGCCGCGCATGAATGGCCTTGTTCTCATTGAGACTTTACGCAACCGTGGAATGCAAACGCCAGTGCTTGTGATATCGGCGACAGAAAATATGGCGGATATCGCTAAAGCATTGCGGCTTGGCGTTCAGGATGTCGTTCTTAAACCCGTTAAAGATCTTAATCGTTTAAAAGAAACACTCTTTGCTTGTCTTTATCCCAATATGTTTAATTCTCGCGTTGAGGAAGAGGAGCGCTTGTTCCAGGACTGGGACGCGCTGGTCGATAATCCTCAGGCTGCGGCGAATTTGTTGCAGGAACTTCAGCCGCCGGTGCAACAAGTTATTTCCGGCTGTCGGGTTAATTATCGCCAACTGGTTTCTGTTGAAAGCCCCGGACTGGTGCTTGATATCGCGCCTATATCTGGTCAGGATCTGGCGTTTTATTGCCTGGATGTGACGCGTGCAGAAAATAACGGTGTACTGGCAGCGTTGCTGCTGCGTGCATTATTTAATGGGTTGCTGCAAGAACAACTCTCTCATCAGCGCCAGCGTTTACCCGAGATGGGCGCGCTGCTCAAGCAAGTAAACCAATTATTGCACCAGGCTAATTTACCCGGCCAGTTTCCACTGCTTGTGGGTTATTACCACAGTGAATTGAAAAACCTGATCCTCGTATCCGCTGGTCTTAACGCAACGTTAAATACCGGTGATCATCAAATTCAAATCAGCAATGGGGTACCTCTCGGTACGCTTGGCAATACCTATTTAAATCAGCTGAGCCAGCGTTGCGACTCCTGGCAATGTCAGGTTTGGGGCGCTGGCGGGCGTCTGCGTTTAATGTTGAGCGCGGAATGAGCGATCAAATCATTCTTTGCAGATAGATTTACCCACCGCATAAAAACGGGTGGTACTATCGCCGCAGTTTATGCGTATTAGTCCTAATTAGAGGTAAGCGCGTCCTTTTCAGACCTGGTCGATGGGTTGGTACTGATATACTCAGACGCGAGTTAATTCATGAACATGTTCAAGCATGGACAGTCCAGGAGATTTTCAATGGCTGCAATAAATTCGAAAGTGACTAAAGCAGTAATCCCGGTTGCGGGATTGGGAACCAGGATGTTACCAGCGACTAAGGCAATTCCTAAAGAAATGTTACCGCTGGTTGATAAGCCATTAATTCAGTATGTCGTAAATGAGTGTATCGCTGCCGGCATTACTGAGATCGTTCTGGTAACACATTCATCTAAAAACTCTATCGAAAACCACTTCGATACTAGCTTCGAACTCGAAGCAATGTTGGAAAAACGCGTAAAACGCCAATTGCTGGAAGAAGTTCAGTCTATTTGCCCGCCGCACGTGACCATTATGCAGGTTCGTCAGGGGCTGGCGAAAGGCCTGGGGCACGCTGTACTGTGCGCGCATCCGGTGGTAGGTAATGAACCCGTAGCGGTTATTCTGCCCGACGTTATTTTGGATGAATTCGAATCCGATCTCTCCCAGGATAACCTGGCTGAGATGATTAAACGTTTTGATGAAACCGGTGCCAGCCAGATCATGGTTGAGCCTGTGGATGATGTTACCGCTTACGGCGTGGTGGATTGCAAAGGCGCAACGCTGAATCCGGGTGATAGCGTTCCAATGGTCGGCGTGGTTGAAAAACCAAAAGCTAACGTCGCGCCATCAAATCTTGCCGTTGTGGGTCGCTATGTTCTGAGCGCAGAAATTTGGCCGCTGCTGGCGAAAACACCTCCGGGAGCGGGTGATGAGATCCAGCTTACCGATGCTATTGATATGCTAATCGAAAAAGAAACCGTAGAAGCCTATCATATGAAAGGCAAAAGTCATGACTGCGGTAATAAACTGGGCTATATGCGCGCATTCGTAGAGTACGGTATTCGCCACAATTCGCTGGGCGAGGAATTTAAAGCTTGGCTCGAAGAAACCGTTGGAGTAGGGAAAGCATAATAGGCTTTCTTTAGTCTGAATAAGGCCGGAGATAATAGTGCATCGCACAGCTTATCTCCGGCCTTTTTTATTTGTGAATGTTCCGAATGAAAAGGTTACGTCAAAGCAGCGCAGAAGATATCACACAAAACAATAAATCACCTGACCAGGATTTGAGCAATAAGCATTTGAGAAACGTATATTCCAAATGCCATACGCTATATTTGTGAAGAGAATGTGTGCTTTGTCAAAAAAAATCCCGCCAGTTGGCGGGATCTTTTTGAAATCTGGCTTGATTACTCTTCGATCAGAAAATCGTCGAGTTGTTTACCTTGTTCGTCCATTGCTTTTTTGATCACTGCTGGAGTTCGACCCTGACCCGTCCAGGTTTTGGTCTCACCATTTTCATCAACATAGCTATATTTAGCCGGGCGTGCTGCACGTTTTGCTTTAGTCCCCGTCTTAGCGGTGACCATGCTGTTCAGCAATTCGTTCGGATCAATACCGTCAGCGATCAGCATTTCACGATATTGCTGTAATTTACGCGTACGTTCTTCAACTTCGGCTGCGGCAGCGCTTTCTTCCTCGCGGCGCTCATTAACCACAACTTCTAATTTCTCCAGCATCTCTTCGAGCGTTTCCAGAGTGCATTCTCTTGCTTGCGCACGAAGAGTACGGATGTTGTTCAGAATTTTAAGTGCTTCGCTCATTGTAGTAATCTCAAACTTATATTGGGGTGGTTTGTCGGGCTAATAATAGAGCGTTAATTTCGTCAGTGCAATAGCTGTGAATGTAAGGAATTCAAAATGGCGCTTTATTAAGTCGATTTATAAATATCGCTAACTTAAATTTTTCTTGAAGAAACGCGCAAAAAACCACTTATACCGATGTACTGGCAGCGCTGCTGACGGCGTGTTTATGCATGAACTTCTGATTAATCCGATCCGCGTTTATAGCCATTATGGATAAATATCGACCTTGAGTATTCCAGCGTTGAATGTGCTCTTGCTTAAATTATTAATAATTTCCGTATGCTAAGGTGAGAATGTTCCGATTAAAAAACATTTGTAAGATCATGAATTTCTTATTGCTGTTTCTTTGGCAGTAACAACCCAGATGATTAACTCTTGGAATATCTATGAGTCTGCAATTGAGGGTTGATTTACTTCAATCGCGGAGCGACGACAGGGTGACCCGATAAAATATGGTACACTCCACGCCGGGAATATCACACTTTGATTGGGGTTTTGCACGCAATGGCACAGCTTTATTTCTACTATTCAGCAATGAATGCGGGGAAATCAACGGCGTTACTACAGTCCTCTTACAATTATCAGGAAAGAGGAATGCGTACGGTGGTTTACACCGCCGAAATTGACGATCGCTTCGGATCAGGCAAGGTTAGCTCTCGTATCGGCTTATCTTCACCGGCACGTTTGTTTAATCACAACTCGTCGCTGTTTGACGAAATCAACGCTGAGCATCAGCAACAGGCTGTGCATTGTGTGCTGGTTGATGAGTGCCAGTTTTTAACCCGTGAACAGGTTTATGCGCTATCCGAAGTTGTCGATCAGTTGGATATTCCGGTGCTTTGTTACGGTTTGCGCACGGATTTTCGCGGTGAGTTATTTGTGGGTAGCCAATATTTGCTGGCCTGGTCAGATAAACTGGTTGAACTTAAAACTGTCTGTTTCTGTGGGCGTAAAGCCAGTATGGTGCTGCGTCTTGATCAAGAGGGACGCCCTTATAACGAAGGCGAGCAGGTGGTAATTGGCGGTAATGAACGCTATGTATCCGTGTGCCGCAAACACTACAAAGAAGCCCAACAAGAAGGGTCTTTAACAGCAATTCAGCAACGTGTCAGAGGTTAGCTTTTCGTTTCCTCATCTTTAGCAATAAAAAACCCGCCGAAGCGGGTTTTTTATTAGCGTTAACAATTAAGCGGGTTTCTTCGCTTTTTTGTCTGCTTTAACGGGTGCGGCTTCAGCTTTAACCACCGCCACTTCACCTTCTTTGTACTCACGACCGTAGAAAGTATCCAGCAGGATCTGTTTCAGTTCGGAAATCAGCGGGTAGCGCGGGTTCGCACCGGTACACTGGTCATCAAACGCATCTTCAGACAGCTTATCCACGTTTGCCAGGAAGTCAGCTTCCTGTACGCCAGCTTCACGGATAGATTTCGGAATACCCAGTTCAGCTTTGATGCTTTCCAGCCATGCCAGCAGTTTTTCGATTTTCGCTGCAGTACGGTCACCGGCAGAAGTCAGACCTAAATGATCGGCGATTTCTGCATAACGACGGCGTGCTTGCGGGCGATCATACTGGCTGAACGCGGTCTGTTTAGTCGGGTTATCGTTCGCGTTATAGCGGATAACGTTACAGATAAGCAGGGCGTTAGCCAAACCGTGCGGAATGTGGAACTGCGAACCCAGTTTATGCGCCATGGAGTGGCACACACCGAGGAAGGCGTTGGCAAAGGCGATACCGGCGATGGTAGCAGCACTGTGAACGCGTTCACGAGCAACCGGGTTTTTTGAACCTTCGTTGTAAGAAGCTGGCAGGTTTTCTTTCAGCAATTTCAGCGCTTGCAGCGCCTGGCCGTCAGAGAATTCGGATGCCAGTACGGAAACGTAAGCTTCAAGTGCGTGAGTTACCGCATCCAGACCACCGAAGGCGCACAGGGATTTCGGCATATCCATCACCAGGTTGGCATCGACAATCGCCATATCCGGTGTCAGAGCATAGTCTGCCAGTGGATATTTCTGACCGGTGGCATCGTCGGTTACTACCGCAAACGGCGTAACTTCAGAACCGGTACCAGAAGTGGTGGTGATCGCGATCATTTTCGCTTTCACGCCCATTTTCGGGAACTTATAGATACGTTTACGGATATCCATAAAGCGCAGCGCCAGCTCTTCGAAATGGGTTTCCGGATGTTCGTACATCACCCACATAATTTTCGCGGCATCCATCGGGGAACCACCACCCAGGGCGATAATCACGTCTGGTTTAAAGGAGTTCGCCAGCTCAGCGCCTTTACGCACGATAGTCAGTGTTGGGTCTGCTTCAACTTCAAAAAACACTTCGGTTTCAACACCGGCCGCTTTCAGCACAGAAGTAATCTGGTCTGCATAACCGTTATTGAACAGGAAACGGTCAGTCACGATAAGCGCGCGTTTGTGACCATCAGTAATCACTTCATCCAGCGCGATTGGCAGAGAGCCACGGCGGAAGTAGATAGATTTCGGAAGTTTGTGCCACAACATGTTTTCAGCTCGCTTAGCAACGGTTTTCTTGTTGATCAGGTGCTTCGGACCAACGTTTTCAGAGATGGAGTTACCACCCCAGGAACCACAACCCAGAGTCAGGGAAGGCGCGAGTTTAAAGTTATACAGGTCACCGATACCACCCTGAGAAGCCGGGGTGTTAATCAGGATACGCGCGGTTTTCATCATCTGACCGAAGTGAGCAACGCGTTCAGGTTGGTTATCCTGGTCGGTGTACAGGCAAGAGGTGTGACCGATACCGCCCATGGCGACAAGTTTCTCTGCTTTTTCGACCGCGTCTTCGAAATCTTTCGCGCGGTACATTGCGAGCGTCGGTGACAGTTTTTCATGTGCGAACGGCTCGCTCTCATCGACAACTTTCACTTCACCAATCAGGATCTTAGTGGTTGTTGGAACAGTGAAGCCAGCCAGTTCAGCGATTTTGTACGCCGGTTGACCAACAATAGCCGCGTTGAGCGCGCCATTTTTCAGGATAATGTCCTGAACCGCTTTCAACTCTTTACCCTGAAGCAGGTAACCACCGTGGCTGGCGAAACGCTCACGAACCGCTTCATAGACGGAATCAACAACGACAACGGACTGTTCAGAAGCACAAATAACGCCGTTATCGAAAGTCTTAGACATTAATACGGACGCCACTGCACGTTTGATATCGGCAGTTTCATCAATCACAACCGGGGTGTTACCCGCACCTACACCGATAGCCGGTTTACCGGAGCTGTATGCTGCTTTTACCATGCCCGGCCCGCCAGTGGCGAGGATCAGGTTAATATCCGGGTGATGCATCAGTGCGTTGGACAGCTCTACAGACGGTTGGTCAATCCAGCCGATCAGATCTTTCGGAGCACCAGCGGCAATGGCTGCTTGCAGCACGATATCTGCTGCTTTGTTGGTGGCATCTTTAGCGCGCGGGTGCGGGGAGAAAATGATTGCGTTACGGGTCTTCAGGCTAATCAGCGATTTAAAGATAGCGGTAGAGGTTGGGTTAGTGGTCGGGACAATACCGCAGATAATGCCGATTGGTTCTGCGATGGTAATCGTGCCGAAGGTGTCATCTTCTGACAGCACGCCGCAGGTTTTTTCATCTTTATACGCGTTATAAATATATTCGGAAGCGAAGTGGTTTTTAATCACTTTGTCTTCAACGATACCCATGCCAGATTCGGCAACCGCCAGTTTTGCCAGCGGGATGCGAGCATCTGCGGCAGCCAGAGCGGCAGCACGGAAGATTTTATCTACTTGCTCTTGAGTAAAGTTGGCATATTCACGCTGGGCTTTCTTCACGCGTTCAACGAGTGCGTTAAGTTCAGCGACATTAGTAACAGCCATAATGCTCTCCTGATAATGTTTAAACTCTTTTAGTAAACCAGTTGCCTAATTGGAAAGTATAGACAGACCGGCTGCAGGTTGCGTAAGTTTCATAAAAACAAAGAGTTAACGCTAAACCATCCACCACTGATTTACTGAAAGAGTCTCGAGGATACAACGCACTTACTGACACTTTTGAGCTCTTTTTGTGCCATCAAGATTACCCACTTCTGAGTAACCATTGCGTGATCTACATCAAATTTCAGCGAAGCTGACACCTTTCAGCAGCCCATTTTTGGGCATTTGTAGCAAATGTTAATGGCATATGGCCAGGCGCGCTGTAAGATTATCACAATTCCCACAGGTTAATAACATGCTGTATTGCAGCGAATTTCCACGGAAATCATGATGAACTGCGCGGCGAAAACGCGTATCTTCTGCATGAATTTTCCTGTCGTGCTGATAGGTTATTTCTCTGACAACGTTACGAAACCTACTGTGGAGCACATCGTGTTCGATCTTCCCCTCTATTTTAAATTCTTCATTGGCCTGTTTGCGTTGGTCAACCCGGTCGGCATTATTCCGGTCTTTATCAGCATGACCAGCTACCAGATGACCGCCGCGCGGAATAAAACGAATCTCACCGCCAATCTTTCCGTGGCCATTATTCTTTGGACGTCGCTTTTTCTTGGCGATGCCATATTGCAGCTGTTTGGCATTTCGATCGACTCGTTCCGTATTGCCGGGGGCATTCTGGTGGTAACTATCGCCATGTCGATGATCAGCGGGAAACTGGGTGAAGATAAGCAGAATAAACAAGAAAAATCAGAGACGGCCATCCGCGAAAGTATCGGCGTGGTACCGTTAGCTCTGCCTCTGATGGCGGGGCCGGGGGCGATCAGTTCCACCATTGTTTGGGGAACACGCTATCACACTGTTGAGCATCTGATTGGTTTCACCGTTGCAATCGCACTGTTTGCGCTCAGTTCCTGGGGGCTATTTCGTATCGCGCCCTGGCTGGTGCGTTTGCTTGGGCAAACCGGTATCAACGTCATTACACGTATTATGGGGTTGTTACTTATGGCACTGGGTATTGAGTTTATCGTCGCGGGGGCAAGATCGCTATTTCCTGGTTTGCTGAACTGATTCACTTCTTCCTTTAATAAGGAAATAAAAGGTTGTCGTTATACCTTCTTCTATATAGCGATAACTGTTTACATTGCAAAAATGGCTGTAAAAGAACGCGCAAAATCAGTAAAACATATGACGAATCTGCAAAATGCGGGGAAGTATAATAAATTACACTAATCAGAAAATCTGTTTTCTATCAGCGGATTATAAGTATAACGAATCTCTGCTGTGCGCAATTCGCCCAATCGCACCTGTTATTTCTGTCACATAATACTATTGGGCTTGCCGTGACATAATTGAAATGATATTAGTACTTTCCATCTTCTCGTAGATGAATGTGCTAAAAAGTAGTCAATTGTTGCTTTTTTGTGCAAAAAAGAACAGCACCATTCTAAAAACATCACACGGTGGTGATGTTCGTTTATCTCATTGATACTAATAGATAAAAAAGTAACAGGGAGGCTGAAAAGCTATCGCCTGTTGATTGATGCTGTGTCGCAAAAGAGAAATGGTTAACAAATTTGCAAAATGTATTGGCGGCAGGAGAAGGCATTTGTTATTTTCCGCCCATTATGTTTCTCGACCTTATAATTTGCAGAATAAACGGCTCAGATGAGAATCGTTTGCATATAAAACGGTTCACATAGTGAATACAACGCGCCTCGACAGGGGAGACGCGTAACAGAATCGACGCAAGATTGCCGTTTGAGCAGTCCGTAATAAAAAAAGTCGGTGATAGCAGCAGTAACAAAAAGATGTCTGATAGCGCCAAAAAGCTCCTGCGCTATACAGGCCCCCAACAGGGGATGAAACACGCTGGCGTAAACGTCAGTAATTATAATGAGTGGAGTAACAACACAATGTCCATCATCACAAAGAAAAGTCTGGTAGCTGCGGGAATTTTGACTGCACTGATTACCGGTAACGCGGCAATGGCTGCCGATGTACCGGCAGGCGTTCAACTGGCGGAAAAGCAAACGCTGGTTCGTAACAATGGTTCTGAAGTGCAATCTCTCGACCCGCATAAAATCGAAGGGGTTCCTGAATCCAACATCAACCGCGACCTGTTTGAAGGGCTGTTGATTTCCGACGTTCAGGGTCACCCAACAGCGGGTGTTGCTGAGTCGTGGGATAATAAAGATTTTAAAGTCTGGACTTTCCATCTGCGTAAAAACGCGAAATGGTCCGACGGTACGCCTGTAACGGCGCATGATTTTGTTTATAGCTGGCAGCGTCTGGCAGATCCGAAAACCGCTTCTCCGTATGCGAGCTATCTGCAGTACGGCCACATCGCCAATATCGACGATGTTATCGCTGGCAAAAAGCCGACCAGCGATCTTGGCGTAAAAGCGATTGATGATTACACCTTTGAAGTTACCCTGAGCGAGCCGGTTCCTTATTTCTATAAACTGCTGGTTCACCCATCTGTTTCCGCTGTGCCTAAAGCCACCATTGAAAAATTCGGCGAAAAATGGACACAGCCAGCTAACATCGTGACCAACGGTGCTTATAAACTGAAAGATTGGGTGGTCAACGAACGTATCGTTCTTGAGCGCAACACCAATTACTGGGATAACGCGAAAACCGTTATTAACCAGGTAACTTATCTGCCAATTTCTTCTGAAGTGACAGACGTTAACCGCTACCGCAGCGGCGAAATCGACATGACTTATAACAACATGCCGATCGAACTGTTCCAGAAGCTGAAAAAAGAGATTCCTAAAGAAGTACACGTTGACCCGTACCTGTGTACTTACTACTACGAAATCAACAACCAGAAAGCTCCGTTCACTGACGTTCGCGTTCGTACCGCGCTGAAACTGGCGCTGGATCGCGACATCATCGTCAACAAAGTGAAAAACCAAGGTGACCTGCCGGCATACAGCTATACACCGCCGTACACCGATGGTGCAAAACTGACTCCGCCGGCCTGGTTCAAAATGACCCAGGAACAGCGCAACGCTGAAGCGAAAAAACTGCTGGCCGAAGCTGGTTACACCGCAGATAAGCCGCTGTCGTTCAGCCTGCTGTATAACACCTCCGATCTGCATAAAAAACTGGCGATCGCTGTGGCTTCCATCTGGAAGAAAAACCTTGGCGTAGACGTTAAGCTGGAAAACCAGGAGTGGAAAACCTTCCTGGACACGCGTCATCAGGGCACCTTTGATGTTGCGCGTGCGGGCTGGTGTGCGGATTACAACGAGCCGACATCCTTCCTGAACACCATGCTCTCCGACAGTTCCAACAACACCGCGCACTATAAGAGCCCGGCGTTTGACAAGCTGATCGGCGACACGCTGAAAGTCACTGACGAAGCACAGCGCACTGAGCTTTATTCTAAAGCTGAAGAGCAACTGGATAAAGACTCGGCGATCGTTCCGGTTTACTACTACGTGAACGCCCGTCTGGTGAAAACCTGGGTCGGTGGCTACACTGGTAAAGACCCGATGGATAATATCTACGTTAAAAACTTGTATATTATCAAGCATTAATGGCAATGAGTGGGGCAGGGCGACCTGCCCCACAGTGTCTTATTTTATCGCACCAGAACACACATCGGTCGCAGGCTTAATCGCCTGAAAGAGAATGTGTAAAAGGCACAGCCAGAAGGTACGGGCAATGTTGAAATTTATCCTACGTCGCTGTCTTGAAGCGATCCCAACACTTTTCATTCTTATTACCATCTCGTTCTTTATGATGCGTCTCGCGCCGGGAAGTCCATTTACCGGTGAACGTGCGCTGGCGCCAGAGGTCATGGCGAATATTGAAGCGAAATATCATTTAAACGACCCGATCACCACGCAATATTTCAGTTATCTGAAACAGCTGGCGCATTTTGATTTTGGGCCGTCATTCAAATACAAAGACTACACGGTGAATGACCTGGTAGCGGCAAGCTTCCCGGTTTCCGCAAAATTAGGTGCGGCGGCGTTTATTCTTGCGATTGTCTTTGGTGTTACGGCCGGTGTTGTCGCCGCGCTTAACCAAAACACCAAATGGGACTATACGGTGATGGGGCTGGCAATGACCGGGGTTGTTATTCCAAGCTTTGTTGTCGCGCCGCTATTGGTGATGATCTTTGCCATCATACTGAAGTGGCTGCCAGCGGGCGGCTGGAACGGCGGGGCGTTGAAATTCATGATCCTGCCGATGGTGGCGTTGTCTCTGGCCTATATCGCCAGCATTGCACGTATCACCCGTGGTTCGATGATTGAAATTCTGCACTCCAACTTTATCCGCACAGCGCGTGCGAAAGGGTTGCCGATGCGCCGAATCATTTTCCGCCATGCGCTCAAACCTGCGCTTTTGCCGGTACTCTCCTACATGGGGCCTGCGTTTGTCGGCATCATTACCGGCTCAATGGTTATTGAAACCATTTATGGTCTGCCGGGTATCGGCCAGCTGTTCGTTAACGGCGCGCTGAACCGCGATTATTCGCTGGTGTTGAGTCTCACTATTCTGGTCGGCACGCTGACTATCATGTTTAACGCGATTGTTGATGTGCTGTATGCCGTTATCGATCCGAAGATTCGTTATTAATACTGGAGTTCGCCATGATGTTAAGTAAGAAAAACAGCGAGGCGCTGGAAAACTTCAGTGAGAAACTTGAAGTCGAAGGACGAAGCCTGTGGCAGGACGCACGCCGTCGTTTTATGCATAACCGTGCTGCGGTGGCAAGCCTGGTCGTATTACTGCTGATAGCTCTGTTTGTGACGCTGGCACCGATGTTGTCGCAGTTTAGTTATTTCGATACCGACTGGGGAATGATGTCGAGCCAGCCGGATATGGAGTCCGGTCACTATTTTGGTACTGACTCTTCCGGGCGTGACCTGCTGGTACGTGTGGCAATCGGCGGACGTATCTCGCTGATGGTCGGTATTGCCGCCGCGCTGGTGGCCGTTATCCTGGGGACGCTGTACGGTTCACTTTCCGGCTACCTCGGCGGTAAAACGGACTCAGTGATGATGCGTTTGCTGGAGATCCTCAACTCCTTCCCGTTTATGTTCTTCGTGATCCTGCTGGTGACGTTCTTTGGGCAAAACATTCTGCTCATCTTTGTCGCTATCGGTATGGTTTCCTGGCTCGATATGGCGCGTATTGTCCGTGGCCAGACCTTAAGCCTGAAACGTAAAGAGTTTATCGAAGCAGCGCAGGTAGGCGGGGTTTCTACCGCTAATATCGTTGTGCGCCACATTGTGCCAAACGTGCTGGGCGTGGTGGTGGTGTATGCCTCACTGCTGGTGCCAAGCATGATCCTGTTCGAATCCTTCCTGAGCTTCCTCGGCCTGGGTACCCAGGAGCCGCTGAGCAGCTGGGGCGCGCTGTTAAGCGATGGCGCGAACTCAATGGAAGTGTCGCCGTGGTTGCTGCTGTTCCCGGCAGGTTTCCTGGTTATCACTTTGTTCTGTTTCAACTTTATCGGCGATGGCCTGCGTGATGCCCTCGATCCGAAAGACCGTTAAGGAGCGCGGTTATGAGCATAACTGAAACCTCATTCGCGTCGGCGACGCAGCAGCAATCCAATCTCCTGCTGGACGTGAAAGATCTGCGTGTAACCTTCCAGACCCCGGATGGTGATGTCACGGCGGTTAATGACCTGAACTTCTCGCTGCGGGCCGGTGAAACGCTGGGAATTGTAGGTGAATCGGGTTCCGGCAAGTCCCAGACCGCGTTTGCGCTGATGGGTTTACTGGCGACAAATGGGCGTATTGGCGGTTCGGCGACCTTCAACGGCAAAGAGATCCTCAATCTGCCGGAGCAGGCGTTGAACAAACTGCGCGCAGAGCAGATCTCGATGATTTTCCAGGACCCAATGACCTCGCTGAACCCGTATATGCGCGTTGGTGAGCAGTTGATGGAAGTTCTGATGTTGCACAAAGGCATGAACAAAGCGGAAGCATTTGAAGAGTCCGTCAAAATGCTAGACGCTGTAAAAATGCCGGAAGCGCGTAAACGCATGCGCATGTATCCGCACGAGTTTTCCGGTGGTATGCGCCAGCGTGTGATGATTGCAATGGCGTTAATGTGCCGACCAAAACTGCTGATTGCCGATGAACCGACCACCGCGCTGGACGTGACCGTACAGGCGCAGATCATGACGCTGTTGAACGAGCTGAAACGCGAATTCAACACCGCCATTATCATGATCACCCACGATCTGGGCGTCGTTGCGGGTATCTGCGACAAAGTGCTGGTGATGTACGCTGGCCGTACCATGGAGTATGGCAAAGCGCGCGATGTGTTCTACCAGCCATCGCATCCGTACTCTATCGGCCTGCTGAACGCGGTACCGCGCCTCGACACGGAAGGCGATGCGTTGCTGACGATTCCAGGCAACCCGCCGAACCTGCTGCGTCTGCCGAAAGGCTGTCCGTTCCAGCCGCGCTGCCCGCACGCGATGGAAATCTGTAACAGTGCTCCACCGCTGGAGGAGTTTGCCCCGGGCCGTTTGCGCGCCTGCTTTAAATCGGTGGAGGAACTGGTATGAATACCGCGATTGACGAGAGAAAAGTGCTGCTGGAAATCGCCGATTTGAAGGTGCATTTCGACATCAAAGACGGCAAACAGTGGTTCTGGCAACCGCCGAAAACATTGAAAGCGGTTGATGGCGTTACGCTGCGACTGTACGAAGGGGAAACCCTCGGCGTAGTGGGCGAATCCGGTTGCGGTAAGTCGACTTTTGCTCGCGCCATCATTGGCCTGGTGAAAGCCACCGATGGAAAAGTGGCCTGGCTGGGTAAAGATCTGCTGGGCATGAAGCAGGAAGAGTGGCGCGCTGTACGCAGTGATATTCAGATGATTTTCCAGGACCCGCTGGCATCACTGAACCCACGTATGACCATTGGTGAAATCATTGCCGAACCGCTGCGCACCTATCATCCGAAAATGTCGCGCCAGGAAGTGCGCGATCGCGTTAAGACGATGATGATGAAGGTGGGGTTGCTGCCGAACCTGATTAACCGCTATCCGCACGAGTTCTCCGGTGGCCAGTGTCAGCGTATCGGTATTGCCCGCGCGCTGATCCTCGAACCGAAACTGATCATTTGTGATGAACCGGTTTCTGCACTGGATGTCTCAATCCAGGCGCAGGTCGTTAACCTGCTGCAACAACTGCAACGTGAAATGGGGCTGTCGCTGATCTTTATCGCCCACGACCTGGCGGTAGTGAAGCATATCTCCGACCGTGTGTTGGTGATGTACCTCGGTCATGCTGTGGAGCTTGGCACCTATGACGAGGTGTACCAGAACCCGCTACACCCGTATACCAAAGCGCTGATGTCGGCGGTGCCGGTTCCGGACCCGGATCTGGAAAAGAACAAGACGATACAGTTGTTGGAAGGGGATTTGCCGTCGCCAATCAACCCGCCGTCGGGCTGCGTGTTCCGTACTCGCTGCCCGATTGCCGGGCCTGAGTGCGCGCAGACGCGTCCGGTGCTGGAGGGCAGCTTCCGTCATGCGGTCTCTTGCCTGAAAGTCGACCCGCTATAGTCCACGCATAAAAAAGGGCTGACAATTGTCAGCCCTTTTTCTTTTTTCTTTCCGCGCTTATTCGCGCCAGAGAATATGGCAAAGTTTGTGATCTTTTTCGCGGCACAGTAATACGCGTGCGAAGATGTCATTGATTTCGCCGCCATCGGTATCCGCAAGGCCAATGACCACTTCAGCGAAGAAGTCCGGGTTTAAATCGTAATCCACATGTTCCTGCCAGTCTTCGCCCGGATCAAACAACTCAGCGCCGCCACGCTCTTCAAACTGTAAGTTGAAAAGAATGATGTCCGCCGGGTCAAGGTTGTCCGCTGCAAGTTCGAGGAAGATGTCGTAGGCCTGCTCAAGGGTTTCGTCTTCGGTCAGGCGATTATTCAGATCCATTTCCATGATTACCTCTTCACGTCTGTTGGGCACGTTTTACAGCAACGGGCTGAAGAAGTAAAACAGTCGTTCAGCAATGCGATGCCAGAACGGCCGTTTTACCCACAAACGCGCATCAAGTAAGCGGGAGCGGGAGATGTAATCATCCTGGACGGCCGCCAGATCGCCACCAAAACCGGCATCGTCAATCACCAGTGTGATTTCGAAATTCAGCCACAGGCTGCGCATATCCAGATTTACGGTGCCGACCAGGCTCAGTTCGCCATCCACCAACACACTTTTGGTATGCAACAAACCGCCTTCGAACTGGTAAATCTTTACGCCTGCGGCCAGCAGCTCGCCAAAAAATGCCCGGCTGGCCCAGCCGACCAGCAGCGAATCGTTTTTACGCGGCAGAATAATACTCACGTCCACCCCGCGCTGTGCCGCCGTACAAATCGCATGCAGCAGATCGTCGCTGGGCACAAAGTAGGGTGTGGTCATAATTAAATATTCGCGTGATGCGTAGACGGCCGTCAGCAATGCCTGGTGGATCAGATCTTCCGGAAACCCTGGACCGGAAGCAATGGTGTGAATGGTGTGCCCGCTGGCCTCTTCGAAAGGCATGATGTTGGCGTCAGGTGGCGGGGGAAGAATGCGTTTTCCAGTTTCTATCTCCCAGTCGCAAGAGTAAACAATCCCCATTGCTGTGGCGACCGGGCCCTCCATGCGCGCCATCAAATCGACCCATTGCCCGACGCCAGCATCTTGCTTAAAGAAACGCGGATCGACCAGATTCATGCTGCCAGTGTAGGCAATGTAATTATCAATCAACACGATTTTTCGGTGCTGGCGTAAATCCATGCGGCGCAGAAAGACACGCATTAAGTTCACTTTCAGCGCCTCGACCACTTCAACCCCGGAATTTCGCATCATGGTTGCCCACGGGCTGCGGAAAAACGCCACGCTGCCGGCAGAATCCAGCAGCAGGCGACAGTGTACGCCGCGGCGCGCTGCGGCCATTAACGATTCGGCCACCTGATCCGCCATACCGCCGGGTTGCCAGATGTAAAACACCATCTCGATATTGTGACGGGCGAGCTGAATATCACGGATCAATGACTGCATCACATCATCGGTCGAGGTGAGTAACTGCAACTGATTGCCCTTAACTCCGGCGATCCCCTGGCGTCGCTCACATAACTTGAAAAGAGATGACGCAACGCCGCTGTTTTCGGTTGCAAAAATATGTTTGAAATTTTTCAGGTCATTCAGCCACTTAGCGGTAGAAGGCCACATGGCGCGGGCGCGCTCGGCACGACGTTTCCCAAGGTGCAGTTCGCCAAGCGAAAGATAGGCGATGATCCCAACCAGCGGCAGGATGTAAATCACCAGTAACCACGCCATTGCAGAAGTGACAGCGCGGCGTTTCATCAATATGCGCAGTGTTACACCCGCAATCAGTAGCCAGTAACCCAAGACAATCAGCCAACTCATTACCGTGTAAAAAGCGGTCATAAATAAAAATCCTTTTAAAAACTGTATTTGATGAGTGTACGCATCCGCATTCATCTGGCAAATAAAAACGCCGAAAAGCGCTGGCCTGGCGAAGTTGACGGACTATAATGGCGTTTCTGTTAAGTAGTGAGTTGTAAAAATGAAGCGTAGTCGAACGGAAGTGGGGCGCTGGCGTATGCTGCGGCAGATGAGCCGCCGTAAAGCGCGCTGGCTGGAAGCGCAATCACGTCGCAATATGCGCATCCACGCCATCAGGAAATGTGGCGTGAACCGTCATCGTAATGTGCTGTTATTCGCTATTTACGATCTTTAATATCCGGGCACCGAACAGGTGCCCGCGATCGTTTCTGGACGTAATGTTAAAGAAGGAGTCGCAGTATGTCGGTAATGGATAGTCTGTTGGCTTTTACCTTCGCCGCCACGCTTTTGACATTAACGCCGGGGCTGGACACGGCGCTGATATTACGCACCGCGACAGTTGAAGGTCGCAAAGAGGCTTTCAAAGCACAGATGGGAATCAACACCGGTTGTCTTATCTGGGGAGCAATGGTGGCGTTTGGTCTGGGTGCGCTGATCGCGGTGTCTGAGCTGGCGTACAGCATCCTGAAGTATTGTGGCGCAGCCTATTTATGCTGGTTGGGTCTGAATATGTTGCTGCGTCCGCGCAAATCGTTTTCTGCGGTGGGCGCAAGCGAAACGAAATCGCAGAACTGGTTTCTCAAAGGGATGTTCGGCAACGTGCTCAACCCGAAAGTGGGCATTTTTTATGTCTCATTTCTGCCGCAATTTATCCCGCAGGGACAACCGCTGATAGTCTGGACCTTTGGCCTGGTTTTTATTCATCTTTTACTGGGCACCTGTTGGTCGACGCTGCTTATTTCCGCCATGCGCCCGTTGTCATCATTCCTGCGTAAAGAAAAAGTCATATGCTGGATGGATCGTTGCACAGGGATGGTCTTTTTGCTGTTTGCCACTCGTCTGGCGCTCAGTAAACGTTAATATTGTCCGGTAACCCATATGAACAAAGAAGCCTTTATTTTTCTCGGTATTGCCATTGTGATGGAAGTTATTGCCACAACGGCGCTGAAATCTTCCGACAGTTTTACTCGTTTGTTACCCGGCATTATCAGTATCGCCGGGTATTGCATTGCGTTCTGGTGCCTGACAATTACTATGCGCACTATTCCGACCGGGGTGATTTATGCCATCTGGTCAGGTGCCGGTATTGTGCTGATAGGTATTGCTGGCTGGCTAGTACACGGGCAAAAACTGGACATGCCAGCAATCATGGGAATGGGGTTAATTATTGCCGGGGTGGCGGTTATTAATCTTTTTTCCAAAAGTGTTGGGCATTAAATAATGAAACACCAGGGGAATATTCGGTGGTGATCACTCTCTATTATTTCCCCTGGTTTTCATGATGAGTTATTGCTCGTTATGAGCATTCCCGGCAAGTGAAGCGGGAGTAAGGCGTTTAAATCGGGATAGTTGTGACGATTTATGTTCACAGAGTTTTATTCCCGCAGTGTGCGAACGCAGACCTCGTTGCTCCGCCTGCGATGAATATTTCGATACGGATCGGGCATATCTGCTGGTGGCGGGCAATTGCGTTAACATCAGCAATTTATGTAAGCGCGGAATTCACCAGCCGGATGCTGAAATGCTGCCTGGTTCTGAAGTGGTCAGTACAGTAAAAGACCCGCCTTGGCGGGTCTTTTCTTTTTAGAATACTTTCTTGAACGGTTTCACCGTCACGTTCTGATAAACCCCGGCAGCGACGTAGGGATCGGCTTCTGCCCAGAACTTTGCCGCTTCCAGCGATTCAAACTCAGCAATCACCGTCGAGCCAGTGAAACCCGCAGCCCCAGGATCGTTGCTGTCGACAGCCGGCATTGGACCAGCAGTCAGCAGACGGCCTTCATCGCGCAGTAGCTGCAGTCTCGCCAGATGGGCGGGGCGCACGGACAAACGTTTTTCGAGTGAGTCAGCAATATCTTCAGCAAAAATAACGTACAGCACGGGCAGAACTCCTCACAGATAAGAAAGCCATACCCTATGTGAAAGGCGAAACGACTGCAATGTAAAGATGGTAATGGCCGTAACATACATGCAATGTATGCGGCTTTTTTACCCATTTAACGGATTAAATCGCCTGCGCATGTGATGGCTTGTTGAATATGATTGCTATTTGCATTTAAAATCTAGCTCTGGTTTTTTAACTGACGCGATTATGACTTCAATGACCCTTGATTTACCTCGCCGCTTTCCCTGGCCGACGCTATTGTCTGTCGGTATTCATGGAGCCGTCGTGGCGGGTCTGCTCTATACATCGGTACATCAGGTTGTTGAACTGCCCGCACCTGCGCAACCCATTTCGGTCACTATGGTGGCGCCTACCGATCTGGAACCTCCTCAGGTGGCTCAACCGCCGGAGCCGGTCGTTGAGCCCGAGCCGGAACCCGTTCCTGAGCCACCGAAAGAAGCGCCAGTGGTGATTGAAAAGCCCAAGCCGCAGCCAAAACCCAAGCCGAAGCCAAAACCGGAGAAAAAGGTCGAGCAGCCGAAGCGTGAAGTGAAACCGGCAACACCGCAGCCGGCCTCACCGTTCCAGAATAACGCGCCCGCGCGACCGGTTACGAATCCGGCTCCGTCGACAGCTACCCAACCTGCGCCATCTGTTCCGGCTGGCCCGCGCGCGCTGAGCCGCAATCAGCCGCAATATCCGGCCCGTGCGCAAGCGCTGCGCATTGAAGGCCGGGTAAAAGTGAAGTTTGACGTCACCGCCGATGGCCGTGTTGAGAACGTCGAAGTGCTGTCGGCGCAACCGGCGAATATGTTTGAACGTGAAGTAAAAGCGGCAATGCGCAAGTGGCGTTATGAATCCGGGAAGCCGGGAACAGGATTAATCGTTAATGTCGTGTTCCGTCTGAACGGCGGTGCCTCAATGGAATAAAAAAGCCTCCGTAAGGAGGCTTTTTCTTAGGCCTGCGGTAACTGGCGCGGTTTGCCTTCATTATCGACTGCGACGTAAATAAACAGCGCTTCCGTTGCTTTATAACGCTGACCAATTGGCTCGGATGAGACCTTCTTCACCCACACTTCAATATTAATTGTCACTGAAGTGTTGCCCCGCTTAACACAGCGTGCATAGCAGCAGACAACATCACCCACCGCGACCGGGCGAAGAAAAGTCATGCCGTCAACGCGCACCGTCACCACGCGACCATGTGCAATTTCCTTGGCTTGTATTGCGCCGCCAATATCCATTTGTGACATTAACCAGCCGCCGAAGATATCGCCGTTGGCGTTGGTGTCTGCTGGCATTGCTAATGTGCGTAAAACAAGCTCTCCCTGGGGAGTGTCCTGAGGGGTTGTCATTGTTATCTCTTCTGCTATGAGGGATTTATGGCGGGATGCTACTACGAATGCGGGGCGTTCGGAAAGAAAAAAGCCAGGCGCGTTGGCCTGGCTTTCAGTCTCAGGATTTGTCGTCCTGCGCGGGCATGTGGCGGTAGATATAAACGCCGCTCAGCACGGTGAAGAGAAGCGTCAGCGCGGTTAAGCCAAACACTTTGAAATTCACCCAAATATTTTGCGGCAGCCAGAAGGCAATGTAGATATTCGCCAGACCACACAAAATAAAAAACAGCGCCCATGCGATGTTCAGTTTGCCCCAAACGGCTTCCGGCAGCGCGATCTCTTTACCGAGCATGCGCTGGATCAGCGGCTTTTTCATGACCCACTGGCTGAAGAGCAACGCTGCGGCGAACAAGGCGTAAATCACCGTCACCTTCCATTTAATAAACTCATCGTTATGGAAGAAAAGAGTCAGCCCGCCGAATACGGCGACCAGCACAAAAGTAATGAGTGCCATCTTTTCCACTTTGCGATAGCGCACCCAACTATAAATCAGCACGATAGCGGTCGCGATAATCAGCGCAGTGGTCGCCGCATAGATATCGTACAGTTTGTAAAAGGCGAAAAAGACCACCAACGGCAGAAAATCAAGAAACTGCTTCATTCTACGATTCCATCATAAGGGGTTGCCCACAGACGCAGGCAACCGGAACAATCACGAACGCATCAACATATAGAGGCGGAACAGATAAACCAGCAGCGCCGCTGAAATCAGGTTGCTCAGCGTATTGGCAATCACTTCACCACCTTCCACAGTGAACACTGCAAAGTTATGCGCGAACAGCAGCAGCAATGTTTTTGCCAGCAACCAACCTATTACCGCCGGAGCGACAAGACGCATATTCGCCCAGGCAAGGCGCATGCTGCTACGCATAGCGGCGAAAATCCCCATTTTATCCTGCACCAGTATCACCGGGGCGAAAGCGAGCAGGATCGCCAGAATGACGCCTGGGACAATCACAAACATAATGCCAATTTGCACGATAAAAGTGGTCAGCAGGATCAGTAAAAATAGCTTCGGCAACACTGGCGCGCTGGCGCCAATTGCCCGCAAAGCGCTGATGCGCTGACCCGCAGAAATCATCTGGATCATCAGCAGTACGCCACCGACGAGAATCGCATTGCCCACAAGCCCGGAAAATGTTGATGCCGCAGACGCTCGGAGCAGCACTTGTTGCTGCTCCGGCGTCATATTCTGCACCAGATCAAACAACCCGACGCTGCCGGCAAGATTATCCCCTTCACTTAAAATGGAGAGTTGCTCCTCACTGGGCTTAAAGGCACTGCCAAGCAAGAACGTGATCAACGCACAAAGTAAAGCAATCAGTAAAATGGTAACGAACTGATTACGAAAAAAATTCCCCGTGTCACGGTAAACGGACTTCGCCGTGATAGACATGCACTCTCCTTGAGTATGGCGGTGTTAAATTGCGGGCAATTGTACCCCGAATACACCCTCAGTGGCAGCATCGCTGCTTGTATGGAAAAGCATATCTTTGTAAAGAGGCGCTAAACCGTAGCGCGCACGAGCCCGATCGCAGGCTTCATTGACCTTTCCGTCTTCGCCGGACATGGAAAATTCACGGCAGGGCGACGGCCTGTTTGTATAAATACTGCAACTGGCCGACTCGCCGGGCGTACCTTGCAGCGCTGTACAGCGGCTCTGATTTTGATTGGTTCCGCTCATGCAGCGCAGAAATGGGGTTAGCGGCTCGGTGAGCTGAGCCGGGACAGGGCCTCCAGCATCATCCGCTTCTGCCCAATAGAAAGAGACTCGAAAATACGCACAACAGGCTCCGCACGACATGCACGGATTGATATCACTCATAACGCACCTGCACTTAACGACGCATCAACATACATTGTCAGGCCAATAAATTATCGCCGCCGCATAACGCACACAAGATAGGCGAGCGAGTATTTTTTTAACCATCTCACAAAGCGAAAATTGATTTAAATACAAAAGTTAATGAGTGTAACGAGCGGTGAAAATTAACCCAGATCAATGAATGTTAAATTACGGGGTTAAGTGTGATCCGTGTTGGATCACTTTGTACTCAGTTATAGGTATATTCACGGCGCGATAAAAACCTTAAACATGGAGTGGATATGAAGAAGTTAGCCGTGGCAGCATTGATCCTGAGTAGCCTTTCTACCGGTGTATACGCGCATGAAGCTGGCGAATTTTTCATTCGAGCCGGTTCTGCGACGGTACGTCCGACGGAAGGTTCAGATAACGTTTTAGGCGCTCTGGGCAGTTTTAATGTCAGCAATAACACCCAACTTGGTGTAACGATGAGCTGGATGGCGACCGACAACATTGGCGTTGAATTACTGGCCGCGACGCCATTTCGCCACCGCGTTGGTACCGGTCCAACCGGCGACATCGCCACTGTGCATCACCTGCCGCCGACATTAATGGCGCAGTGGTATTTTGGTGATTCACAGAGCAAACTGCGCCCATATCTTGGTGCAGGCGTAAACTACACCACTTTCTTTGATGAGAAATTTAACGATACCGGGAAAGCTGCTGGGCTGTCGGATTTGAGCCTGAAAGACTCCTGGGGCGTGGCGGGGCAAGCCGGTCTGGATTACTTAATCAACCGAAACTGGCTGATTAACATGTCAGTCTGGTGGATGGATATCGATACGGATGTGCGTTTTAAAGCGAATGGTGTGCAACAAAGCGTACATACTCGCCTGGATCCGTGGGTGTTTATGTTCTCTGCTGGTTATCGTTTTTAAGCGTATTGTGGAAACTGGTTTGTTAATAACCAGTTTCCACGCCTTCCCGCGTGTAATGGTTTCCTTGTATTAGCAGCGTGGTTTCTTTCAGGTGCAAGCAGCATCCCAATATTGTCGCCCAGACACATCCAATGCAGAGTGCGGTGAACTCTCACCTCGCTGGCTCGTCGATCGCGACGAGGTGCAGATAAAGAATTGGAAAGCAGGAAGTGAGAGGGTGCGGTACTCACAGCATATAAAATATTAGCCGCCACTTCCCGCCCATTCATGAGGAGCCTGCGAATTCTTATCCAGTGCGATAAACCCACTCCCCGAAACGCGTTACTTGCAATAGCGGCAGGTCATATACGCGCCGGCAACGCAGAGGGCCAACGGCACAAAAAAACTGAAATCCATGCCGGTGAATTCCATCAACAGCACAATGGCGGTGAGCGGCATTTGCATCGACGAGGCGAGAAAAGCCGCGCCACCGGTCAGCGCAAATTCCGCCATGCTGCCGCCGGGAAAAAACTGACCCACCAGCAGGAACATCAGCGCTCCCAGCAGGGCACCGATCGCCAGCCCCGGCGTAAGTAAACCACCTTCGGCACCGCTGCGTAGCACCATCCAGATACTCAGCACTTTTAATCCAATCAACATGGCCGCCAGCGGCAGTGTTACACCTCCGCCGAAACTGAGTTGCACCGGGCCGCGTCCGTTGCCTGGTAATTGTGGAAACCAGATAGCGAGCAAGCCGAGACAGGCAAAAGCCATAAAACAGAGGACCGGCATTTGCCAGTTGGTTTTCACCTGTGCCCGCGCGCTTTTTGTCATCCGCCGGAACAGGCTAGCAGCATAGCCGAACAGCGGGCCGGACAGGACGGCCCAGATAATCAAAGAAGGGGGCGCTGTGGGGGCGGTAAACAAATACTGACGCTCGTTGCCCAGCACCAGCGATGCCATGAACGCGGCGAGGGTGGAGGTGACGATGGCGGCAATGACCGCATCCCAACTGATCGTGACCAGCAGTACCTCAAGGGTAAAAATTGCGCCCGCCAGCGGAACGTTATACACCGCCGCCAGCCCGGCACCTGCACCGCAGGCGATCACCAGCCTCGTCTCTTGCGCATTTAATCCGATACGCCTCGCCATCCCACCACCAAACAAAGCTCCGACTTCACGCGGCGCACTTTCTCGACCGAGCGGCGAGCCCATCGCCACGGTGATAACTTGTAGCAACGCATGGATTAAGGTGGTGAATGCGGGCATCGGGCGTTGAACATCTTTTAGCGCAGCGCCAACACTGACGCGTTTTTTTGCATAGCGTGCCAGGAGCCACCAGCCCCAGCCCGCCACCACACCCGCAGCAGCAAGAGAAACAAAACGGCGCAGGGCGCTGGCATCTGTTACGCCCTGTAGAAACGGTGCGCCGCCAATCAGCGATTGCTGGCTATAACCAAAAGCGAGGTGCTGGATGGCATGCAGAAGAAGGGCAATCAACATGCCAGCCGCACCGGAAAGCAACCCGGTCAGCAGCAGGGCCAACCAGCGACGTTGCCAGCAAGAATCAGGGATCTCACGCATGGTGTTTATATCGGTGTCATAATTTTTAGGATTATTATCCCACAGAAAATATGAACGTTTTAACAATACGTTAGGAAAAAAAGGGGGATGAGCAGGAAAGTACACCGCCTGAATCAACAGGCGGTGTCAGAGGTTAACGCGGCAAAGTAGCGCCTTTTAGACTTTGCACAAAGGCTTTCAGCTCAGCCAACATGGCCGTTGGGTTGGCGAGGTTTTTCTCAATGATTTTCACAATCGCTGAACCGGAGATCGCCCCGGCGGCACCCGCTTCTACGGCAGCACTCACCTGATCAGGTGCGGAAATACCGAAGCCCTGCAGCGCAGGTGCAGCGTGATACTCGGTAAGTTTTTCTACCAGATGGTGAAGCGGCAGCGCCGCACGGTTTTCCGCGCCGGTTACCCCTGCGCGTGAAAGCAGGTAGGTGTAACCCCGGCCATAAGAGGCAATCTGGCGCAGTAGATCGTCGTCCGCGTTTGGCGGGCAGATAAAGATGGGCGCAATATTATGACGCAAGGCTGCCTGGCGGAATGGTGTGGATTCTTCAATCGGCACATCCGCGACCAGCACGGAGTCAACGCCGACTTTTGCACACTGGGCATAGAATTCGTCGATGCCACGGCTGAAAACCAGGTTGGCATACATCAGCAGGCCGATTGGAATGGTCGGGTGCTTCTGGCGAATGGCTGCCAGCATTTCGAAGCATTGTGACGGTGTCACGCCAGCGGCAAAGGCGCGCAACGTGGCGTTCTGGATAGTCGGGCCGTCAGCCAATGGATCGGAAAACGGTATCCCTAACTCAAGTGCATCTGCGCCTGCTTCAATCAGCGTATCAATGATTTTTAATGATTGTTCCGGCGAAGGATCGCCCAGCGTGACGAAGGGAACGAATGCACCTTCTTTGCGCGCACTCAGTTGCTTAAACAAGTTGTCATAGCGTTCCATCAGATTTCCCCTCGCGCTTTCAGGATGTCATGTACGGTAAAAATGTCTTTGTCGCCGCGCCCGGAAAGGTTAACCACCAGCAACTGCTCTTTGTCCGGGTTCTCGCGCATCATTTTTAACGCATGGGCGAGGGCGTGCGAGGACTCCAGCGCAGGAATGATGCCTTCATTGCGGCACAGGATTTTGAACGCGTCCAGCGCTTCGTCATCCGTGATAGAAACATAGTCGGCACGACCAGTACTGTTCAGATACGCATGCTGCGGCCCGACAGACGGGAAATCCAGACCCGCAGAGATCGAATAAGACTCCTCAATTTGACCTTCATCTGTCTGCATCATCGGCGACTTCATACCAAAATAGATACCAACGCGGCCATGTTTCAGCGGCGCGCCGTGCTCGCCAGTTTCGATACCGTGACCCGCCGGTTCTACACCAATCAGGCCAACGGACGTTTCGTCGATAAAATCGGCAAACATACCGATAGCGTTAGAACCGCCGCCAACGCAGGCGATAACCGCATCTGGCAGACGCCCCTCTCTTTCGAGGATCTGCGCTTTCGTCTCTTCGCCAATCATGCGCTGGAACTCACGCACAATGGTCGGGAAAGGGTGCGGGCCCGCCGCAGTTCCCAGCATATAGTGCGCGGTTTCGTAGCTACCAGACCAGTCGCGCAGCGCCTCGTTACAGGCATCTTTCAGCGTGGCGGAGCCGCTATGTACCGGGATCACTTCCGCACCCATTAAGCGCATACGGAACACGTTTGGCGACTGGCGCTCAACATCCTTTGCACCCATATAGATGCGGCATTTCAGGCCCAGCAGTGCGCTCGCCAGAGCCGAGGCCACGCCATGCTGACCCGCTCCCGTTTCGGCGATAATTTCGGTTTTGCCCATGCGTTTCGCCAGCAACGCCTGGCCCAGAACCTGGTTAGTTTTGTGCGCGCCTCCGTGCAGCAAATCTTCACGCTTGAGGTAAAGCGTGGTGCGCGTGCCAGCAGTAATGTTCTGGCATTTGGTCAATGCAGTCGGACGTCCGGCATAGTTTTTCAGCAGATCATTAAATTGTTGCTGAAATTCAGCGTCGCTCTGCGCGCTGACAAAGGCTTCTTCTAACTGACGCAGTGCCGGCATCAGGATCTGCGGAACGAACATTCCGCCAAACTCGCCAAAATAGGGATTCAGTAGTGTTGTCATTGTCTTCTTTCCTTAATAAGCGCGCAGTGTGCGGAAAACCGAGGCCAGTTTACTGGCATCTTTGATGCCCGGTTCCGACTCCACGCCTGAATTAAAATCGAGTCCGGCACAGCCGGTTTTGGCCGCCTGCACGCAATTATCTGCGCTCAGGCCACCAGCCAGAATCACGTTATCCAGCGATTCGCCTGCCAGTAGCGACCAGTCGAAACTTTTGCCGCTGCCGCCCTGGCCGTTATCAAACACATATTTATCGACTTGCTGGAAGCGACGTTCGGGCAGGCTATCGCCAACGCTGAGTGCTTTCCAGATTTGCGTCTTCGCCGGAAGACGCTCGCGCAACGTATCGATATAGGCCTGGTCTTCATCGCCGTGCAACTGGACGGCAAACAGTTTCAGCGCGTTAACTTTTGCCACCACCTCGTCGGGCTCTGCATTACGGAATACACCGACGTATTGTAGCGGTGCGGCCTGCATGATTGTGTGTGCTTGCGATTCAGTCACGGCGCGCGGGGAACTGGCAACGAAGATCAAACCGCCGTAAATGGCTCCGGCCTGATGTGCCGCCTGCGCATCCTCCGGGCGGGTCAGCCCGCACACTTTGTTTTCACCCAGCAAGACGCGTTTCACCGCCGCGTCAAGATCGTCATGTGACATCAGTGCGGAGCCAATCAGGAAACCATTGGCAAAATGGCTCAGTTCACGCACCTGCGCATAGGTGTTGATGCCCGATTCGCTGATAACCGTTACACCAGTGCCAAGGCGCGGTGCCAGCTCACGGGTGCGGTTTAGGTTTATAGAAAGGTCGCGCAGGTCGCGATTGTTGATGCCAACCACTTTTGCTTCCAGCGCGATAGCACGCTGCAGTTCTTCTTCATTACTGACTTCCGTCAGCACACCCATATTCAGACTGTGCGCGACGGCGGCAAGCTGGCGGTACTGTTCGTCATCGAGGACGGAGAGCATCAGCAGGCAGGCATCAGCCTGGTAGTGACGAGCAAGGTAGATCTGATAAGCATCGATAATAAAGTCTTTGCACAGGATTGGCTGCGGCGCGATGGCGCTGACAATCGGCAGAAAATCAAAACTGCCCTGGAAATATTTCTCATCCGTCAGCACAGAAATTGCCGACGCATGATGTTTGTAAATCTCCGCAATACGCGCCGGGTCAAAATCATCGCGAATCACACCTTTTGACGGTGAGGCTTTTTTGCACTCCAGGATAAACGCTGTACGCGTGCCTTGCAGGGCATCGTAGAAGCGACGCGTGCTGGGCACGACATCGTTCTGAAAGCCGGCCAGCGGTTGTTGCTCCTTGCGCGCCGCAACCCATATGGCCTTATCGGCGACAATTTTCGCTAAAACGGTTTGCATTTTTTATCCTCTTGCCGCAAGTGCGGTGACTTTGTCGTAGGCTGCTCCGCTGTGCAGCACATCGAGTACTTTCTGCGCGTTGGTCTGCAAATCTTCTTCGCCGTGCAGACGCATCAGCATGGCGACGTTGGCGGCGACGGCTGCTTCATGCGCGGCCTCACCTTTACCCTGGAGTAAGCGTGTCAGAATGTCACGGTTTTCTTCCGGTGTACCGCCAGCCAGTGCCTCCTGATGGTACGGCGTCAGGCCAAAATCGGCAGCGGTGAGCTGGTAACTTTTGATTTCACCATCGTGCAGTTCGGCAACCAGTGTCGGTGCATGCAGTGACACTTCGTCCATGCCGCCGCTGTGCACAACCGCCGCACGCTGGTAACCGAGTACGCGCAGGGTTTCGGCAATCGGCAGCACCAGTTCAGGGCTGTAAACGCCAATCAACGCCAGCGGCGGATGCGCCGGGTTAATCAAAGGACCGAGCACGTTGAACAGGGTGCGGGTTTTCAACTGCTGGCGTACCGGCATCGCATGGCGAAAACCGGTGTGATACTTCGGCGCAAACAGGAAACAGACGCCCAGTTCATCCAGCGCGGTACGCGATTTATCTGCGTTCATATCCAGATTGATACCAAACGCCGCCAGCAAATCCGATGAGCCGGAACGGCTGGAAACACTGCGATTGCCGTGTTTGGCGACTTTTAGTCCGCAAGCAGCAGCGACAAATGCACTGGCGGTGGAAATATTGATGCTGTTGCTGCCGTCGCCGCCGGTGCCGACAATATCGGCAAAGGCATAATCCGGGCGCGGGAACGGCGCGGCATTCTCCAGCAGTGCAGTGGCAGCTCCGGCAATCTCGTTGGGATGCTCACCACGAATTTTCATACTGACCAGCGCGGCCGCAAGTTGTTCTGGCTTCAGCTCGCCGCGCACCACCGCAGAGAAAAGCTGGTGGCTCTCCTGCTGGCTGAGGGTTTGCGCCTGATACAGTTTTTCCAGAATCGGTTGCAGGGTATTAGCCTGTTCCAGTTTTTGCAGCGCCCACGCCAGCGTTTGCTCCAGCAGACGAGCGCCTTGCGTGGTCAAAATCGACTCCGGGTGGAACTGGAAACCACAAACGCGATCCGCGTCGTGACGTACCGCCATCACCATGCCGTTAAAATGGGCATTGATGGTTAATCCTGCCGGGATGTTGCTGCCCACCAGCGAGTGGTAACGTGCAACGGGAAGCGGATTGCTTAAACCCGCGAACATCGCCTGGCCATCATGTTCGATGCTTGACGCTTTGCCGTGCAGGATTTCACCCGCCTGGCCGACGTAGCCGCCATAGGCTTCAACAATCGCCTGGTGGCCGAGGCAGATGCCGATAATCGGGAGCTTGCCGCGCAGCCGCGTAAGCAGTTCCGGCATGCAGCCCGCTTCAGACGGTGCGCCAGGGCCTGGTGAGAGCATCAGCACCGGGTTTTGCATTGTCTGAAGGCGGTCGATCAAGGTCTGCGCCGGAACATGGTTACGGTAAATCACCACGTTATGCCCGCTCGCACGCAGCTGATCTGCCAGGTTGTAAGTAAAGGAATCGATGTTATCAAGCAGCAGAATGTCAGCCATCAGAAAGTCTCCTGAGCGTGGTGTGCGGTGGCGATAGCGCGCAGAACCGCGCGAGCTTTATTACGGGTTTCATCGGCTTCAGATTGCGGAACGGAATCCAGCACCACACCAGCGCCTGCCTGTACAGTTGCCACACCATCCTCCACCCAGGCGGAACGAATCACGATGCACGTATCCAGATCGCCATGCGCAGTAAAGTAACCGACTGCGCCGCCGTAGCTGCCGCGTCGTGTGCCTTCCGCTTTGGCAATTAACTGCATGGCGCGCACTTTCGGTGCGCCGCTCAGTGTGCCCATGTTCATGCAAGCACGGTAGGCATGCAGAACATCCAGATCCTTGCGCAACTCACCAACTACGCGGGAAACGAGGTGCATGACGTAGGAATAACGATCGACTTTCGTCAGATCGGCAACATAGCGGCTACCGGGTGTGCAAATACGTGCTAAATCGTTACGTGCCAAATCGACCAGCATGAGATGTTCTGAGAGCTCTTTATGATCGGTACGCATGTCCAGTTCGATACGGCTGTCGAGGTCGCGATCCAGCGAACCATCCGGGCGACGTCCACGCGGACGTGTTCCGGCGATAGGGTAGATCTCAATCTGGCGGTTGCTTGCGTCATATTTGAGCGAGCTTTCTGGTGAGGCACCAAACAGGGTGAAATCGTTATCCTGCATAAAGAACATGTACGGGCTGGGGTTGCTCTTTTTTAGCACCTCATAAGCCACCAGCGGTGAAGGACAAGGCAGGGTGAAGCGGCGGGACGGCACCACCTGGAAAATCTCGCCCGCGCGAATCGCTTTTTGCATTTCACGCACGACCGCACCGTACTCTTCATCACTCTGGTTGCAGTCACAGCGCATATGTTCAACTTTCTCGACCGGCAACGGCTCAGCAGGGCGATCCAGGTGCTGGCGCAGGGTTTCGATGCGCTGGAGCAGACGGTCTTTTTCCTGCGCTAAAGGGGTAAACAAGCTTGCCTGGATGCGCGTTTGTTGTTTCTGGTGGTCGATCACCAGTAAGGTTTCGGCGAGATAAAAGCAGTAGTCCGGACAACGGCGATCGTGCGTAAGCTGCGGTAAATCTTCAAAACCAGCCACCAGGTCATAAGCGAACAAGCCGCCGAAAAACATAGCTTCACGTTCATCGGAAGGAACATTCACCAGATTTTGTAACAAACGGAAGGCATCAAAGACGGAGAGTGAACAGAGGCGGGCATCTTCGTCCAGCAGGTTGCTCACGGCCGGGAAGCGCAATTCACGACCCTCCGGCAGGACGGTATTTTCCACCCCGGCAGGCAGCGCGTTATCCAGCAGCGTCAGGAGAGCTGCACCATTTTTGGTTAATGCTGTAATGGTGACGGTGTCACCAAGCGCGGTGATACGCAATGCGCTATCCACCAGCAGCAGACTTTTTAAATCACTTTTGCTGTCAATATCTGCTGATTCCAGCAGCAGAGTTGCCGGACGGTCGCCGCATAATTGATGGAACAACGCCGTCGGGTTACTGCGGTAGCTGGCGTTGCTGGTCAGAAGTTCGAGTGCTGGTTTTTGCGTTTGCATAGTCGCTCTCATTATTTATTTTGTTCAAAAAAAAGCCCGCTGGGTGAGCGGGCCTGGTATCGGTATGCTGAATGCGCACGTGATCTCACAGCCCTTATCAGGGAGTGCGCCACCAGCGAGTAACAGAGAAATGTGCATTCATTTTTGCGATACCTTGTTGTGTGAACTTGCGTACTAGTTAACTGGTTCAGGAAAAGAAAGTCAACCTCGAATTCAGAAAATATTGTCAGGACTGTATGATAGGCGACAAACCGACGTCCTGATGAATTAGCGGAGCCGCTTTGAGCGACACGAATTACGCCATTATTTACGATCTTCACAGCCATACCCTGGCTTCTGACGGTCTGCTCTCCCCCGAACAACTGGTGCATCGCGCGGTAGAGATGCGCGTCGGTACGCTGGCGATAACCGACCACGATACTACCGATGCCATTCCTGCTGCCCGTGCGGAAATTGTGCGGGCAGGACTTGATTTGCAGCTTATCAGCGGTGTGGAGATTTCCACCGTCTGGGAAAACCACGAAATACATATTGTTGGTCTGAATATTGATATTGACCACCCGGCGCTGCGCACTTTTTTGCAGGCGCAATCTGAACGTCGGGTTCAGCGGGCGAAGTTAATTGCTGAACGTTTAGAAAAAGCGCACATTCCCGGTGCGTGGGAAGGCGCCCAACGGCTGGCACAGGGGGCGAACGTAACGCGCGGACACTTTGCTCGTTTCCTGGTGGAACAGGGCAAAGCGAGCAATATTGCCGATGTTTTTAAAAAGTATCTTGCCCGGGGGAAAACGGGATACGTTCCTCCCCAGTGGTGTACAATAGAACAAGCTATTGATGTGATTCATCATTCTGGTGGAACGGCGGTAATGGCCCATCCTGGTCGCTATAACCTTTCTGCTAAATGGCTGAAAAGACTGCTGGCGTATTTTGCACAGTGCGGCGGTGAGGCGATGGAAGTCGCCCAATGTCAGCAGGCTCCCAACGAGCGAACGCAGCTCGCGGCGTATGCCTGTCAGTTCGGTTTACTGGCATCGCAAGGTTCTGATTTCCATCAGCCTTGCCCATGGATTGAACTGGGGCGCAAACTCTGGCTTCCGGCCGGTGTTGATGGCGTATGGCTGAAATGGGAGCAGCCGCAACAGAACAGAGAGAGGGAAGTATGAGTCAATTTTTCTATATTCATCCGGAAAACCCCCAGCCGCGGTTGATTAACCAGGCGGTAGAAATTGTGCGTAAAGGCGGAGTCATCGTGTATCCCACCGATTCCGGTTATGCGTTGGGCTGCAAAATCGAAGACAAAGGGGCGATGGAGCGTATTTGCCGTATTCGTCATTTGCCGGATGGTCACAACTTCACGTTGATGTGCCGCGACCTATCTGAACTGTCGACCTATGCATTTGTCGATAATGTGGCCTTTCGTCTGATTAAAAATAATACGCCCGGCAACTACACGTTTATCCTGAAAGGTACAAAAGAGGTGCCGCGTCGTTTATTGCAGGAAAAACGCAAAACGATTGGTCTGCGCGTACCGTCAAACCCGATTGCACTGGCGCTGCTGGAAACGCTCAACGAACCGATGCTTTCCACCTCGTTAATGCTGCCGGGCAGTGATTTTACCGAATCCGATCCTGATGAAATCAAAGATCGGCTGGAGAAACTGGTGGACTTAATTATTCACGGTGGCTACCTCGGCCAACAACCGACGACGGTAGTAGATTTAACTGAATCCACACCAGAGGTTATTCGCGAAGGGGTTGGCGACGTTAAGCCTTTCTTATAGTGGCGCAAGCCGCTATACTACGCGGCCATTTCAGCAGCGGCTTCGCCGACCTGATGACCCTATTCGACGCCTGTGAAGGCGACACCTGAAGGAAGCTCTATGAGCGAGAAACTACAGAAAGTGCTGGCGCGAGCTGGTCACGGTTCCCGCCGTGAAATCGAATCTATTATTGAGGCTGGCCGCGTAAGCGTGGACGGCAAAATCGCCACATTGGGCGATCGCGTAGACGTGACCCCTGGCCTGAAAATCCGTATCGACGGTCACCTCATATCGGTGAAAGAGTCCGTGGAGCAAATTTGCCGCGTGCTGGCGTACTACAAACCGGAAGGTGAACTCTGCACGCGTAACGATCCGGAAGGGCGCCCAACAGTGTTTGATCGTCTACCGAAACTGCGCGGCGCGCGCTGGATTGCAGTGGGTCGCCTCGACGTTAATACCTGCGGCCTCTTGCTGTTTACCACCGATGGTGAACTGGCGAACCGCCTGATGCATCCGAGCCGTGAAGTTGAGCGTGAATACGCCGTACGTGTCTTTGGCGAAGTCGATGACGCGAAATTACGCGATCTGTCGCGCGGTGTGCAGTTGGAAGATGGTCCGGCGGCGTTTAAAACCATTAAGTTCAGCGGTGGCGAAGGCATTAACCAGTGGTACAACGTAACCCTGACCGAAGGACGTAACCGTGAGGTACGTCGCCTGTGGGAAGCGGTTGGCGTGCAAGTCAGCCGCCTGATCCGCGTGCGTTACGGTGATATTCCGCTGCCTAAAGGTTTGCCGCGTGGCGGCTGGACGGAACTGGATCTGGCACAAACCAACTACCTGCGTGAGCTGGTGGGGCTGGACGCGGAAACGCAGTCTAAAGTGGCCGTGGAGAAAGATCGCCGTCGCATGAAAGCGAACCAGATCCGCCGTGCGGTAAAACGCCACAGCCAACCGGCTGGCAAGTCCGGTGGTGGTGGTCGTCGTCCTGGCAGTTCGCGTACTAAAAACGACTGATCTTGATAAAGAATAAGAGAAAAGGGGCGAACGCCCCTTTTTTGTTGCTAACCGAAAAAGCATCCCCTTTGGCTATGTCTACCACCAGGTTTTGGCTCAGCCTTTACATTTTGCGTTAAATCTCACCGCGCTGAAAGAGGCTGTTTGTTAAGGTTTCCGGCTCGGTCTTCACTGGCAAAATAGTTTCGTTTTCGATGACGACGGACTGATGTTGCGTCAGTAATCAATACCCTGTTGCGCTTTTACACCCGCTTCAAAAGCATGTTTCACTGGTCGCAATTCGCTGACTGTATCTGCCAGATCAAGAATATCGCGGTGGCAGCCGCGTCCGGTGATAATCACCGTCTGGCTTGCCGGGCGTTTGCGTAACGCGTCCAGTACCCTTTCTAGCGGCAGGTAATCATAGGCCACCATATAGGTCAGTTCATCCAGCAGCACCATATCCAGAGCGGGATCGTCCAGCATCCGTTCGGCATGTTCCCAGACTGCGAGACACGCAGCGGTGTCACTTTCACGGTTTTGCGTATCCCAGGTGAAACCGGTTGCCATTACCTGAAATTCCACGCCCAGCGGTTCCAGCAGGTTGCGTTCGCCGTTCGGCCATGTCCCTTTGATAAACTGAATGGCACCCACTTTTTTACCATGGCCGACTGCGCGGGTTGCTGTTCCGAACGCCGCAGTGGTTTTCCCTTTACCGTTCCCGGTAAAGACAATAATGATCCCGCGTTCATCCTGTGCAGCGGCGACGCGCGCATCGACACGCTCTTTTACGCGCTGCTGGCGTTGCTGATATCGTTCTTCACTCATTGTGATATTCCTGGTTTGCGACCCGGTTGGGCATCAAAACTCATACCGGTTTTACGGCGGCTGTCATCGCCCATCAGCCACAGGTAAAGCGGCATAATATCGGCGGGGGTTTTCAGGTTTTGTGGATCTTCCGTCGGGAAGGCGCTGGCACGCATTTTGGTGCGCGTACCGCCGGGGTTAATACAGTTGACCCGCACACGGTTTTGGTACTCTTCGGCCAGTACCTGCATCATCCCTTCGGTGGCAAATTTTGACACGGCATAAGCGCCCCAGTTAGCACGTCCCTGGCGTCCAACGCTTGAGGAGGTGAAAACAAGAGAACCGCCGTCAGATTTAAGTAATAAAGGAAGAAGCGCCTGGGTGAGATAAAAGGTGGCGTTCACGTTGACCTGCATCACCTCGTTCCAGACTGACGGAACTTGCTCGCTCATTGGCGATACATCCCCAAGTAAACCGGCATTGTGCAACACACCGTCCAGACGCGGCACGATCGTCGCAATGGTCTCAGCCAGTTGCTGGCACGTTTCCGGGGTGCAGCTTGCCATATCGAGGGTAAACCACTGCGCTCGCAGGCCTTCTTGTTCAATCTCACGCGCAACCTGTTGCAATTTCGCTTCGTTTCGACCCAACAGAATGAGGCTCGCGCCATGGCGAGCGTAAGTCAGCGCCGCTTCTCTGCCGATGCCGTCGCTGGCACCGGTCACCAGAATGATGCGATCGTTTAACAAATCGCGTTGTGGCTGATAATGCACACTCTCTCCTCAGGCCTGGGCCTGTTATCGCCTTCACATGTTGGCTTTATGCCTTAAACAGAAGGCCATTTCAATCAGCCAGCGGGAAGGTTGCGCAACCTTTACGAAAAAATTCAGCAACATGGCACATTGTACCAATGGCTTACGCGAGACGTGCCAGCATCGCTCATGTACACTGATGCGATTGTCGAGTGGTGTAATCAAGGTGGTATGCATGGAATTACTGTCTGAGTATGGCCTGTTTCTGGCCAAAATCGCGACTGTTGTCGTGGCGATTGCCGTTGTGGCCGTGCTGATTGTTAATTTGACACAGCGCAAACGCCAGCGGGGAGAATTGAAAGTCACCCGTTTGAGTGAACAATATAAAGAGATGCAAGAGGAGATGTCGGTCTCCTTGCTGGATGAGCACCAACAGAAACGTTGGCACAAGGCGCAGAAGAAAAAACTGAAGCTGGAAGCGAAAGCGGCAAAAGCGAAGGTGAAGGCCGGCGAACAGCAAGAAAAAGGCGCACCGCGGGCCTATGTGCTCGATTTTAAAGGCAGCATGGACGCGGGTGAAGTAAACGCATTGCGTGAAGAGATAACAGCGGTTCTGGCTGTGGCAACGCCGCAGGATCAAGTCGTTGTGCGTCTGGAAAGCCCGGGAGGCGTGGTGCATGGTTACGGTCTTGCCGCTTCTCAGTTACAACGTCTGCGTGACAAGCATATCCCATTGACCATCGCCGTCGACAAAGTGGCTGCCAGCGGCGGCTATATGATGGCCTGTGTGGCCGATAAAATTGTTGCGGCACCGTTTGCGATCATTGGGTCTATCGGTGTGGTGGCGCAGATCCCTAACTTTAACCGCTTCCTTAAAGGCAAAGAGATCGACATTGAGCTGCACACAGCGGGTCAGTTCAAACGAACTCTGACACTGCTCGGTGAAAACACAGAAGAAGGGCGGCAGAAATTTCGCGAGAGCCTGAACGAAACTCACGATCTGTTTAAAGGCTTTGTTCACCAGATGCGGCCTGAACTGGACATCGAAAGTGTGGCGACGGGTGAGCACTGGTATGGTTCCCAGGCGCTTGATAAAGGATTGATTGACGCCATCGGCACCAGCGACGATCTGCTGCTGGGGCTTATCGAAGACCACGAAGTCATTGGTGTGCGCTATCAGCAGCGTAAAAAACTGATGGAGCGATTTACGGGTAGTGCGATGGAGAGCATCGATCATTTATTGATGCGCTGGTGGCAGCGCGGGCAAAAACCGATGATGTAAAAAACGCGAGGCTCAGGCCTCGCGTTTTCGTTTAGTCGATCAGATGATATTTTTCAGAAAGTTCATGCGCTAAGTATTTGAACATGTTGAATACCGCTGTACTTTTCGCCGTCGGTAAGCCTTGCTCATCAAGAAAATACTCGCCGCTGAAAACCAGTACGCCGTTACGCTGGCTGACGCCGGTCGCAACGATACCGGATAGCGTGTCTTCATGCTCACTGATCAGTTTGTTAGCCAGTTCAAGCAGAGACTGGCGATCGATTGGCTGAGATGTCTCTTGCATTTTTCTACTCCTTAAAAATTTCGTCAGTTTACCGCTGGCCCGGTTCAGGGGCAAATTTTCCCTGTTTTTGCAAGGGCTTTGCCCGGTCGTTGTGCTGGCGTGATCCGCTTTTGCATGCTAATAAAGTTGCGTAACAAATTTTATCAGGTACAGTGTGACGCTTTCGTCAATCTGGCAACAGATTTGCTTGACATTCGACCGTAATATCGTTGTCCTACTCCGCCCTGGCGCGAAAAAGCCTGTAAACTCAGTCACCTGAACGCTCCGTTTTACGCGCTTTGCTAAAAAAAGGGTTGATATCCATTGACGCCGCCGCAATATTGAATGCTCGTCGCCGGTGGGAGTGAAGCGACAAGCGACGAATTTCTGGAAGAATTTAATTAGGTAAAGGTGAATATGGGTAAAGCTCTCGTTATCGTTGAGTCCCCGGCAAAAGCCAAAACGATCAATAAATATCTGGGTAATGACTATGTGGTTAAATCCAGCGTTGGTCATATCCGTGATTTGCCGACCAGTGGCTCAGCACCCAAAAAGAGCGCAGACTCAGCCTCCGCCAAAACGGCTAAGAAGCCTAAAAAGGATGAACGCGGCGCTCTTGTCAATCGTATGGGGATCGACCCATGGCACAACTGGGATGCACATTATGAAGTGCTGCCTGGTAAAGAGAAGGTCGTTTCCGAGCTGAAATCGCTGGCCGAAAAAGCAGACCACATCTATCTCGCAACCGACCTTGACCGCGAAGGGGAAGCCATTGCGTGGCACCTGCGGGAAGTGATCGGCGGCGATGAGAAACGCTACAGCCGCGTAGTGTTTAACGAAATTACCAAGAATGCGATTCGTCAGGCCTTCGAAACGCCGGGCGAACTGAATATTGACCGTGTTAATGCTCAACAGGCGCGCCGTTTTATGGACCGCGTGGTGGGTTACATGGTGTCTCCACTACTGTGGAAGAAAATTGCCCGCGGTCTCTCCGCTGGCCGCGTGCAGTCCGTAGCCGTGCGTTTGGTTGTTGAGCGCGAACGCGAAATTAAAGCGTTTGTGCCGGAAGAGTTCTGGGAAATAGACGCCTCCACAGCAACGCCTGGTGGCGATACGCTGCCGCTGCAAGTGACCCATGAAGGCGATAAAGCCTTCCGCCCGGTGAATCGCGAACAAACTATGGCGGCGGTCAGCCTGCTGGAAAAAGCCCGCTATACGGTGCTGGAGCGGGAAGATAAGCCGACCAGCAGCAAACCGGGCGCGCCGTTTATTACCTCTACGCTGCAACAGGCCGCCAGTACGCGTCTGGGTTTTGGCGTGAAGAAAACCATGATGATGGCGCAACGTCTGTATGAAGCGGGCTACATCACTTATATGCGTACCGACTCGACGAACCTGAGCCAGGACGCCATATCGATGGTGCGTAGCTACATTACGGATAATTTCGGTAAAAAGTACCTGCCGGAAAACGCTAATCAGTACGCCAGCAAAGAGAATTCTCAGGAAGCGCACGAAGCCATTCGTCCTTCTGATGTCGCGGTGTTAGCTGAATCGTTAAAAGACATGGAATCCGATGCGCAGAAGCTTTATCAGCTGATCTGGCGCCAGTTTGTCGCCTGTCAGATGACGCCTGCGCAGTATGATTCCACCACGCTGACGGTGGGCGCGGGCGATTTCCGTCTTAAAGCCCGTGGTCGCATCCTGCGTTTCGACGGCTGGACAAAAGTCATGCCCGCGCTGCGTAAAGGCGATGAAGATCGTACGTTGCCTGCGGTGAATAAGGGCGATGTTCTTTCACTGATAGAGTTAACACCGGCACAGCACTTTACCAAGCCACCTGCGCGTTTTAGCGAAGCTTCGCTGGTAAAAGAGCTGGAAAAACGCGGTATTGGCCGCCCGTCTACTTATGCGTCGATCATCTCGACCATTCAGGACAGGGGTTATGTGCGTGTTGAAAGCCGTCGTTTTTACGCGGAAAAAATGGGTGAAATCGTTACCGATCGTCTGGAAGAGAATTTCCGCGAGTTGATGAACTACGATTTTACCGCACAGATGGAAGACAGCCTCGACCGCGTGGCGAACCATGAAGCCGAATGGCGCAAGGTGCTGGACAGCTTCTTTGGCGATTTCTCTCGCCAACTGGAGCAAGCTGAACAGGACCCTGAAGCGGGTGGTATGCGTCCGAATCAGATGGTGCTGACCAGTATCGACTGCCCGACATGTGGTCGCAAAATGGGTATTCGTACCGCCAGTACCGGGGTTTTCCTTGGCTGTTCCGGCTATGCGTTACCGCCGAAAGAGCGCTGCAAAACCACCATTAACCTGGTGCCGGAAAACGAAGTGCTCAATGTGCTGGAAGGCGAAGACGCGGAAACCAACGCGCTGCGCGCCAAACGTCGTTGCCAGAAATGTGGTACGGCGATGGACAGCTACCTGATCGATCCGAAGCGTAAACTGCATGTCTGTGGTAATAACCCGACCTGTGATGGCTACGAGATCGAAGAGGGTGAATTCCGCATTAAAGGGTATGACGGCCCGATCGTTGAGTGTGAAAAATGCGGTTCTGAAATGCACCTGAAAATGGGACGTTTTGGTAAGTACATGGCTTGCACCAACGACGAGTGTAAAAACACACGTAAGATCCTGCGTAACGGCGAAGTTGCACCGCCGAAAGAGGATCCGGTGCCGTTGCCGGAGCTGCCATGTGAGAAATCGGATGCCTATTTTGTTCTGCGTGATGGCGCAGCCGGGGTGTTCCTCGCGGCGAATACCTTCCCGAAATCTCGTGAAACACGTGCACCGCTGGTAGAAGAACTGTACCGCTTCCGTGACCGTCTGCCGGAAAAACTGCGTTATCTTGCAGATGCGCCGCAGGAAGATCCGCAGGGCAATAAAACCATTGTGCGTTTTAGCCGTAAGACCAAGCAGCAATATGTTGCTTCGGAAAAAGACGGGAAAGCGACCGGGTGGTCAGCGTTTTATATCGACAATAAATGGACTGAAGCTAAAAAGTAGTTTTTTCAGCCATATACCTTCAGGGGCCGGTTTTCCGGCCCCTTTTTATTTGCGCGTTATTATTCTTTGTTCGCTGCTATACACGGAAGCTATAAATGATATAGTTGTTATAGCTAACCGCTTTTTTATTATCAAATCGTATTAAGCGATAACCCCGTTTGCGTACTTCGGATGGTTTGTTATGAAACTACAGCAGCTTCGTTATATCGTCGAGGTGGTGAATCACAACCTCAACGTCTCTTCCACGGCGGAGGGGCTCTATACCTCTCAGCCTGGTATCAGTAAACAAGTCCGCATGCTGGAAGATGAACTCGGCATACAAATCTTCGCCCGCAGCGGTAAGCACCTCACCCAGGTGACGCCCGCCGGGCAGGAAATCATCCGCATTGCGCGTGAAGTCTTATCCAAAGTTGATGCGATTAAATCGGTTGCAGGAGAGCATACATGGCCGGATAAGGGCTCGCTGTACGTTGCTACCACACATACACAAGCACGTTATGCATTGCCGAATGTGATCAAAGGGTTTATTGAACGCTATCCGCGTGTTTCATTGCACATGCATCAGGGATCGCCAACGCAGATTGCTGAAGCGGTTTCTAAAGGCAATGCGGATTTCGCCATCGCCACTGAAGCGCTGCATTTGTACGATGATCTGGTGATGTTGCCGTGTTACCACTGGAATCGCTCAATCGTGGTGACACCCGATCACCCGCTGGCATCTAAGCCGTCCGTCAGTATCGATGAATTGGCGCAATATCCGCTGGTGACTTACACCTTTGGCTTCACCGGTCGTTCGGAGCTCGACACGGCGTTTAATCGTGCAGGGTTGACGCCACGAATCGTTTTCACCGCAACAGATGCAGACGTTATCAAAACGTATGTCAGACTGGGGTTGGGAGTAGGGGTTATTGCCAGCATGGCGGTAGATCCGATCTCCGATCCGGACCTTGTTAAATTGGATGCTCATGAAATCTTCAGCCACAGCACCACAAAAATAGGTTTCCGTCGTAGCACCTTCCTGCGTAGCTATATGTATGATTTTATTCAGCGCTTCGCGCCACATTTAACGCGCGATGTGGTCGATGCAGCTGTGGCATTGCGTTCTAATGAAGATATAGAAGCGATGTTTAAAGATATTAAGTTGCCGCAGAAATAATGCCGTAGGGTATCTTATCGCTCGAAAAGATACCCATAATGTCTCCTAAAGCCAAATTAGAATTATCATCATCTTTGATACAATCATCTTTCCGGGTGATTGCCCTCACAAATTTAACGCCGACACTGTCACTATTTAGCGACAAAAATAGAAACTAAATTGCCTGTCTGCAAATTTATTACTTCAATAATTTATTTCGGGTCAAAAGATTAAATATTTCTTTGGAAATGGTGAGTAAATTCACTGGATTTTCGTCTAAAGTTCTTTTAGGATTTGTCTCATCTCATGATTAATTACACCGATTGTTGGTACCCGAAATGATAAGTGATGTCGATTGTACGAGGTTAGCAATGCCATCAGGAAGTGAAGAGCCGCAAAGGGACCCTGAGCTTAAGCGTAAAGCCTGGCTGGCGGTATTTCTTGGCTCTGCCGTGTTTTGGGCAGTCGTTGCGTTATTGATCTGGAAATTCTGGGGTTAAAATGGCTATAGCGGGTCGATTCGAACCGGTTAAGCAAGTATGTCAACTACATGACACACCAGCTAAAGCGAAAAAGAAACCTGTGACCTCTATTCCGGCTTCCTGGAAGCTGACGCCGCAGCAGCAAGCTTTTATTGACGCCTTCTCTGAAGACGACATCAAAAAACAATAAATATATCATCAGAATAAATGTGGAAAATTATCCCTGCTATTCATTGATGTGTTCTTTTGTACTCTTTAATTAATACACAGCATAAATGAATTGAGTAATGACTCAGTTTTAATGAATAGATTTTCTGGTAATAAATTTATGAGTAATGATTGCGGAATGAAATATTGGTCGTGGTTAGCCGCTTTTTCTGTTTCCATCCTTTTCTGGGGACAGGTTGTCTGGGCTACCCTTCGGTAATGAATTGAAAAACCTCGCATCTGCGAGGTTTTTTATTTCCCTTCACCTGAAAGATTTTCCCTTTTGTAGCAATTTTGGTTGTTATCAAAACGTTACGATATGTTTGTGTTATCTTTAATACAGACCCTGAAGAGCATCAGGGTAAGCAATCCCTGTTATTAAGGAGGAGCACATGTCGTCAACCCTACGCGAAGCCAGTAAGGACACGTTGCAGGCAGAGAACAAAACTTATCACTACTACAGCTTGCCGCTGGCCGCTAAACAACTTGGGGATATCTCACGGTTACCCAAGTCGCTAAAAGTTTTACTGGAAAATCTCCTGCGCTGGCAGGACGAAGAATCCGTCACTGAAGAAGATATCCGTGCCCTGGCCGGTTGGCTCGACAGTGCGCATGCCGATCGCGAAATCGCCTATCGCCCTGCAAGGGTCCTGATGCAGGATTTTACCGGCGTTCCCGCCGTCGTTGATTTAGCGGCGATGCGTGAAGCGGTGAAACGCCTTGGGGGCGATACCACCAAAGTGAACCCACTCTCCCCGGTCGATCTGGTGATTGACCACTCTGTTACCGTTGACCATTTCGGTGACGATGACGCCTTCGAAGAGAATGTTCGCCTTGAAATGGAACGTAACCACGAGCGTTATGTTTTCTTGCGCTGGGGCCAGCAGGCGTTTAGCCGTTTCAGCGTGGTACCGCCGGGGACAGGAATATGCCACCAGGTGAATCTCGAATACCTTGGCAAAGCGGTCTGGAGCGAATTGCAGGGCAAAGAGTGGGTTGCCTATCCGGACACACTTGTCGGCACCGATTCTCACACCACTATGATTAATGGCCTCGGTGTGTTGGGCTGGGGCGTGGGGGGAATTGAAGCCGAAGCGGCGATGCTGGGGCAACCGGTGTCGATGCTGATCCCGGATGTCGTCGGCTTTAAACTGAGCGGCAAATTGCGAGAAGGGATCACGGCAACCGATCTGGTGCTGACGGTCACGCAAATGCTGCGTAAACACGGCGTTGTCGGTAAATTTGTTGAGTTTTACGGCGATGGCCTTGATTCGTTGCCGCTTGCCGACCGTGCCACCATTGCCAATATGGCCCCGGAATATGGCGCCACATGCGGTTTTTTCCCAATCGATGGCGTGACGCTCGATTATATGCGCCTGAGTGGTCGTAGCGAAGAGCAAGTCGCGTTGGTGGAGGCTTATGCGAAAGCACAAGGTATGTGGCGTAACCCGGGCGATGAGCCCGTCTTTACCAGCACCCTTGAACTGAACATGCGCGACGTTGAAGCGAGCCTCGCCGGGCCAAAACGCCCACAGGATCGCGTCGCACTGAGCGATGTGCCTAAAGCCTTCGCCGCCAGCTCGGAACTTGAACTGAACACGGCGCAAAAAGATCGCAAACCGGTCGATTACGTGCTGAATGGGCAGAAATATCAATTGCCGGATGGCGCAGTGGTAATTTCTGCGATCACCTCTTGCACGAATACTTCCAACCCCAGTGTGTTGATGGCCGCTGGTCTGCTGGCTAAAAAAGCGGTCACTGCCGGGCTCAAACGCCAGCCGTGGGTGAAAGCATCGCTGGCCCCTGGCTCGAAGGTGGTTTCTGACTATCTTGCACAGGCGCGATTAACGCCTTATCTGGATGAACTGGGCTTTAACCTTGTCGGCTACGGGTGTACCACCTGTATCGGCAACTCCGGGCCGTTACCCGAACCGATTGAACAGGCGATCCGTGAAGGCGATCTCACCGTCGGTGCGGTGCTTTCGGGCAACCGCAATTTCGAAGGGCGTATTCACCCACTGGTAAAAACGAACTGGCTCGCATCACCGCCGCTGGTGGTGGCTTATGCGCTGGCGGGCAATATGAATATCAACCTCGCCACCGACCCGCTCGGTCATGACCGGAAAGGCGATCCGGTCTACTTAAAAGATATCTGGCCAACAAGCAGTGAGATCGCCCGTGCGGTTGAGCAAGTCTCCACCGAGATGTTCCGCAAGGAGTATGCCGAGGTGTTTGAAGGCACGCCGGAGTGGAAGGCGATTGAGGTTGAACGCTCCGATACTTATGGCTGGCAGAATGATTCGACTTACATTCGGTTATCGCCATTCTTTGAAGATATGCAGGCGCAGCCGAAACCAGTGGAAGATATTCATGGCGCGCGGATCCTGGCGATGCTGGGGGATTCGGTCACGACTGACCATATTTCGCCCGCAGGTAGCATCAAAGCAGACAGCCCGGCTGGCCGTTATCTGCAAAGTCATGGCGTTGAGCGCCGTGATTTTAACTCCTACGGCTCGCGACGTGGCAACCATGAAGTGATGATGCGTGGGACATTTGCCAACATCCGTATTCGCAACGAAATGGTGCCGGGTGTGGAAGGTGGCATGACACGTCATCTCCCGGGGAGTGAAGTGGTTTCTATTTATGATGCTGCTGTTCGCTACCAGCAAGCGGGTACGCCGCTGGCAGTGATTGCTGGCAAAGAGTACGGTTCTGGCTCCAGCCGCGATTGGGCGGCGAAAGGGCCACGCTTGCTGGGCGTGCGCGTGGTGATTGCGGAATCCTTCGAGCGTATTCACCGGTCTAACCTAATTGGTATGGGGATCCTGCCGCTTGAGTTTCCTCAAGGCGTGACGCGAAAAACGCTGGCATTGACGGGGGAGGAAAAGCTGGACGTTGTCGATCTGCAAAACATCACGCCGGGTGGAACGTTAGCCGTGACATTAACCCGAGCCGATGGCAAACCGGAGACGCTGGCGTGCCGCTGTCGCATTGATACGGCGACTGAGCTGACCTATTACCGCAATGATGGCATTCTGCATTACGTGATCCGTAATATGTTGAATTAAAAACAAAGGCCTGCATTTGCAGGCCTGTTTCATAGCAGATGGGGCGCTTACTTCAGCAGGTGCCCCATTTTTTCAGCTTTTGTATCCAAATAGTGCGCATTTTTCGGGTTACGCCCGACAATCAGCGGTACGCGCTCTACAATGTTGATTCCCGCCTCGGTAAGAATCTCAACTTTTTTCGGATTATTAGTCAGCAGACGAACTTCGTCCACCGTCAGCAATTTAAACATATCCGCGCAAAGCGTGAAGTCTCGTTCATCAGCAGCAAAACCCAATTGATGGTTTGCTTCCACGGTGTCATAGCCCTGATCCTGCAGCGCATACGCGCGAATTTTATTCAGCAAACCGATGTTACGGCCTTCCTGGCGATGATAAAGCAGTACACCACGGCCTTCTTCAGCAATATGATTAAGCGCCGCTTCAAGTTGGAAACCGCAATCACAGCGTAGACTAAATAATGCATCACCGGTCAGACACTCGGAGTGAACGCGAGCGAGTACGGGCTGTTGCCCGGAAATATCACCGAAAACAAGGGCTACATGATCCTGCCCGGTTGCCAGTTCTTCAAAACCCACCATCAGGAAGTCGCCCCATGGGGTTGGCAGTTTGGCTTCTGCCACGCGTTTCAGTTGCATGTGAATCTCCGGATTTTTAGTGGTGCACTACGCACCTTTAGCCTGTTGGCCTTCTGTATAACCTCATTTTGCCACAATGCATTAAGCATCGCCTACTGGTGACCCACGCATTGCTGCTTAAACGCACAAATGCGTCGGTTTCAGCGGAAATGTTATTTTTCAGTTATATTGGTTCGCGAGATCAGAAGGAGAAAAGATGTTTTCCATTGCAAAGCGGACAACGGCGGGCGCGGCGATATTATTGATAATGCCGATGATAATGTGGATTTCCGGCTGGAGCTGGGAGCCGGGGCAAACCCGCTGGTGGCTGCGTTTTTTATATTGGTTAACAGAAACCGTTACCCAACCGTGGGGAATTATTACGCATGTTGTGTTGTGTGCATGGTTTCTCTGGTGCCTGCGTTTTCGCCTCAAAGCTGCGGTGATGCTGTTCGTTATTCTTGGCTGCGCGATTCTGGCAGGACAGGGGGTTAAATCCTTTGTCAAAGAACGTGTTCAGGAGCCGCGACCTTTCGTCCTTTGGCTGGAAAAAACGCACGATGTTCAGGCCGAACAGTTCTACACGTTGAAACGTAAGGATCGGGGAGAGTTAGTGAAAAAACAACTCTCCAGCCAGCATGATATTCCTGGGTTTTTACGTAAACACTGGCAAAAAGAGACAGGTTTCGCTTTTCCCTCCGGACACACCATGTTTGCCGCAAGTTGGGCATTATTAGGCGTGGGGCTCCTTTGGCCACGCAGACGAACATGGACGATTGCTGTGCTGCTCGTGTGGGCGACAGGCGTTATGGGTAGCCGGCTGCTGTTAGGCATGCACTGGCCGCGTGATTTAGTGGTTGCAACGTTGATATCCTGGTTGCTTGTGTCGCTGGCAACTTGGCTTGCCCAGCGCATTTGTGGCCCGCTTACGCCGCCGGCGGAGGAAGTACCGGAAATCATTGCACGCGATCAAGAGGGTTGATTTCCGCTGCTTTGCCCGCAAATCAGAATTTAACATCATGCATTTCCATTTCGCGCCGGGCGCTAAAATGGTAGTTTATAGGGCTGAATGCAGTCGTTGCATATAAATTCATCGCTCGGCAGCACATAACGGGACGTAATGTGAAATATTTACTCATTTTCTTACTGGTGTTAGCGGTATTTGTTGTGTCGATTACCCTTGGCGCGCAAAACGATCAGCAAGTCACGTTCAACTATTTGCTCGCACAGGGTGAATACAGAATCTCCACGCTGCTGGCCGTGCTGTTTGCTGCTGGTTTTATTATTGGCTGGCTGATTTGTGGCCTTTTCTGGCTACGCGTTCGCGTTTCTCTGGCGCGCGCCGAACGTAAAATCAAACGTCTTGAGCACCAGCTTACTCCTGCCACAAATGTTACGGTCGCAACCGGTTCAACGGCAGTGAAGGAATAATATTTTATGCTGGAGTTGTTGTTTCTGTTGTTACCTGTCGCGGCTGCCTACGGCTGGTATATGGGGCGCAGAAATGCTCAACAGACAAAACAGGATGAGGCTAACCGGCTGTCACGTGAATACGTCGCCGGGGTTAACCTTTTACTGAGTAATCAGCAAGATAAAGCGGTTGATCTGTTCCTCGATATGTTGAAAGAGGACACCGGTACCGTTGAAGCACACCTCACTCTTGGCAACCTTTTCCGCTCTCGCGGCGAGGTTGACCGCGCGATTCGTATCCATCAAACATTAATGGAAAGCGCCTCACTTTCTTATGATCAGCGCCTGCTGGCCGTTCAGCAATTGGGGCGTGATTATATGGCTGCCGGGATGTACGATCGCGCGGAAGATATGTTTAATCAATTGGTGGATGAGACCGATTTTCGAGTCGGAGCACTCCAGCAATTGCTGCAAATTTATCAGGCAACTAGCGAGTGGCAAAAAGCCATTGATGTTGCTGAACGGCTGGTGAAACTCGGTAAAGATAAGCAGCGGGGCGAAATCGCGCATTTTTACTGCGAGCTGGCGCTGCAGCAAATGGGTAATGAAGAGATGGATCGGGCCATGGCCTTGCTGAAAAAAGGCGCAGCAGCCGATCGCGACAGCCCTCGCGTCTCTATAATGATGGGCCGTGTTTTTATGGCCGATGGCGATTATGCAAAAGCGGTAGAAAGCCTGTTACGCGTTATTGATCAGGATAAAGAGCTCGTCAGCGAAACGCTGGAAATGCTGCAAATCTGCTATCAGCAATTAGGTAAGAATGACGAATGGGCAGCATTTTTGCAGCGCTGCGTGGAAGAAAACACCGGTGCGACTGCTGAATTGATGTTGGCAGACATTATGGAGCACCGCGATGGGCCTGACGCGGCGCAGAGCTATGTTACGCGACAACTGCAGCGGCATCCCACCATGCGCGTTTTTCATAAGCTGATGGACTACCACCTGAACGAAGCCGAAGAGGGGCGCGCCAAAGAGAGTCTGATGGTGCTGCGTGAAATGGTAGGTGAGCAGGTGCGCAGTAAACCGCGCTATCGTTGCCACAAATGTGGTTTCACTGCGTTTACCATGTACTGGCATTGCCCGTCATGCCGAGCGTGGTCGACCGTTAAACCAATTCGCGGCCTTGATGGTCAGTAATTTTTAAAAACACCTTTATTAGTTACAACATACTATTGGTTTTTTTTCTGACTATGCAACATCTGCGCTGGTCTGTGCTTAGCAGCAAAAAATCGAACCTGTTATTTCCATGCGCTCGCGGGTAGAATGCTCGCCGTTTATTCTTTTCGCGCCTGAGCGGGTGCCCTCATTTCAGAAGGTCTGATCATGACGTCTACTGTTTTATCGACTTCCCGCACTGTTACTGCTTCCCCGATTGTAGTAGCACTTGATTACGATAACCGCGACGCAGCCATGGCGTTTGTTGACCGTATCGATCCCCGTGATTGCCGCCTGAAAGTTGGCAAAGAGATGTTCACTTTATTCGGGCCGCAACTGGTGCACGATTTGCAACAGCGTGGCTTCGATATCTTCCTCGATTTAAAATTCCACGACATTCCCAACACCACAGCGCATGCCATTAAAGCGGCAGCGGATTTAGGCGTCTGGATGGTGAATGTCCATGCTTCTGGCGGCGCGCGGATGATGACAGCGGCAAAAGAAGCGCTGCTCGCATTTGGCAACGATGCACCGTTACTGATTGCGGTCACCGTATTGACCAGTATGGAAGCGAGCGATCTGCGCGATCTTGGCATTAACGCAACTCCAGCTGAGCATGCGGAGCGGCTGGCCCGCCTTACGCAACAATGTGGTCTTGATGGTGTTGTTTGCTCGGCGCAGGAAGCTGAACGTTTTAAAAACGCATTAGGCAAAGGGTTTAAACTGGTTACCCCGGGGATCCGTCCCGCCGGCAGCGAACCAGGCGATCAGCGCCGCATTATGACGCCGGAGCAGGCGCTCGCTGCAGGTGTAGATTATATGGTGATTGGGCGTCCGGTTACGCAGTCGGCCGACCCGGCGAAAACCCTGAAAGCGATTAATGCATCGTTAGGTATGGGGGAATAATGAACGACGATAACAGCCGTCTGGTTTACTCAACCGAAACCGGGCGCATTGACGAACCCAAAGAGCAACATACCCGCCCGAAAGGTGATGGTGTTGTACGCATCCAGCGCCAGACCAGTGGCCGCAAAGGCAAAGGTGTATGCCTGATAACAGGCATTGATGAAGATGATGACGCGCTGACTAAACTGGCTGCAGAATTGAAAAAAAAGTGTGGCTGCGGTGGTTCGGTGAAAGATGGCGTCATTGAGATCCAGGGTGATAAACGTGATTTACTGAAATCATTACTGGAAGCAAAAGGGATGAAAGTGAAATTAGCGGGTGGTTAAGCCTGAAATAATTCATGAGTGTTTAAGCCTAAAACAGAAAGGCCGCGGTAATTACCGCGGCCTTATTATTTACACTGTGAAACGTAGACCTGAAAAAGAAAGTATATTTATTTTTTATTGTCGCCGTTCAAATGACCAATTACTTACCAACCTGGTGACCGATGATACCACCGACCGCTGCACCGCCCAGAGTACCGAGCGTGCTGCCATCGGTCAGTACAGCACCACCAAGCGCACCCGCACCCGCACCGATTGCGGTATTACGATCGCGTTTAGACCAGTGACCACAAGCGCTCAGAGACATTGCCAGGGTAACTGCCAGTACTGCTGCGGCCATTTTTTTGCTTGTTAACATCATCATACTTTCTCCTGAATAATCGATTCACGGAAGAATGTTCTCTTTAAGTATAGTGCCTGTGAGCAGACCTAAAGATTTCCCGTGAAACCTTGCTGCGCAGGTGTAATTCAATCACGTCAGTGATAGTCACTTCCTGTTATATCGCTAATAATAATTTTACGCACAGGCCGATAACAAGACAGGTAAATAGTCTTAATCGAAGCGTCAGAATAATCTCAGATATGAGGAAGATAGCCCGCAATAGCGGGCTAATAGGATCAGCGAAACCCGCCAGTATTAACGATATCGACAATCAGGCCTTTTTGTTGCAGTTGAAGGTGCGCTTCCGGCTTAAGGGCTGAATCGGTAATCACTCGCTGAAAGCGTTCATCCGGGCCAAGTGTATAAGGATGGACCACGCCAAACTTAGAGCTGTCGGTGAGCACAATCGCTTCGCTGCCCTTTTCCAGTACGGCATTGACCACGTCGGTACGCATCATATCGCGCCCGGTAAATCCCGTTTCCGGTTGCCAGCCATCGATCCCGATAAACGCTTTGCTGAAATGTACCTGCTGAATGTACTGACGAGTCAGTGGACCGACCATACTTTCACTCTTTTTCTGATAAATGCCGCCAAGCAGGATCACTTCACACAACGCCTCTTTGAGCAGATGGGCTATATAGCTGCTCACGGTAATAATGGTGATATCACGCTGTTCGCCCAGTTTACGGGCGAGAAGGGCGTTACTGCTGCCATTTTCAATAAATATGGTTTCACCAGAACTTACCAGCGATGCTGCAAAATCAGCCAAATCACGCTTCACGGTGTAGTTGTTCATCATGCGTGTCTCAACATCATCGCTGTCCAGCGGGACAGCAAAACCATGTGTACGGCGCAAATAGCTTTGTTTTTCGAGCGTATTCAGATCCTGACGAATCGTAACTTCAGACACCCCAGTCATACGTGCGAGATCTGTAACGCTCATTTGGCCCTTGTCGATGACCGTCTGCAAAATAAGTTGTTGTCGGGAATTCATAGCCACAAACTTCTAATAATGGTTTGGAGAACGGGAATCGCCAGCACGCGCGTCGCATTCCCGGCTGCACGTACTGGAGAAAATAAGTGCATTTAAATTTCCCAGGGCGTTTTCGGCGAACCAGAAGAGGCCGCTTTATCGTTGTTATCGAGATCCAATAATTCCGCCTTCAAAATTTCCAGGTTACGGATGGCGGATTGGTAATCCCCCGCAACCAGAATATCCAGAACGGTATCTATCCGGCCGGCAAGGTGTTTCACGTCGATGTCTGCCATACCTTCACCTTTATGTCGAAAAACGAATGAATTCAATGATGCAGAAAACAGTTTAAAAAGAGAAGGAAAAAAAGGAAATCTCAAAAACTTATAAGCGCCAATTATATATTCATTACGCAACAAAGAGCTGGCGCTGGCGGTGGATTAGTCTTGCAGTGCGCGCAATGCGCTTTTATTACCGGAGGATAAAGCAATGACGATTATCAACCAGACCACCTGCAAACTGTTTACTGACGATGCACGCTTTACGCAGCTTTCTGGCTATTACGAAGAGGAGCGCCGAACCGTGTGGATGATGCTGCGCGCAAGGCCAAGACCTTGTTTCAACCATGCGTTAATTGAGGAGATCATGAATGTTTCCTGGCTTGTCCGACAAGCGGGATTTGCCGTTGATTTTTGGGTAACAGGATCGTTAGTCCCCGGTATGTTCAACACCGGCGGCGATCTGCATTTTTTCGTTGATTGTATCAAAAATGGACGACGCGAAGCCTTGCGCGCCTATGCTCGCGCCTGCGTGGATTGCGTTCACGCCGCGTCAAGAGGGTTTGACACGGGAGCCATCTCGCTGGCGATGGTCGAAGGCAGTGCACTGGGTGGCGGTTTTGAAGCCGCGCTGGCGCACCATTTCGTGCTGGCGCAGCGCGACGCGCGGCTCGGCTTCCCGGAAATTGCCTTCAATCTTTTTCCCGGCATGGGCGCATACTCATTGGTGGCGCGCCGTTCGGGAATGAAACTGGCAGAAGAGTTGATCTACAAAGGGGAGTCGCATGCCGCAGAGTGGTATGAATCGCAAGGGCTGGTGGATGTCTCCTTCGAGTCCGGGCAGGGATTTCTCGCGACACGTACCTTTATCGATACTCTGCAACCCCGGTTGAACGGCGTGCGGGCAATGCTGCGTGCACGACAGCGCGTTTTGCAGTTACCACGCAGTGAACTGATGGATATTACCGAAGACTGGGTGGACTCGGCCTTCTGTCTGCAACCGAAAGATATTGCTTATATGGAACGTTTAGTCCTGTTACAAGATCGCCACGCTGCGGTGGCGCTTAAAGCAAGCTAACGCGATTTACGTGCCTGATAACGCCTAAACCACCGCTCGAATACGGCAGCGGGCATGGGTTTAGCAAACAAAAAGCCTTGCCGTTCATTGACGCCATTCTTTGTAAGAAAGGCGTCTTCTTTTGCATTCTCCACACCTTCAGCAATCACTTGCAAATTAAGTGCTTGTGCAACAGCGACAATCGCCCGCACCAGGGATTGAGAGATCGGCTGCTTATGCACTTCGCGCACAAAAGCTTGATCGAGTTTGATGGCATCAAGCGGGAAGCGCGCCAGTTGTGAAAGGGAAGAGTAACCTGTGCCAAAGTCATCAAGATGCACCTGCGCGCCCAGGGCACTGAACTGCTGAATAACCGATAAAGCCAGCTCCTCGTTTTCAATCAAACAGCTCTCGGTCAGCTCTACATCGATTGGGCAATATTCAAATTTAAGATCCAGCAGCGCTTGTTTCAGATCGCTGAAAATCGTTTGATCCGCCAGTTGGCGCGCAGAGACGTTCACCGCGACGCGCACAAATATGCCTTTGTCGCGCCATTTCGCCACTTGACGCACCACATCCAGCATTACCCAGCGCCCCAGAGGCACAATCAAGCCAGACTCTTCAGCATAAGAGATAAAGTCCAGCGGCGGGATCAGACCACGCTCCGGCGATTGCCAGCGTACCAGCGCTTCAAGGCTACGCACTTCGCCGCGCCAGGTGATCTTCGGCTGGTAGTGGATCACCAGTTGCTCATTTTCCAGTGCCTTACGCAGATTAGTATCGAGCCATAAGTATTCAAATACGCGTTGGTTCATTTCCGGCGAGAAGACGCAAAATTTACCGCGTCCACTCTCTTTAGCGGTATACATTGCCGTGTCGGCGCTACGGATAATACTTTCCCGGTCATTACCGTGCTGAGGGGCGAGCGAAATGCCCAGCGAACAACCGGTGTAAACTTCAATAAGGCCGATACGGAAAGGTTGGAGTAAACGAGTCAGAATGCGTGATGCCATCGCTTCCAGCAGGCTCTGTGAGGTGTCTGTTGCCAGTACGATAAACTCATCGCCGCCGAGCCTGGCAAGCACCTGTCCTTCGTCCAGACAACTCAATATGGCCAGTGCGACCGCCTGCAAAAGTTGATCGCCAAACATATGACCGTAGGCATCATTCACTTTTTTAAAGTTATCAAGATCAAGATAGACCACACCGACCTGCATCTCCCCACGTGCGCTTATCGCATCGCTAATTAACTCATGAATGGCGTTGCGATTGGGTAAACCGGTCACTGTATCGGTGTTGGCGAGAATGCGTAATCGTTCCTGAGCGCGACGCTCTTCGGTAATATCCGTACCGGAGCAAATGAGGAAAATTTCATTTTTACCGCTGCCGCTGTGAACAAATTTATTGCGAAACAGAAATAACCGCTGGCCTTTACGGGTTTTAATCCAGCGTTCAACTTCATAGGGTGTACCGTTGCGAAAAAAACCGCTGATGTTGCGCTTTGAAGCCACCGCTTCGCTACGACTCATAAACAATTTAAAGACGTTTTGTCCAATAACCTCTTGCTCTTTCATGCCAGTGTATTCTTCGCTCAGCCGGTTAAAACGCTGAATATTGCCGTGCTTATCGAGGATCACTATTACTGAGTTCGCTTCGGAAACAACTTGTTCTGCGAAAGAGAGACCTTGTACCAGATCGCGGGCTACTGACTTTGTATCGTGCCAGGCTGACGCGCTGCCAGCCCAGGCTTTGCGGGATATTTTTCTGCCAACAAGGTGAACGGCAACATCCTCGCCGAATAAAGAGAGATGCATCGAGAGGCTGGACGTGATGACTGTCATTTCGCGGATCTGCGCTGCTTGTTCGTCGCTCAACGCAACAACCTGACTGACATCGGCGTTTTCGTCTGGAGCAAAGTGCAGTGCGTTACTGTCGGCGGTTAAACGCCAAAAGGGACTTGTCGAACCCAGGTAGCGAAACAGCAGATTCTGTTCCTGAATGTCTTTCATGCAATCTCCCAACCGACATAAAAGCGCAACGGGTACACAATTTATTGACGGATAACCACCTTTATTAAGGGGGTAATCAGGCATGAACGTGTTGTTTCTTCTTGGAATGTTTCGTTAAAACTTGTCCTGGTATTGAATAAAAGACGTGTAATAAATGGCATAAACCCGCAGTAAACAAACAGTTGACTAAGGTTTTATTGTGGTCGCTTTTGCAGGATTGTGGGAAGAATTCAGAAAAAAATGCGCGTGGTATCGCAACAGCAATTTGGCGCTTTCCAATGCTGGAAAGCGCCAAAATTAAAAAACGTTACAGCACCGGGCGGGCAATAACGCTGCGGGTTTCCATACGAACTTCCGCAATGGTGACATCAATAACGTCAGTCACTTTAAATACGGTTTCGCCTTTAATTTGTACGGTGCCATTTTCCTGGCTGCACACCAGTTCGTCGCGCACAGCATGGATAAACGGAGCCGGAATAAAAGCAACAGCACCATTATCCACCAGACGTACGCGCATACCGCCGCGGCTAACATCAATAATTTCCGCCGCAAAACGGATATCGGTACCGGCTTTGTTTTGCAGGAAGCGGGCGTAGAGCCAATCGCCGACATCGCGTTCCGCCATGCGGTTCAGGCGACGGCGCTCAGACATTTGCACCGTGGCATCGTCCTGCGGGCGTTTCGGCGTTTCGCCTTTGATAATCGCTTTCAGCAGGCGATGGTTGATCATGTCGCCATACTTACGAATAGGCGAGGTCCAGGTCGCGTACGCTTCCAGGCCAAGACCAAAATGCGGGCCGGGTTCAACGCGGATTTCCGCGAAGGACTGGAAGCGACGAATGCGGCTATCCAGGAAGCCTGAAGGCTGTGCGTCCAACTCGCGGCGCAATTTACAGAAACCTTCCAGCGTCAGTACTTCTTCAGCATCAACATGCATACCGTGCGTTTTCAGCATCGCAGCCAGTTGTTCGCTGTTAGCCGGGTCAAAACCGAGGTGCACGTTATAAATGCCAAAGCCGAGTTTGTCGCGCAGTACGCGTGCAGCGCAGATATTGGCGGCAATCATCGACTCTTCAACGATGCGGTTAGCAACGCGACGTGGCTCGGCGACGATATCCAGCACTTCGCCTTTCTCGCCAAGCACAAAGCGGTAATCCGGCCGGTCTTTAAATACCAGCGCGTGGTTCTGACGCCATTGGGCGCGCAGCTGGCTAACACGTTGCAGCAGGCGGATCTGCGCCGCGATAGCATCGCTTGTCGGCTGCCAGTTGCCGGTATTTTCCAGCCAGTCTGATACATCGTCGTAAGCCAGTTTGGCTTTCGATTCGATGGTTGCAGCGAAAAATTCGATATTGTCTTTGATAGCGCCGTCTGCATCCAACGTCATGCGGCAAACCAGCGCCGGACGCACTTCGTTCGCGCGCAGGGAGCAAAGATCGTCAGACAACTCACGCGGCAGCATCGGGATATTGAAACCGGGCAGATAGTTGGTGAAGGCGCGGATCTTCGCTGCGGCGTCGAGCTTGCTGCCTTCGGCAATCCAGGCTGTAGGGTCGGCAATCGCCACGGTCAGTTGCAGTTCGCCGTCGGCGGTCTCTGCAACATACAGCGCATCGTCCATATCTTCGGTGCTGGCGCTATCGATGGTGACAAAATCCAGCGCGGTCAAATCCACACGCTGCAGGCCGTCATCCAGCATCTCGGTCGCCACGCCATTTGGCGCTTCTTTTTCCAGATTGTGGCGCGCCAGGGTGACCCACCACGGCACAAAATGGTCTTCGGCGAAGGTAATAAACTGCGTCAGTTCAGCGTAGAAGCCGCGATCGCCTTTCAGCGGATGGCGACGCATTTCAGCGACGGCCCAGTCGCCTTCTTTGAAATCATGCTCAACGCCACGGGCGGCGCGGCAGGGGATAGCATCTTTTAGCAATGGATGATCCGGCACAATAGAGAGACGATCATCTTTCTTTTGCACTTTGCCAACAAAACGGGTCAAGAACGGCTCGACCAGCTCTTCAGGCTCCGCGCTTTCACGGTCTTTGTCGCTGTGGATGACGGCAATAATTTTGTCGCCGTGCATCACTTTCTTCATCTGCGGCGGCGGAATGAAGTAGCTTTTTTGCGCGTCGACTTCCAGAAATCCAAAGCCTTTTTCAGTGCCTTTTACAACACCTTCCGCACGCGGAGTTTGGGAATGAAGTTGCTGTTTAAGCTGCGCTAGCAGCGGGTTGTCCTGGAGCATAGTTATGTATTTTCGTGGCTAAAAGAGCGGCTGACAGTTTTACGCGATTCTTCCTGTTGCGGCAAGCGCTGTTTCAGCAAAATCGTGCTGTGCAATCGGTGGCAAGAATACCGGCGCTGCGCTATATCAGCCTGTCGCTAGACGCTTTGCCCGAGGGCGATATGCAGTCGGTTTAACCAGCCGTTCAGCGCACACGCGACCAGTAAGCTCATTGCCGCCTGGCGGCTGTAGCCTTGTTCCTCAAGCTGTAAAAATTGCGCAGGGCTAAACCTGTCTGGCGCGCAGGTTAGCATCTGCACGGCTTGCACCAGCGCGCTCTCTTTGTTTTTGCCTGCAAGAACACGATTGAGCTCGCGACTGCCTGCGCGCAGCGCCTGCGCCAGTAATTCATCGTTGCTGCCACGTTGCACATGCTGGGTAAAGCAGATTGTGCTGCCGTTGATGCGTGCCGTGTAGGCCGCCACCAGCCAGCTCAGCTGTTTGTTGGGGCTAATTTTCGACACCTGTTCGCTAATCTCGCCCAGCTCATTAAGCAGCAGATGCTCATGTGCCAACAAGGGGGCAAGCAGGCGTAATTCCGGCAGCGGCTGCCAGCGCGCGAGTGACTCCATTTGCGATGCATTAGCAATACGCAAATCGACAATATCGATGCCGGTCTGCCATTCAGTAGCGGTATCACTAAAAAGTGCAGCGTCCGCTTCTTGCTGGGGTTCTATACCGGGTACGAACCGCACCGGTTGGCCGAGTGACGCTTGCAGGACGGCGACCACGCGCGCCTGAAAAGCAACAAAACCGATAATCTGATTGATGATCACCAGGTCATATAGTGTCAGACCCACGTCTTCTAACTGCTGTCGCGCACGTGCGTCAATAACCGAGGGAGACGCGGCAAGCTGCCGCGCATGTTGGGTTATTTGCGCCAGCCGGTAATTACTCTCCCGTGACGAGTCCGGGCCGGATAACGGCGCCAGCCGCGCGGCGTAGTGATTACATAACCGTTGAACGCCGAAAACTTGTGCCGCTGTAAGGGCTGTACTGAGTCGGTCATAGGCACTGAACGTGCGTAAACGGTTGATGTTTACGCGCGGCGGAAATAGCAGGGCGTAGAGTTTTCGCGCGGGCGAAACAATGCCTTCAAGGTCGGTTTTCTGTTTCTCCGGCAGAGCGAGGTCGAGCAGAAAAGGGTCGTTTACTGTGGCCGCTTCGGGAACCAACGGTAGTACATGTGCCCGGCTGGCACTCGACTGAGTCTCATGATACCAGTGGCTTTTGCCTTCAATCCGGCGTTGTTCCATGGTCGTTCCTTGGTCTGAAAGTGGCGATCCGGATACGACGGCATGTCATTGTCGCCGGATCTTTTTTGCTGCTTAATCCTGGCGTAATGGCGGAGAGGGATGAAAGATTGTTAGGTGATAATAAATATCAGAATGGCATATCAAAAAACGCCCCTTCAGGAGAAGGGGCGGTGCGGATTATTTAATTTCCAGCTCGTTCATGGCGGCGATATTGAAACCGCCGTCCACATGAACCACTTCGCCGGAGATACCGGCAGAGAGATCGGAGCACAGGAACGCGGCGGAGTTACCCACGTCCTCAATGGTCACAGTACGGCGAATCGGGGTAACCGCTTCGCAATGTGCCAGCATTTTACGGAAATCTTTAATACCAGAGGCAGCCAGTGTACGGATCGGGCCTGCGGAGATACCGTTAACACGCACGCCTTCCGGACCCATCGCGTTCGCCATATAGCGGACGTTTGCTTCCAGAGATGCTTTTGCCAGACCCATAACGTTGTAGTTCGGGATCGCACGTTCAGCGCCCAGATAGGAGAGGGTCAGCAGCGCAGAGCCCGGGTTCAGCATTTCGCGGCAGGCTTTCGCCAGCGCTACAAAGCTGTAGGAGCTGATGTCGTGAGCGATTTTAAAGCCTTCGCGGGTTACAGCATTCACGTAGTCGCCATCCAGCTGATCGCCCGGTGCGAAACCGATGGAGTGAACGAAACCGTCAAACTTCGGCCAGGTTTTTGCCAGGTCGGTGAACAGGGCGTCGATGCTTTCATCTTTAGCGACATCACATTCCAGAACGATGCTGGAACCCAGCTGGGCGGCAAACTCTTCAACGCGGCCTTTCAGCTTGTCGTTCTGGTAGGTGAATGCCAGTTCAGCACCTTCGCGGTGCATAGCCTGCGCGATGCCGTATGCGATGGACAGTTTGCTGGCGACGCCAGTTACCAGAATGCGCTTACCGGAAAGAAAACCCATAGCTCTAATCCTTATATTCATTGTTGTGGCGAGCGCCATCATTTTGGGGCGATCGTCGTTAAAACGCGGCGATTCTATCATGAGTCGCCGAATGAGTTAATCCGACCACTGAAACTATTGAATCAGCGGTCTTGTCGCCACGCATCGGCTGTTAAAGCTTCGCCAAAATGCCCGGCAATTAAACGTTTTGTTAAATCATGCAGCGGTGAGGCGAGCACATCGGCGGTGCTGCCACGTTCAACGACTTCACCCTGATGCATAACCAAAACCTGATCGCTGATATGTTTCATCATGCCGATGTGCTGGGTGACATAAATATAAGAGATACCCTGTTTTTCCTGTAATTCCAGCATCAGGTTAATTAACTGCGAACGCATCGACATATCCAGTGATGCCAGGGCTTCATCAGCAATAATCACCTTCGGACGCAAGATCAGCGCTCGCGCCAGCCCCAAACGTTGTTTTTGCCCCGGAGCAAGCATATAGGGGTAATAACTGACATGATCCGGCAACAGACCGACCATGCGCAGCGTCTCAAGGATGCGCTTCTGGCGAACTTCCGGCTCAAGATCCGTGTTCAGGCGTAACGGGAAATCGAGAATTTGCGACAGTCGCTGACGTGGGTTCAGCGAGGTGGTCGGATCCTGGAAAATCATGCGAATGTGCTGGCTGCGAAAAGTGTAATCACCGTAATGCAACGGTTTATCGTCAATCACCAGTTCGCCGGAAGAGGGCTCGACCATTCCGGCCAGCATTTTCGCCAGCGTCGATTTACCGGAACCGTTCTCACCAATAATCGCCAGCGTCTGTTTTTCCCGCAGGGTAAAACTTAGCGGTTTAACCGCTTCAACTGTCTGGCGGCGGAACCAACCGGTGCGATAACGGAAGGTTTTGCTCAGATTGCGTACTTCAAGCAAGGTTTCGACCATCTCACTCACTCTCCATATTCAGCGGGAAATGGCAGGCGAAGAGATGATTTCTTGCACCGGCTAACCGCGGCCTTTCCACGCATTTACGCTGGGCGTAAGGGCAACGAGGCCCCAGGCGGCAGCCAATCGGCAGATGCTCCAGTAGCGGAATCGCACCAGGCATGGTATTCAGGCGGCTTTTATGCGGCATTGCACTGCCAAAGTCCGGGATCGCGCGAATCAATGCCTGCGTATAGGGATGATGCGGCGTGGCGATCAGCTCTTCGCTGGGTGCGGTCTCCACGGTCTGGCCGCAATACATCACGTTGATGCGATCGGCCCATTTGCTCAGCATCTGCAAATCATGGCTGATCAACATAATGGTCGTGTTGTTGTTCTGATTGAGCCTGTCGAGCAGGCGGAAAATTTGCGCCTGGGTGGTTGGCTCCATCGCGTTCGTCGGCTCATCGGCAATCAGCAGACGCGGTTGGTTAGCCAGCGCGATAGCAATCATCACTTTCTGGCATTCACCTTCGGTCAGCTCATAAGGGAAGCTGCGCATTGCATCTTTATGATCTTTAATGCCAACACGGTGCAGCAACTCAATGGCGCGACGTTTTCGCCAGCCAAAACGTTGCCACAAGCTGCCTTTCCAGGTCCAGCCGGGGATATTCTGCATCAGCTGTTTGCCGACTCGCTCGGACGGATCAAGACAGGATTGCGGTTCCTGAAAGATCATCGATACGTTGTGGCCCAGCAGCTTACGGCGTTCGCGCGCGGAGAGCCGCAGCAGATCGATATCATCAAAGCGCATACGGTCTGCGGTGACGCGCCAGTTGTCTTTGGTCACGCCGCAAATCGCTTTGGCAATCAGGCTCTTGCCGGAACCAGACTCGCCAACCAGCCCGCGAATTTCACCTTCTGCCAGCGTCAGGCTGACGCGATCAACTGCTTTTACCCAGTCCTCGCCCGTTTTCACTTCAATGGTGAGATTACGAATATCAAGAAGCGGCATTATTCCACCCCCGCCATGATCGCGCGGCGAATTCCGTCGCCAAGAATATTAACCAGCAACACGCTCACCATAATTGCCGCGCCCGGCAGCATCACCGTCCACGGCGCAACATAAATCAGTTCCAGCGCGTCACCAAGCATAGCACCCCATTCAGGAGACGGGAGTTGCGCGCCCAGGTCGAGAAAACCGAGTGCGGCGATATCGAGAATCGCCATCGATAGCGCGCGGGTAATTTCTGTCACCAGGCCCGCGGTAATGTTTGGCAGTACGGCAAACCACAAAATATTGATGGTTGAGGCGCCATCGAGTCGCGCGGCGACGACATACTCTTTTTCCAGCTCGTCATGCACCATGCTGTAAACCGAACGTACCATGCGCGGCAGCAACGCCAGCCACACGGCAAACATTGCGTGGGAGAGATGCGGGCCAGCGAACGCCACAACAATAATCGCCAGCAGCAGCGTCGGTAGCGACAGCAGTGTATCGAGAATATGGTTTAGCACCGCCGAGCGCAGGCCGTGGGTGGAACCGGCGAAAACGCCAAGCGCCAGCCCACAAAGCGTTGCTGCCAGCGTAACGACAAATGCCCCGCCCACCGTTGGCGCTGCACCGCTCAGCAAACGGCTTAAGACATCACGCCCCAGATCATCCGTACCAAGGAAAAACGAAACATCGCCATAGCGCGACCAGGAGGGCGGCAGCAGTTGATAACCGAGGAATTGCTGGTCAATGCCGTAGGGGGCAAACCAGTGGCCGAAAATACACAGCAGCAGCAACGCGCCGCAGCCATACAGGCCGATCATCGCGGTCGTATCGCCATAAAATTTGCGCCACGCGGTTCGCAGCGCGCCAGGCGGGCGTTTTTCGCTGTAGACGCTATCGTAAGGCATACCATTCCTTATGTTTCAACGGATTAGCCAGTGCGCCGAGAATATCGGAAAGCACGTTCACAATAATAACCAGTGAGCCTATCACCATGACGCCAGCGGAAATCGCCGCGTAGTCCTGCTGGCGAATCGCGTTAATCAACCAGCGCCCCAGCCCAGGCCAACTGAATACCATTTCAGTGATCATCGCCAGTGTCAGCATGGTAGAAAATTGCAGCCCCAGACGCGGGATCACCGGCGGCAGAGCGTTATGCAAAACATGGCGACGCAAGATAGTCAGCCGCGAAAGGCCGCGCGTCGCCGCCGCTTTGATGTAGTTTTTATCGAACACGTCGATGGTGCTGATGCGCATCAGGCGGATAACTTCTGTGGTCGGCGCGACCGCCAACGTCAATACTGGCAACACGACATGACGTAAGGCGCTGATAATCATCTCTTCGCGCCATGGCGAATCGGAGAGCCAGGCATCGATCAGCGAAAATCCGGTTACCGTTTTGACTTCGTAAAGAAGGTCAAAACGACCCGATACAGGCAGCCAGCCTAAATTTAGCGAGAAAAACAGAGTCAAGAGCAACGCCAGCCAGAACACCGGGATTGAGAAGCCCAGCAGCGCGAAGGCACTGACCATTTTATCCTGCCACTTGCCGCGCATCACACCGGCCAGCATGCCGACCGGGATACCCACTAACAATGCGGAGCCAAACGCCAGCAGGCACAGCTCCATAGTGGCCGGAAACACCTCTTTGAGTTGTTCTGAAATCAGCTGACCGTTAATGCTGGAAACGCCAAAATCCCAGTGCAGCAAACCGTTAAACCAGAACACCCATGCATTCCACAGCGAAGCACCCTGTAGCGGGGCGTGGGGCGTAAAATAGCTCAGACTAAAGCCAACGAAAGTCAGTAAGAAAAGCGTGACCAGCAGCAATAACAGGCGGCGCAGGGTAAAGATAATCATGGTGGCGAAACCTCTTGTTTTTCCCGCGAAACACCGGCAAAGGAGGCGCTACCAAACGGGCTCAGCACCAGGCCTTTAATATCATAGCGATATGCCTGCAAACGCAGGGAAGACGCCAGCGGGAGCACTGGCAATTCGCGCGCCAGTATCTGCTGAGCCTCGTCATAATCATCAATGCGGGCGGCAAGCTGCTGTGATGCGAGCGCTTTTTGTAACACCTCGTCGAACTCACGGTTGCACCAGTGCGCGAAATTAGTCTGCGAGTTAATTGCCGCACAGCTGAGCATCGGGCGGAAGAAACTGTCCGGGTCGTTACTGTCAGTTGCCCAGCCCGCAAGCGTTAAATCGTGATTCATATCCATCAGCCGTGCTTCCTGGAAACGGCCTTCAACCGGGACGATCACCACTTTAACGCCCACCTGCGCCATATCTGCCTGAATGAGTTCAGCGGTTTTCAACGGGCTTGGGTTCCATGCCTGTGAACTGGTCGGTACCCACAATTGCAGCGTCAGATTTTCCAGCCCCAGCGCTTTCAGGCGCTCACGGGCTTGCGTGGGATCGTATTCAGTGATCTTCGCTTCGTTGTCATAAGCCCAGGATGCACGCGGCAGTATCGAGGCGGCGGTTTCAGCGGTTCCGTAGTAAATCGACTGCATCAGACGTTGGTTATTAATGGCCAGCGCCAGCGCATGGCGCACTTCTGGATTATTCAGCGGTGGCTTGTTGGTATTAAACGCCAGATAGGCAATGTTCATGCCCGGACGCAGCGTGAGCCGCAAACGCGGGTCATCACGCAAAATCGTCAACTGGCTGGCGGCAGGCCAGGCCAGCACATCGCACTCACCGGTTAACAGCTTAGACAAGCGCCCGGTGCCGCCGGATCCGAGATCAACCACCACTTGTTGCATCAATGGCGTACCGCGCCAGAATTTTTCGTGACGTTGTAACCGAATATATTGTCCGGCGCGGTATTCATCCAGTTGATAAGGCCCGGTGCCAACCGGCTGTCGGTCAAGCAACTCCTGATGATCGCTTTTCTCAAGCTGGGCGGCATATTCCGCCGACATCACCGAAGCATAGTGTGTCGCCAGATGCCATAAAAATGAGGCATCCGGTTTTTTCAGGCGAAATTCAACCGTGCGGTTATCCAGCTTACGTACGCTGTCGACAGAATCGGCAAACTGCAAGCTGTCGAAATAGGGGAAGTTACCGCCGTTGACGTTATGCCACGGATGATTGCGCGAGAAAATGCGCTGGAAGGTAAATACTACATCATCGGCGTTCAGCGCGCGGTGCGGCGTAAACCAGGCTGTTTTTTGGAACGCCACGCCGTCGCGCAGGCGAAAGCGGTAGGTCGCGCCGTTATCGAGCACCTCCCAGCTTTCCGCCAGCTCCGGAACCAGCCGGTAGGTATAAGGATCGACATCCAGCAAGCGATCATAAAGCTGTGCTGCCAGCGTATCGACAATCAGGCCGCTGCTGACTTTTTGCGGGTTAAAGGTATCGACCTGGCCATTGACACAATAGACAAAGCCGCTGTCGCGAATATCCGCTTGCTCAGAAAGCGGTGTCGCCGCTTGCGCAAAACCCGTCGCCAGGCTTGCGGTCAATAGCAGGGAAGAGAAAACCAGACGCATGATTTTTTCAACGATTTTAAATTCATGTGCAAAGTGTATCGCACTTGCCATGGCTTCGTACAAATGTCTGCTGACGACTGCTGTTATTGTCGGCGATTTCAGCTGATTTGGTGCTTTTTAAGCAGTGCGCGCAGTTGGTGGTAAGTGAGCCCGAGTAATTCGGCTGCGCGTTTTTGGTTAAATTTCGCCTGTTGCAGGCTGGTTTGCAGCAGTGTTTTTTCTTGATCGAACTGGAATTTGCGTAAATCCAGCGGCAAGGTCGGCAGCTCAGCTGCTTCCCGCCCGGTTTGTGGAGGAGGGGTGATGTCACGGTTGAAAGGATCAAGGATGATGTCGTTAAGCGGCGTATCGATGCTGCCGTGGCGGTAAACCGAGCGCTCCACCACGTTTTTGAGTTCGCGGATATTACCTGGCCATGAATAACCCATCAGCACGTCGCGCGCGCGATCGGTAAAGCCGGGGAAGAGCGGTAACTTCAGTTCCCGACACATCTGGATAGCGAAATGATCCGCCATCAACATGATATCGCTCTGGCGTTGCCGTAGCGGCGGAAGCAGCACGACATCAAAGGCCAGCCGGTCGAGCAAATCCGCGCGAAATGTGCCGTCCTGTACCATTTGCGGTAGATCGGCGTTAGTGGCGCAAACCAGCCGTACATTGACCTGTAACGGCTGGCTTCCGCCGACGCGCTCCAACTCGCCATATTCAATCACCCGCAGCAACTTTTCCTGTACCAGCATTGGCGCGGTGGCCAGTTCATCAAGAAACAGCGTTCCGCCATCGGCACGTTCAAACCGGCCCGGATGGCGTTTTTGCGCGCCAGTAAACGCGCCGGCTTCATGGCCGAAAAGTTCGGTATCAAGCAGGTTTTCATTCAGCGCCGCGCAGTTGAGCGAAATGAACGGCCCTTGCCAGCGGGAAGAGAGAAAGTGCAAACGGTTTGCTATCAGCTCTTTACCGGTACCGCGCTCGCCGATGATCAGCACTGGCTTATCGATAGGCGCAAGGCGCGAAACCTGTTCCAGCACCTCGATAAAGCTATTGGCCTCGCCGAGCAAGTTATCCTTTTGTTCCGACATGATGAAATTCGCCACTAGTTGGTGATATTAACTACTCTAGCCTAAGTTATCGTTGCGGTAAAACTATTCATCTTCTTTATATTCAATGAGATAAAAAGTTGGCACGGAGTTTGTAATAGCTCAGCAGCAGGGCCGAGCCCGATTACAGAAATCAAGAGGAACAGATTATGGGTATTTTTTCTCGTTTTGCCGACATCGTGAACGCCAACATCAATTCACTGCTGGAAAAAGCCGAAGATCCGCAAAAGCTGGTGCGTCTGATGATCCAGGAGATGGAAGATACGCTGGTAGAGGTGCGTTCGACTTCAGCGCGTGCGTTGGCGGAGAAAAAACAGCTGACACGTCGCATTGAACAAGCAAACGCGCAGCAGGCCGAGTGGCAGGAAAAAGCCGAACTGGCACTGCGTAAAGATAAAGATGATCTGGCGCGTGCCGCGCTGATTGAAAAGCAAAAACTGACTGCGCTTATTGAAACACTTGAGCAGGAAGTGACGCTGGTGGATGAAAGTCTGACTCGGATGAAAAAAGAGATCGGCGAGCTGGAAAATAAACTCAGCGAAACCCGTGCCCGCCAGCAGGCGTTAACGTTACGCCACCAGGCGGCCAGTTCATCGCGTGATGTTCGTCGTCAGTTGGACAGCGGCAAGCTGGATGAAGCGATGGCGCGCTTTGATTCCTTTGAGCGCCGCATCGACCAAATGGAAGCCGAAGCGGAAAGTCACGGTTTTGGTAAACAGAAATCGCTGGACCAACAATTTGCGGAACTGCGCGCCGATGACGAAATCAGCGAGCAACTGGCGCAGTTGAAAGCCAAAATGAAACAAGACAACGAATAATAATAACGGCGGCATCAGAAGATGCCGCTCCTCATCCGCTGTAAGGAGTACACATGAGCACGCTGTTTCTGGCTATACCCCTGACTCTTTTCATCCTGTTTGTGTTGCCGGTCTGGCTATGGCTGCATTACAACAATCGCACTTCACGCGGCGAACTTAACCAGAATGAGCAGCAGCGCTTGCTCCAGCTTTCCGAAGAGGCCACGAGGATGCGCGAACGTATTCAGGCGCTGGAAGATATTCTTGATGCTGAGCACCCGAACTGGAGAGACCGCTAATGGCTACCCTCGATCTGAATAAAAAGTTATGGCGCATCCCCCAGCGCGGAAAAATCGGTGGTGTCTGTGCGGGCATCGCGCAGTATCTGGATATTCGCGTCAAAGTCGTGCGTATTCTTGCCATTCTGGCAATGTTTTTCGGGCTGTTTTTCTTTGTCGTGGCGGCTTACATCGTGCTGTTTTTTGTGCTGGATCCGCTGCCGGAAAATTATGCCGAGAGTGAAAATGTACCGAGCAGCAGCGAATTACTGGACGCGGTAGACGCACAGCTCGCCGCGGGAGAAACCCGTTTGCGCCAGATGGAACGCTATGTCACCTCAGACACATTTTCGCTGCGCAGCCGTTTCCGTCAGTTGTAGGAGTGAAGATATGAATCAACGCTGGCAACAGGTTCACCATAAAGTAAAACCCGGTTTGCAGATTGTCGGTAAGCTGGCGTTACTCACCGCGCTACGCTTCGGTCCGGCAGGTGTTGCGGGCTGGGCGGTGAAATCCGTCGCCCGACGCCCGGTTAAGCTGCTTCTGGCGTTCGCGCTGGAGCCGTTATTGAAACGAGCTGCGAATAAATTTTCTCGCCGCTTCATGACCGGAAACGAGATAAAATAAGGAATTACGGCTAAAGCTCTAAGGCGAAAAGCAATGGCGATGGATCGATTTCGTAACGAATTGAATGCGCTGGTTAACCGCGGTATGGACAGGCATTTGCGTCTGGCGGTGACCGGCCTGAGCCGCAGTGGCAAAACCGCTTTTATCACCGCACTGGTCAATCAATTACTGAACCTTCACGCTGGCTCGCGCTTGCCGCTGCTGAGCGCAGTGCGCGAGGAGCGGCTGCTTGGCGTAAAACGCGTGCCGCAGCGTGATTTTGGTATTCCTCGCTTTACCTACGATGAAGGGCTGGCGCAGTTATATGGAACGCCGCCGGTCTGGCCGACGCCGACGCGCGGCGTCAGTGAAATCCGCCTTGCGCTGCGCTTTCGCTCTAACGATTCACTGCTGCGCCATTTCAAAGAAACCTCCACTCTCTATCTGGAAATTGTCGATTATCCCGGCGAATGGCTGCTGGACTTGCCTATGTTGGCGCAGGATTACCTGAGCTGGTCGCGGCAAATGACCGGCTTGTTGCAAGGGCAGCGTCAGGCGTGGTCGGCACAATGGCGCGCTCTTTGCGCAGGGTTTGACCCGCTGGCACCGGCTGATGAAAACCGGCTGGCAGACGTTGCTGCGGCGTGGACGGATTATTTACATCAGTGCAAACGCGAAGGTCTGCACTTTATTCAGCCAGGCCGTTTTGTTCTGCCTGGTGATATGGCCGGCGCGCCAGCGCTGCAATTCTTCCCGTGGCCAGATGTTGATGGCACCGGGGAAGTGAAACTGGCGCAGGCGGCTAAGCACACCAATGCCGGGATGCTGCGTGAGCGTTACAACTATTATTGCGAGCATGTCGTCAAAGGTTTCTATAAACACCATTTCCTGAAGTTTGATCGCCAGATTGTGCTGGTCGATTGCCTGCAACCGCTGAACAACGGGCCGCAGGCCTTTAATGATATGCGTCTGGCGCTCACGCAACTGATGCAAAGTTTCCACTACGGGCAGCGCACGCTGTTTCGCCGCCTGTTTGCGCCGGTTATCGACAAACTCTTATTTGCCGCGACCAAAGCCGATCATATTACAGTCGATCAGCACGCCAATATGGTGTCGCTGCTGCAACAGCTGATCCAGGACGCCTGGCAAAATGCGGCGTTTGAAGGGATTAGCATGGATTGCCTTGGGCTGGCGTCAGTGCAGGCGACGCAAAGCGGCATCATCGATGTGAATGGCGAAAAGATCCCGGCGCTGCGTGGGCATCGTCTGAGGGATGGCGCTCCGCTGACTTTCTACCCCGGTGAAGTGCCTGCACGGCTGCCAGGGCAGGCATTCTGGGACAAGCAAGGGTTTAATTTTGAGGCGTTTCGCCCACCAGTGATGGATGTGGATACCCCGTTGCCGCATATCCGCCTGGATGCGGCGCTGGAGTTTTTGATTGGAGATAAATTGCGATGACCGAGCCGCTAAAACCGAGAATCGATTTCGCAGGCCCGCTGGAAGCGGAAAGCAGTGCGCAGTTTAAACGTGCGCAGACTTTTAATGATAAGCAAGCGGAAAACTTTGCTCCCGCCCTGGTTGATGAACTGCCGGAAGAGGGGCAAGCCGAGGCGGTAGTCGAAGCCGCGCTGCGGCCAAAACGCAGCCTGTGGCGCAAAATGGTCACTGCCGGGTTGACGTTGTTTGGCATAAGCGTGGTCGGTCAGGGTGTGCAGTGGGCAATGAACGCCTGGCATACGCAGGACTGGGTTGCGCTGGGCGGCTGTGCCGCCGGTGCGCTGATCGTTGGCGCAGGTGTCGGTTCGGTTGCCAGCGAGTGGCGACGGCTTTGGCGTTTGCGCCAACGCGCGCAAGAACGCGATGAAGCGCGTGATTTATTGCACAGCCATGCAACAGGGAAAGGGCGGGCTTTTTGCGAAAAACTGGCGCGGCAAGCAGGAATCGATCAAGCGCATCCGGCGCTACAGCGCTGGTATGCCGCAATCCACGAAACACACAACGATCGTGAAATCGTCAGTCTCTATGCGCATTTGGTTCAGCCCGTGCTGGATGCCCAGGCACGGCGTGAAATCAGCCGTTCAGCGGCTGAATCCGCGCTGATGATCGCCGTCAGCCCGCTAGCGATGGTCGATATGGCTTTTATCGCCTGGCGCAATTTGCGGCTGATTAACCGTATCGCCACGCTGTATGGCATCGAACTCGGTTACTACAGCCGCCTGCGTTTGTTCCGCCTGGTGCTGTTAAACATCGCCTTCGCGGGTGCCAGCGAACTGGTGCGTGAAATTGGCATGGACTGGGTATCGCAGGATTTGGCGGCCCGGCTTTCGGCACGTGCAGCGCAGGGGATTGGCGCCGGGTTGTTGACGGCGCGCCTGGGTATTAAAGCGATGGAGCTGTGCCGTCCGCTGCCGTGGCTCGATGATGATAAACCCCGCCTTGGTGATTTCCGCCGACAGTTGATTAGCCAGTTAAAGGAGACGTTACAAAAACGCCCGGCCGACTAAAAAAGCGACGCTGCGCGCTTACCTTTACGCCGCAGTGCCGCTTTTCTCCGCAAACTGTCAATATTTGTTGACAGGTATCTTCCTGCAAGCCGCGAAGTGGCTTATCATCCTTTCATTACGTGAATGAATAAGGACGAACTCCCATGCGTCTTGAAGTTTTTTGTGAAGACCGGCTTGGTCTGACTCGCGAATTACTGGATCTACTGGTGCTGCGTGGTATCGACTTACGCGGGATAGAAATTGACCCTGTCGGGCGAATCTACCTTAATTTTGCCGCGCTCGAATTTAACACCTTCAGTAGCCTGATGGCTGAAATCCGCCGTATCGCCGGTGTCACTGATGTTCGTACCGTGCTGTGGATGCCATCTGAACGAGAACACCGCGCGATGAGCGCGCTGCTGGAAGCGCTACCAGAACCGGTATTATCGCTGGATATGAAAAGCAAAGTGGAACTGGCGAACCCAGCCAGTTGCCAGCTTTTCGCTCTGGATGCCGACAAAATCCGTAACCACAACGCTGTACAACTGATTGCGGGATTTAATTTTCAGCGCTGGCTCGAAGGTAACCCGCAAAACTCCCATAGTGAGCATGTCGTTATTGCCGGGCAAAATTTCCTGATGGAGATTACGCCTGTGCACCTGGAAGGCGAAACCGGCGAACCGGTGCTGACCGGTGCGGTGGTAATGCTGCGTTCGACAATTCGGATGGGACGCCAGTTACAAAATCTGAGCCAACAAGATCTCAGCGCGTTCAGTCAGATCGTGGCCGTAAGCCAGAAGATGCGACAGGTGGTGGAGCAGGCGCGGAAACTGGCCATGCTTACCGCACCGCTGCTGATAATCGGTGATACCGGCACCGGTAAAGATTTGCTGGCGCATGCTTGCCATCTTGCCAGCCCACGCGCGGCGAAACCTTATCTGGCGCTAAATTGCGCGTCGATACCGGAAGAGTCCGTTGAAAGCGAGCTGTTTGGCCACGCGCCGGAAGGGAAAAAGGGCTTTTTCGAGCAAGCGAACGGCGGCTCGGTGCTACTTGATGAGATTGGCGAAATGTCACCGCGTATGCAGGTGAAACTGCTACGTTTTCTTAACGATGGCACTTTTCGGCGTGTCGGCGAAGATCACGAAGTGCATGTGGATGTGCGAGTAATCTGCGCAACACAGCGCAACCTGGTGGAACTGGTGCAAAAAGGGCTATTCCGGGAAGACCTCTACTATCGCCTGAATGTGCTGACGCTGAACTTACCACCGCTGCGCGATCGTCCGCAGGATATTATGCCACTCACTGAGCTGTTCGTGGCCCGCTTTGCCGACGAGCAGGGCGTGCCTCGCCCAAAACTGTCGCAGGATGTGCATCAGTTGCTCAACCGCTATGGCTGGCCGGGTAACGTGCGCCAGTTGAAAAACGCCATTTACCGTGCGTTAACGCAGCTGGAAGGCTACGAACTGCGCGCTCAGGACATTCAACTGCCGGATTATGACGCAGCCACGGTGCCGGTGGGTGAAGATGCGATGGAGGGCTCGCTGGATGAGATCACCAGCCGTTTCGAGCGCTCGGTACTCATCCAGCTTTATCGCAACTATCCCAGCACGCGTAAACTGGCGAAGCGGCTCGGCGTTTCGCACACTGCGATTGCGAATAAATTGCGGGAATATGGCCTGAGCCAGAAGAAGGGGGAAGAGTAGAAATAAAAAAGCCTCCATTGTGGAGGCTTTTTGTTGGCGTCAGGTTAATTAACCTTTCAGCACGTCCAGCGCGGCGGTGTAATCCGGCTCGTTGGTGATTTCATTGACCAACTGGCTGAAAACAACATTGTCGTTTTCGTCAATCACCACCACAGCACGAGCCGCAAGGCCTTTCAGCGCGCCATCAGAGATGCCCACGCCGTAATTTTCGAGGAAATCAGCGCTGCGCAGCGTCGAAAGCGTAATGACATTGCTCAGACCTTCAGCACCGCAAAAACGGGACTGGGCAAACGGCAGGTCAGCAGAAATGCACAGCACCACGGTGTTGTTCATCTCAGTTGCTAACTGGTTGAATTTACGCACAGAAGCCGCGCAAACGCCGGTGTCGATGCTTGGAAAAATGTTCAGCACTTTACGTTTGCCAGCGAACTGGCTCAGAGCGACGTCAGACAGATCTTTAGCCACGAGCGTAAACGGCTTGGCTTTTGCGCCAGCCTGCGGGATAGCACCTGCAACGGGAACCGGATTGCCCTGAAAATGAACGAGTTGTGACATAATATCTTCCTGTTTACATATAGTTAACGTCGGCGCTAGTTTATGCCATCCGCAGAGAGCACGGCAAACCAATTTTCATATCTATACTGGTTTAGACCTGCGGCAGAGGAGTGAGGAATGAGAACCGTCAAAGTGTATGAGGAAACCTGGCCGCTGCATACGCCATTTGTGATTTCGCGCGGTGCGCGCAACGAAGCGCGCGTGGTGGTGGTCGAGCTGGAAGAGGATGGCGTAAAAGCCGCCGGTGAATGTACGCCGTACCCGCGTTATGGTGAAAGTGAGGCCTCTGTTGTGGCACAAATTATGACGATTGTGCCGCAACTGGAAAACCGTCTCACGCGCGAAGAGCTGCAAACACTCCTGCCGCCGGGCGCTGCGCGTAACGCTGTTGACTGCGCCTTGTGGGATCTGCAGGCGCGCAAAGCCGCTATCACGCTGGTTCAGTCCACAGGTGTCAGTTTGCCGGAAACCATTGTCACTGCACAAACGGTGGTGATTGGCACACCGGAACAGATGGCGGCCAGCGCCGCCGCGCTCAGTGAAAAGGGCGCGCAGCTTCTGAAAATTAAGCTGGATGACCATTTGATCAGCGAAAGACTGGTGGCAATTCGCGCCGCCGCGCCCGAAGCGACATTAATTGTGGATGCGAATGAGGCCTGGCACACGGAAGGGCTTGCCGCGCGATGCCAACTGCTGGCGGATCTTGGCGTTGCCATGCTGGAACAGCCGCTGCCGGCCGATGATGACGATGCGCTGGCAAATTTCATCCATCCGTTGCCGATTTGCGCGGATGAAAGTTGCCACACTCGCGAAAGCTTGGCTCACCTGCATGGGCGCTATGAAATGGTGAATATCAAGCTGGATAAAACCGGCGGATTAACCGAAGCGCTGGCGCTGGCACATGAGGCGTCTCAACAAGGATTCACGCTGATGCTTGGTTGTATGATCTGTACGTCGCGCGCTATCGCGGCGGCGTTGCCGCTTGCCAGCCAGGTGCGTTTTGCCGATCTTGATGGCCCAACCTGGTTGGCGGTGGACGTTGAACCGGCGCTGCATTTCAGCACCGGTAAGCTTCACCTTTGAGGATCCCAGTGCAGCAGTGCCGTCATTGCCGCGAGGTATTTCTCGCTGGCCTCATCAGAGGAGATTGGCGGGAATTCGACGGTGATACAGTGCAAATTGATATCTGCACACCAGCTGCCGAACGATCCCGGCGTTTCGTAACCGACGCTGGTCACCAGCGGCAGGGAAAATTCATCCGCGAGCCATTTCCCCAGCGCGCTTTTGCGGGGATCTTCAACACAGGCCAATGGATCGTGGAATGTCACGACCCAAGCCGGATGAAGGTGATGGATAAGCTGGCAAAGTGCCTGTGTTTCCGGTTCGGAACCAGGCGCGTCGCCTGTCAGCAGCACGACATCACGTTCTTCAGCTGCGCTGTTCCAGCGGTACACCGTTTCACCGGGCTTCCAGTTGGCCGCTGGAAAATTACGGTTGAGATCAACACCGTTGGCGTTTGCACGCAGACCAAGCTGGCAGCCATCCGGGTTGACCGCCAGCACCACGTGATGGTGACGTAAATCCGGGTTGAGTGTGCGCAAAGCGCAGGAAAGCGTCACCACGGAGGCGTTTTCGTCGCCGTGCGTTCCGGCGATGATGAGCCCGCTTTCACGCGTGGCAATTGGCGCGGGAAACCAGATCAGCGGCGCGCCTAAAAGCGAGCGACCGAACTCTTCACTGCCGGGGGCAAATGCGCCTCGTTGAGCACGCGGGCGTGTGGCTGGCATAGGCGTCCTTTTATTGTCGTTTTACTTACAGCAAGTGTTGAGCATAAAGCGATGCGACGCAAATCATGCCATGAGGGGTAATTTGGCGTCCAGCCTCAATTTTCCGCTGTCCTTTATTTGCATTCTCCCAAGTTAAAACAAATAATTACCTCATCTTTTGCCGGGAAGGCATGCCAATAAGGGGATCCCATGAAGCATCGAATTTCAACGCTGAGCTGCGCGCTCTGGCTGTGCGGTTTTTCTGCAAGTGCACTGGCAGCCGATGTGCCGCCGGGTACCCAACTGGCCGAGAAACAGGAAGTCGTTCGCCATATCAAAGATGAACCCGCAACCTTAGATCCGGCGAAAGCTGTTGGTTTGCCCGAAATTCAGGTTATCCGCGATCTCTTTGAAGGGTTGGTGAATCAGAACGAGAAAGGCGAAATAGTTCCGGGTGTTGCCAGTAAATGGCAAAGTAGCGATAACCGTACCTGGGTATTTACATTGCGTGATGATGCACGCTGGTCCGATGGTTCACCGGTAACGGCAGAGGATTTTGTCTACAGCTGGCAACGGCTGGTTGATCCGAAAACCACTTCTCCCTTTGCCAGTTTTGCAGCGCTGGCGGGCATCGCAAATGCGAAAAGCATTACTGAGGGTAAAGCGGCGGTGGATAAACTTGGTGTTAGCGCCGTTGATACGCACACGTTGCGGGTGCAACTGGAGCGACCATTGCCGTGGTTCCCGAGTTTAGCCGCAAGTTTTGCCTTTTATCCGGTGCAAAAAGCCAATGTGCAAAGTGGTGCTGAGTGGACGCGTCCTGGCAACCTGGTGGGGAATGGCGCTTATGTCCTTGCCGATCGCGTGGTGAATGAAAAGCTGGTGCTCGAACGCAACAAGCACTATTGGGATGACGGTAAAACGGTTATTCAGCAAGTCACGTTTGTGCCAATCAACCAGGAGTCTGCGGCCACCAAACGTTACCTGGCGAACGGTATCGACATTACTGAATCTTTCCCGAAAAACCTCTATCAGAAACTGCTCAAAGATATCCCCGGACAGGTTTATACGCCGCCGCAGCTTGGCACCTATTATTACGCGTTTAACACCCAGAAAGGGCCCACTGCCGATGCGCGTGTGCGGCTTGCGTTGAGCATGACGATTGATCGGCGGGTGATTGCGCAGAAAGTGCTGGGAACCGGTGAAAAACCCGCCTGGCGCTTCACGCCGGATGTCACCGCCGGATTTACGCCGCAGCCTTCGCAAATCGAACATATGAGCCAGGATGAGCTGAACGCGCAGGCAAAAACGCTGTTGCAGGCGGCAGGTTACGGCCCGCAACGTCCGCTGAAACTGACATTGCTGTATAACTCTTCAGAAAATCACCAGAAAATTGCCATTGCTGTGGCCTCAATGTGGAAAAAGAACCTGGGGGCGGACGTAAAATTGCAGAATCAGGAGTGGAAAGCCTATATCGACAGCCGTAACAGCGGCAACTTTGATGTTATCCGTGCCTCGTGGGTAGGGGATTACAATGAGCCATCAACTTTCCTGTCAGTACTGAATTCAACGAACAGTGGCAACATTCCTCGTTTCAACGATGCAGCATACGACAAAGTGCTTGCACAGGCGGCGCAGGAAACCAGCGCCAAAGCGCGAAACGCTGACTATAACGAGGCGGAGCACATTCTGGCGGAAAAAGCACCTATTGCACCGATTTATCAGTACACCAATGGGCGTTTGATTAAACCATGGCTGAAAGGTTATCCGATCAATAACCCTGAAGATGTTGCTTATAGCCGCACACTTTATATTCTGAAGCACTGATAAAAAAATCCCCTTACGTCACGGGAAGTAAGGGGAAACTCATTGGTTACGAAATGGTTCCTGTCTAAGCAGGAGTGGTAAAAATTTTACTTAGGGAATGTGAAGGGACAATGGAGGAAATAAGGAGACTTATTCTTATGCTTTCCCCTTACTTTTCAATAGAAAAGCCCGTTGTAATGAGCGGATGAAAATACTGGAAACAATGTGAGCAGTATCGTACGGAATAATTGCGTGATTCACTCAGTTATTCGATATTGAGGAAGTTAATCTTAGCTATTTGCCTATCAACCCCATTATTTGAGGGGAATATTTACGACTTGCTACCCCCGTTAAATACCGCCTTTTTACGATTTTGGTCAAAAAACAAACAGTGCAATGTGATATAGTGGTCAGGTTTTCACCACGAAAGAGGATGCTATGGAGACTGAATTAGACCCAACCAAACTGGCAATTGAATTTCTGCGTCGCGACAAAGGCTCGCTGACACCGGCGGAATACTTAAAAAAACTCAAACAATTGCGCCTGGAGTTTGCGGATTTGCTGACGCTATCGCATAGCGAACTGAAAGAAGAGATTGATTTTGCCTGGCGTTTGGGTATCCACTAACTCAGCAACATCGCTGCAATGCGCCCGCCAGACGGGCGCTTTTTTTTGCTTGTTATCATGCGGCAAGCACCCGGTTTCGCCCATTGTTTTTCGCGAGGTATAAAGCCTCATCCACGCGTTTAAAGAGTGCATCCAGGCTCTCATCAGGCAGATGGTGCGCCACACCGATACTCACCGTAAAGCCAGGAAGATCCGCTATGTTGATACTGGCAACGGCCTGACGCACGCGTTCCGCTACGTTTAGTGCCATATCTGCGGTGGTGTGCGGCAACAATAACAGGAACTCTTCGCCGCCCCAGCGGAAAACATAATCGCCTGCGCGACAGTTCGTCTCCAGCATTCGCGCCAGTTCAACCAGCACCTGGTCACCTTTTTGATGACCAAACTGATCATTGATAAGTTTGAAATGATCGGCGTCGACCAACAGTAAGCTGAAATCAAGCGCAGTCGGCAGAATGTGTTCCGTCAGATGATAAAACTGGCGGCGGTTCAGCAGGCCGGTGAGCGCGTCCCGATGCGCGGCGTACTCCAGTTCCTGCTCGAGCCGTTTTTGTTCGGTGATATCGTGAATAATGCACAGCATTAAACGCTTGCCATAGATCTCAATCGGCCCGGCGTAAGTTTGTACATGGCGGGTAGTACCGTCAGCAAGTTGATGAATAAAATTCAATGGCTTATGCCCGCCTGGCAGGTGTGAAATCTCTTGCATTACAGGTAATACGCTGCGCCCAAGCGTATTGATCTCCCAGGTGTGTTTCTGGCACATCTCTTCATGGTCATAACCGTAAAAACGCAACGCAGCGAGATTGGCATCGACAATCAACCCATCACGAATGGGATCGATGAGTAGCATTGGTGCGGATGTTGTGTAAAAGAAACGGGCATAAAAACCCTGTTTATGCGGGCGATAAGTTGGCGAGTGATGCGCTTTTAGCGCCGCCGCAGCGGCACCAGACACACCTTCAAACAACAGCACTTCACCGGCTTTTTCTAACGTGCGTAACACAACGCGACAACTGATGGTGGTCTCTTCACCATCCGGACAAACACTCCAGATTTCGACCACATCTTCGTGGTTTTGCAGGCTGGGAAGATACATGGCCAGGCTGAGTTGTGCATAAGCAGAATATTTTCCGTTACGCATCTCATTGAGTGAGCGTCCTGCGGCGATTTTTTGCGCTTGTGCATTCGCGAACAATAATGCTTCCGAGTCAGGAGCCACCACCCAAACCGGGGTGGAGAGAACATTCAACGCATCCAGGTGATGTTTAAGCATTGCACTCCCCCTTAATCACGTATGTTGCAACGCAGTCACTGGTGACACATCAGCGGCAATTTAATGACTTTCTTGCAACATACATGAAAATTAGGGGCTTATGCGGGCTTTTTTTGTGACGAATCTGAACATTCCAACGATAAAGTGAATCTTTTTTGCTGTAGCAGCACAGCAACTTTATCGACGGGTAAAGGGCGGGCAAAAAGAAACCCTTGCAGGTAAGCACAGCCCATATTGGTCAGCAACGCCTGCTGCTCGGCCGTTTCGATACCTTCCGCCACGACATGCATGTTCATCGAGTGTGCAATATCAATGATCGTGGAGACGATCTTAACGTTGCGGCTATTGTCGCGAATATCCTTCACAAAACTTCTGTCGATTTTAAGCTCTGTTGCCGGTAACCGTTTCAGCATCAGCATATTAGAGTAACCCGTGCCAAAATCATCAATGGCGACCGTGATACCCAGTTGCGCAAACTGGTTAAGCAATTGCACGCTACGCTCAAGGTTTTTCAGCGCAGTGTTTTCCGTGATTTCAAGTGTCAACTGCATTGGATCGATATGGTAGCGTTGCAGTGAGTCCGTGATTTGGTCGTAAATATCGTGCTGCTCAAACTGGCTGGGTGAAAGGTTGATAGACAGCGTCAGGTATTGAAAACCCTGGTTGTTCCAGTGATGCAGTTGCTTGCATGCCGCATCAATAACCCAGCGTCCAACCGAGATGATTAACCCGGTTTTCTCCAGCATGGGTAAAAAGGTTGCAGGCAGCAAAACGCCCTGTGTCGGGTGACGCCAGCGCAGTAACGCTTCGAAACCCGCCAACTCGTGTTCTGGTGCGTGGTACTGCGGCTGGTACCAGAGTTCAAACTGGCCGCGTGGCAAAGCCTGCGATAAATCTTGTAAAAACAGCGGATCGTCGACAGTTTTCTGCGCCATGTCAGCATGAAAAACAGCCCAGCCGTTACGACCTTCCTGTTTTACGCTGTACATTGCTGTGTCTGCCTTCAGTTTCAGTTCGTGCGCGGTATCGCCATGCTGAGGGTAGTAACTGATCCCGGCACTGAGTGAAACATTAATGACATGACTCAACTCGCAGAAAGGCTGTTGAAGGGTGACCACCATATGTTTTACCAGCGCCTCAACCTCGTCTTCGTCGGTATCCGGCACCAGCAGGGTAAATTCATCGCCGCCCAGTCGCGCCAGCGACATTTTCTCGCTTATACATGCAGATAATCGCCCGGCAACCGCCACCAGCAACTGGTCGCCAATGTGATGTCCCCAGGCATCGTTGACCAGTTTAAAACGATCTAAATCCATATAAATCAGCGCAAAGGTGCTTCGCGTTTCCGAGGCCTTGCTAAGGCAGAGATCGAGGAGGTTATCGAGTTGGGAGCGGTTTGCCAATCCGGTTAGCGGGTCGTAATAGGCCTGTTTCTCAAGTTGCTGATTAAGCTGGCGCAGGCTGTCCGTCAAACGTGATGTCCGCAGTTGGGAATCAATCATCGAAATAAAGAGCATGATGCCGAAAATCACCAGCGTTGTCGTGGCAACCCACAATGAAAGCCCCAACTCTCCGACACCGTGGCTCATTAGCGTCGTTGCATGGCTGCGTATCACAATGCCTGAGCCATCGCTGCTGAATGTGGCGGCACTCATTGCGGTGTAATGCATGGCACTGATAGAACCGCCCATCACCAGTGCCGCAAATACGCGGTTAATGAAGACGCCATGGGTATTTTGCCGCAGACTAAAGGCCAGCCAAAGAGCAACCCAGGCACTGATAAACGCAATTGCGACCGAAAGAGCAATCAGCGCAACGTTCCAGTAAATAGTGATAAAACCCATCATCGACGCCATACCCAGATAATGCATTGATACGACGCCGGTACCGAGCAGCACGGAAGCGAACAGTAAACGTTTTGTTGGGAGGGTTTTGCCCGCCACGGCAATATTGATAGCAAGGATGGATGTCAACATCGCGATAATAAATGAGAGGAGTGTCAGTTCTAAGTCGTAATGCATCATCACCGGCATTTTCATCGCCAGCATGCCGACATAATGCATCGACCAAATACCGATGCCCAGAGTAGCGCCACCCGAAAAACGCCAGAATATTGCGCTGCGCGGTTCAGACGTTGCCACTTTGCCTGCGCTATCCAGTGCAACAAATGAAGCAATGAAAGCGACCAGAAAAGAGATGCCGATCAAAATGGGGTCCCACGAAACATAGAGCATCATGCAATCCACACAGGCAAAAAAAGATGATAAGTAATCCTGGCACTAATTTTAGCAGCTAACCTAATGAATTTAATGGCTGCGCTGATTTTATTATTGCAAGGGCGAATAAACTAATAAGAACTCTTCATTTATTCATCGACTGGCGCGGAAATAACTTAAATAAAGTGAATGTTTTAACATATGATAAATTTAACTTAAGCCGAAAGTGTTATTTTTCATAGGCCTGTAACGCATCATTGCTTATATGATATATGTTAACGGGTTATTCCCTATTTTTAGTATGATTTTATAATGGAAACTGCATAATGGCATTCAGTATTCTCATTTGTTCCGACTTAAGTAAAATTGAAATTATTTAAAAGCAAACATTATTTGGCGCTAATTCCGCCATGTAAAAGTGTATTCCGAATGCTATAAAGATCTTACCGTCCCCTATGTTCAGATGGGTTTCACCATGCTAAGACATATTAGTGTAAGAACATTTATTGTTTTATATCTTCTGGTTTCTTTTATTATTCTGGATATATTGGTGATCATTGTCTCAAAAAATACTGTTTTATTTGCCACGACAAGTGTTGTTTCTCTCACATCATTGACGCTTATCTGGCTTTATATGACGAAATATTTAGTGATGCCAATAAACACGGTTAAAAAAAGCATAGAAGAAGTCACATCGGGAAACCTTTCTATCGTTATTCCTGAGTTTGGTAATAATTGCGCGGGTCGGTTAATTCCAGGTATTAACAGCTTGTCTGCCAGCATCGCTGGCCTGGTAAAAGAAATTCGCGCGTCTTCTGATACCGCGTTGGAGCTTTCGGCGCAACTGGCCTCGCGCAGTGCCGATCTATCCGTTAAAACTGAAGAGCAATCCGCTGCGCTGGTGCAAACCGCATCCAGTATGGAGCAGATGGCTTCCAGTACGAAAAACAATGCCGACAATACCCGCCTCGCAAGTACCCGTGCAAAAGATGCCACAGCCTGCGCGCAAAAAGGGGGTAATTTAATGGGAAAGGTCGCGAAAAATATGCAATCGATTACCGATTGTGCCGATCAGATGACCGACATTATCTCTATCATTGATGGCATTGCTTTCCAGACAAATATTCTGGCGCTTAATGCAGCAGTAGAAGCGGCGCGAGCCGGGGATCATGGCAAAGGTTTTTCCGTCGTGGCGAGTGAAGTGCGCAGTCTCGCGCATCGCAGTGCGGAGGCGGCGAAAAGCATTAAATCGCTGATTGCTGTTACCACCGATAATGTTAATCAGGGTGCCACAGTCGTCAGCGAAGCCGAGCAGAACATGCACGATATTGTTTCTGGTGCGAGTGTCGTGAGTAAGTTAATGGATGAAATCGCCGTCACCACGCTGCAGCAGGAAAAGGGGATTTCACAGATCACTATCGCGCTGGCGGAGCTGGAAAAAGTGACGCAAAGTAACGTCACCGTGGTGGATGAGCTGGCGGGCTCGTCAGATGTTTTACAACACCAGGTCGAAGGCCTACTGCAACGTATTGGCAAATTCCGACTGGCAGCGGTGAAAGCGCAGGGTGAGGCGTTGCCAGCAAACGTATCTCCTCCTCGTATCAACGCTCCGTTGCTGGGCAAGCAGGAAAATTACTGGCACTCATTCTAATTCTGACCATTCGCATAAAGGCCCGGGAATCCGGGCCTTATTTTTTTGCATTGTTCGTTAATTTGTTAATAAATTCAGCGCGATGATTGCTTAACGTTGCCATATGGCTAGACTTGCCAAAACACCATGCGGATTGTGGAGGTCCTGTGGAAGCAATTAAAGGAACGGATATGCACGTTCCGGATGCGGTATTTGCCTGGTTGTTGGATGGAAAAGGCGGCGTTAAACCGCTGGAAGATAATGATGTTATTAGCGCGAGCACCCCGTGCTGGGTGCACCTGAATTATACCAACCCGGAGAGCGCCCAGTGGCTGGAAACCACGCCGGTGTTGCCGAATAGTGTGCGCACGGCGCTGTCTGGGGAGAGCATGCGCCCCAGGGTAAGCCGCATGGGCGAGGGGACATTAATTACGTTGCGCTGCATTAATGGCAGCACGGACGAGCGGCCGGATCAACTGGTGGCGGTGCGCGTCTATATGGACGAGCGCATGATTGTGTCGACACGCCAGCGCAAAGTACTGGCACTGGACGATGTGGTCAGCGATCTGGAAGAGGGCGCCGGTCCAGCGGATTGTGGTGGCTGGCTGGTGGATGTGTGCGATGCGCTGACCGATCACGCCAGCGAGTTTATTGAGTCGCTGCATGACCGGATTATTGACCTTGAAGATAATCTGCTCGATCAACAAATTCCGCCGCGCGGTATCCTGGCGCTGCTGCGTAAACAATTAATTGTGATGCGCCGCTATATGGCCCCGCAGCGCGATGTGTTTGCCCGTCTGGCCAGCGAACGTTTACCGTGGATGAGTGATGATCAGCGTCGGCGCATGCAGGATATTGCCGATCGCCTTGGTCGCGGTCTCGATGAGATCGATGCCTGTATCGCTCGTACCGGTGTGATGACCGATGAAATCACCCAAGTGATGCAGGAGTCGCTGGCGCGGCGAACTTACACCATGTCTCTGATGGCAATGGTCTTTCTGCCGAGTACTTTTTTAACCGGGCTGTTTGGCGTCAATCTTGGCGGTATTCCCGGCGGCGGTTGGCATTTTGGCTTTGCGCTGTTTTGCATCATGTTGGTGGTGCTGATCGGCGGTGTTACCTGGTGGTTGCATCGTAGTAACTGGCTGTAAAATTTCACTTTTTTAACAAAAATTGAACATAAAAACGCCATATAAATTGAGCGAGGTCAATAAACGGTCTACCTATTCAGGGCAATATTCATCTCGCAGGTGAATGCAACGTCAAGCGATGGGCGTTGCGCTCCATATTGTCTTACTTCCTTTTTTGAATTACTGCATAGCACAATTGATTCGTACGACGCCGACTTAATAGTCGGCTTTTTTTTGCCTCCTGACTCTCGCCGTCTACCCTTAACGAGAAGCCCACAAAAGGAGGCAATGATGAACGCACTCTATTTTTCTTCCCCACAGTCGAGCGATCCGGTGCCAACGGATCCGGTTCCTATTCCCGATCCGATTCCACGTCCACAACCAATGCCGGACCCGCCACCGGATGAAGAACCGATTAAAATGTCGCGTTATAAAGGCAGATCTGAGAGGATACGCGCCTGCTAAACGTAAGCCTTTTTATCGCGAGAAAACATTGTGACCGCTTTTTCAACCCTGAATACTTTGCCCGCAGCCCAGATCGAAAACCTCAACGAACTGGGCTATCTCACCATGACGCCCGTCCAGGCGGCGGCGCTGCCCGCTATTCTTGCTGGTAAGGATGTCCGGGTACAGGCGAAAACCGGTAGCGGTAAAACAGCGGCATTTGGCTTAGGGCTGTTGCAGCACATTGATGCCAGCCGTTTTCAAACGCAGTCACTCATTTTATGCCCAACCCGCGAGCTGGCAGATCAGGTCGCTAACGAGCTGCGTCGTCTGGCGCGTTATATGCCGAACATCAAAATATTGACTCTGTGCGGTGGGCAGCCTTTCGGTGCGCAGCGAGACTCGTTACAGCACGCGCCGCATATTATTGTTGCCACGCCAGGCCGCCTGCTGGATCACTTGCAAAAAAGCACCGTTTCTCTCGATAACCTGCAAACGCTGGTGATGGATGAAGCGGATCGTATGCTGGATATGGGCTTCAGCGATGCCATCAATGAGGTTATCGCTTTTGCCCCGGCTTCACGCCAGACGTTGCTGTTTTCTGCGACCTGGCCGGAAGCCATTGCCGCCATTAGCGGTCGTGTGCAGCGCAATCCAGAAACCATTGAAATCGATACCGTTGATGCGCTGCCCGCAGTAGAACAGCAATTTTTCGAAGTTTCCCGCAGCGGCAAAGCCAGTTTGCTGCAAAAGCTGCTGAGCGAACATCGCCCGGCATCCTGTGTGGTATTCTGCAACACCAAAAAGGATTGCCAGGAAGTGTGCGATGCACTGAACGCTGCCGGGCAGGATGCACTGGCGCTGCATGGCGATCTTGAGCAGCGCGATCGCGATCAGACGCTGGTGCGTTTCGCCAACGGTAGCGCCCGTGTGCTGGTTGCCACAGATGTTGCTGCGCGTGGGCTGGATATCAAATCACTGGAGCTGGTGGTGAACTACGAGCTGGCGTGGGATCCGGAAGTTCACGTACACCGTATCGGTCGCACCGCGCGTGCGGGTAACAGCGGTCTGGCCATCAGTTTCTGTGCGCCGGAAGAGGCGCAGCGCGCTAATATTTTGGCCGAAATGCTGCAACTGAAGCTGAACTGGCTGAATCCACCGGCTAACGTCAAGGTCGTTCCGCTGGAAGCTGAAATGGCAACGTTGTGCATTGATGGCGGCAAGAAGGCCAAAATGCGTGCCGGGGATGTGCTCGGAGCGTTAACGGGCGAAATGGGGCTGGATGGCGCGGATATCGGCAAAATTACTCTCCACCCGGCGCACGTTTACGTGGCTATGCGTCAAAACGTGGCGCGTCAGGCGTGGAAGCAATTGCAGAACGGGAAAATCAAGGGCAAGACCTGCCGCGTACGGTTGCTGAAATAAAGCAAAAAGCCTCTCTGGCACACCAGAGAGGCACAACCTTATTTCACTTCAATTACGTTGAGGCGCAGCTCATCCAGTTGCGAATCATCGTCTTCCGGCTGCCAGCCCGCAGGTTGTAGCGGGATCTCTTCCCGATCAAACGCCAGATCACCGCCGTTCACAACTTCAGAACCGTGGGTGATGCCTTTAAAGTCGAATAAATTAATATCGCTCAGGTGCGAAGGCACGACGTTTTGCATCGCGGTGAACATGGTTTCGATGCGCCCAGGATAGCGTTTGTCCCAGTCACGCAGCATATCGGCAATAACCTGGCGTTGCAGGTTCGGCTGGGAGCCGCACAGATTGCACGGAATGATAGGGAACCCTTTGGCTTCTGAAAAACGCTCAATATCTTTTTCGCGGCAGTAAGCCAGCGGACGAATCACGATGTGCTTCCCGTCGTCGCTCATCAGTTTTGGCGGCATTCCTTTCATTTTCCCGCCGTAGAACATGTTCAAAAACAGCGTTTGCAGGATGTCGTCGCGGTGGTGACCAAGGGCGATTTTTGTCGCACCCAGTTCAGTGGCCGTGCGGTAAAGGATTCCGCGACGTAAGCGTGAGCAGAGCGAACAAGTGGTTTTGCCTTCCGGGATCTTCTCTTTAACGATACCGTACGTGTTTTCTTCTACAATTTTGTATTCCACACCCAGCGTATCCAGATACTGCGGCAGAATATGTTCCGGGAAACCCGGCTGCTTCTGGTCGAGGTTAACCGCCACCAGCGAAAAGTTGACCGGCGCGCTCTGTTGCAGGTTGCGCAAAATTTCCAGCATGGTGTAACTGTCTTTGCCGCCGGAAAGGCAAACCATAATGCGATCGCCTTCTTCAATCATGTTGAAGTCAGCAATGGCTTCGCCCACGTTACGACGCAGACGCTTTTGCAGTTTGTTGAGGTTGTACTGTTCTTTCTTTGTGATCTCTTGCTTTTCAATCATTATTTTGTCTCTGGAAGCATCAGGGCACCGCCGGGGCAAACCACATCATAAAACGGCAACTGTTGATTAGCATGCCTCTCTGATCTTGGTTCATTTCCTCAAGCCATGCACCGTAAATTTCGTAAACCCTTTTGCCCCTTTCATGCACATTGGCTGGCGATGAAAACGGGCGAATGCCGGCAGGCAAAAGTCTGTCGCGTATGGTACGGATTCCGGCGGCGAATGCCAGCACGTTTTACGGCTGACACCAATCGCGGCAATAAATGAAATGGTCTTCGTTCACCTTTTTTCAGGTGCAGTATAAAACATATTCATCAATACAGGAGTAAGATCATTTTCGCCAGGATGTGTAACTAGTTTGTGAAGAAACAAGCTGTTATCTGATCATCAAAGGGAGGTAAAAGTGATAAGAGCAATGATTGTTCGCTTAGGACTGTTAATTCTTTTCTTTTTTTCTTTTCAATTGCATGCAAAAGAAGACACCGGAATGAAACTGGAGCGCGTCGTGATTGTTAGCCGTCACGGAGTCCGCGCGCCAACCAAGTTCACGCCACAAATGCGTGAAGTGACACCTTTTCAGTGGCCCCAGTGGGATGTGCCGCTGGGATGGCTCACGCCGCGCGGAGGACAGCTTATTGCGGCATTGGGGCATTACCAACGTCTGCGACTGATAGAGACGGGGTTGCTGGAAAATAAAACGTGCCCGGATACGGGGCGAGTGGCGGTGATTGCCGATACCAATCAAAGAACCCGCAAAACAGGTGAGGCATTCCTCGCGGGGCTGGCGCCTGAATGTCATCTTCCTGTGCATTATCAGCACGAAAAATCGACGTCGGACCCACTTTTTAACCCGATAAAAACGGGTAAATGTACGTTTAACACTTCTGCGGTGAAAGAGGCGATTTTAACGAAGGCGGGAGGAAATATTGAGCAATACACGCGGAGATATCAGCCTGCTTTTCAGGCTCTGGAGCGCGTTTTAAATTTTCCTGACTCAGCGAAATGCAAATCGGCCGGGGAAAACCATGTGTGTTCACTCACCAACGATATTCCCACCAAACTTAACATCAAGCCTGATAACGTCTCCTTGCCTGGCGCGTGGGGGCTGTCTTCCACGCTCACAGAAATCTTCCTCCTCCAGCAAGCGCAAGGGATGACGGACGTGGCATGGGGAAGGATCGCAGGCGACAAAGAATGGCAATCGTTATTAAGCCTGCATAATGCCCAGTTTGATCTTTTACAAAGAACACCTGAAGTGGCGCGGAGCAGGGCGACACCCTTACTTGATTTAATACGCACGGCATTGATCACCAACGGGTCTGATCAGAATCACTACGGCATCACACTTCCTGCTTCTTTACTGTTTATTGCCGGACATGATACCAATCTTGCCAATCTCAGCGGCGCGCTAGATCTTAACTGGTCGCTGCCATCACAACCCGATAATACCCCGCCGGGCGAAGAGTTGGTTTTCGAACGCTGGAAGCGGGTAAGCGACAATACGAACTGGGTTCAGGTCTCGTTCGTTTATCAGACCCTGCAGGAGATGAGAGAGATGCGGTCTTTCTCGCTGGATAACCCGCCGGGTCGGGTGGATCTTGTGCTCAAGGCGTGCGGTGAGACGAATGCACAAGGAATGTGTTCCTTAAACAGTTTTGCAAAGCTGATTGAAGCGGTACGCGTTGCTGATTGCGGCTTATGAAACACGGCGTTTCGGCAGGAAAGTGAATCTCGCCAGTCGCTCCGAAATCCTGTGCCCCGAACATTGAAAGAGGATCGAGGCACAGGCGATTAGGGCGAAATATGCCATTGGGTTTGTTGTCTTTAGCGAAAAACCGAAGGCTCAGCGCCATAGCGTTTGCTGAACTGACGGCTGAAACTGGCGACCGATGCATAGCCAACACGCGCGGCAACGGATTTTATCGGTATCCGGGTTGTCATCAGTAACTGAAGTGCATCGGCAATCCTCGCATCGGTAATCACCGCGCTTAGCGTGGTATTTTCCGCCGCAAGACGGCGACGAAGCGTGGCGCCGCTAATATTGAGCCGCTCTTCAATCTCATCGGTACACCAGTGATGTGCCGGGTCACTGCTTACCATTTTGCGTATCGTCATCGCTATGTCCGGCGGCTGAAGACGCAGCAATCCGTGATGTCCCATCTCAAACAAACTGAGCACAATTTCGAGCATCGTATGTATTGATAATGTCCGGTTTCCAGCCCGCAGTGCGGCTACCCAGCGGGTCATCGGAGCGATAAATTTTGCCAGCGGTTCAGCGGCGATATTCCCCGGGGTTGCCGGAGGTAAGACGCGCAGTATCAGCCGGGCGGCCTCCAGTTGCTCCTCTGCCAGTAACACCGTCAGTGCGAGAAACTCACCACTGCTGGGATCGGGCGTACACTCAATATCGATGCTACGGGCGTTGGGAAATACCAGCATTTCGCCGGGCGATACGCAGAGCCACTTATTCTGCTCGCGGTAACGAAACGTGCCTCGCAGGGGAAATGAGAACGTCGCGCCTTCGACCTGAAACTTGTTAACCTGCCAGCTTTGCATGGCGCGCAGGCAACAGCAGGGAAAAGCCTGTTCGGAACAAACCAGATCCAATAGCGCGTTGAGCAGGGTTTCTGTTGCGCGCGCATCAATGTGTAAAGCGGGGTTTATCATCTCGACCTTCTTTGCCATCCCGGTTCGGCAGGAACACTCGATTAACTTCATGCGAGATAATTCACATAGCGTAATGCAACGCGTAGCGTTGACCGCTACGGCTGAGTTTTGCCGTGGTCGGGAAGTTGAAGTGCATACCACAAATAGAAATATTGTCCGTCGCGACGCGATCCAGCAGGGCGCTGCGCGTTTTTGCCGCCAGCACCGGGTCGCGGTCATAGGCAATCGAGACGTCAGGCCGGGCTATCTGGATATGCGGGAAATGGACAATATCTCCCCAGATAAGCAGAGCGTCTTTTTCATTGCCAAGCAGAAAACCGCTGTGGCCTGGGGTATGGCCAAAAAGCGGCACCGCCTGAATACCGGGCAGAATATCCTCTTGTTTGAAGGTCACCAGCCTGTCGTCGTAAGCGCTGAACGCATTCCTCGCGATGTCGCACGAGCGTTGGAAGCTCTCCGGTGCGCTGGCATACAGCGTTTCATCACGCCAGAAAGCGAGCTCTTTCTCATGCACGAACAGACGCTGCACATTATTGAATAGCGGGGTCTGTCGCGGGTCGGCAAGACCGCCAATATGATCCCGGTGTCCGTGGGTCAACAAAATCGTGTCGATCCTGAGCGGGTCAATGCCCGCTGCGGCAAGGGCAGCAGGTAACTCGCCGCTTGCTCCGTCAGGCGTACCGGTTCCGCTATCGATAAGAATGGTGTGTCCGGCGGTTTCGACCACGCAGGCATTAATATTCATGCGCGGCAGGGGCGAAACGCCATTGGCGGTCAGTAACGCTTCGGCATGGTCGGTTTCAATGCCGTTCAATAGCGCAAAAGAGCCTTCAAGGTAACCGTCACTCAGTATCGTGACGGTGATATCTTGCAATTGCAGGCGTTTGATTGCAGGCATTTGCTCGAGAGTCCGGGACGTCATCATAATCCTCGCTTCGTTTTCATCACATTCCGTTGAATGTCGAATACAGCGTAACGAAAAAGCGTGTGCCTATTTGTTCAATGCGGTGCGTTTTGCGCTCATTGTGTGTGGGCCGCGAGTACGACGTTACTCGTCCAGCGTCTGAAAAGAATACTCTTTTTCCACCCGGCAAATACGGGTAGTGAATGAGTGATACCACTTTTCACGCCCGGTTTTCTGCGCAATGAGATGCTCGGTGTTCATCTTCCAGTTTTTGATGGCATCAAGCGATGTCCAGTAAGAGACAGTAATACCAACCTCTTCACGGGCGGAATCCACGCCCAGAAAACCGGGTTGGTTAACCGCCAGCGCCATCATACGATCGGACATTGCGCCGTAGCCATCATCAACAGCGGTGCGCACGGAGGTGAAAATCACTGCGTAATACGGTGTGGGGTGGTTAAGTGCTGACATTGTGGCTCCTGATGTGGGTTATCTGATCTCCATCCTGACAGGAATTTAACGCAGCGATAGCTACCTGTTCAGGCGACTTTTTTTTCCGGATATTTGCCTTTTACCACGCCATCATAAAAACGACCTTTGGAAACAACGGTAAGAAACAGGGAAAAGATGCGTTCCGGCACGCCCTGATATTGGTAGATGCTTTTATCGTGAAAAGAGATTTCCAGCGTGCGAGTGCGTTCGTCATAACCGACAGAAGCGATGCGTGATGAGGTAACTGAGTGATGATGCATAAATTCGCTCCTTGCCGTTCGGGCTGAAACCGTGATTATCAGCCAGCTTCCTGCGGGTGTCATGCGAAATAGGTGCGTTAAAAAAGCCACCGGCGCTAACCGGTGGCTTTTTCGGCGGCTGGCTTATTCCGCGGTGTTTTTCTCTGCTTTACCGGCCAACTGGGCCAGGAAGTCGTAGCGTTTTTGCAAGTCGGCGGCGGCATCTTTCCACAATTGTTCCGCTACCTCCGGCTGCTGCGCGTTCAGGCGACGGAAGCGCTGCTCATTAAGCAGGGTTTCTGCCAGCGCATCTGACGGCGGCCGGGAGTCCAGCGCCAGCGGAATTTTGCCTTCTTCCTCACGGCGCGGGTCGTAGCGATACAGCGGCCAGAAGCCGGTCGCGGTGAGCTGGCGCATCTGGTCGTGGCTCAGCGCCAAATCATAGCCGTGCTCTTCGCAGGGGCTGTAAGCAATAATCAGCGACGGGCCGGGGTAAGCTTCTGCTTCCTGAATGGCTTTCACCGTCTGGTTGAGCTGCGCGCCCAGCGAAATCTGTGCGACGTAGACGTGGCCGTACATCATCATGCTAACGCCCAGATCTTTACGTGCCTTACGTTTGCCATGCTCGCCGAACTTGGTCACGGCACCCAGCGGCGTGGCTTTGGAGGCCTGGCCGCCGGTGTTGGAGTAGCACTGGGTATCGAGCACCAGAATATTGACGTTCTCGGTCAGGCTCAGCACATGATCGAGGCCGCCAAAGCCAATATCGTACGCCCAGCCGTCACCGCCAATCAGCCAAATCGATTTTTCGACCAGCGCATCGGCATCGGTCAACAGTTGCTGCGCACCTTCCACGGATGCCAGCGCGGTACGCAGTTCTGCCACCTGTGTGCGACGCGCTTCCGGGGTCGCTTCCGCATGTAAAGCCGCATTCAGTTCCGCCGGAATATGCTCAGCAAATTGATCAACCAGCCGCATAACGCGCTGGCGGTGTTGATCCACGCTTAAGCGGAACCCAAGACCGAACTCGGCGTTATCTTCAAATAGTGAGTTCGCCCACGCCGGCCCGCGTCCGTTTTCATCAGTGGTGTAAGGCGTCGAGGGCAGGTTACCGCCATAAATCGATGAACAACCGGTGGCATTGGCGATCATCATCCGGTCGCCATACAACTGCGTCAGCAGTTTGATATATGGCGTTTCACCACAGCCGGAGCAAGCCCCGGAATACTCAAACAGCGGCGTAATCAGCTGTGAGGTACGAATGTCGATGCGCTCCAGTTTACTGCGGTCGATCTCCGGCAGATCGAGGAAGAAATTGTAATTCACTTTCTCTTCTTCAACGTGTTCAAGGCGCGACATCATATTGATAGCCTTGATATCCGGGTTCTGGCGATCTTTTGCCGGGCAAACTTCCACGCACAGGTTACAGCCGGTGCAATCTTCCGGCGCAACTTGCAGCACATATTTCTGCCCGCGCATATCGCGGGATTTCACATCCAGCGAGTGCAGGCTCGACGGTGCGTTTTCCATCTCTTGCGGCGAGACCACTTTGGCGCGGATCGCCGAGTGCGGGCAGGCGGCAACGCAGTGGTTACACTGGGTACAGAGATCTTCTTTCCAGATAGGGATCTCTTCCGCGATATTGCGTTTCTCCCAGCGCGTGGTGCCAACCGGCCAGGTACCGTCCGGTGGCAGCGCGGAGACGGGCAATGCATCGCCAAGGCCTGCCAGCATCGCTGCTGTCACGGTTTTCACGAAATCTGGCGCGGAATCGGACACCACCGGCGGGCGATGGGCACTTTGCGGATTAACCGCTTCCAGCGGCACCTCGAACAGCGATTCGCGGGCCATTGCCAGCGCCTGCCAGTTACGCTCCACCAGTTCCTGGCCTTTACTGCTGTAGCTTTTGGCAATCGCGCCTTGCAGTTCAGCCAGCGCGCTGTCGCCCGGCAGAATATTTGTGAGATGGAAGAACGCCATTTGCATGACGGTGTTAATGCGGGCGGCAAGACCGCATTCGCGCGCGATTTTCGCCGCGTTAATCACATAGAGGCGGGCTTTTTTCTGGTTTAACACCGCCTGTACTTCCTGCGGCAAACGTGACCAGACTTCGTCGGCGCTGTAGGGGGTGTTCAGCAGGAAAATACCGCCCGGTTTCAGACGCTCGGCCATCGGGTACTTATCGATAAACTGCAACTGATGGCAGCCGACAAAATCCGCCTGCGATACCAGATAAGCTGAGTTGATCGGTTTTTCACTGACGCGCAAATGCGAGACCGTCAGGCCGCCCGCTTTTTTCGAATCATAAACAAAATAGCCCTGCGCATACCATGGCGTAGAGTTACCGATAATTTTGATATTGTTCTTGGTCGCCGAGACGCTACCGTCGCTGCCCAGCCCATAAAACAGTGCTTCTAGTTTGGCATGTGACGGCAGGGTGTTTTCCGGTAGCGGCAGAGAAAGGTTGGTCACATCGTCGTAAATACCGACGGTAAAACGCGGTTTGGGTTTCGCCGCGCGCAGTTCGTTAAAAATGGCCAGCACACACTCGGGGCCAAACTCTTTTGACGAAAGACCGTAACGCCCGCCAATCACGCGCGGTAGCGTTTCCCGCTCGCCGTTATTAAACGCTTCTGCCAGCGCGGTCATCACATCCAGATAAAGCGGTTCGGCCTGTGCGCCAGGTTCCTTGGTGCGATCCAGCACGGCAACGGTTTTCGCGCTTTCCGGCAACACGGACAACAGATGCGCGGCGCTGAACGGGCGATAGAGGCGCACTTTCAACACGCCGACTTTTTCGCCACGCGTCAGCAGCTCATCGATCACTTCTTCGCATGTGCCGATTGCCGATCCCATCAGCACGATCACGCGGTCGGCTTGCGGGTGGCCGTAGTATTCAAAAGGTTTGTACTGCCGCCCGGTGGCGGTGGCGAAATCGTCCATTGCCTGCTCAACGTGCGTGTACACCGCGTTGTACCACGGGTTGGTGGCTTCGCGAGACTGGAAATAGGTGTCCGGGTTGGCAGAAGTGCCGCGGATCACCGGATGTTCCGGATTAAGTGCGCGGGCACGATGTGCATCAATTTCCGCTTGAGGAAGCAAACTACGGATGGTGTCATCTGCCAGCGGCACGATTTTGTTGATTTCGTGCGAGGTGCGAAAACCATCAAAGAAATGAATGAATGGCACCCGGCTTTTCAGTGTCGCCATGTGCGAAATCAGCGCGAAATCTTGCGCTTCCTGCACACTACCGGCAGCGAGCATGGCGCAACCCGTCTGGCGAACCGCCATCACGTCGGAGTGATCGCCAAAAATAGAGAGCGCATGGGTGGCAACGGTGCGCGCAGCAACGTGCAGAACAAACGGCGTCAATTGACCCGCCAGCTTGTAAAGCGTTGGGATCATCAGCAGTAAACCCTGCGATGAGGTAAACGAGGTTGAGAGCGCGCCGGTCTGCAATGCGCCGTGTACGGCGGCAATCGCGCCCGCTTCCGACTGCATTTCCACGACGCGTGGCGTGTCGCCCCAGATGTTTTTCAGGCCGTTTCCGGCCCAGGCATCTGCCTGTTCAGCCATCGTCGAGCTGGGGGTAATGGGGTATATGGCGATAACTTCACTGGTGCGGAAGGCGACTGAAGCGACCGCGCCATTACCGTCAATAGTAATCATATGGCACCCTTGCATTGCTCAATAGGAGAGGCTTGTGTAACAGCGACAAGCCCTGTAATTATCCTCTTATTTTAGCAAACCAACGCGCGCGCAATTTTCGCTTTTGTGTCCTGAGGTATAACGGGAATCAATGAATTGCGATTTAACGGTGGGGGATTACCCGTTCTTATGGCGCTGGTGCAGAACATTTCCTGCTACCCTCATGATGGGATGCACTGACACACGGAGAAAATACCAACAACAAGTGTGCCGGGGGATTGGGAGGGAATAGCGCGCTGTTTGATCAGAGGATAGTCATGTTTCCTTAACAAACAGACACTTGCAATAATGCTATCATTGGTCGCTGCGTTTGCATGGAGTGAATAAGGTTTTTAATTAAAGGTTCTTGTACCTTTTACCGTGTGTTTCTTGATAATTGAGATTTACAGTTACAGTCGTTCTTGTGAAGAGGTCGTAGCGGGTAAAAATAAGATGAAAAAAGAAATATTTTTTGCGGCAAGTTTTATTACTGTGGTTTTTTTTGCGATTTCTATCACGCTGATTGTTCAGATCTTGAGTACAAGAACCCATACGCTAAATGAACTTAATACGAATATATCCAACTTAAGTCATACTCTCGATACGTATTCAGAGGGGATTATTCGGCAAAGCGAGATGTTGATAAAGAATGTTTCTGACGTAACGGAAATGTATGGCATGAATTCCGAACAGTTAGCCAGCATTAAGAAAATACTCGCTGACCAGAAACAGCTTCTCACCCAGTTGAATAACATCATTATTTATGATGAGAAAGGGAATAAAATTATTGCGTTGCAGGAAAATTTTTTAGGCAGCAGCAATAGCTCCGACAGATTTTTCTTTATGCACCATCGGGATAATAATTCGAAAAATATCTTTATTGGTCCCCCTGTTGTGAGCAGAACAAACGGCCAGTGGGTGATAACCGTTAGCCGAAGACTGGAAGATAAAGTGGGGAATTTTAAGGGCGTTGCAGTGTTGACGCTGAACATTGCCACTTTCTTGCAAACCTATGGAAAGCTGGACATCGGAAAACAAGGCGCGATAGCGTTAACGAGTGATTCTGGAATATTACTTATACGTTATCCTTTTGATGAAAAATATATTGGTAGGGAAATTTCGGATTCACCATTGTTTACGGATTATCTAAAAAGGAAAGATTCTGGAATCGCAACCTCTGTTTCGCGTTTCGATAAAATAGCGCGTATTTATTCGTTTCAAAAAAATAAACGTTATGGTCTGGTTACAACCGTTGCCGTTAGCATGGATGAAGCTATGGCCTCATGGCGTCGCCAGTCTGAAGTCCTTGCTATTGTCATTCTGTTTCTTATCGGTTGTGTCAGTTTTTCCAGCTATTATCTTATGCGTGATGTGCGCAACCGTGCCCGGATTAATAAAGAGCTGTCGGCAGCAAAAGAATCTCTGGCGTCTGCGAATGCCGAGTTGCAAGTGATGGCCGAGGAAGACGGCTTAACCGGGCTTGCGAATCGGCGCAAATTCGATGAGGCTTTATTGGCAGAAGTCGCAAAATGTGCCAGCAACAAACAGCAGATTGCACTGTTATTAATCGATGTCGATTATTTTAAAAAATATAATGATAGCTACGGGCATATTGCCGGTGATGCGTGTTTAAAAATAGTCGCCGAAAATTTAAAAGAAACCATTAATGAAACGTCTTTTCTGGCCGCCAGATATGGCGGAGAAGAGTTTGTTGTCATTCTGCCTGAAACGGATGCGATATCCGCTGAGAATATTGCCAGAAAGATAGGTCGTAATATCAAGCTCGAGAATATTCTCCACCAGCAAAGCCCGCTTGGCGTCGTGAGTGTGAGCATTGGTGTTGCCGCCGGATCTGCTGCCTCATTGAAGGGGAAAGAGGCGGCGCTCATCGAGTTTGCTGATGAGGCGCTTTACGCGGCGAAATATTCAGGTCGCGACTGCGTTGTCACCTCAGAACGTGAATTCGTGTGATATGAGCACTGAATACGCAAACCGTCTGCTGCAGCAGGCCTCGACAACCACAACGCTGTGTACTTGAGCAAGACTGAGTTGATGCACTCATGAATTCCTGCTGACGATGAATTGTGTTCACTCGCCCACAAAAAAGCGCAAAAAAATGTTTCTAACACGCATAAAGATGCTTTTCAGCTCTCGACGTATTGCGCCGGGCTGCCTATGATGCTTGGGTTTCGCTTTTTTTAATTATCCTGAGGACACAGGAGCAGGGGGAGAGAAATGCGCGCAGCGTTTTTAGTAGGATGTGCCGCTTTATTATTATCGGCATGTAGCAGTGATGAACCCGTTCAGCAAGCGACCGCGGCACACGTTGCGCCGGGGCTTAAAGCCGCGATGTCAAATGGTGGTCAGGCGAATTGCGCGATGATTGGTGGCTCGTTGTCAGTTGCCCGGCAACTCGATGGTTCAATGGTGGGAATGTGTGCCTTGCCAAATGGCAAGCGCTGCAGTGAACAGTCACTTGCCACCGGAAGCTGCGGCAGTTACTGAGCGTTCGCCGCGCGCGTGTAAATCAGGGTTTGCTTCACCGTCGCCAGCGTCAGCTGGTTGTCAGTAAGATCAACCTGCGCCCCTTCACTGAGCATCGCATTAATGGTGTGATCCAGTTCGTTACGCTGCGGGTCAGGGCAGAGCATCATGGTCATGCCCATCTGTTTGACGGTCAATGTGCCGTCAGAGAGTTTTCCCTGGCCCATAAAGCCGTTACACATTTTGCCGGACACGCGCAGGTCTTTATCAAAACGGATTTCCGGCGCCGGGCCATTACCCTGCACGGCCTGACCGTTTACGGTGGTCAGCACAAATCGCTGGTCTGCCAGTTGCTGTGGTTTCAATGTGTCGGTGCGGGAACTCACGCAGCCAGAAAGCACTACGCTCAACGCAACCAAAGTCATAATTTTCTTCATCTCTTCCTCTAAGGGGTTTTCCATTACGTGGGGGATTCTAACAGGCTGAGCCTGGGCGTCATCGGGGTTTGTCCGAAAGGGTTCCCCGCGCAGGCAGGGGAACCCCCGGACATTCAGAGCGCGTTCGGGCAGGCTTCACCGTCGCGTAACTGGCGCAAGTTTTCCAGCGTTGTTTCGGAAATGCTGATCAACGCTTCGGCCGTCAGGAATGCCTGGTGGCCGGTAAACAGTACGTTGTGGCAGGCTGATAAGCGACGGAACACATCGTCCTGAATAACGTCGTTGGATTTATCTTCAAAGAACAAATCACGTTCATTTTCATATACATCCATTCCCAGCGCGCCGATCTTTTGCGTTTTCAGTGCTTCTATCGCGGCTTGCGAATCGACTAATCCGCCGCGGCTGGTGTTGATGATCATCACGCCATCTTTCATCTGATCAAAAGCGTCGCGGTTAAGCAGGTGGAAATTTTCTGGCGTGAGCGGGCAGTGCAGGGAGATGACATCCGCCTGCGAAAACAGCGTCGGTAGATCAACATACTCCACGCCAAGCTCCAGCGCGGCTGCGCTCGGATACGGGTCGAACGCCAGCAGGCGCATGCCAAACCCTTTCAGAATACGCAGCGCGGCAACGCCAATCTTACCGGTGCCGATCACGCCCGCTGTTTTACCGTACATGGTGAAACCGGTCAGCCCTTCCAGGGAAAAGTTAGCATCGCGGGTACGCTGATACGCGCGGTGAATGCGACGGTTCAGCGTCATCATCATGCCAATAGCATGCTCCGCCACCGCTTCCGGTGAATAGGCCGGAACGCGTACTACCTGCAAACCCAGCTCTTTTGCTGCCTCGAGATCGACGTTGTTGAACCCGGCACAGCGCAGGGCAATAAATTTCACCCCGAGCTTTTTCAGCTCTTCCAGCACCGGGCGGCTGCCATCGTCGTTAACAAAAATGCAGACTCCATCACAGCCATTCGCGGTTTTGGCAGTCTTTTCGGTCAACAGAAAGTCGAAAAATTCAAGATCGTAGCCATATTTCTCGTTTACCTGCTGCAAATACTTTTTATCGTATTGCTTTGTGCTGTATATCGCGAGTTTCATAAGACTTTCTCCAATGGTTTCTGCCCGTATTATCACGTTTTAAAATTATTATGTAAACATTCAAATTTAATTGATGCTCATGGGCGCGGTGAATGCTTCCAGTTTCAGTATATCTGCTGTGGTCCGCCTATTAGCGCAATTGTTTTAAAGCACTGCGCGTGCCCCAGATAATAGCCGTCGCTGCAATAACCCCGATGAGCCATGGAATTTTGGAGTCGTGAAAGTAATTAGCACTGAGGTAATCGCTGAAGGTAAAGCAGGTGAAAACGGTGGTTCCGCTAAGCCAGCCGCGAATCAAAGAGCCTTTAGTGAACATACGCTGAATCCATAAATTAATGATATTAAAACACTATTTTCTGTAACTACTGAAAATGCAATCGCCAGACTATGATTAAGACGGCACGTGCCTTCAAAGGGGCGCTCAAACATGCCACAATAACCGCCAGAATCGGCTTAATCATATGCAAAATCAGGATATTAGCTACCCATGAAGGGTAAATACAAAGCCGCCATCGCACTGGTGTTACTGTTCATTCTGCTGCCGCTTACGCTGCTGCTGACGCTCGCGCAGTGGGTGCCGACGCTGGCGGGGATCTGGCTGCCGGTCGGCACGCGTATCGCCATGGACGAGAGCCCACGATTTACCCGACATGCGTTACAAATCCCCGATCTGCGCTATCTGGTCGGTGATTGCCAGCTGGCGTCATTACAGAACGCCGAACTCACACACCCCAGCCGTTGGCAGCTTCATATTGGCGCGCTGGATATTAACACCGCCTGTCTTAATAAACTGCCACAAAGTGAAACTGTTTCTACCGCGCCGCGAACGCTGGCCGAATGGCAAGCCTTGCTTCCTTATAGCTGGCTGACGGTAGAGCGTTTTACGGTTTCGCCATGGAAAACGTGGGCCGGTAAATTATCGCTGTCGTTGACACCGGATCTTCAGCAACTCACTTATTCTGGCGAGCGCGTCGAACTCAGCGCCCGTTTGCGCGGGCAGGCGCTGACTGTTAGCCGTATGGCGCTACGTCTCGTTGATGACCAGCCGCCGTTTACGCTCGGCGGTGAATTTACCCTGCCGGAAGTTCCAAACGGCGTACCCGTCAATGGGCATATGGAAAGCACCTTAACCCTGTCGCAGCAACCAGGCGTGGTGGATGTTGATCTCGACTGGCGTGATAACGAAGGGCAAGTGGTAGTCATGGCGCGGGATCAGGGCGATCCGCTGCTCGATCTGCCATGGCAGCTTACGCCCGAACAATTGACCATCAGCGATGGACGCTGGAGCTGGCCTTATCAGGGTTTTCCGCTTAGCGGTCGTGTTGGCTTGAAAGTGGATAACTGGCAACAGGGGCTGGAAAAGGCGCAATTCAGTGGCCGCTTAAACGTACTGACGCAGGGCGACGCCGGGAAAGGCAATGCGGTGCTGACCATTGGCCCTGGCCGTCTTGGTATCGACAATAACGATATGCCGCTGCAATTGACCGGGGAAGCAAAGCAGGGCGATCTGGTGTTTTATGCGGTGCTTCCCGCCCATCTGAGCGGCAGTGCTGACGATCCGCAACTGGCCTTTACGCCGGGTGCGCTGCTGCGTTCGCGCGGGCGGGTGATTGATTCGTTAAACATTGATGAAGTGCGCTGGCCGCTGGCGGGCGTCAAGCTGACTCAGCGCGGTATTGATGGGCGTTTACAGGCCATTCTTCGCGCACATGAAAATGCGATGGGAGATTTCAGCCTGCACCTTGATGGCCTGGCTCAGGATTTTCTGCCGGATAACGGCCTGTGGCGCTGGCGCTACTGGGGCGATGGCAATTTCACACCGATGAATGCGCGCTGGGATGTTGCGGGGCGCGGTGAATGGAATAACAACACCATTACGCTGACCGATCTCTCGACTGGCTTTAATCAGTTGCAATATGGCGCGATGCACATGGCTGCACCACGGTTAGTGCTGGATGCGCCAGTGAAATGGGTTCGTGATGCGGAAAATCCACAATTCAGCGGCGCACTGACGTTGGATGCCGGGCAAACCACCTTCAATGCGGGAAGTGTATTACCGCCGTCGACGTTGAAATTCAGCGTGAACGGCGACGACCCAACCCTGTTCCAGTTTAAAGGCGCGTTGCAAGCCGACACGATTGGCCCGGTGCAGGTCAATGGCCGTTGGGACGGTGAGCGTCTGCGTGGGCAGGCCTGGTGGCCGCGTCAGGCTCTCTCGGTTTTTCAGCCGCTTATTCCCCCTGACTGGAAAATGAAACTGCTTGATGGCGCACTGTATGCGCAGGTCGCCTTTTCCGCCGCAGCGGATCAAGGTTTTGAAGCAGGTGGTCACGGTGTGCTAAAAAGCGGCAGTGTCTGGACGCCGGACAACCAAATTCGCGGCGTCGACTTTGTGTTGCCATTCCGCTACCGCGAAGGGCGCTGGCAGTTGGGCACCCGCAGGCCGGTTTCGCTGCGCATTGGTGAGATAACGAACCAGGTGACGGCGAAAAACTTCACCGCAGATTTACAGGGTGCGTGGCCGTGGAGCGAGGACAACCCGCTCGTTTTAAGCGATGTCAGCGTCGATGTGCTGGGCGGGAAAGTGACTATGCAACAGTTACGTATGCCGCAGCACGACCCGGCGCTGCTGCGTCTGAAGCACATTTCCGCCAGCGAGTTGATAAGCGCGGTGAATCCGAAGCAGTTCGCGCTTTCCGGGCCGTTTGACGGCGCGCTGCCGCTGTGGCTGGATAACCCGCAATGGATCATTAAAGATGGCTGGTTGCACAACCCCGGGCCGATGACGCTGCGGATCGATAAAGATACCGCCGATGCGGTGGTGAAAGACAACATGGCGGCGGGCGCGGCGATTAACTGGCTGCGCTATATGGAAATTTCCCGCTCATGGACGAAGATCAATCTGGATAATCTGGGTCTGTTGACGTTGCAGGCGACCCTGCGCGGCACCAGTTTTGTTGATGGCAAAAGCAGTACCGTGAATTTGAACTATACCCATGAGGAAAATGTATTCACCTTATGGCGCAGTTTACGTTTTGGCGACAATTTGCAGTCATGGCTTGAGCAACACGCGGCGCTACCGCAAGCCCGCTGCGCGAAGGGCGAAGAGTGTGAGGATAAAAAATGAAAACCCTGAAAGCCGTGCCCGTATTGATGGCGACAATGTTGCTGGCCGCTTGCACGCCGCGCATTGAAGTGGCGGCGCCGAAAGAGCCGATCACCATCAATATGAATGTGAAGATTGAGCATGAAATTCACATCAAAGTGGATAAAGACGTAGAAACCCTGCTGAAAACCCGCAGCGACTTGTTCTGAGGCGATGATGAAAAAACGTGTCATAAGCGCGCTGCTGGCCGTTGGCCTTTTCAGCGCAACCGCTCAGGCGCTGACGCTTGATGAGGCCCGCAGTCAGGGGCGCGTAGGCGAAACGCTCAATGGCTATGTCGCGCCGATAAGCCAGGATAAAGAGACGCTGGCGCTGGTTGATCGCATTAATAAAGCGAGGACCGAGAGCTACCAACAGTTAGCCGATCGCAATAACATCGCCGTTGATGATGTTGCCAAAATGGCCGGGCAGAAACTGGTGGAACGCGCGAAGCCTGGCGATTATGTACAGGGCATTAATGGTAAATGGCTGAAGAAACAGTAGGCGGCGCGTTGTTTTCATGGCCAATGTGCTGGTGCAACCACGCCAGGTATCTTCAGCCCGGCAGGTCAATGACCATTCGGCCGGCGGATCGGCCAAAGGTCTCAACCACAGAAGAACAACCAAAGAGAACATTGCGGAAAGCAAATAGCGGGGAAAAGAACCCTCCCACCGGGCGGTGAGAGGGAGAAATCTTAGGCTGCCACCAGGCTATCGATGGCTGCTTTTGCGTCGGTCTGCGCTTTGGTCGCCACTTCCGGGCCGTAAGCGATGCCTTCTGCGAAGACAAAGTTCACATCGGTAATGCCGATAAAGCCCAGGAACAATTTCAGGTACGGCGCAACCAGATCGGATGGGCTGTCTTTATGGATACCGCCACGGCTTGAAACCACGACAACGCGTTTACCTTTCACCAGACCTTCCGGACCGGCTTCGGTATAACGGAACGTAACGCCAGCACGCGCCACCAGGTCGAAGTAGTTTTTCAGCTGCGTCGGGATGTTGAAGTTGTACATCGGGGCGTTAATGACAATCACGTCATGTGCTTGCAGCTCAGCGATCAGCTCGTCGGAGAGTGCCAGCGCTTCCTGCTGACGCGGTGTCAGCGGTGCATCGCTCGGGCGCAGCGCGCCAACCAGTTCACCATCCAGCACCGGGATCGGGTTAGCGGCCAGGTCACGAACGGTAATGTGATCCGCCGCGTGTTTTTCGCGCCACTGTTCAACGAAATAATCGGCCAACTGACCAGACTGTGAGTACCCTGCCAGAATACTGGATTTAAGAACGAGAACTTTGCTCATTGGGTGTTTCCTTTATTTATATTGTATTTGCAATGGGTTGCCCCGTGACGTTATGACACTCTATTCACAAATTCACGACATGAATAGCGCAATATATCGAATCCTATGTTCGAATTTCTTGAACAAGAAAAGGGTTACATCGATGTGCTATCCTACTGCGATTGCGAACTTAAGATGTTTCCAGGCAGTGCTCTGCCCCATAACGCTATGACAGAACAACAGAAATTGACGATTACCGATCTTAGCGCGCAGCTCAATACCCTGATGCTACGCGACCAACAACGCTACGCCCGCCGCCTGCATGGCAGCAAGAAAGTTAAAAATCCTGAATCTCAGCAAGCGCTGTTGCAGAAGCTGGCGCAAGAGATAAGCGAAGCCGCCGGAAAAGTGGCGCAGCGCGAAGCTGCACGCCCGACCATTGATTACCCGGACAACTTGCCGGTCAGCCAGAAAAAACAGGCGATCCTCGAAGCCATCCGCGATAACCAGGTGGTGATTGTGGCGGGGGAAACCGGCTCCGGTAAAACCACCCAGTTACCGAAAATTTGCATGGAACTGGGGCGCGGCATCAAAGGGTTGATCGGCCATACCCAGCCGCGTCGCCTGGCGGCGCGTACCGTTGCCAACCGTATTGCCGAAGAGCTGAAAACTGAGCCTGGCGGCTGCATCGGCTATAAAGTGCGTTTCAGTGATCACGTTAGCGACAACACCATGGTCAAGCTGATGACCGACGGTATTCTGCTGGCGGAAATCCAGCAGGATCGATTGTTGATGCAATACGACACCATCATTATCGATGAGGCGCACGAACGTAGCCTGAACATCGATTTTCTGCTGGGTTACCTGCGTGAATTACTGCCGCGTCGCCCGGATCTGAAAATCATCATCACGTCCGCCACCATCGATCCGCAACGTTTCTCGCGCCATTTCAATAACGCGCCGATTATCGAAGTGTCCGGGCGCACCTACCCGGTAGAAGTGCGCTACCGGCCGATTGTCGAGGAAGCGGATGACACGGAACGCGACCAGTTACAGGCGATTTTCGATGCGGTGGATGAGCTTGGCCGCGAAAGCGCAGGCGATATTCTGATTTTCATGAGCGGCGAGCGGGAAATCCGTGACACCGCCGATGCACTGAGTAAGCGCGATCTGCGCCACACGGAAATTCTGCCGCTGTATGCGCGTTTATCAAACAGTGAACAGAACCGTGTATTCCAGCCGCACGGCGGGCGGCGCATCGTGCTGGCGACCAACGTGGCGGAAACCTCGCTGACCGTACCGGGCATCAAATATGTGATTGATCCCGGCACGGCGCGCATCAGCCGCTACAGCTATCGCACCAAAGTGCAGCGTTTGCCGATTGAACCGGTTTCGCAGGCGTCCGCCAACCAGCGTAAAGGGCGCTGCGGCCGCGTGTCGGAAGGGATCTGTATTCGCCTCTATTCGGAAGATGATTTCCTGTCACGCCCGGAATTTACCGATCCGGAAATTCTGCGTACCAACCTGGCATCGGTCATTCTGCAAATGACGGCGTTGGGGCTCGGCGATATCGCTGCCTTCCCGTTTGTTGAAGCGCCGGATAAACGCAATATTCAGGACGGTGTGCGCCTGCTGGAAGAGTTGGGCGCGATCACCACCGACGAGCAACAGACGGCGTATAAACTGACGCCGCTGGGTCGCCAGCTATCGCAACTGCCGGTCGATCCGCGCCTGGCGCGTATGGTGCTGGAAGCGCAAAAATATGGTTGTGTGCGCGAAGCGATGATCATTACGTCGGCGCTATCGATTCAGGATCCGCGCGAACGCCCGTTAGATAAAAAGCAGGCCTCGGACGAGAAGCATCAACGCTTCCATGATAAAGAGTCGGACTTCCTCGCGTTTGTGAATCTATGGAATTACCTGGGCGAGCAGCAAAAAGCGCTCTCGTCTAACCAGTTCCGCCGTCAGTGTCGGGTGGATTACCTGAACTATTTGCGCGTGCGTGAATGGCAGGATATCTACACCCAACTGCGCCAGGTGGTGAAAGCGTTGGGGATCCCGGTCAATAGCGAGCCTGCGGAATATCGCGAAATTCATATTGCGCTGTTAACCGGTTTGCTGTCGCACATAGGTATGAAAGACGCCGACAAACAGGAATTTACCGGCGCGCGTAATGCCCGTTTTTCCATCTTTCCTGGCTCGGGTTTATTCAAAAAACCGCCGAAATGGACAATGGTTGCAGAACTGGTGGAAACCAGCCGCTTGTGGGGGCGCATCGCCGCACGCATTGATCCGGAGTGGGTTGAACCGGTAGCGCAGCACCTGATTAAACGTTCGTACAGTGAACCGCACTGGGAGCGTGCGCAGGGCGCGGTGATGGCAACGGAAAAAGTGACCGTCTACGGTCTGCCGATCGTTGCGGCGCGTAAGGTGAACTACAGCCAGATTGACCCGGCGCTGTGTCGTGAGCTCTTTATCCGCCACGCGCTGGTCGGAGGTGACTGGCAAACTCGCCATGCTTTCTTTCGCGACAACCTGAAACTGCGCGCGGAAGTGGAGGAACTGGAGCACAAATCCCGCCGCCGCGACATTTTGGTGGACGACGAAACGCTGTTTGAGTTTTATGACCAGCGCATCAGCCACGAGGTGATTTCTGCTCGCCATTTCGACAGCTGGTGGAAAAAGGCCAGCCACGAAACCCCCGATCTGCTCAATTTCGAAAAGAGCATGTTGATCAAAGAGGGCGCAGAAGGGGTCAGTAAGCTTGATTACCCCAACTTCTGGCATCAGGGCAACCTGAAACTGCGCCTGAGTTACCAGTTTGAACCGGGCGCGGATGCCGATGGCGTAACGGTGCATATTCCGCTGCCGTTATTAAATCAGGTCGAAGAGAGCGGTTTTGAGTGGCAAATTCCCGGCCTGCGCCGCGAGCTGGTGATCGCGCTGATCAAATCGCTGCCGAAACCGACGCGGCGCAACTTTGTACCCGCGCCGAACTACGCCGAAGCGTTTCTGGGGCGCGTCACGCCGCTTGAGCTGCCGTTGCTGGACGCGCTGGAGCGCGAACTGCGCCGAATGACCGGTGTCACCGTCGACCGTGACGACTGGCACTGGGATCAGGTGCCCGATCACCTGAAAATCAGCTTCCGTGTGGTTGATGACAAGAACAAGAAGCTGCTCGAAGGACGTTCGCTAAGTGAACTGAAAGAGCGCCTGAAGGGCAAAGTGCAGGAAACGCTCTCCGCGGTGGCTGATGACGGCATCGAACAGAGCGGGTTGCATATCTGGAGTTTTGGCCAACTTCCGGAAAGTTACGAGCAAAAACGCGGTAATTACAAAGTGAAAGCCTGGCCTGCGTTGGTCGATGAACGTGACAGCGTCGCGATCAAACTGTTTGATAACCCGCTGGAGCAGCAACAGGCAATGTGGCGCGGTATTCGCCGTCTGCTGTTGCTAAACATTCCGTCGCCAATTAAATATCTGCACGAAAAATTACCGAACAAAGCCAAGCTTGGGCTCTATTTCAACCCGTACGGCAAGGTGCTGGATCTGATTGATGACTGCATTTCCTGCGGCGTAGACAAACTGATTGATGAAGCGGGCGGTCCGGTGTGGACGGAAGAGAATTTCGCCGCGCTGCATGAAAAAGTGCGCGCCGAGCTGAACGAAACGGTGGTAGAGATCGCCAAACAGGTCGAACAGATCCTGACGGCGGTGTTCAATATCAACAAGCGGCTGAAAGGGCGCGTTGATATGACCATGGCGCTCGGGCTGTCGGACATCAAAACGCAGATGAGCGGGCTGGTGTATCGCGGGTTTGTTACCGGCAATGGTTTCCGCCGTCTCGGCGACACGTTGCGTTATCTGCAAGCGATAGAGAAGCGGCTGGAGAAGCTGGCTGTCGATCCGCATCGCGATCGCGCGCAGATGCTGAAAGTGGATCAGACGCAACAGGCTTGGCAGCAGTGGCTCAATAAACTGCCGCCGGCGCGCCGGGAAGATGAGGATGTAAAAGCGATCCGCTGGATGATTGAAGAACTGCGCGTGAGCTACTTTGCGCAGCAGTTGGGTACGCCGTACCCGATCTCCGATAAGCGTATCCTGCAGGCGATGGAGCAGATTAGCGCCTGATGATCGTAGGCTGCCCGGTGGCGCGACGCTTGCCGGGCAACCCCCTCACTTCAACCCTCTGTCGGTCAATCGAATATCGCCATCTGAACATGCTCGCCGCGACAACTCCTACGCATTTACCCAGGCAAGCGTAAAACCATCCCAGCCTTTGATGCCCACCGTTTGCATCGCGGTGGCCGTCAGGCGCGGATCGGCACCTATCATCTCGATGAATTTCCGCACACCCTGCACGCTGGCATCGGTAGTCGTCGGGTTAGTTACTTCACCGTCGCGCACCACATTATCGCCAATAATCAGTGTGCCAGGGTGAGCATAGTGCATCGCCCATTTCAGGTAGGTCGGGTTATTGGGTTTGTCGGCATCAATAAAAATCAGATCGAACGGCGGGCGTTCACCAAGGTTTTCCAGCGTCTGGAGCGCCGGGCCTTCGGCGACGGTGACCAGATGCGCCACGCCGGCAACGTGCAGGTTTTCGCGCGCTATCGCTGCGTGTAGCGGATCGGCTTCCAGCGTTAGCAACTCGCCGCCGGTTGGCAGCTCGCGCGCCATCCAAAGCGTGCTGTAACCACCCAGCGTGCCGATTTCAAGAATGCGCTTCGCTCGTGTCATGCGCACAAACAAGGCCAGTAATTGCCCCTGCGTAGGTGAAACATCAATGGCCGGAAGCCCCGCGCGCTGGTTATTTGCCAGCACTTGCGTCAGGATCTCATCTTCCGGAATCAACTGTTTTTCTAAGTATTCATCAACCGCGGACCACTTCTGCTGCATAGCATCACTCCTGGTTTATCAGAAACTTAATTTAGCCCGGACCAGCCGCCTCCCAGTGCGCGATAGAGATCCACCTGCGCCAGTAACAGATTGTTTTTTACCTGTACCGCGCTCAGTTGAGCGGAAAACAGCGTGCGCTGGGCGTCCAGCACGTCCAGATAAGAGGAATAACCGTTGTGATAACGGTTTTGCGCAATGCGTAACGTCTCTTGCGCCACATCGACTTGCCCGGCAAGTTCGGCGAGTTGCTCGCCCAGGCGTGTGATGGCATCGAGGCTATCGTTCACCTCTTTGAAAGCGTTGCGCACGGTTTTTTCATAGGTGTAGAGCGCCTGATTGCGCTGCGACATGGAGACATCAACCTGCGCATTGAGCGCCTGGCGGTTGAGCAACGGTGCAAGAATACTGCCGCCAACACTCCACAACCGCAGCGGGTTATCGAGCAGACCGGGCAGCGTATCGTCCTGCATGCTGCCGGTTGCCGTCAGGTTAATCGACGGCAGTAATTTCGCCTGCGACGCGACCAGCGTTTCATCGGCGGCAACCAACTGGCGCTGCGCCTGCACAATGTCCGGCCGACGGTTGAGCAAACTCGACGGTAACTGAGAGGGTAATTTCAGCGGGGTTAACGCCGCAAATTCGCCACGATTAACCGCGCCCGGATTATTACCCAGCAGCACACTCAACGCATTTTCCTGCTGGCTTATCTGATGTTGCAGTACCGGGATCTGCGCGCGCGTGCTGCGCAACTCTGAATCCGATTGCATCAACTCCAGTCGGGAAGTATAGCCCGTCTCAAACTGGCTGCGGGCAAGTTTGAGCGCATCTTCCCGCGCTTTCAGCGTGGATTGCGTGACCTGTAACTGCGCATCCAGCGACAGTAACGTGAGGTAGCCGGAAGCGACGTTGGTCGCCACCGTCAGATCGGCCGCTACAGCCGCCGCTTTCTGTGCCTCAAGCGAGGCGTCTGCCGCGCGAGACGCGCTGCGGCTGGCCCCCCAGATATCCACGTTGTAACTGGCTGTCAGATTACCTTTGTATAAGGTGCTGTGAATGGGCAAACCCGTTGCGGCTGACTGAGAACGTGCGCGGGTGCCGGAAATGCCCGCGTCCAGCTCGGGGAACAGAGCACTGTCGGCGGCATAAACCCGCGCCTGATATTCATTGACCCGTTCGCGGGCAATCAGCACGTCGCTGTTGTGGCGCAGCGCCTGATCGACATAACGGTTCAACTGGCTGTCGTGAAAGTTGCGCCACCAGACGCTATCCGTTTTGCTGACCGGGCCCGCCTCACTGCGCCAGGCTGCCGGGATTTGCAGCGACGGTTGAGCTTGCTGGACATCGGCGGACTGGCAACCCGCAAGGGTGAGACTTAACGCGGTAACGCAGAGATGCCGCTTCATTGCTCTGCCTCCCGCGTATCAATATGCACCTGCACCGACATCCCAGGGCGCAACCTTGCCAGCTCGTCGGGTTTTGCCTCCACCTGGATGCGCACCGGAATACGTTGGGCGATTTTGACAAAGTTACCGGTGGCGTTATCCGGGCTGATGGCGCTGAACTCCACGCCGGTGGCCGGCGAGATACTCTCTACGCGCCCGTGGTAGCTGCGCCCGTTAAGTGCATCAACGGTAAAACGCACCGCTTGTCCGACTACCACATCCGCCAGTTGCGTCTCTTTCAGGTTGGCAATTACCCAGCGCTGCGATGGCACCAGCGAGGTCAGGTGTGTTCCGGCGGTGACATACGCGCCAAGGCGCACGCTGATTTGTCCCAGTTGCCCATCGCGAGGCGCGACGATGCGGGTGTTTTGCAGATCAATTTGCGCCAGTTCAAGCGCGGCTTTGGCATTTTCCACATCCGCCTGCAATGAACCCCGGTTCACCACGGTGGTTTGCAGATCCTGACGCGACATCTCAAGCGTCGCTTGTGCCTGCGCAATATTGGCGGTGTTCTGCGCGGCAGTGGCGAGTGCGGCGTCGCGTTCACGGATGGAGAGCGAACCGTCTGCCGTCAGCGCTTTAACGCGTTTTAAATCCGCTTGAGATTTCAGATCCTGCGCTTTCGCGCTGGCGAGCGCCGCTTCATTACGGGCAATCACTGCCTGTGCGCTTTTACGCTGCTGGAGGTTGTTATCCAACGCGGCCAGCTTCATCGACAGTGTGGCTTTCGCCTGGTCGACTCGCTGGCGGTAAATTCGGTCATCGATCTGCATAATCAGATCGCCTTTTTTCACCACCGTGAAATCCTGCACCGGCACTTCAGTGATATAACCGTTCACCTGTGGGCTGATAAAGGTCGTCTGGCCGCGCACATAGGCGTTATCGGTAAATTGTGTATGGCGCGTAAACGGCGGTAACTGCCAGGCGTAAAGGATCACCAGTACGCCGACCAGGCCAATCGCGGCGGCGGAGAAAAGAGAAACCACACGTAAATTGCTGCGGGTATTGGCCCGCTCTTTGGCGGCATCCTGCTGGCTCATAGACACTCCAGTAACATTATTATTTGCTCCCAGTGGCCCGCTTCAAGACAAGGCGGGCAGTAATGCGCAGGCGCAACAAGCGCCATAAAATCCAAATCAGTGTGGCGGCGGCAATACTGGCCGTCAGCAGATAAGTATCGTTGTAAGCCAGAATATTCGCTTCCAGCGTCGACAACGTTTGCAGTTGCGTCACTGCTTGCGTACTCAGCAATGAACTGTCGCCTAGCTGGCTTTGAAACATCTGGCTGTAATACTGCAATCGCTCATTGACCAGCGGGTTTAAGGTGGTGAGCTGATCCGCTAACAAGCTGGAGTGGTACTTTTCCCGCCAGGTCTGAAAAGTGCCGAGAATAGCAGAACCCAGCAACCCGCCGAGATTCTGGCTCATGCCAAACAACACCGAGAAACTGACCAGGTTGCGCGGCTCTGCCACCACGCCACCAATCCCCGCCAGCATCGCTGGCGCGATAAAAAATGCACTGGCAAAACCGAGCAAAAACTGGCTTAGCATCAACTGGTTGGGCCGCGTCAAACTGGTGGACTGGCTATCCAGCAGCGAGGCAATAATCATCAGCACCAGCGAGGTAACAATTGGCCATGCCAGCCGCTGGGGTTTAATTGTCAGGCAACTGGCAGTAATACCGCAGATAATGCCCACCAGGATCGACCACGCGAGGCTGGTCATTTGCTCGTTTTGCAGGCCGACATATTGCAGCCAGCCAAACACGCCGGTGTTCTGTTCGGCGAGCACAATGCGGATCAGCAGCATAATCAGCCCAAGGCGCACAATGCTGCCGCTGGAGAGCCAGCGCGTATTGAGCAGCGGGTTAGCGCGGTTGTGCTCAAAGGCAATTGCCGAGACGATCAGCACCACTGCGCCTGCCAGCGACCAGCCAATCCAGGGCGCTTCAAACCACCAGTCGAGCCGACCCAGTGACAGAACGGCACACAGCAGGGCCATGCCTGGCGCGAGCAGGAAGAAGGTGATGAAATCTTTTTTTTCAAACACTTTTTTGCGATCGCCCGGCGGCAATTTTAAAGCGATCACGCAACCGAGAGAGAGCAGCGCCAGCCCAAGCTCAAACAGATACAGGCCGCGCCACTCGTCCAGCTGTAGCAGTTCGGTGGAGAAGAGGCGAGCAATCGGAATGGCCAACGTTGAGCCGGTAATACCAATGGTTAGCGCTTTTAGGCGATGCTTCGCCGGCCAGGCCTGGATTTGATAATAAATACCGAGCGAACTGAGCGCTGCCGCCACCATGCCGTGCGCGGCGCGGACAAACAGGGCTGAGCTGAGATCATTAATAAATAAATGGAAGAACGTCACCAGCACATACAGCACCAGAAACCCTTCGGTAAACGCGCGCAGACCGTATTGCTGGCGAAACTTTACCAGCAGCAGGTTAATCGACATGTTGGTCATCACATACACGGCGGGCAGCCAGGCGATTTCTGTTGACCAGGCAGCAAACGTGCCTTGCAGGTTTTGCAGGTTGGCCGTCACCATTGCATTGCCGAGCGCACCGGTCATGCACACCAGCAAGCCAACGACGCCATAGGCGATGCGGCGCGGGGTACTGTGATAGGGGGTGGAAGGCGAACCCAGCAGCAATGGTTTTTCATGCGGCTGCCATTCGCGTTGCGTGTACGGATCGCTTTTCGGCAAACGCATTACATTTTCCCAGCCTGGTATAAGCGTGACAGTTCGCGACGGTATTTCGTGCGCGGATGAAGGTGTCGGAAACAGCAATTACCCATATAAAACAAAGGTTATAGATGTAAATAGTTAGCGGGCTAACGATTCTACTTGTGGCGCTAAAGGCAATGCAAGCGCATAAGAAAAATATAGGTTACTGACAATAAGTAATCTGCTTTATTGTTAAAAATAAACTTGCTACAGGTGACAACGTCACAATGCCTGCCATAACCGTTACGCTTACCCATGTATCCGATCCTGAGTGTCAGCAGCTTCAGGACGCGCTTTCTGATTACCTTCAACAACTTACAGGTAGTAGTGGTAGAGCTTCGTTTGACGCCTCAACTTTAGGCGAGCGGGGCTTCTCTTTGCTGGCACGAGAAAACGCAGTGGCCGTCGGCTGTGTCGCGATTCGTGAATTGTCTGCCGGGATCGGTGAAATCAAACGCATGTATGCGCGCCCCGGCACGCGTGGTGTAGGCGCGCAGTTACTCCGCGCACTGGAACACCATGCACGCGAACGCGGTTTTCAGGCACTGTGGCTGGAGACGCGACAAATCAATCAGCGTGCCGTTGATTTCTATCAGCGCAATGGCTTTCGGATCCGTGAAAACTACGGCAACTATATTGGCCGGCCGGAAGCGGTATGTTTCGAGAAAGCGTTGTAGCCTGCACGCTGTGACGATGAGGTATGTCGTTAGCGCTGAGCTTCCCTCGGGCAATAGAAGCGCCGAAATATGAAACCTGTGCCGTTTTTGCTCCCAATGTTCATCAACGGACGCTGTTACAAAGCGCGAGAACGGCGGGTTAAGGTACCGGGGTATAGGGTATTTCGGCTTATTGCAAAAATGGGGACGGAAACTTACCTGAACCGCTGTGAATGGGATTCGGAGTGATCCTCTGTTCAGCCAGTGTCGTCGCGCTAGGCTGTAAACTAAAGCGAAGGAGGTTCTATGCTGATGACGACTTTTCCTACCTTAACTGAGCGCTCGCTGGCGGCGGTCAACACGTTGGGTGCGTGGCTGGCGCAAAATGATTTTGTCGGTAAGCCCACGCCCGTGCGGGCAGATGTGGTCATTCTGGCTGGTAATGCCGTCATTCCGACTATTGATGCTGCCTGTGCGCTGGCGGCGGCGCAGCAAACGCCGCTTCTGATAAGCGGCGGCGTAGGGCATTCCACCACGTTTCTTTATTCCGCTATCGCCCGGCACCCACGCTATAACGTCGTGCGTACCACCGGGCGCGGTGAAGCGGCTATTCTGGCCGATATTGCACGGCAGTTCTGGCAGATTGATGAGAAACAGATCCTCGTTGAGGACAAATCCACTAACTGTGGCGAGAACGCCAGGTTCAGTATCGATATGCTGATGACGCAGGGAGTAAAACCCAAAACCGTAATGGTGGTGCAGGATCCCACTATGCAGCGGCGCACAATGGCGACTTTCGCCCGCCTCAGCCAGCAGTGTCGCGATGCGCCGCACTGGATGAGCTGGCCGGGTTTTATCCCGCAATTAACCAACACGTCTGAAGGGCTGGCATTCCAGCCCCAACAGCAAGGTTTATGGCCAGTTGAGCGTTATTTGTCGTTGTTGCTGGGGGAAGTGCCGCGCCTGCGCGATGACGACAATGGCTACGGGCCAAACGGTCGGGATTTCATCATTCACGTTGATTTTCCTCAGGAAGTCGAAACTGCCTGGCAAGTCTTGAAGGCAGACACAACCCTTGCTGCTGCACTGGGCAGCCGCTTTTTGTAACCCCGATGCCCGTTTGCGCAGACGCCGCCGCAAACGGGCATTTCCTCCGCTGTACTTGCCATTGCTTTGTTGCTTTTTCGCGCTTCTTTTATGCGTTCTCTCACAAAAGCGGCCCCTGTCTATGGGAAAAGTGTCGCGCGCAGATAGATTTTTAACAATGACTTCACTTGTTAAAAACAATGTTATTACAGGAGCGAGGCATGACAGCACCGGTGCAGCACCCTATGTTTATCGATGGTCAATTCGTGAGCTGGCAAGGTGATACGTGGTTGGATGTCATCAACCCGGCAACCGAAGAAATTCTGGCGCGCATTCCCGATGGCACAGCAGACGATGCGCGGAAGGCCATTGATGCCGCCGAGCGCGCGCAGCCGGGCTGGGAAGCGCTGCCCGCTATTGAGCGCGCGGGCTGGTTACGCAAAATCGCAGCGGGTATTCGTGAAAACGCGCGTGAGATTAGCGCGCTGATTGTCGCCGAAGGGGGAAAAATCCAGCAACTGGCCGAGGTGGAAGTCTCCTTTACCGCCGATTACATCGACTATATGGCCGAGTGGGCGCGGCGCTATGAGGGCGAAATCCTGCAAAGCGACCGTCCGGGCGAAAATATCTTCGTATTTAAACGCCCGCTGGGTGTCACCACTGGTATTTTGCCGTGGAATTTCCCGTTCTTCCTGATTGCCCGCAAAATGGCACCCGCGCTGATTACTGGCAACACAATCGTGATTAAACCGAGCGAGTTCACGCCGAACAACGCATTAGCCTTCGCGAAAATCGTCCATGATGTCGGCTTACCAAAAGGCGTCTTTAATCTGGTGCTTGGGCGTGGGGAAACCGTCGGCCAGGAGCTGGCGGGAAACCCGAAAGTGGCGATGGTCAGCATGACTGGCAGCGTTGGCGCGGGCGAGAAAATCATGGCGGCAGCGGCGAAAAACATCACCAAAGTGTGCCTGGAACTGGGTGGTAAAGCGCCAGCGATTGTCTTTGATGATGCCGACCTGGAGCTGGCTGTGAAAGCGATTGTCGATTCCCGCGTCATCAACACCGGGCAGGTGTGTAACTGCGCTGAACGCGTGTATGTGCAAAAAGGGATTTATGACCGTTTTGTCAATCGTCTTGGTGAAGCAATGAAAGTGGTACAGTTTGGCGATCCGACGCAGCGTAACGATATTGCGATGGGGCCGCTTATCAGTGCAGCGGCGCTGCAACGTGTTGAAGAGAAGGTCGAACGCGCCGTGTCAGAAGGGGCGCGCGTGGTGCTGGGCGGTAAAGCGGTCACTGGCAAAGGCTATTTTTACCCGCCGACGCTGCTGCTTGATGTGCGCCAGGAGATGGCCATTATGCATGAAGAAACATTTGGCCCGGTGTTGCCGGTGGTGGCGTTCGACACGCTGGAAGAGGCGCTGGCAATGGCGAACGACAGTGATTATGGTCTGACATCGTCCGTCTATACCCGCGATCTGACTACAGCGATGAAAGCAGTGCGTGGCCTGAAATTTGGTGAAACTTATGTTAACCGCGAGAACTTTGAAGCGATGCAGGGTTTCCATGCGGGCTGGCGCAAATCGGGCATCGGTGGGGCGGATGGTCGCCACGGTCTTAACGAGTATCTGCAAACGCAAATGGTCTATCTACAATCCTGATTTACATGGCCCCCGCTTACTGGCGGGGGCACGTTTCATACTTTGGTTGCTATCCACGCCATCATCAGTTCCGGCCATATTGCCGCCGGTAAACCCAGCGCATCGCGAATGCCAAAACCGTGTTTCCCCTGCTCGAACAGATGCATTTCAACCGGCACGCCAAGGCGGCGCAAGGCGTTAAACATGACCACACTGTTTTCCACTTTGACTGCCGGGTCATCGACCGCATGCAGTAAAAAAGTCGGCGGCGTGTTTTCATCGGCCATCTGCTCTGCAGAGTAGTGGCGGATTTGCTCAGCGCTCGGTGTATCGCCAATCAGCTGCTGGCGCGACATCGGGTGGTCAATCTCCTGGTGCATGGTAATCACCGGATAAACCAGCGCCATAAACGCCGGGCGAGCGCTTTGTTGATCCATCGCATCGACGGGGCGGTAGACGTTTTCGTCGTAGCGAGTGCCAAGGCTGGCTGCGGCGTGACCGCCGGCGGAAAAACCCATAATGCCAATACGTTCAGGATCGATGCGCCACTCTTGCGCACGAGCGCGAATGACGCGAATCGCACGTTGTACGTCGGCCAGTGGCGCGTTCGCACCTTCCTCATGCCCATCGCCCGGTAGGCGGTAGGTCATGACAAACAGTGTGTAGCCTTTGGCGTTAAAGCAGGGTGCCAGCGCGCTGCCTTCTTTATCCAGCACCACGCGGCGATAAGAGCCGCCAGGTGTGACCAGAATGCCGACGCCGTTCGGGTTTTGTGGCGCGTAGACAGTAATGTGCGGTGCGCGGACACCGGTAACGGAACGGTCAAAAAGCGACGGGCCGGTATGATGCTCTTCAAGTTGAAACTGCACTGGGCTTACAGCAGCGCCAGGGGCTTCACCGGTCGGCCAGACGGGGAACGTCGTGGCGTGTTGTACTGCCACATTCATCAATGTGAGTAAATCTTCCGGGCTGATATTTCTCATGTGTTGCCTGGTTTGAATACGCCGGGTCATTACCCGGCGTGGGGGGAGAGATTACAGTGCGCGATATTTTTCGAGCACGCGAACCAACTGGGTGACAAAACCGTATTCGTTGTCGTACCAGGAGACGGTTTTGACCAGTTGCACATCGCCAGCTTCGGTGATCTCAGTTTGGGTGGCGTCAAAAACGGAACCGAAATGGCTGCCGATAACGTCAGAAGAGACGATCTCATCGTCGGTGTAACCAAAAGATTCGTTGTTCTCGGTGGCTTTTTTCAGCGCCTGATGAATCTCATCAACGGTCACTTTCTTCTCTAATATCGATACCAGTTCGGTAACGGAACCGGTTTTCACCGGCACGCGCTGCGCGTGGCCTTTCAGTTTGCCGCTCAATGCCGGGATCACCAGACCGATAGCTTTTGCCGCACCGGTGGTGTGCGGAATGATGTTTTCCGCCGCGGCGCGGGAGGCGCGCAGATCTTTACCGCGCGGGCCATCGACCAACGCCTGCGTACCGGTGTAGGCGTGGATGGTCGTCATGGTGCCGACTTTGATGCCGAAATTATCCTGCAATGCTTTAGCCATTGGCGCGAGACAGTTGGTGGTGCAGGAAGCCACCGAAATAATGGTGTCCTGGGCATTAATTGTGTCGTCGTTGACGTTATAGACAATCGTTTTCATCTCGCCTGCCGGGGCGGAAATCAGCACTTTTTTGGCCCCGGCGTCGATGTGCGCCTGCGATTTTTCGCTCGATGTGTAAAAGCCGGTACACTCAACGATGATCTCCGCACCGGCGCTGCGCCATGGAATATTTTTCGCCTCTTTTTCCGCATACACCGTGATGGTTTTGCCGTTAACAATCAGCGCGTCTTCGGTAAAATCGACGCTCCAGCCGAACGGGCCGTAGTTGGAATCATGCTTTAACAAATAGGCCAGCACGTTGGGTGAGGTCAGATCGTTGATAGCCACCACTTCCGCACCGCTGTTGGTTTCCAGCAGGCGACGTAACACCAGGCGCCCAATGCGCCCAAATCCATTAATGCCAATTTTGCTCATGAACTTCTCCATCAGAATGTAATGAATCACCGTTTTGCACTTCTTTAGTGATAACCTGGCGGGCGTTATTGGGCAAATGAATCACATTCAGGCCGCGGTAAGTCGCTGAATAATGATAAGGAAAAGTTAATGAATTTTTAAGGAAAGCTCGGTATGTTGAACGCCGGTTCGTTCGTTTTGGGGTTCCTTATGCGTAGCAAATATTCCGGATTACAAATCGCCATTCACTGGCTGGTGTTTCTGCTGGTTATTGGAGCATATTGCGCCATGGAACTACGCGGATTCTTCCCGCGCAGCTATCGTCCTTCTTTCAATCTCGTACACATTTCATGCGGCATTTCTGTTCTGGTGCTGATGGTGGCGCGTCTGTTGGTGAGGCTGAAAAGCCCGACGCCGCCGATTGTGCCAAAACCGTCAGCCATGATGACTGGGCTTGCGCACCTTGGGCATTTGGTCATTTACCTGCTGTTTATTGCCTTGCCGATTCTTGGCCTGCTGATGATGTATAACCGCGGTGGCCCGTGGATTGCTTTCGGTATTACGATGCCATACGCCGCCGAAGCGAATTATGATTTAGCGGATACACTCAAAGCGTTCCACGAGCTGCTGGCCAACGCCGGGTATTTTGTCATTGCGTTGCATGCCGGTGCTGCGCTGGCACATCACTACTATTTTAAAGACAACACGCTGCTGCGTATGATGCCGAACAAACGCGGCTAACTGTTCCTCGTTGCCTGGCCCCGCCTCCTGCGGGGCTTTTTCATTTCTGTGCGTCTAAAATGTGATCCTGTCGGGTTTTCCAAATTGAAAAGCAGGGCGGAAATCACATTTTACGTCATCAGTGCTGTGCGCAATTCGTACAAGCGGTGTAGATAGTATATCTATTATAGAAACACTATCGACGGAGGGGATATGACACAGCCAGTACAGGAGTCTCTCGATCGGATGGCCACACAAGGACACGCTGTCGGATCGCGCAAATTACGTAAAGTGCTGCTCGCTACCGGCATTGGTCACTTTGTCGAATGGTTTGACTTTGGTCTTTATGGCACGCTCGCCGCTATTATCGGCCTGCAGTTTTTCCAGGCTGGCGATCCGAGCGTCGCACTGCTTTCGTCGTTCGCGGTCTTTGGCGCGGGGTTTATTATGCGCCCCCTTGGCGGGCTGTTTTTTGGTTCGCTGGGCGACAGAAAAGGGCGACAAAAGGTGCTGGCAACGGTGATCCTGCTCACCTCGGGTGCCACCTTCGTAATGGGACTGTTGCCGACTTATCATCAGATTGGTATTACCGCGACGGTGCTGTTGGTGATAACCCGCCTGGTTCAGGGCTTTGCCGCAGGGGGAGAAAGTTCGGGCGCGACAACCTACCTGGCAGAATATGCTCCTACGGAGCGTCGTGGCTACTTCACCTGCTGGATCGATAACTTTGGTTTTATGGCTTTTGTCGTGGGCTCCGGGCTGGTATTTCTGCTGACGGCAACGCTCGGTGAAAGCACGATGAGCGACTGGGGCTGGCGCATTCCCTTTTTGATTGCCGGGCCGCTAGGCTGGGTCGGGCTTTACTTACGAAGACATCTGGAGGATTCACCTGAATTTCTCGACGCCATGAAAAACGGGCAAACCGAATCCGCACCACTGCGTAAAGCGGTTACCACGGCGTGGGGCGCGTTGCTGTTCTGTGTCGGTTTTGTGGTGATCAAAGCGGTCGGGCACTGGACGCTGCAAACATTTATGCCGAGTTATCTCTCCACCGAGTTGCACTTCTCTAAACTTAACGCGTACGCCATCACCACGATTGGTCTTTTTTCCGTGGCGGTGCTGGTACCGTTTATGGGCTATCTGTCGGATAAATATGGCCGCAAACCGTTAATGCTGGCCGGGTGCGCCGGGTTTATTCTGCTGAGTTACCCGGCCATGATGGTAATGGCTAACGGCGATGTGCTCTCTGCTGTGCTGGCCATGGTGATGCTGGGGGCCTTTATCGCCGCGTTTGATGGCGCTTGTACGGCCGCAATGGCGGAGCTTTTTCCTACCAGTGTTCGTTATGGTGGGTTGTCTATCGCCTATAACTTTGCCGTCGCCTTCTTTGGTGGCATCACTCCGTGGTTCTCCGCCTGGCTCATTACCAGCACCGGCGATAAATTCTCGCCAGCCTTCTATGTGATGGGCGCGGCGCTAATCACCTTCCTGACTGTGCTGCGGGCCCGCGAAACGGCAGGGCAGCCGCTAAAACGCTGACGTTTTGCCCGGAGGGATCCTCCGGGCTGTTAGGCAAATCTGCAACAGGCGTTGCGTGTATCCGTCGCGGAGCCGGGTTCGCCAGCTATGCGCAACTGCTGGTAATTTTTCTTTCAGGTTCTCATCAACAAGGGATTATTTAATTGTCCGGTCAGGGAATAAATATCAACGTGATATTAACCTAGGAAATCATTTTTATTCCATAGGGACAAAGTTCGAATAAACATGTCTGCTGTTTTTCACAATTTCGTAATGAAACGTTATCATTACCGGGGCAATGACAACTATTTTTTAAAGTTCTCCAGATAGCAGGGAAAAAGGGCATAGTGTGAATAACGCGAAAATTCTGTAGCTTTCCATCAATAGACACACGCGAGCCATCAGTGTGTAAGTGGTTGTTCGGACGCAAAAAATAGTTGCCTCGATACCAAACGATAACCGATAAATTCTCACTGTTCCTGGCAACGGCAAACGCCGTACCGGTCGTTGGGGAAAGTAGCATATCCGTAATATCCCAGCGCATAAGTTCTCCTTGCTAATAGCATAATGTCTCACTAAGAAAAATCTTATCAAATAATTCTCTCCAAGCCTAAGTTAAATTTTATATTTAATATTCGACAGATTAATCTACGATATATTTAATTAAGTTTACTTAGGATTTTGATATCAGACGAAAATGGTGAGGTTTTGAACAATATATTTTATATGTTTCTTATTCCCTAAGCGTGAATACATTATGTTTTCACTCTGCTAGAGTCATCACGTCACTTCATTCTCGCCTTGCCAGGAGGTTTCCGATGCTTTTGTCCAGCCTGATTGCCATTGCCGCCGTACTGATGATGGGGGTAATGAGCCCCGGTCCGAGTTTTATCTACGTCGCGCGGAATTCACTGGCGCACTCACGTGTTCATGGTTTAGTCACGTCGCTGGGAATGGGAGTTGGTGCGGCGACTTTTGCGCTAATGGCGATGCTGGGATTGCAAAGGGTACTGAATGCGGTGCCAGAACTCTATATGGCGCTTAAGATAGCAGGGGGCGCGTATCTTATCTGGATGGCGGTGAAGATTTTTCGTGGCGCATCGCAGCCGCTGACATTATCTTTAAGCCATAACGACGCACCTAAAGGACTATGGAAGACGTTTCGTGATGGGTTATTTATTCAGTTAAGCAACCCAAAAACGGCGATCGTTTTCGCGTCTATTTTCACCGCACTGCTGCCAGCCAATATTCCGACGATCTTCTATTATGTGATCCCGCTGATGAGCTTCGTGATAGATGCGGGCTGGTATTCGCTGGTGGCGTTGCTGCTCTCGGCGGAAAAACCACGTCGTGTTTATCTGCGCATTAAAACAGCGGTGGACAGAACATCAGCCACGGTACTGAGTATTTTAGGGATCAAGCTGATTTATTCGTCGCTGGTGAGGTAACACCGATGCTGAGTTTCGCAAGGAGTTAGCTATGCATTGGTAACCAGTAAATATTGTCGGTCAAAATGTTGGCCGACAATATCTGTATATGTAATAACGCCAGTTAATTCTTCTTCCTGCGAAGAATTAATTTAACGATCGCAAACATGATTGATGCATAAACACATAGCATAATGACAAACGCAAAGAATGAGATGGGATCGGCATCGGCTTCATAAGGTGTGGAAATAAGCGTGTGAAAGGTTGCATAAGCCCAATCTGAAATGCCAACAGTTAAGCCATTGCGTGGCATTCCATATATTGATAAACAAAATGCTGCCACGAGGCAGATAAAAAGAGCCCTGCGTTTTTAACGTATCCGGTAAGCATCAAAATGGCTCTCTCCCATAACATCGAAACGACCATACGCGGATAAGGTAATACAAGAAATCTGCCCCGAGAGGGATCCATCAAGCGAAAGACGCAAATTTACTGAATTATTTGTGCATCTTACTGGTGGAACTCGGTGACTCAAGGCTGAAAAGGGAGTGCTAAACATACTAATATGATGTAATGTAACGACATGTGTCTGATTAATAATAAAAGGATGTTTATGAAAAAATCACTGTTGTTTTTGATCTGTTTCCTGCCGTCTTTATCTTTCGCAAAATTCATTCATCCTATGGATTTTGATGGTTCAGAGGCGCAGAAAGCGGATGTTATTAAGTACATTAAAGATCGCGTTCAGAAAGATTATTGCAATAGCAAACTCAATATGTGTCAGGAAACTACTTTAAGAATGATGGAGCAGGAAAATCTGCGCGCATTCAAAGAGGCCTCACAGGCGAAAGACCGAAAAATAATGGATAACGTCATTAAGACATACTGTCATTCGGCATTGGATATGTGTAATTACACGACTATTGAAATGATGTACAACGAGAATCAAAAGGCATCAAAACAAGATCTGAAGTGGTAATACCCTTTTTTATCACAAGCCTCGGCATTCGCCGGGGCTTTTTTATTCGCGGTCAAAGAGGAAAGCGGTTATTCCTGATGACGGTTGGATCGTATTCGGATCAGGGGCGAATTTGGGCCGGCGAAAAGCTGCTGTATGGCTCGTAGTGTCTTTGTGCTGAAACTGCTAACCCTTGGATAACCCTATAAAGTTTAATGTTTACAGTGTAATAGAATAAAAGTTACCATACCCCCCTATAGTATAAGGGAGGTCAGATGCCCCATTCACCAGAAGATAAAAAACGCGTGCTTACGCGGGTACGTCGCATTCGTGGCCAGGTTGATGCGCTTGAGCGCGCGCTGGAAAGCGGCGAACCCTGTATCGCGATTTTGCAGCAAATCGCCGCAGTACGCGGCGCAGCCAATGGCCTGATGGGCGAAATGGTTGAAATTCACCTCAAAGATGAGCTGGTCACCGGCGAAACCACTGCCGATCAACGCGCGGTGCGCATGGCGGAAGTCGGTCATCTTCTGCGCTCTTATCTAAAATAAGCATAAAGCCATACACAAAAAGGAAGCGACTTATGAAATCACGTGCAGCTGTGGCCTTTGGGCCGGGCCAACCGCTCAAAATCGTCGACATCGACGTAGCGCCGCCAAAAAAAGGTGAAGTCCTGGTGCGCATCACGCACACCGGTGTTTGCCATACCGATGCATTTACGCTTTCGGGCGACGACCCGGAAGGCGTGTTCCCGGCGGTACTCGGCCATGAAGGCGGCGGTATCGTTGTGGAAGTCGGTGAAGGGGTGACCAGCCTGAAACCGGGCGACCACGTTATTCCGCTCTACACGGCAGAGTGCGGCGAGTGTAAGTTCTGCAAATCCGGGAAAACCAATCTCTGTCAGGCCGTTCGCGCCACGCAGGGCAAAGGCCTAATGCCGGACGGAACAACCCGTTTCTCCTACAACGGCGAGCCGATTTACCACTACATGGGCACCAGCACTTTCAGCGAATACACCGTTTGCGCGGAAATTTCGCTGGCGAAAGTTAACGAACAAGCGCCGCTGGATAAAGTCTGCCTGCTGGGCTGCGGTGTCACCACCGGCATTGGGGCGGTGCATAACACGGCAAAAGTAAAAGAGGGCGATACGGTCGCTATCTTTGGTCTTGGCGGTATCGGTCTGGCGGCCATCCAGGGCGCAGTTCAGGCGAAAGCGGGACGCATTCTGGCTATCGATACCAATCCGGACAAATTCCCCCTCGCTAAAGAGATGGGTGCAACCGACTTTATCAACCCGAAAGATCATCATCGCCCCATTCAGGATGTGATTGTGGAAATGACGGATGGCGGCGTGGACTTCAGTTTTGAGTGCATCGGTAATGTGAACGTCATGCGTGCTGCGCTTGAGTGTTGCCACAAAGGTTGGGGCGAGAGCGTCATCATCGGCGTGGCGGGCGCGGGGCAGGAGATCAGCACCCGTCCTTTCCAGCTGGTGACCGGTCGTGTATGGCGCGGTTCCGCATTTGGCGGTGTGAAAGGTCGTACACAGCTGCCAGGCATGGTAGAAGACGCGATGGCAGGCAAAATTCGCCTCGATCCATTCATTACTCACCGTATGCCACTGGAGCAAATCAACGATGCGTTCGAGCTGATGCACCAGGGGAAATCTATCCGCACCGTTATCCATTTCGGCGAAAAGTAACCCTTCCTCACGCCAGCGGTGTCACCGCTGGCGCAACCAAACTCCAAATCTGTGACCGCTGACGCGCTTTTTGCCATAAGAATAATCCAATTATTGCCGATGCCTATATATCATTCCTGTTGTACGTATCAGACATATATGAGAGTCGATAGCCATGGATAAAAAAGCAGCGATGCAAAGAACACAAGGCATTGGATTTATGCACAATATTCGATTGGTTCCCCTGTTTTCTTCCATTCTCGGCGGCATCTTAGTGCTATTTGCATTAAGTTCCGGTCTGGCGGGTTACTTCCTGATGCAAGCGGATCGCGATCAGCAGGATGTCACACAGGAAATCCAGGTGCGCATGGGATTATCCAACAGTTCAAACAACTTACGCGTTGCGCGTATCAGTCTGATCCACGCCGGCGCGGCCAGTCGCATCGCCGAAATGGAAGACATGAAAAACAACGTGGCTGAAGCAGAAAAACGCATTAAGCAGTCGCAGGACGGTTTTAATCAATATATGGATCGCCCGGTCAAAACCCCGGCGGATCTCGCCCTGGATGGCGATCTCACCACCCGCTTTAATGCCTACATCGCGGGCATGCAGCCGATGCTGAAATATGCCAAAAACGGCATGTTTGAAGCGATCATTAACCACGAAAGTGAGCAGGCGCGCCAACTGGATGCGTCTTATAACGAAGTGTTGTTAAAAGCCATTGATATCCGCACCGCGCGTGCGCAGCGCCTGACCGAAGATGCGCACAGCCGCACCCAGCTTGGGCTGATGTTTATGGCTGCTGCATTTGCTTTGGCACTGGTGCTGACGGTCATCACCTTTACCGTATTGCGCCGCGTAGTGATTAACCCACTGCAACGTGCGGCTCAGCGCATTTCGCGCATTGCCTCCGGAGATTTAACATTGCCGGATGAGCCCACTGGTCGCAGCGAAATCGGCCGTCTGAGTGGTGATCTGCAAGCGATGCAGCATTCGCTGGTCACGACGGTGGCTACCGTTCGTCAGGGCGCAGAAGAGATCTACCGCGGCACCAGCGAAATCTCCGCCGGTAACACCGATCTCTCTTCACGCACTGAGCAACAAGCCGCGGCCATCGAAGAGACGGCGGCCAGCATGGAGCAGTTAACCGCTACCGTGAAGCAGAACGCCGATAACGCGCACCATGCCAGCGGGCTGGCGCGTGATGCCTCCGGCAAAGCCACCAAAGGTGGGCAGATTGTTTCTGGCGTCGTGCAAACGATGGGCAATATCACCACCAGTTCGCGCAAGATTTCTGAAATCACAGCGGTTATCAACAGCATCGCGTTCCAGACCAATATCCTGGCACTTAACGCTGCGGTAGAAGCGGCACGTGCTGGCGAGCAAGGACGTGGTTTTGCGGTGGTGGCAAGTGAAGTGCGTACGCTGGCCAGCCGTAGTGCGCAGGCGGCGAAAGAGATTGAGGCACTGATCAGCGAATCCGTGAGCTTAATTGAGCAAGGCTCCGGGGAAGTCGTTTCCGCCGGTGAAACCATGGGTGAGATCGTGACCGCCGTTAAACGCGTGACTGATATCATGCTGGAGATCGCCGCCGCTTCCGATGAGCAGAGCAAAGGCATCACGCAGGTGAGCCAGGCGATCACGGAAATGGATAACGTCACACAGCAGAACGCCTCGTTGGTCGAAGAGGCTTCTGCGGCAGCGGCCTCACTGGAAGAGCAGGCAGCGCGCCTGACCGAAGCTGTGGGTGCGTTCCGTTTATCCGGCGCGTCACCAGAGCGGCAGAATAATGCGGCATCGCCAACCAACAAAACCTTCAAGCCACAGCGCCCGGCACTGGCGAGTGGCGATAACTGGGAAACATTCTGATTAGTCAGAACGAAAAAAAGAGGCCGTAAGGCCTCTTTTTTTATGCGCAAAACCTTAGCACTGGTTGGTGTTTAAGGTACTGACCATGTTGTTATAGTTTTGCAGCAGGGATTGGGCGTCCTGCGTCTGCTGGGATTGCATCAGCTGAAACTGTTTTGGCTGCCTGGCATCTTTTTCGTACTCGCCATTTTCGGTGCGCTCAATAATGTCACGTCCGGTGGAGAGATAGTCATTGGCTTTAGACACGAGACTCGAACAGCCGGTTTTGTTGCTTTCGCGTATTTTGGCATCGTAAGCGGTAACCATGCTGTTGAACTGATCGAGCGCATCCTTAAATGCTGCTTTCTTATCGCCCAGACCTTTGCCATCCAGCACGCCACCGGCGGCATCCAGGCTCTCTTTCAGATAGTAGACCATCCCCATTTGAGCGTGCTCAAGCGTGCCTTTTTCCGTACGTTCGAATTCCGCTTTGATGCGCGCACGATCTTTTGCCTCGATACCTTCAAAGAAATTCGCCTGCGCAGCCACCAGCGCCTGCATGCTGCTTAACAACGCGGGCTGGATCTCACGGCCGTGTGCGCCATTGTCGCTTTTATAGGTTTTCGCGCTGATGTAATTGTACATATCGCGGCTTACCGGTTCGGCTTTTGCCAGCGCTTCGCTGTAAAGACGCGCCGGTTCGTCCAGTTCCGGCATATCCGGCTTCATGCTGTGCGCTTTATCCAGATGTTCTTTAATGCGTCCCATCGAGAGCGGTTCAGTAAAAAACAGATCATCCATTTTCTTTTTGCCATCGAAAGCGGGCTGAGTGTACTTCTGGTATTCAGCGAGTTGCTTCCCGTAGGAAGCCGAAGTCATGTTGGCCGCGGCAATATATTCGTTGTACTTCAGCACTTCGGCCTGTTCGGCTGACGGCTGTGCTTCTTGCGTTTTGGTAGATTTATCGTCACAGGCTGACAGTGCCAGCAGGCAGGCGGCAACGGCCAGCGTACGTGCGACAGGTTTGGCGATGAACATCCCATTCTCCTTGTCCGAAAAAAAATAACGACTCATTATTGCTGAGCGCCGCACAGGTTAGCATCAATGCCACTCTGGCAAGGGGCATGCCACCTGAATTGGTAGGTTTTGAACAGCGGAGAAAGTGCCCGGCAGAGAGCATTGCCGGGCCGGGTTCAGGCGTGTGCAGCGTTAAATAAAGCTGTCGTCATCGTTGCTGTAATCGGTGTCATCAAAATCATCGTTCTGGTAGCTGTCATTGCCGAACGAATTGTTCTGATCGAGAAAACGTGTGTCGGAGGCATTATTGAAATCGTCATTCTGCGCGTTTTCAAAGGGTGAATTGGCTGCCGTCGTCGCCGGCTCTTCGATAATATTCACGATCTCTTCCGGGCGCGACTGGTGGAACATGCTGGTCAGCATTTCGGCCAACACCACGCCGCCTGCAACGCCCGCCGCGGTTTGCAGCGCACCGGCCATAAAACCGCTACCGCGTGGCGCAGGTGCTGGCGCACGGGAATAGTCCTGCTGTGGTTGCTGAGGCGCATTCCCGCTATTTTCCGGTTGCGGGCTCTGGTTTCTCCCACCGCCAAACAGGCCGCCGAGGAAACTGCCACCGCCAGTTTGCGGTTTGCTTTTTTGCGCTGCCAGCTCGCTTTCAAGTTGCTGGACTTTGCTCTGGAGCTGTTTTAGCGCCGCTTCCTGAATCAGGATCGATTGCGCCATATAGTACGGCGCGGCAGGCTGCTGCCTCACAAATTCCGCTATCTGATGCTCTGCTTCGGCGTCGCGCTGGCTGTTCTGTTGCTCGGTCTGTTTCAGGCGCTGAAAAAGGCCGTTGATAAGCTGCTGTTCTTCATATTGCATGACAATAACCTTTCGATCGCTGTGATAGATACTCTTGAGTTTATCAGTGCCATGAATACATGTCCGGTAAGTGAAATGTTTGTTTAACATTGGTTGCAGCTGGGCAGAAAATTCCTCTCACCGCCAGTGAACTCACGCCCTGAGCGTTCATATCTTTATTACTCCACGCAGATGAATTACGTTGATGGCGGCAATTACACCAGCCGTCAGCATTGCGCTTTTTTTCATTTGTCGTGAGAGTATTTATGAGCAACGTAACGATTTATCACAACCCGGCCTGCGGCACGTCACGCAACACACTGGCGCTTATTCGCAACAGTGGCGTGGAGCCGACAATTATCCACTACCTTGAGACACCGCCTTCGCGCGATGAGCTGATGACGCTGATCGGCGCCCTGGGCATTCCGGTGCGTGAATTGTTGCGTAAAAATGTGGAACCGTACGAACAACTGGGGCTTGCAGAAGATCGCTTCACGGACGCGCAGCTCATCGATTTTATGCTTGAGCATCCCATTTTGATTAACCGACCTATTGTGGTCACGCCGCGCGGTACGCGCCTTTGTCGCCCGTCGGAAGTGGTGCTTGAGCTCCTCCCTGAGGCGCAGAAAGGGGCATTCAGCAAAGAGGATGGGCAGCAGGTTGTTGATGAAAATGGCCAGCGGATCGCACCGTAATCCCGTCTGTTAAACAGTGTTAACGATAAAAGCAGGGGATTTGAGCACGCCCGCAGAATGCGGGCGTTGAGATCAGGCAATACGCAGCGTTTCGCGCGTTTTTGCCGGTGTGATGATGACAGGGATGGATTTCGAGGTTGGCGTACCGGTGCCATCGCCAAAGCGTGTCAGCGGAACCAATGGGTTCGTTTCCGGGTAATATGCCGCCAGATTGCCGCGCGGGATGTCATAAGCGACAAGGCGGAAATCCGTAACGCAGCGCTGCACACCATCGGTAGACTGGGTTTCAATATCCACCCGATCACCGTCATTCAACCCGAGCGCGCGAATATCTTCCGGGTGCATAAACAGCACATCGCGCTGACCATACACGCCACGGTAACGGTCATCAAGCCCGTAAATGGTGGTGTTGTACTGATCATGCGAGCGTAAAGTCTGCAAGACAAACGGCGCGTCAGTTTCCGGGCAGACCGAGAGCGGCAGGGCGGCGGCGCTGAATTCTGCTTTGCCGGAAGGTGTATTAAAGCGCAATTCTGCGGCAGCGTTCCCCAGCCAGAACCCGCCGGGTTCTTCGCAGCGAGCATTAAAGTTGTTAAAGCCGGGGATCGTGGCGGCAATATGATCGCGGATCAGGTTGTAATCACCCGCCAGTGCCAGCCAGTCTAGCTTTTTACGGCCCAGTGTGGCGTGGGCGATGCCAGCGACAATCGCGGTTTCCGAACGTTGCGTGGCGGCCAGCGGTTTGCCGATGCCTTCGGAAGCATGCACCATGCTGAAGGAGTCTTCCACGGTCACAAATTGACGCCCGCTTGCCTGCATATCTTCTTCGGTACGGCCAAGCGTTGGCAGGATCAGCGACTGTTTACCCGGCATCAAATGGCTGCGGTTTAGTTTGGTACTGATGTAGACCGTCAGCCCGCAACGGCGCAGGGCTTCGCAGGTGAGCGGCGTATCCGGCGCGGCGGCGGCCAGGTTGCCACCGAGCGCAAGCAGCACTTTCACTTCGTTACGCAGCATCGCCGAAATGGCCTCCACCGTATGATGCCCGTGCTCGCGCGGCGGCTCGAAATTGAAATGACGAGCAAGGCTGTCGAGCAAGGCGGCAGGCGGTTTTTCGTCAATCCCCATCGTGCGGTTGCCCTGCACGTTGCTGTGCCCGCGCACCGGACAGAGCCCCGCGCCAGGTTTACCTAAGTGGCCGCCAAGCAGCTGCAGGTTAGTGATTTCCCGCACGGTATCCAGTGAGTGTTTATGTTGGGTAATGCCCATCGCCCAGGTACAAATCACGCGTTTTGCGTTCTGCCAGATGGCGGCCGCGTCGCGCAACTGTTGCTGATTCAGACCGGACTGCTTCTCAATGGTCGACCAGTCGGTGGCATCGATTTGCGCAAACCACGCGTCAATGCTGTGGGTGTGCTGCGCAATAAAGGCATCGTCAAAAATGCTCGCTTCGCCGTTAGCCAGCCGCTGGCGCTGCGTTTCCAGCAATGCTTTGGCCATTCCGCGCACCGCCGCCATATCACCACCGAGATTGGGCTGATAGTAAGACGAGCTGATCACACCCGCCATCGGCGTAACGAGTTCCAGTGGTTTTTGCGGATCGGCAAACCGTTCAAGGCCGCGTTCGCGCAGGGTATTAAAGGTGACAATACGCGCCCCACGATCGGCGGCGTGACGCAGGCTATGCAGCATGCGAGGGTGATTGGTGCCGGGGTTTTGCCCGAAAACAAAAATGGCGTCTGCTTTATCAAAATCGGCCAGGTGAATGGTGCCTTTTCCCACACCGATGCTGCGTTTTAGCCCCGCGCCGCTCGCTTCGTGGCACATGTTGGAGCAGTCCGGGAAGTTATTGGTGCCGACCATGCGACCAAACAGCTGATAAAGCCAGGAGGATTCATTGCTGGCTCGACCAGAGGTGTACAGTTCGAGCTGATTAGGGTTATCCATCGCATTAATATGCTCGCCAATCATCGCCAGCGCGTCATCCCACGCAATCGGTTCGTAGTGATCGGTTTGCGGGTTGTAACGCAGCGGTTCGGTCAGACGGCCCTGATATTCGAGAAAATAGTCGCTCTGGCGGTTAAGCGCAGTCACGCTGTGTTGCGCAAAAAAAGTGGCGTCAATCTGGCGGCGTGTGGCTTCCCAGGTCACGGCTTTTGCGCCGTTTTCGCAGAAACTGAACGTGCTTTTATTGTCGTCACCCCAGGCACAACCGGGGCAGTCGAAGCCGCGCGCTTTGTTCATGCGCAACAGGTTGCGCATATTTTTTAGCGCATTTTTACTGTCAATAACGAAGCGCGTTGTCGCTTCCAGCGAGCCCAGACCACCGGCAGCAGCGTGGTAGGGTTTGATAGCGGTTTTGAATTTCATCTCTTCTTCCGACTGCGGATGGTTACAGCGTGAGTGTAAGTTGCGTAACAACAACTCTTAATCAACAACCTATTTTTATCACACAATTAACGCACTGTTTACCTGTTGCGCAATCGGAAGAGAAGATAAGCGAGCCGGAATTAACCCGGCATCGTTTTGCGAATTGCCGCAATCAGCGCGTGAGCTGCGGGGGGCAGGACGTTATCAACGCGGGTAATGATCCCAATCGGATCGCCGATCCCAATCGGCGGAATGGGCAGTGCCACCAGAGAACCGAGGCGCAAATCATCTTTTACTGCGCCGGAAGGGACAAACCACACGTAGTCATATTCCACTGTGAGCTGTCGCGACAGCGATGCGGAAAGCGTTTCCAGGCAACCAGACGGCAGTGTGCAGTTCTGGCTGCTGAGCAGTTCCTCGGTGTTTTGCCGTGGCACGGTGCCTTCCGGTAGCACCACCACCGGCCATTCCAGCACTTTACTTAGCGTAACGGTGGTTTGCAGCAACGGATGTCGCGGGCGAACGACCAGTTTTAGCGACTCAAGAAACAGCAGCTCATAACTTAAGCCGCTCATCAAATCCGGGTCTGACATGCGGCCAATGCCGAGATCCAATTCGCCGGATTTCAGCCCGGCGAGGATCATCGGGTTATTGGCGGTAGCCACCTGAATGGTGATATCCGGCTGCTGTTTATGCAGTTGACCGATGACCGCCGGTAAGATCCCCAGCGCGGCGGTGGGCAGCGCGCCGATGCGGATCAGATCGTTTTTCAGTTCGGTTCTGTGGCTCAGCGACTGTCCGGCAATGTTGACCGCGTCCAGCACACGCACCGCGTGGGTAAGAAACTGTTCACCGACCAGGGTTAGCTGCGCGCCCATGCGGCCACGCTCAAACAGGCGCTTACCGGTAAGCTGCTCGAGTTCATTCAGGGTTTTCGACAGCGCAGGCTGACTTAAGTTAAGGGTTTCAGCCGCGCGCCCCAAAGTTCCTTGTTGAGCGACGGCAACGAATGTATGCAAATGGCGCAGACGAATGCGCTGTGAAAACAGACCGTTTTTTTCCATAAGATGATGTTAAAAACCGTGCAGAACCGCTGGCAAATGAAGTTGTTTAATTTTGATAACCAGATAGCAAAATATTATTAACATTTAATCTCTTTGAGTTACAAACGGATTCTGCCCGCAATGTGACGTAACCTGCATGTTGGTAAGGGTTTGCTGCTGTGCTGTTCCATAATCTTTCGTTATGTTCGTTACCGCGCGACGCACCCGCGTTTTCTGCCACGATCACACTTTGTAAATTTCCCACCACGCACGCAAAAAGGCTTCTCTACACTCCAGAGAGAACACACTGGAGGGATTACACTATGGCGTACAGCATCACGGCTGATGAGATTCGGGAACAATTTTCACAGGCGATGTCTGCCATGTACCAGCAGGAAGTTCCGCAATATGGCACGCTGCTGGAGCTGGTCGCGGATGTGAACCTGGCGGTGCTGGAAAACAACCCGCGTCTGCATGAACAACTGGCCAACGCCGATGAATTAGCACGGCTGAATGTCGAGCGCCACGGCGCAATCAGGGTAGGGACGGCCGAGGAGCTTTCCACCTTGCGGCGTATGTTCGCCATTATGGGGATGTTCCCGGTCAGTTATTATGATCTCTCGCAGGCAGGCGTTCCGGTGCACTCCACCGCCTTTCGCCCAATAGAAGACGCTGCGCTGGCGCGTAACCCGTTTCGTATTTTTACCTCGCTGCTGCGCCTGGAGCTTATCGAGAACGAAATCCTGCGTAATAAAGCCGCCGCCATTCTGGCGAAGCGCGACATTTTCACCCCTGCTTGCCGCCAACTGATTGAGTTGCATGAACTGAATGGCGGTTTTACCCCCCAGCAAGCCAAAGCTTTTGTTGAGGAAGCGCTGGAAACGTTTCGCTGGCACCGCCATGCCACGGTGGATACGCAAACCTATCAGGCGCTGCATGATGAGCATCGCTTAATTGCCGATGTGGTCTGTTTCCCTGGCTGCCATATCAATCATTTAACGCCACGAACGCTGGATATTGACCGCGTACAGGCGCTGATGCCGGAGTACGGCATTGAACCGAAAATCCTTATCGAAGGCCCGCCGCGTCGCGATGTGCCGATTTTGTTGCGTCAGACCAGTTTCAAAGCGTTGGATGAACCGGTGCTGTTCAACGGCGAACACCAGGGAACCCACACCGCGCGTTTCGGTGAGATTGAACAGCGCGGCGTCGCGTTAACGCAGAAAGGGCGCGCGCTCTATGATCAACTGCTGAACAGCGCCGGAACGGGCAAAGATAATCTGACGCACCAGTTGCATTTGCAGGAGGTGTTCAAAGCCTTCCCGGATAGCGAAATGCTGCTGCGCAAACAGGAACTGGCGTGGTTCCGCTACCGTCTGACACCCACGGGCGAAGCGCACCGTCAGGCCATTCGTCCCGGCGACGATCCGCAGCCGCTGATCGAGCGCGGCTGGGTGGTAGCACAGCCGATTACCTATGAAGATTTTCTGCCGGTCAGCGCGGCGGGGATCTTCCAGTCGAACCTCGGCAACGAAACCCAGGCGCGCAGCCATGGCAACGCCAGCCAGGCGCAGTTTGAGGCCGCGCTGGGTTGCCCGGTGTTCGATGAATTTACGCTCTATGCGGAAGCCGAAGCGCGCAGCAAACGGCGTTGCGGTCTGCTGTAAAACAGGTAATCTGCCAGAAATCAGTCATTTCTGGATGTTGTCATGGAAAATCCATTAACCCCGCTGGTCCATACCCGCCAGGGCAGTGTACTGGGATGCAGTGAAGACGCCTTTCATGTCTGGCGCGGTATTCCGTTTGCCGCGCCGCCCACCGGCGCACTGCGTTGGCGCGCGCCGCAGCCGCCGCAACCTTGGCAGGGCGTGCGCATGGCGGACACCTTTTCCGCCGCCAGCTGGCAAAACAGTGATTATTGTCAGCAGCTCGGCGGCGGCGATCCTGGACGTTTCGCCGAAGATTGCCTCTATCTGAATATCTGGTCACCGGCTACGCGCACAAAAGCGCTGCCGGTGATGGTCTGGCTGCACGGCGGCGGCTTCACTATCGGCTCCGGCGGGTTGCCGCCGTATGACGGAAAAGCGCTCGCCGCACGCGGCGTGGTGCTGGTGACGGTGAATTATCGCCTTGGGCATCTTGGTTTTTTCGCCCATCCGGCGCTGGAGAAGGAGAGCGGTGAGCGCGTCTACAATTTTGGCCTGCTTGATCAGATCGCCGCACTGCGTTGGGTGCAGGAGAATATCGCTGCTTTTGGGGGTGATGCCGCGAACGTGACGCTGTTTGGCGAATCGGCTGGCGGACGCAGCGTGATGGCACTGATGGCCTCGCCGCTGGCAGAAGGGTTGTTTCATAAAGCCATTATTCAGAGCAGTTATACCTTGCCGGATACGCCGCGCGAAGCCGCGCTGGCAAAAGGTGAAGCGATTGCCGCGCATTTTGGGCTGGAAAATGCCAGCGCCGAACAGCTGCGCGCACTGCCGGCAGACGCGTTCTGGCCGCTGGACGCACCGCTGAAAATTGCCCCGACGCCTATCGCAGGTGATGGCGTATTACCGGAACCAATGCTTGATACCTTTTTCGCCGGTCGGCAACATCCAATGCCGGTCATTATCGGGTCGAACAGCGATGAAGCCAGCGTGATGGCGGAGTTTGGCGTTGATCTCGCCGGGCAAATCGAAAAGATGCGCCGCGAACAGCGGCTCGGCCTGGGGCTGATCCGCCTGCTTTATCCGGGGGTGAAAGGGGATGCGGAACTCGGTCGCCAGGTGTGTCGCGATATGGCCTTTACCACGCTTGGCCTGGTGGTGATGCAGGCCCAGCAGCGTGTCGGGCAACCCTGCTGGCGTTACTGGTTTGATTATGTTGCCGAAGCGGCGCATGACACCTATATCAACGGCGCGTGGCACGGTAACGAAGTGCCGTATGTATTCGACAATCTTATGCTTTCGGAGCCGTCGTGCAGCTATGTCAACCCGCGCGATCTCGCCTTTGCCGCGCATATTGCCGATTACTGGGTTCGTTTTGCCGCCCAGGCAGAGCGTCGTACAGAAGCGTTGCCCGGCCCGGTCAACTGGCTGGCCTGCGTACGTGGCCGCGACCGGTTACTGCGTATGGGATTGAATAAACATGCAGGTTTTCGCCTGGTTAACCGCTTTATGCGCGCCCGCCTGAGCTTTTTTCGCCGGGTAATGCGCCACCACGTGAAGCTTGATTAGCCCCCAGCAACCCGTCTCTAAACGCCGCCAGCCCGGCGGCTTTATTCTCTGTTTCCCGCAAAACCAGGCGATAACTGGCACCGGTTATGACACTCTGCGAAAACGGGCGCAGCAGGCGTCCAGCCTGGATATCCTCCTCAACCAGCGTCTCATCGGCGATGGCCATTCCCAGCCCCTGAATGGCGGCAGTAATGGCTAAATCCATGGTATCGAAGTGTTGATTTTTCCTCATGGCGGGCTGAAAAGCGCTTTGCTTCGCCAGCCACAGCGACCAGTCGGTTTTATCCCGCGTCGGGTGCAATAATGTGGCGGTTTCCAGCGTATTGCGCTGCGCCAGCGCGTGGCTAATCACCGGCGTCAGCGCTTCGTCAAACAGCAGATCCCCGGCGCTTAATTGGGTGCCAAAAACAATTGCCGCGTCATAAGGTTCTGTTTTGAAGTTAATGGTGTGATCGGTTGTGGTGGTCAGCGCCACCTGCAATTCCGGATAACGTTGTTCCAGATCCAGCAGGCGAGGCACCAGCCAGCGTATCGCACAGGTCGGGGCTTTCAGTCGCACCACCGTTTGTTGCGAGCGCGCCTGAAAAGCGACCATCACCAGTTGTTCATACGCACCACGCAGTTCCGGCAGCAGAGCGCTACCCTGCGGTGACAGGTGTAAACCACGCGCGTGGCGTTCAAACAGCGGAAAGCCGAACCAGTTTTCCAGCGTGGCGATTTTGCGGCTGACCGCACCCTGCGTCAGACACAGCTCTTTTGCTGCATGCGTCAAATTAAGATGGCGGGCGGTGACCAGAAAAGCGTCGATGGCATTGAGTGGCAGAGAACGGTGCGACATGGCAACTCCAGCTATGCAATATATTCATGGCTATTATGACAACAATTCGGTTGTCGGCTCAACAGGGTTTAGTTTGAATGGTTATGCACTTTTTATGTGAAAGGATCAGGCATGACTCTGCGTACCCCGGTGAAAACTCGCTCCAAATTACCCGATGTGGGCACCACCATTTTTACCGTCATCGGCCAGCTTTCCGCCGAACATAATGCGATTAACCTTTCTCAGGGCGCGCCCAACTTTCCTTGCGATCCGCAGCTGATTGCCGGGGTGACGCGCGCCATGCAAGCCAATCATAACCAGTACGCGTCAATGACCGGTCTGCGTCCGTTAAAAGAGCGGATTGCACAGAAAATCAGCGAGCTGTACCGCACAGATTACGACGTGGACAGTGAAATTCTTATCACCGCCAGCGCCAGCGAAGGGTTGTATTCCGCTATTAGCGGGCTGGTGCATCCAGGTGATGAAGTGATTTACTTTGAACCCTCGTTCGACAGTTACGCGCCAATTGTCCGTTTGCAGGGGGCAACGCCCGTTGCTATCAAACTGACGGTGCCGGATTTCGCGGTCAACTGGGACGAAGTACGTGCGGCAATTACACCGCGAACGCGCATGATCATCATCAACACGCCGCATAACCCGAGTGGGCAGGTTTTCTCTCGTGCTGACCTCGAACAACTGGCGGCGATCACCCGGCACACTGATATTGTGATCCTCTCCGATGAGGTTTACGAACATGTGGTGTTTGACGGCGAGCCGCATCACGGCATGGCAACGCACCCGCAACTGGCGGAGCGCAGCGTGATTATCTCGTCGTTTGGCAAGACCTATCATGTGACGGGCTGGCGCGTGGGTTACTGCGTTGCGCCTGCTGAACTGATGGATGAGATCTGCAAAGTACACCAGTTTTTGATGTTCTCTGCCGATACTCCCATGCAGCACGCCTTTGCCGATCATATGCGCGACCCGCAGGGTTGGCTGTCGCTGGCGGCGTTTTACCAGCGTAAACGCGACCTGCTGCAAACATTGCTTGCGGAGTCGCCGTTCCGCTTATTGCCCAGCGCGGGGTCATTTTTCCTGCTGGCGGATTACAGCCATTTCAGCGATGAAAGTGACAGCGAGATGGTGAAAAGACTGATTATTGATTGCGGTGTCGCCACCATTCCGCTGTCGGCGTTTTATACCGATAGCACAGATAACAAGTTGATCCGCCTCTCTTTTGCAAAAGATGAGGCAACGTTAAGAGCAGGCGCGCAGGCCCTGTGTCGTGTTAAGCCACGCTAAGGAGCGTTAATGATGAAATTTAAAGCACTCTGTCTGGGTATGGGTTTGCTCTGCTCATTCTCCTCATTTGCCGAAAGCGCGCTGCGCTATGGCGTGGAGGCGGAATATCCCCCTTTTGAAAGCCGCAACGCGTCGGGCGAACTGGAAGGTTTTGACATCGAACTGGGTAACGCCATCTGCAAAGCGGCACAACTGAAATGCAGTTGGGTGGAAACCTCGTTTGACGCGTTAATCCCTGGGCTTACTGCAAAGAAATTTGATGCCATTAACTCGGCGATGAACATTACCGAGCAACGGCGCAAAAGCATTGACTTCACCCAGCCGATATACCGCATTCCTTCGCAACTGGTCGGCAAAAGTGGTGATGGCATGGAAGCGACCGCGGAAGGGCTGAAAGGCAAAACCATTGGCGTGTTGCAGGGATCGATTCAGGAAACCTACGCCAAAGAGCATTGGGAAAAGCACGGTGTCACGGTGGTGTCGTATAAAGATCAGAATATGGCGTGGGGAGATTTGCTGAACGGTCGTATTGACGCCTCACTGGTGATGTCGGCGGCCGGACAAGCCGGTTTCCTCAGCAAGCCGCAGGGGAAAGGGTTTGGCTTTATCGGCAAACCGGTATCGGACGATACGATCCTCGGCAGTGGTATCGGTTTTGGGTTGCGCAAAGGTGACGAGGCCACCAAAAAGCAGCTTGATGCCGCAATCGATAAAGTTCGTGCTGACGGCACCATCAAGACGCTGGCAGAAAAATATTTTCCCGGCATTGATGTTAGTGTCAGCGCACAATAAGGCATGACCATTCTGGCGCCTGCCGTCTGATGTCCGGCAGGCGCTTTTTTATTTCCGCCGCCCCCGCTACTGTTATACAGATCTTTACGCCGCTTTCGGGCTGCTCTTATCGACAGAAAATATTTCATGTTTCGTTCATATATTCGGCAGCCAACAATTGGATTCTCAATGAATTTTGTCTAGAGTGATGCGTTCATTAAGCAACGCTTTTGCCGCTGTTTCGCGCCATCGCGAAATGCCATTCGACGACCAGAAGGACGTGTTACCAGGCATGAACCGCAGACGATTTATTCAAGCATCCATGGCCCTTGCCGCAACCTACGGCACTACCGGTGTTGCATCGTTGTTTTCCCGCGCGGCGTTCGCGGCGGAAACCGACATCGCCGATGGACAAAGCCGCAGTTTTGATTTCTCCGTGCTGCAGTCCATGGCGCACGATCTGGCGCAACAGCAATGGGGCGGTGCGCCTAAAGCGCTCCCCAACACGCTGGCGAACCTGACGCCGCAGGCTTACAACAGCATTCAGTATGATGCGCAGCACTCGCTGTGGAACAATGTGGATGGCCGTCTGCTGGACGTGCAGTTTTTCCACGTCGGCATGGGCTTTCGCCGCCGTGTTCGCATGTTCTCACTCGATCAAAACACACACCAGGCGCGTGAAATTCACTTCCGCCCGGAGCTGTTTAACTACCATGACGCGGGCGTAGATACCAAACAACTGGAAGGGCAAAGCGATCTCGGTTTTGCCGGTTTTCGCGCGTTTAAAGCGCCTGAGCTGGCGCGCCGCGATATCGTCTCGTTCCTTGGCGCGAGCTATTTCCGCGCGGTAGATAGCACCTTCCAGTATGGTCTTTCCGCACGCGGTGTAGCCATTGATACCTTTACTGATACGCCGGAAGAGTTCCCGGATTTCACCGCGTTCTGGTTTGAGACGGCGAAACCGTCCGATACCACCTTTACCGTTTATGCACTGCTCGACAGCCCGAGCATTACCGGCGCGTATAAGTTCGTGATCCACTGCGAAGAGAGCCAGGTGATCATGGATGTCGATAACCGCCTGTATGCGCGCAAAGACATTAAGCAACTGGGTATCGCGCCGATGACCAGTATGTTCAGCTGCGGTAATAACGAGCGCCGCGTCTGCGATACCATTCATCCGCAAATTCACGACTCTGACCGGCTGGCGATGTGGCGTGGTAACGGCGAGTGGATCTGCCGCCCACTAAACAACCCGCAAAAATTGCAGTTCAACGCCTACCAGGATGAAAACCCGAAAGGGTTCGGCCTGCTGCAACTCGATCGCGATTTCTCCCACTATCAGGATGTGATGGGCTGGTACAACAAACGCCCGAGTCTGTGGGTTGAGCCGCGTAACAAATGGGGTAAAGGGGCGGTAAGCCTGATGGAGATCCCGACTACCGGTGAAACGCTGGATAACATTGTCTGCTTCTGGCAACCGGAAAAACCGGTTAAAGCGGGCGATGATTTTGCCTTCCAGTACCGCTTGTACTGGAGCGCGATGCCGCCAGTACGTTCTCCGCTGGCGCGCGTTTACGCCACCCGCACCGGCATGGGCGGTTTCCCGGAAGGTTGGGCACCGGGCGAACACTACCCGGACAAATGGGCACGCCGTTTCGCCATTGATTTTGTTGGCGGCGATTTGAAAGCCGCTGCGCCGAAAGGCATTGAGCCGGTCATCACCCTCTCAAACGGTGAAGCGAAACAGGTTGAGATCCTCTATGTTGAACCGTTTGACGGTTATCGCATTCTGTTCGACTGGTATCCGACCAATGATTCCACCGATCCGGTAGACATGCGTCTGTTCCTGCGCTGCCAGGGCAACGCGATCAGCGAAACCTGGCTTTATCAATACTTCCCTCCCGCGCCGGACAAACGTAACTACGTTGATGACCGCGTCATGCGCTAATCTCACTTCGCCCCCGTTTGGGGGCGAATGCTTTGTGGAGCTGCAATGGACGATACCGTTATTCCGGTAAATGACCACCTCATGCTGCACGCCGTCGACGAGCGGTTTGTGCACGACCTTCACCAGTTAATTGTCAAAAACCGCGACTGGCTACAGCAGTTTCTCAACTGGCCGCACTCTGTCACCTCCGTTGATGACACGCGCAAAACCGCACAGAGCAACATGCTGCTGCACCAGCGCGGTTACGCCAAAATGTTCATGATTGTGCGCGACGATGTGCTGGTGGGGGTGCTGGCGTTTAATTCGATTGAGCCGCTAAACAAAACGGCCTATATCGGCTACTGGCTGGATGAAGATTGCCAGCGGCAGGGGATTTTGTCTCAGGCCATGCAGGCCATGATCGATTTTTACGCCCGCCGCGGCGAGATCCGGCGCTTTGTCATCAAATGCCGGGTGGCGAACACGTCCAGCAATCAGGTAGCCGAACGCAACGGCTTTACGCTTGAAGGCTGCCTCAAACAGGCGGAGTTTCTCAACGGCAGCTACGACGACCAGAATATCTGGGCGAAGATCGTCGATAAGTCCCGATCGCGCTAACTGGTGGCCTGTGACACCGCTTTGCGCAGGCCATTTACCGCCGGTGAGTTCATCGGTGTCACCAGCGCGTAGTTGTAGTGATCATCACTCCAGTACTGCGCCATCACATCTTCTGCCTCGCGTTCCCCATGGGGAAGTTTGACCGGGCTTAATGGGCGGATATACCAGCCGACCCGCGTTCCGTTTCTGTCCTGATACATAATCAGCGCCGCCGGGCCTTGCGCGGTGGCAATAAGCCTCGCGCCGGATAACGTGAAACCATACTGTTCAAGATTTGGCGGCTGGTTGCCGTTGATGAAATACCGGGCGACCCAGCGGGTGAGTTCGGTTTGCTGGCTTGCCACCACATCCATGGGCGTTAACGCAGCATTATCAAAAAGTTTATAGGCCTGAACCGCGTCCTCCATCGGCTGATGAGTCATCAACATCTGCGACTCTTTTAACTGCCAGCCTGTGTAGCCGCCAACGCTTAGCGCCAGCACCAACGCGAACGCGGTGGCCAGTTTCCACTGGCGCTGCTGGCGTACCTGGCGGCGTAAATAATGCGGCTCCGGTTTTTCCAGGACAATAGCTTGCTGGCTCATGGCCTGGCGGAGTTGCTGCGCGTCGCGACGCCAGCCCGCAACCTGCGCGGCGGCATCGGGGTTTTCTGCCAGATAGCGCTCGACACGCGCTGAGGTCGCCTCATCGGTTTCGCCATCCATCCAGGCATGCAGATCGTGTTCATCCGGTGGCAACGTCATTTCAGTCTCCTCAGCGGCAGCGGCGTGGCCGTACCGTCTAATTTCTCATGTAGCAATTTACGCGCTCGCGACAGGCGCGACATCACGGTGCCGGTCGGGATATCGAGCGTTTGGGCGACTTCTTTATAACTCAGCCCTTCAATGCTCACCAGCAACAGAATGACACGATAATCTGTGGGCAGCGTGGCGAACACCGCCAGCGTATCATCCGCCATCGCCAGTGATTCGGTAGATGCGCTGATGGCTTCCTCGCCGGTAAAAAAAGCGAGGATTTTCATATACCGTCGCTTGCGCCGCTCGGCGTCAATAAATTGGCGGTAAAGAATGGCAAACAGCCAGGCGCGCAGGCTCCGTTCGCCATGATTATCCGGGCTGCGCGTCAGCGCTTTCATCAGGCAACTTTGCACCAAATCTTCCGCGCTGTGCGGGTTGCGGGTTAGCCACAGTGCAAAGCGTTGCAAATGTGGCATCACCTGACGAATCTCATCATCAGTCAGTTGCATAGCTTGCCTTCATCGTTTGCGCGTTCCCGACATACTCTCAAATACGCCATCGCGGAGCACGAGGGCATGAAATAACGCAGCGGCTAAATGCAGCATCACCGTTGCGAACAGCGCCAGTGCCACCAGGGAATGCAACGGACGCAGCAGTGCGTAAACATCATTACTCACCGGCAGGATAGGCGGTAACACCCAACCCCCGACCGTTACCGGGTAGCCCGCTGCCGAAAGCATTCCCCAGCCAATCAGCGGCTGCGCAATCATCATGGCATAAAGCGCCCAATGTGAGAGGTGCGCCATCGCGCGTTGCCAACCCGGAAGAGTCGCCGGTAACGCGGGCGTGGCAGTATAAAACCGTAACCACAGACGGACCAGCACCAGCACAAGAATCATTAAACCCAGCGGTTTGTGAATGGACACCAGCAGGCTGTGCAGGGATGAGACGGTGGAAACCATCACGACGCCAATAAACAGCATCGCCACGATCGCTGCCGCCATTAACCAGTGCAGCACGCGCAGCGCCGGGTGGAAATACGCAACCTGTTTCATAAATGAGCTCCAGCCTGGGCGGATTGTTCGCGGGTGCGCGCATTGTAAGATTTAGCATAGGCTGCTGAACGCGCATTAAGTAATGGATCGTCAGAGGCGGCAATGCCATCTGGCAAGATCAGCGGATCGTAATTGATGTCATTGCACGGCCCATTTTGCTGTTCTGTTGCATGGGTGAGTACCAGCGTTCCGGCGTTGACCGTTTGTCTGTCTGCTGGCCAGATTTTCGTGGCATTACTGCCATCGTCACCCGGCTGGGCAACCGTGACCAACAGATCCCATTTCAGCGGCCCTTGCGCCAGACGCTGTTTAAGATCGGTTTGCAGGAAATCTTTATCCTTTTTTTCTTCCGCACTGATGGGCTGATAATCGGTGTGCGGCACCATGCTCCAGCGAACCAGATGCGCCATGCCGGACTTATCCATAAAACGGAACGCGTTCAGGCTGTTAAAGCGATCGCTGGCCCAGCTTGAAGAGGGAACATTCTGCTTTGCCCACGCCAGAAATGGCTTGATTTCGGGATTCTTTTGCACAAAGGCGGTAAATTTATCCGCATTCGGTTTGCCGGTTGCCGCATCAGGTAGCGAGGCAACCTGTAATTCATAAAACTGCTCAACGGTGGAGACCGGGAAGAAGGGCATCGCATTCATGCCAGTGCGCCACTGTTCGCCGTTCGCCAACTGAAACGCCAGCGCCATACTGCGCACGGGAACAGCGTAATCCGGCGCGGTAGGGTTGCCTCCGGCAATAGCAAAACGTCCGGTTACCGGCGTTTCACCCGCCGCAAACACCGAGGCGCGCGATAGCGTGCTGGCATTGCCGTTGGAGATAAAACTGCCAATAACACAGAGACCTTTGGCGTGATTTCGCCGGTAACCCGGATGTTCGCCGCCCGCTTGTTGTAAGACATTCACCAGTTTGTCTGCGCTCAGGCGCTGTGGCGTTAACCAACCGCCGCCCCAGAGGAACAGCACAATCAACACCAGGGGAATAAGTGCTATCACTGCGAGACGCGCAATGATCTGGCCGGTCGTAAATGGAGTGTTTGTCATAGTTGCTCACCTGCTAATCATGAGCGGATAAGACGAAGCAACGGCGCGTTTATTCCACGAGGAAGAAAAAAAACTTTTGTGAAAAAAGCCTGCAACAGAATTTACGTTGCAGGCCCGGTATTATTAGGGGTTCATCGCCGCAAAGAGCGTGGCGAAGGTGCCGTCTTTTTCCGCCCAGCGCCGGTGTTTATCACGCTCCAGCACGATTTCACCCGCAGGGTGATCGCCGTGCTCAATCATTGACATTACTTCACGGATATAAGCAGGCAACGCCATCGCGCGCGGATCGGTTGCCTGCTGTGCGCCGGTGAGCGTTGTTTGTACATAGGGGGGTGAAAGCTCAAGGACTTCAACAGGGATATGGCGAAGTTGATGGCGCAAACAAACCAGCCACGTATGCAAAAAGGCTTTGCTGGCGCAGTAAGTTGGGAAATCGGCTCTTGGCAGAAACGCCAGCGCCGAACTGGTCGCCAGTAGTGTGGCTTTCGGCTGGTGTTGAATCAAAGGCAAAAATGCAGCGACAGTCCGGATAACCCCAACAATATTGGTCGCGACGATCGCCTGCGCCATCTCTGCGTCCCCGTTGCCAGTGGCATAATCTTCTTTGCCTGAAATCCCGGCATTGGCAATCAGCACATTCAGCCGCGGATACTGCGAGCTGACGCGTTTGGTGAGCGCAGCAAGCATTGCCGCATCATCAACATCCAATTGGAATCCCGCCATTCCGGGGTTATTACGCGTTACCTCATCCAGCAGCGCCTGACGGCGGCCGGTAATGATGACCTGATTACCTCGTGCATACAGCGCTTCAGCCAGCGCACGGCCAATGCCGCTGGTTGCGCCGGTGATAAGAATGGTGTTACCGCTAATGTTCATAAAACGTCCTCTCCAGTGATGCGTAATGGAAAGGCGACGACACAATCCCGCAACCGGGAAGGTAACGGGAAATTAGGGATCAGAAGTGAGTGCCGCGCCTATATTAGGGATCCTGTTTTCTCTGCGGAGACCCTCAGGAACCTGGGCGCGTTGGATGACGGTAACGCCTACGACATAGTGGAAAATGCCGGGTGATTATATTTTCGGCATCAATAACAGACAAGCGAATTATAAAGAGCCGACCAGCGGCGTGCGGGTAATGTGCTGCGTGTCGTTAATCACTTTCGGCCCGCGTAACAGAATACTTTCGCCTTCCTGCGCGTCGACAACCGCATCACCGCCAATTTCAATCTGATGCTCGATCAGCACATTACCGTGAATGCGCGCATTGCCCTGAATCACCACTTTTTCATCCAGTTGCAGCGGCCCTCCGCATAACCAGGCGCGACCGCCTACCAGCACGTGGTGTTTTAAAATACAATTGCCTTCTACAACCGCGTTTTCTGCCACCTGAGAGCTGTAGCGAATCGTCGGGATCTCATCCTCAAACGTCCCTGCGATCACGCGCGCGTGCCCATACACTTTGGCGCAGTCACACACCCAGACATCATTTAATTCGTTGCCTTCGAGCAGGGCGAAATCAAAGACTTCGGCACGGTGTTCGATAAACGCATAATTGACGATGGCATCGCCATAAATTTGCGCCTGATGTACCACGCGCGAATGGCTGACCGTGGCGCGATTGTAAATCTGTAAAATCTGTTCGTTGTCCGGTGTTAAACCCTGGGCTGCAATGATGTCGCAGCCGTTGAGAATGCGCGCATCGCCACGCAAATGACATAACCCGCGCACGGTGGAGGCCTGAACCGTGACGTTGTCACTTAATTGCGCGCCGTGGCTCACATTACTGCCGTCAACCCAGGCATTATCAAGAACAATGACATCGTGGCAAATCACGCATGGTTGGGTGATACGTGCATCGCCACGCACCATGCTGCCAAGAAAAACCATGCTGTTTTCATCGTAAATCCAGCAATTTCCCTGCTGATCCAGCACGTTTTCATTATCAACCCAGCCACCCGCGCTGCCCGCCACTACATCGTTAAAATCGCGCAGGGCGATAATCTGGCGCAGCGCGACAGAGCGCTTCTCGCCGCCAATCTGGTAGCGCATTGTCCTTTGCTCATCGCTGAGTCGATACTTATTCATGCTACATTTCCTCGATCTGCCTGAGTTAAACGTAGCAAATTTTACGCTGCTGGCTATCCGCCAGCGAAACCAATAAAATGCACAAAAAATGCAACTTATAAATTCGCGACGTATTGAGGAATAGCATGACCACCCGCACTGATAGCTACTTTACTGAAAAATACAGCATGACGCCGACCCATTCGGAAGTACTTAACGCCGTTAATTATGTCCAACCGGGCAAAGCGCTGGATCTCGGCTGCGGTAATGGCCGCAACAGTCTTTTTCTCGCCAACCGGGGTTTTGACGTCACCGCGTGGGATAAAAATCCGAACAGCCTGAGCAACTTACAAAATATCCGCGAAGCGGAAGGGCTGGAAAACTTACATATCGAGGCGGTTGATCTCAACAACCTGAGTTTTGACGGCGAGTACGATTTTATTCTCTCGACTGTAGTGCTGATGTTTCTGGAAGCGAAAACCATTCCAGGGCTGATTGCCAATATGCAGCGCTGCACCAAACCGGGCGGCTATAACTTGATTGTCGCGGCAATGGACACGGCAGATTTCCCGTGCACGGTCGGCTTCCCGTTTGCCTTTAAAGAGGGTGAGTTGCGCGATTACTACGTGGGCTGGGAGTTGCTGAAATACAACGAAGAGGTTGGCGAGCTTCATCGCACCGATGCCAACGGCAACCGCATAAAATTGCGCTTTGCCACGTTGCTGGCACGCAAATCTGCGTAAGTTTTCCCACGGCAGGCAGTAAAGGAGCCGGAAGGATGCCACCGGTTCTTATACTGCCAGTCCGCAGTTTTTTCTATGAACACTCGCTGCATCACGCCTGTTTCGCTATTCGCCTGGTAAACGCCACCGGCAAACTCTTTGAGGATTACGGTGATGAAGTGTCACCGCTGGCGCGCCAAATGCTGAATGGCAAGGCCATCCAGCACTTTCGTGAGATCCGCATCCGGCACCATTGGACTGAAAGGGTTAATGCAGCTCAGTTCTGACGACATCGCCGCTCAGCTTGTTTAGCGCGCCGCCAGCAGGCAAAGCTGCAGCGCCACATTGTATGAAGCTTCGAAGGCACGCAGCGGCAAGAACTCAAAACGCGAGTGGAAATTATGCGCGCCGGTGAAGAAATTTGGTGTCAGCAAACCCTTAGCAGAAAGCGCTGCACCGTCGGTGCCGCCGCGCATTGGTGTCGGTTTTGGCGTGATACCCAGCGATTCCATGGCTGCAAACAGTAAATCAATCGCCCGGCGATCTTCGCCAATCGCGTTGCTGATATTGCTGTAGGTATCGCTAATGCTGTACTCAACTTTCGCAGTGGGATATTGGGCGGCAATTTTTGCTGCCACATCGGCAATTTGCTGTTTGCGTTTCGCAAAACTCTCGCTGTCAAAGTCACGAATGTTGGCGTTCAGCGTCGCGTAACTCTGCACGGCATTGATCCCGTTAAACCAGATATAGCCTTCGCGTCCTTCTGTGTGCTCCGGCGTTTGCTGGCGATCGAAATGGCTGATGTAATCCATCGCCATCAATAGCGGGTTCACCAGCACGCCTTTCGCTGACATCGGGTGCGCGGTCACCCCGGTAAACTGGATTTGCGCGCTGGCGGCGTTGAAATTCTCATAAACAATTTCGCCCAGTTCGCAGCAGTCGATTGTCCAGGCAAAATCAACATCAAAACGCGCTAAATCCAGCGCTTTCGCACCGCGCAGTCCCACTTCTTCATCGGGCACAAAGGCCACCACGATATCGCCGTGACGCTGTTCTGGCGTCAGGTTTTCCAGCAGCGTCATCACCACGGTAACGGCGGCTTTGTTGTCCGCGCCGAGTACGCTGGTTCCGTCACTGAAAATAATCTCTTCATTCGGATACGCGAGGATCTCCGGATGCTCATCAACGCGCAGCCAGATATCTTGCACGTTGTTCAGGCAGAGATCTTGCCCCTCAAAGCGCAGGATCTGCGGATAAATATGCGGTGATAAACCGACATCTACGGTGTCGATATGGGTGATAAAACCAATGCGCGGCGCACCCGGAACATTGCCTTTTTTCACGGCGGTGACGGTCGCGTGATTGTCAATGACAATCTGTTCCAGACCCAGTGTTTTCAACTCATTAGCCAGTTCACGCGCCATATCAAATTGCCCGACAGTCGTGGGTAACGTGGTGGCGCTGGGATCGCTTTGGCTGGTGATGTTGAGATAGCGAAAGAAGCGATGCGTTAATTGACTGGTCAGCGACGATGACATAGTGATTCCTTCTTTATTCGAATTATCAGGTGTTTGCAAATTCACTTTAATGTTATTTATGAGAGGGCAAACAACAAGCCTTTACAATAAAACAACAGGAAAAACTATGATTAGCAAACCGACAACACTTGCTCTGGCGTTGGCCGCGATGATAGTGAGTTCTTCTGTAGCGGCGAAAACGCTGGTCTATTGCTCGGAAGGCTCGCCGGAAAACTTCAACCCGCAACTTTATACCTCGGGCACCAGCGTCGATGCCAGCGCGGTGCCGGTCTATAACCGGCTGGTGGATTTCAAAATAGGCACCACGCAACTGCAACCCAGCCTCGCGGAAAGCTGGGATGTGAGCGAAGACGGCAAGGTTTACACCTTCCATCTGCGTAAAGGGGTGAAGTTCCAGAGCAATAAATACTTTACACCAACGCGCGATTTTAATGCCGATGATGTGATCTTCTCATTTATGCGGCAAAAAGACGCCAATAACCCCTATCACAATGTCTCCAACGGCACTTACTCGAACTTTGAAAGCCTCGAGTTCGGTTCGCTGATCACCGCGATTGATAAAGTTGACGACCATACCGTGCGCTTTACGCTGGCGCACCCGGAAGCGCCGTTTGTCGCTGACCTTGGCTGGTATTTTGCGTCGATCCTCTCAGCGGAGTATGCCGATGCGATGTTAAAGGCAGGGACACCGGAACGCGTCGATATGGACCCAATTGGTACCGGGCCGTTCCGGCTGGCGCAGTATCAGAAAGATTCGCGCATTCTGTTTACCGCGTTCGACGGTTACTGGCAGGGCAAAGCCAAAATTGATCGCCTGGTCTTCAGCATCACGCCGGATGCTTCTGTACGCCTGGCAAAACTGGAGAAGAACGAGTGCCAGGTTATGCCGTTTCCCAATCCGGCGGATTTGCCGCGCCTGAAAGAGAACAAAGACATCACGCTGATGAGCAAAGCCGGGCTGAATACCGGGTTCCTGTCGTTTAATACGCAAAAAGCGCCGCTGGATAACGTAAAAGTGCGCCAGGCGCTGGCGCTGGCGATCAACAAACCGGCGATCATTCAGGCTGTGTTTCAGGGAACGGGCACCGCAGCGAAAAACCTGCTGCCGCCAGGCGTCTGGAGCGCAGATAGCGAACTGAAGGATTACGACTACGATCCGGAAAAAGCCAAAGCGCTGCTGAAAGAGGCCGGGTTAGCGCCGGGAACGACCATCGATTTGTGGGCGATGCCGGTGCAGCGCCCCTATAACCCGAACGCCAAACGCATGGCCGAGATGATCCAGGCCGACTGGGCGAAAGTGGGCGTGCAGACCAAAATCGTCACCTATGAGTGGGGCGAATACCTGAAACGGGTGAAAGGCGGCGAGCACCAGGCGGCGCTGATGGGCTGGACCACCGCGACCGGCGATCCGGATAACTTCTTTGGCCCGCTGTTTACCTGTACGTCTGCCAATGGCGGTTCTAATTCAGCGAAATGGTGTTACGCGCCATTTGACAAAATTATCGCTGAAGCGAAAGCCACCAGCGATCATGAAAAACGTGTTGCGCTGTACAAAGAGGCGCAGCAGATGATGCATGATCAAATGCCAGCGGTGATGATTGCCCACTCAACGATTTTCGAACCGGTACGTAAAGAGGTGCAGGGCTACGAAATCGACCCGTTTGGCAAACATATTTTCTGGCAGGTTGATCTGAAGAAATAACTATTAATAGGCGAGCAAACCCAGCGCACTAGCGGTTTGCTCGCGAACATCACTTAGCGTTAAGGGTGGTGGTATAGATCTTATCAAAGCCGTTGCTCACAAAGACGTTTTACCCTCCCACAAAATGCCGCTGCGTTTGCTATACCTTATAGGCAATTCTGCATTCACAGGGACATCCTCATGCGTACTCATGCGTTGGTTAGCGTTGCCGTCTTTTCTGGTCTGCTGGCGTTATCAGGCTGTGCGTCAAAAGTGACTCAACCGGAAAAATATTCCGGGTTTCTAAAAGATTATTCCGGGCTACAGGAAACCACATCCGCCACCGGTAAACCGGTGCTTCGCTGGGTGGCACCGGGGTTTGACCCGGCGAAATACGACAGTATTGTCTACCACCCGGTAACCTATTACCCGGTAGCGAAACCTACCAGCCAGGTAAATCAACAGGTGCTGGATGGCGTTCTCAACTATACCAACAGCAAGCTGAAAGCCGCTGCCGCTTCGCGTAAACCGCTGGTGACATCGCCAGGCCAGCACAGCCTGATTTTCCGCGGGGCGATAACCGGCGTGGATGCCAGCAAACAAGGGTTGCAGTTCTATGAAGTGGTGCCGGTCGCGATGGTCGTGGCGGGAACACAGATGGCAACCGGCCATCGCACGATGAACACCCACCTCTATTTCGAAGGCGAGTTGATTGACGCGCAGACCAATGCTCCAGTGTTGAAAGTAGTGCGCCAGGGACAAGGGAAAGATGTGAACAATGAAAATGCGCCGGTCTCCGTCGACTCTCTGAAACAAGTCATTGACGATATGGCGACCGACGCGACGATGTTTGATATCAGCAGGCGTTAGCTTTTCGCCGTGTTCCGCGCCCGCCCAGCCAGTTTTCCGGGCGGGTAAACATCACCAGATTGCCGGTGAGGATCAGCAACAAGCCGGCAACGCCATTGAAATGCCAGATATAACCCTCGAAGAACGTCGAAACGGTTAGCGCAACCAGCGGAAAAAGCAGGGTGCTATAAGCCGCTTTGCTGGGGCCAATTCGCCCGACCAGCGTAAAATAGGCACCAAAGCCTATTACCGAGCCGAACAGCGCCAGATAGACCAGCGCGCCAAGGTAACTGGCAGTCCATTGCGGGGTAAAATCGTCACCGCGCAGCAGGCCAATTGCTCCCATAATCAACGTGCCATAGAGCATCGCCCAACTGTTAGTGGTGATGGTTTCCAGCCCTTTTCGCTGGTGGCGCAGGCTTATCATATTGCCAAACGAGAAACCCAGCGTGCCCAGCGCCGACAGGCCAATCCCCATCAGTAGCGTTATGCTCCAGCCACTGTTGACCAGATCTTGCCAGAACAGCGTCACGATCCCCGTCAGGCCGAGGATCGCCGCGACAAAAAAGCGTGCTGGCGGTTTTTGACCGAAAAAGAGATAACTGTTTATCGCATTAAACAAAACCGCCATCGAGAAGATCACCGACTCCAGCCCGGTACTGATCCACGCGGCGGCGGTGTAGAAGCACCAGAAATTGAAACCGAACACGCAGCAGCCCTGTAACAGACAAAACAGATGATCGCGCAGCGGCAGGGCGCGCAGTTTACGCCGCGCCAGCAATATCAGCATCATTGCCACTGTTGCCAGAGCAAAACGCCAGAAAATTGACACCGGCGCAGGAACCGGGCCTTGTTGTAAAAAAATCGCGATCCAGGTTGTCCCCCAGATAATCACCACCAAACCGTACAGCAATGCGTTCATATTGAGTTCCGATGCGTAAAACGAACGCTGAGTGTGGCAAAACGCCAACGCGCGGGCTTGCACTGGTTTGCGCCGGACTTGCATATTCTTGCGCTTTTCTTTACACAACGCTGGTATCCGCCGCCTGCTATTCATAGACTGGGGTTCTGGTGACTCTATGATAATTTCCGCGAATGTCTGAACACTACGAAGCCTTTGAAAACCTCAGTAAACACAACGCCGTGTTGCACAACTCGGTGGCGCTGCACTCTGGCATACAACTGGCGGCCTGGTCGAACAAACGCGATAACATCACCCAATATTGCAATCACCACACCCTGAGCTTGTACGTTGCCGACGGCTACGAGAGCTACCACAAAACCGCCTACGGCTGGAAAAACGGCGGCGGGCCGGATCGTTTTTGTCTGATGCCAAAAGAGAGCGAATCAATATGGGATATTCGCGATACGTTGTCTTTTGTGCATCTTTATTGTACCGATGAGCATCTGCGTGAAGTGGGTGAGCAGGTGTGGGATCGCAGCCCGGCGTCGTTCACGCTGGATGAGAAAACATTTTCCCAGGATACGCGTATTACTGCGCTCTATCGCCAGTTTTTACTGGATTGCAACTGGCAGCAAAACGCAAACCAGTTAACGCTCAGCACCGCATCGACGCTTTTACTGACACACTTAGTGCAACACTACAGCAACGTGCAGTGGCAACTGCCGACTGTCACAGGCGGCCTGGCACCCGTGGTGTTGCGCACGGTGCTGGAATTTATCGATGCGCATCTGGCAGATCCGCTGCTGCTGGCGGATCTGGCAGCGCAGGCCGCACTGAGCGAATACCACTTTGCACGCATGTTCCGCCAGTCAATGGGCGTTGCGCCGCACCAGTTCGTCATGCAACGGCGCATGATGCGGGCAAAAGATCTGTTACTTCACAGCGATCAGCCGCTGACCACCATTGCGCTGGCCTGCGGTTTTAACTCTGCCAGCCATTTCAGCAACCGTTTCAAAGCGGCGAAAGGCATGACTCCCTCGCAGTTACGCGCGTCGCGCTAAGTGCAATGCGCTATAGCAGATCCCGCCGATCACTAACCCCCAGAATGCAGAACCAATCCCCAACAGCGTGACGCCGCTGGCGGTAACCAGAAAAGTAACAATCGCGGCGTCGCGATCGCGCTCATTGATGAGCGCCTGGCGCAGGCTACCGCTAATGGTGCCTAGCAGTGCCAGCCCGGCTAGCGTCTGGATCCAGCTTAACGGTAACGCCGCCAGCAGCGAAGTTATCGATCCCCCAAACAGACCCGCCAGCAGATAGAATACGCCAGCGGCTCCCGCGGCCAGCCAGCGTTTTTCTGGCTGCGGGTGGGCATCCGGGCTTTGGCAGATCGCCGCAGTGATTGCAGCAATACAAATTGAATAAACACCGAACGGTGAGAGTAATAGCGCCAGCACGCCAGTAAAGATAATTAACGGAGAAACCGGAACGTGGTAGCCCGCTGCCTGCATCGTGGCGAAACCGGGCGCGTTCTGCGACGCCATCGTCACCAGAAAGAAGGGAACACCGATACTTACCAGTGACGTCCAGTGAAATTCTGGTGCGGTATAGACGGGAAGAACCACTGCAAAACTCAGGCTTTGCGTGACAACGTCACCACCAAGTATCGCAACCAGTGCACCGACAACGAGCGTCGCGACAATGGCATAGCGCGGCGCCAACGCTTTGCAGATAAGCCAGGCCAGCAGCATGCTGCCACACAAAGCGAAATGCCCCGGAATATTGCTAAAGGCCTGCAAACCAAAGCGCAGCAAAATGCCCGCCAGCATGGCTGCCGCCAGGGTATGGGGAATGATTTTCATCAACCTGGCGAACAAGCCGGTGATGCCGCACAGGACAATTAATGCATTGGCAAAGATAAATACGCCAACCGCTTCATTTAGTGAAATGCCTTGTAGGCTGGTCGCCAACAATGCCGCGCCCGGTGTCGACCAGGCGGTGAGTACCGGCATGCGATACCAGACACTCAGCGCCAGCGTACTGATGCCCATGCCCAGGCCGAGCGCGGTCATCCAGCCGGCAATTTGCGTCGCACTTGCGCCTGCCGCCGAAGCTGCTTGCCAGATAATGACAGCGGAGCTGGCATAACCGACCAACACAGCGACAAAGCCAGCCAGCACGCTGGTAAAAGGAACGGCAGAAGAAAGTGAAAAGGCAGCGGTGCGCATGAAATAATCCTTGTGCGTTATAGCATCCGCATAAAATATCACTGGCCGTTATAGCGCACAAGCTGGCAGTGCAATAAGGTATTTAGCGTGGTTATAGTTTCGCTCTCTAAAAAAGAAACGCTGCGCTATACTGCCCCGGATTTTTCTTCCCGGAGGCGTAATGAACATCGCAGACTATCTGGCAAGCACCTTAAAACTTCTCCGTCAGGGCCGTGGCTGGAGCCTTTCCAGGCTGGCAGAAGAGACGGGCGTTTCTAAAGCGATGCTCGGGCAAATTGAGCGTAATGAATCAAGCCCGACGGTGGCGACACTCTGGAAAATCGCCACCGGCCTGAATGTGCCGTTTTCTACCTTTATTGCTCCGCCAGAGAGCGACACGCCGCACGCCTACGATCCTGAACAACAAGCCATGGTGATCACGCCCATTTTTCCGTGGGATGAAAAGCTGCATTTTGATCTCTTTTCCATTGCGCTGGCACCGGGCGCGATAAGTGAATCGACGCCGCACGAAAGCGGGGTGATTGAGCATGTGATTGTTATCAATGGTGCGCTGGATTTATGTCTGGGCGGGCAGTGGAAAACATTTACCAGCGGGATGGGGGTACGTTTTGCCGGCGATGAAGCCCATGCGTATCGCAACAGCTCCGCGCACACGGTGCATTTCCACTCGTTGATTCATTATCCAAAAGAAAAAGCCGCAAGCACGCCTGCGGCAAAGAACGACGACGATTAATAACGCGACAACGTTGACCCGCCATACTCCGGGCTGCAGGAAAGTTCAGCCCCACCTGCAACCGGCAGTACAGTGGATAAAACGTGACGAGGAATGTCCGAGTCACCACTCTATCGCCGCATGTAACGCAGCGGAAATAGCAATTTCGACATTGCATTGCCGACAGGCGCAAATTCCCCCTGCGGCAGGTGGTGAAACGCCCCGGTTGTGACTACAATAGCCGCCATTTTGTACATAATGGATAACGACGATTGTATGCGCCTGCAACCCCATCATCTTGAACTGTTAAGCCCGGCTCGCGACACCGCCATTGCCCGTGAGGCCATACTTCATGGCGCTGACGCGGTCTACATTGGCGGCCCGGGCTTCGGTGCGCGCCATAACGCCGGTAACAGCCTGCGCGATATCGCTGAACTGGTGCCTTTCGCGCATCGCTACGGCGCGAAAGTGTTTATCACCCTGAACACCATTCTTCATGATGATGAGCTGGAACCGGCGCAGAGCCTGATTCACGACTTGTACCAGGCTGGTGTCGATGCGCTGATCGTGCAGGATATGGGCGTACTTGAGCTGGATATTCCACCGATTGAGCTGCACGCCAGTACGCAGTGCGACATTCGCAGCGTGGAAAAAGCCAAATTCCTCTCCGATGTTGGTTTTAGCCAGATTGTGCTGGCGCGTGAGCTGAACCTTGAGCAGATCCGCGCCATTCATAGCGCAACCGACGCCACCATTGAGTTCTTTATCCACGGTGCGCTGTGCGTGGCCTATTCCGGGCAGTGCAATATTTCCCATGCGCAGACCGGGCGCAGCGCCAACCGTGGCGACTGCTCCCAGGCGTGCCGCTTGCCCTATACGCTGAAAGACGATCAGGGTCGTGTCGTGGCTTATGAAAAACACCTGCTGTCAATGAAAGATAATGATCAGACGGCCAACCTGGCGGCGCTGATCGATGCCGGTGTGCGCTCCTTCAAAATTGAGGGGCGCTACAAAGATATGAGCTACGTGAAGAATATCACGGCGCACTATCGCCAAATGCTGGATGCCATTATTGACGATCGTGGCGATTTGGCGCGCGCTTCCGCCGGGCGTACAGAGCACTTCTTTATTCCGTCGACCGATAAAACCTTCCATCGCGGCAGCACCGATTATTTTGTCAATGCGCGCAAAATTGATATCGGTGCGTTTGATTCACCGAAATTTGTCGGTCTGCCGGTCGGTGAAGTGCTGAAAGTGGCGAAAGATCATCTTGATGTTGAAGTGACGGAACCGCTGGCCAACGGTGATGGGCTGAACGTGCTGGTGAAGCGTGAAGTGGTGGGTTTTCGCGTCAACGTCGCCGAGAAAACGGGCGAAAACCGTTATCGCGTGTTCCCGAACGAAATGCCGGATGCACTGCGAACGCTGCGTCCGCACCATGCGCTGAACCGCAACCTCGATCACAACTGGCAGCAGGCATTGCTGAAAACCTCCAGCGAGCGTCGCATCGGCGTGGATATTGAGCTTGGCGGCTGGCAGGAACAACTGGTTCTGACGCTCACCAGCGAAGATGGCGTCAGTGTTACCCACACGCTGGACGGGCAGTTTGACGAAGCCAACAATGCGCAAAAAGCGCTGGAAAGCCTGAAAGACGGGCTGGCGAAACTGGGGCAAACCCGCTATTACGCGCAGGCGATCGCCGTTAATCTGCCGGGGGCGCTGTTTGTGCCCAACAGCCAACTTAACCAGCTGCGTCGCGAAACGGTAGAAATGCTGGAAGACGCTCGGCTGGCTAACTATCAACGCGGCAGCCGCAAACCGGTGACGACACCCGCGCCTATTTACCCGGAAACGCATTTGTCATTCCTGGCTAACGTTTATAACCATAAAGCGCGTGAATTTTATCAACGCTACGGTGTGCAACTGATTGACGCCGCCTTCGAAGCGCATGAAGAGAAGGGCGATGTGCCGGTGATGATCACCAAACACTGTTTGCGCTTCGCCTTCAACCTGTGCCCGAAACAGGCGAAAGGAAACATCAAAAGCTGGCGCGCGACGCCGATGCAACTGGTGCATGGCGACGAAGTGCTGACGCTGAAGTTTGACTGCCGTCCGTGTGAAATGCATGTGATTGGCAAAATTAAGCACCATATTCTGAAAATGCCTCTGCCGGGCAGCGTAGTGGCGTCGATAAGCGCCGACGACTTATTAAAAACGTTGCCAAAACGCAAATAAACAAAGGGTGGCACTATGCCACCCTGTTTTTTTACTGCCCCCAAAACAATTCTCCTGAATAGCCATAAATTATCCCGTCGCAGTAAGAACAATCATGCGTTAATAACCGTAATACGTTAATCTAGCCGGGCGAAAATAATAAGAAATGGCTTATTGATGATATTCATGGAGAGGGAATGCGTAAATTTACGTTAGGCGCCTTGCTTGTCGCAGGTGCATTTTTGTTGTCTGCCTGTACGCCAGGCCCGCTCGGAACGCAGCGTTATCAGCCCTATACCGGCAGCGATGCCACAGTGGTCTATACGCAAGCTAATAAGGCACATCAGGGGCTTTTTTATTTCCAGCGTTATAACAAAGAGGGTGACTGCTTTAATTCCGCCGAGATGATTTACATCAGCAATAATATGCTCGATGGCGTTGTTGATCGGCTTTTTACCAGCCGACTGAAAGGCGATCAGTACTGGACATTAATCGTACAAGATAATTCAAGCGGCAGGATGTGGATTCATGAGACCGCATTTTTCCTTGAAAAAGGAAAACACTATGTGGCAATCAGCTCCCGTGGGGCGGTTGAAATTCCGGCAGATTTGAATATCACCAGCCAGGACGATCTGGATAAAGTGTATGACCGCTATAAAGATAAACCGGCTAAACCGTGGAATTTGCGCCGTGGCATCTGTAAGTCCTGGTTATCCAAAGCGATGGGATCGTAATCTCTTAAGCAAGCGTTCTTAAAAACCGTGTCTACAAGATAAAAAATAGGCCTTTCGTGATGGCGAAAGGCCTGTTTGCCTTTCAGGATAGATTAGCGGTCATCACCCGGACGACTTTCTTCCGGCAGTGGCGGTTTCTTACCGCTGTGTTTGTCGTTGTGTTTATTATCCGGGCGCGGCGGCTTATCCTGCTTGTGTTTCGGCGGCGGCGCGTCGTGCGTCGGTTTTTTATCACCTTTATGGTGCTGGCCGTTTGGGGACTGTTCCGGCGGTAGCGGCGGACGTTCGTCGGCAAACACCATGGAAGAGAAGCTCACCGCCAGAATGGCAGACACCAGTGCAATCTTTTTCATCTTTTACATCCTTACTCGTTCTATTGCGTGGCGACGATTTGACGATAAAAAAGTGAAGGGATTATGGAGCGTTACGCCTTCGGGATTATTCCTGGAGGTACTGTGGAAGATAGCGCCAGTAGGGCGGTGAGCCGAAACTCGCCAGTAAAAAATCAATCACAGTGCGCGTGTTAAGTGACGGATATTTCCCGCCAGGGTAGAGCAACCAGAGCGACTGCTGCATTGCCGAATAACTGGCGGTGAAATCGGGCATGAGCGCCACAAGCTCGTTGCGGTTTAGCATTTCACCGACTTGCCAGTCCGGAAAAAGTAATATTCCCCCATCACTTAGTGCTGCCTGTAACAGCAATTCCGCGTTATCCGAAACGATTTTGGCCTGCGGCGAAAACTGGCAGGATTTCTCTCCTCGCTGAAAACGCCAGCGCTGTAAACCGCTTTTCCCGCGATACGCCAGTAACCGGTGCGACTGCAACTCCTCCGGCGTGTTCGGTTGGCCATAACGGCGCACATAAGCGGGTGTCGCCACCAAATGGCACTGCTGATGTCCAATCAGCCGACCATGCAGCTCGGAGTCTTGCAGCGCTGCGATACGCAGCAGCAGATCAGTGCCGTCGGCAAACGGGTCGATATAGTCATCGTTCAGGTTCAGTTCGATATGCAGACGCGGATAACGCTCGCTCAACTCACTGACCTTTGGGCCAATATGGCGCAGGCCAAACGAGGTCGGGGCATTAATGCGAATGCGCCCGCCAGGCTCATCCCGGCGCTCGTCCACCTGGGTTTGTGCATCCGCAAGCTGCTGTAACATGGCGCGAAACGTGTCGGCATAGATATGACCCGCCTCAGTGGCAATCACCGCGCGCGTGTTGCGGTACAACAACTGGGTTTCCAGCGCCTGCTCCAGTTGCTGAACCACGCGGGATAAGGATGATGCCGCCAGGCCTTCGTTACGGGCGACTTCGGATAAGTTGCCCTCGCGAACAATGGCGAGAAACAGCTGCATTGAGCGGGCACTAATTTGACTGAGCTTCTTCATCTGTGCGTAATCTGCAAAGGTCCATGGCGCATTGTAGTGTTTTTGCGAACAGGTTACATCGCTAAGCTACGCGAACACTTAATACGGAGAAGAATCATGAGCACTGTAGTGAAAGCCTTCGATGAAACCGTCCGCCAGCGTTTTTCCGCCCGCGCATTTCTACCCACGCCGTTAACGGACGAGCAAATTCAGGACGTATTGCAGGATGCGCAATTTTCGCCGTCTAACTGCAACACGCAGCCGTGGCATGTGCATGTGGTGTCCGGTGAAACGAAAAATCGTCTTGGAAAAAGGATGACGGAAAACGATCTAGAAGGGCACCAGACGCCGGATTTCACCTTTTCCTATGACGATTTTCACGGCGACTATTTCGAGCGCGCTCATGAGCAAGCGCGAATTTATTACGATGCGATTGGCGTTGCGCGTGAAGATAAAGCGCGGCGTAAAGAGGCTTATCTGCGTAATTATCAATTTTTTAACGCACCACACGCAGCGTTCCTGTTTATGCCGTCCTTTGGCGACAATATCCGCGTTGCCTCCGACATTGGCATGTACGCCCAGAGCTTTTTGCTATCGCTAACTGCGCGCGGTTTTGCCGGTATTCCGCAAACCTTACTGGGTTTTCACGCCGATTTAATCCGCGCCGAACTGGGTGTTTCTGATGATTATCGTCTGCTGTTCGGCATCTCGTTTGGTTATGCCGATCTGTCTGCGCCGTCTGCGAAAACACGCATGCCGCGCATTCCTGTTGAGCAAAGTGTGGTGATGCACGGGTAACGTCGCAGATGACCAGAGACGCGAATAGAGAACATTGGCGTCTCTGTCCGTGCTACGCAGCACAAAGCGTGCGGGCGCTTTGTTTCCACTCATCAACCTGATCGGGGTGCAGAAAGGAGAAATAAACGGTGGTGTTATCAGGAAGGATATTTTGCAGTGCCTGCATGCAATTGGCTTCGCAGGGGCGTAATTCGATATAAACGCTGGTGATCGGCAACTGTTCATCGCCATTGCCCGATTTCTCAATGCGTCGTATCGCGGCAATCAGCGCCGCCATTTCGCCATGCAATTTCACCCAATTGTTGGTGTAAATATCCGGTGGCATCTCAATACGCATTTGGCTATTGCCAAACGCATAGCGGGAATTACCGCGCAGCGTGTATTCGACGGTGGCGCAGCACGATTCCGGGCCAAAACCCTCTTGCTTAACCAGCTTCTTTTTGTCTTCCAGCGTACGGCGGACAATCGGGTAACCCGATCGGAGGTTGTAAGGCGTCTGAACGAGGTTAATCATTATTTCTCCCTAAACGCATGAAAAATCGCAGCTCTAAAGCAAATTGGACAACAAAAAGCGTAGTGAACGATCCCGGAAATTTCTAGCCAGGATCGTCCGTTGCGAATGGCCAATTAGTGCGATTTAAACCCTGCCGCCGACATCAGAAGCCGGAACACCATACTGACCGCAAACAGTGCCAGTACGCTGCCACCCCAGATCAATAGCATCCACATCAGGCGGTTAAAAAAGGCGTGTTTCATCAATGATACCCCTCGCCATGTTGCACCTTGCCGCGAAACACGTAGTAGCTCCACAAGGTATAAACCAGAATAATCGGGATAATCAGCAGGGCACCGACCAACATAAAGCCTTGGCTTTGCGGAGGTGCTGCGGCCTGCCACAACGTGATATCCGGTGGAATAATGTGCGGCCAGATACTGATGCCAAGGCCGCTAAACCCGAGAAAAATCAGCCCCAGTGTCTGCACAAACGGCAATGTGTGGGAGTCCGGATTGCCGAGGCTGCGCCATAACCAGACACTCAGCACGACGACCAACAGCGGCACCGGCGAGAAGAAATAGAGATTCGGCAGGCTGAACCAGCGTTCGGCAATCGCGGAATGCGTCAGCGGCGTCCAGAGGCTAATCACGGCAATCACCACTAACATCGCCAGCAACAGTTTTCTCGCGGCTTTACGCATTTTTCCCTGCAGCGGCTCCTCGCTTTTCATCACCAGCCAGCTTGCGCCAAGCAGAGCATAGGCGATGACCAGCCCGACGCCGCAGAACAGGTTAAACGGTGTCAGCCAATCAAGCGCACCGCCGCTAAACGTGCGACCGGTCACCTGGAAACCGTTGAGCACCGCGCCCACCACCACACCTTGTGTAAAGGTGGCAAGCAGCGAGCCGGAGAGAAACGCTTTGTCCCAGAACGGCCGGTGCGCCGGAGTGGCTTTGAAGCGAAATTCAAAGGCCACACCGCGGAAAATAAGCCCAATTAGCATTAACGTTAGCGGAATGGTCAGCGCATCGACAATCACCGCATACGCCAGCGGAAACGCGCCGAACAAGCCCGCGCCGCCAAGCACCAGCCAGGTTTCGTTGCCATCCCACACCGGAGCCACAGTGTTGACCATCACATCACGATCGTGCGCGTCGCGCGTGACCGGAAACAGGATGCCGATACCAAGGTCAAAACCGTCCATCACGATATACATCAGCGTGGCAAAGACGATAATGACAAACCAGATTAATGAAAGATCGATGCCCATTATTTATCCTCATCCGCCTGGAGATGTTCGCCCGCCGCAGACAGCGGTCGTGCCGGAGTACCTTGCGTGGCGCGCTCATCACTCTCCTGTGGCCCTTTGGTGATCAGCCGCACCATATAGCTGTAACCCACACCAAAAACGGAACAGTAGACAACAAAGAACGCCAGCAAACTGAGGCTCATTTGCAAGTCGCCATGGGCGGAAACCGCATCAGCCGTGCGCAACAAACCATACACCACCCACGGTTGGCGACCCACTTCCGTGGTGACCCAACCGGCAAGAATGGCGATTAAACCCGCTGGCCCCATCCACAGCGCAAAATGTAAAAACGGTCGCGACTGATAGAGCCTGTCACGAAAACGCAGCCACAGCGCGGCGACACCCAGCGCAATCATCAGCACACCCAGCCCGACCATAATGCGAAACGACCAGAAGACAATCGGTGAATAGGGGCGCTGATCTTTCGGGAACTCTTTCAGTGCCGGCACTTGCTTATCCAGGCTGTGCGTCAGGATCAGGCTTCCCAGCGCCGGGATCTCCACGGCATAACGCGTGCGCTCCTGCTCCATATCCGGGAGACCAAACAGCAGCAGCGGCGTCGCTTCACCTGGCGGATTCTCCCAGTGGCCTTCAATAGCAGCAATTTTTGCCGGTTGATGTTCAAGCGTATTCAGCCCGTGCATATCGCCGACCATCGCCTGAATCGGCGCAACAACCAGCGCCATCCACATCGCCATAGAAAACATCTTGCGGATCGCAGGCGTGTTATTCCCGCGTAACAGATGCCAGGCAGCAGATGCGCCGACAAACAACGCACTGCTAAGGAATGCCGCAATGGTCATGTGCATCAGCCGGTACGGGAAGGAAGGGTTAAAAATCACCTTAAACCAGTCGACCGGAACCACCTGACCATTTTCGACGATAAAGCCTTGCGGCGTGTGCATCCAGCTATTGGATGCGAGGATCCAGAAGGTGGACATAATGGTGCCCAGCGCGACCATACAAGTGGCGAAAAAGTGCAGACCAGGGCCGACTTTGTTCCAGCCAAACAACATCACGCCGAGAAAACCCGCTTCGAGGAAGAAGGCGGTCAACACCTCATAAGTCAGTAATGGCCCGGTAATGCTGCCGGCAAACTGGGAAAAACCGCTCCAGTTGGTACCGAACTGGTACGCCATCACCAGCCCGGAAACCACCCCCATACCGAAGTTAACGGCGAAGATCTTCGACCAAAAATGGTACAGCGTGCGCCAGTCCGGGTTGCGGGTTTTTAGCCACAAACCTTCCAGAACTGCCAGGTAACTGGCAAGGCCAATAGTGATTGCCGGAAAAATAATATGAAAAGAAACCGTGAAGGCGAACTGTATTCTCGCCAGGTAAAACGCGTCTAAACCAAACATGCACAACCCCAATGTCAATGTTGTGGTGTCAATGTTAATGAGCACAAGCCTGAACTTGCAGAAACAGATACAGGGAATTTTCGTATAACAGTTCCCTACAAAGGGTATGGCAGGTTGCGGATTAGTCCAGACGAAGCGGGAGCCGATAACCATAACAGTGCGCATAACGCGCTGTTATGCATAAACTGATATAGCAAGATGGCGCCCTGCGTGCCATGATGTAGACGTTTTGTTAACACGTGAAAAATCATGAAAAAATATCAGCGCCTGGCGCAGCAAATCGCGGAACAAATTGAGCTTGGCGTCTGGCGGCCTGGAGAGAAGCTGCCGTCGCTGCGCGAGCAGGTGACCAGCAGTGGGCTCAGTTTTATGACTGTCGGCCATGCTTATCAGTTGCTGGAAAGCCAGGGACGGGTGATTGCCCGACCGCAGTCCGGCTATTTTGTTGCGCCAGCGCCCGGCTTACCGCGCACCCCGGCGGCGAGGATAACGCGTGACGAAGCGGTGGACATCAATACCTACATTTTTGACGTGTTACAGGCCAGCTGCGATGCCTCGGTACTGCCGTTTGGTTCCGCCTTTCCCGACCCAAAACTGTTCCCGATGCCACAGCTTAACCGTTCGCTGGCAAAGGTGAGCAAAAGCGCCACCGCCATGAGCGTGATAGAAAACCTGCCGCCAGGGAACAGTCAACTGCGCCACGCCATTGCCAAACGCTATGCCCGTCAGGGGATGAACATTTCACCGGATGAAATCGTCATCACCGCCGGCGCGCTGGAAGCGCTGAACCTCAGCTTACAGGCGGTGACAGAACCGGGTGACTGGGTGATTATTGAAAGCCCCTGTTTTTACGGCGCGTTGCAGGCGCTGGAGCGGCTGAAGTTAAAAGCGCTGTCAGTGCCGACCGATGTAAAAGAGGGCATCGATCTCGATGCGCTGGCGCAGGCATTAACTGACTATCCGGTAAAAGCCTGCTGGCTGATGACCAATGCTCAGAACCCGCTCGGGTTTACATTAAGCGCTGAGAAAAAGATCCAACTGGTCGCGCTGCTGGCACAACACAACGTCACGCTGATTGAAGATGATGTTTACAGCGAGCTTTACTACGGGCGCGAACAGCCGTTACCGGCTAAAGCCTGGGACACGCAAGACATGACGTTGCACTGCTCCTCATTTTCTAAATGTCTGGTCGCCGGGTTTCGCGTCGGGTGGGTTGCTGCCGGTCGTCACGCTCGCCGTATTCAGCAATTGCAACTGATGAGCACCTTATCCACCAGTTCACCGCTCCAGTTGGCGCTGGTCGATTACTTATCGACGCATCACTACGATGCGCATTTGCGCCGCCTGCGCCGACAGCTTGCCGAGCGCAAACATCTGGCCTGGCAGGCGCTGCTGCGCCATCTGCCGCCGGAAGTGAAAATTTACCGCAATGAGAGTGGCTATTTCTTATGGCTGGAGTTGCCCGCCGGGCTTGATGCGGGTGAACTGAGCCAGCGGGCGTTGGCGCACCATATCAGCATTGCGCCGGGAAAAATGTTTTCGACATCTGATAACTGGCGTTCATTTTTCCGTTTTAATTGCGCATGGGCCTGGGGCGATAAAGAGGAACGGGCGGCAATACAACTGGGTGAGTTAATTCGCCAGATGATGAATTAACCCTGTCAGTCTTTCTTATTTTCTGAATAACTTATTCTCCTGTGAAAAATAACGGCGGCGTAAACATAGAGTGCGCCGTCATTATTTTCTGCGCTCTCGATATTGGTATTCATAGGAAATGCGAATAGCAACACAGATTAACGGACGTTCGCTAACCCCTTGTCTATACTCCAAAAGAGCGTGCAACAGCGTTTTTATTGTTAACGCAATGCGTCATCTGTCACATCCTTGCGAAATTTCCGACGAGCCACATTCATGCCGTCAGCGCGCCGTCTATTTTTATTAAGGGAGATATATTAACGGCAAGGCTGCCGCACTTTTTCATTGCGACAGGAGTAGAAAATAATGAGCAAGCAATTTGCCCGCAGCAGCCTGTGTGCGCTGGGTCTTACCGTTATGACCGCGAACGCCGCCGAACCAACAGAAGTGGGAAAGGGAGAGGGGCGGCTGGATATTATCGCCTGGCCGGGGTATATCGAGCGCGGCCAGACCGATAAGCAATATGACTGGGTTACCGCGTTTGAAAAAGAGACTGGATGCGCGGTGAATGTGAAAACCGCCGCCACCTCCGATGAGATGGTCAGCCTGATGGCGAAAGGCGGTTATGACCTGGTTACCGCCTCCGGCGATGCCTCTTTACGCCTGATCATGGGGAAACGCGTGCAGCCAATAAATACCGCCCTTATCCCTAACTGGAAAACGCTCGATCCGAAGCTGGTCAAAGGGGAATGGTTTAACGTCGGTGGGAAAACCTACGGCACGCCTTATCAGTGGGGGCCGAATCTGCTGATGTATAACACCAAAACCTTCCCGACGCCGCCAGATAGCTGGGCGGTGGTATTTGTTCAGCAAAACTTGCCGGACGGCAAAACCAACAAAGGGCGTGTGCAGGCCTACGATGGCCCGATTTATATCGCCGATGCCGCGCTGTTCCTGAAAGCCACGCAACCGCAACTGGGTATTGACGATCCGTACCAGCTTACCGAAGCGCAGTATCAGGCGGTGCTGAAAACTCTGCGCGAGCAGCACTTGCTCATTCACCGTTACTGGCATGACACGACAGTACAGATGAGCGACTTCAAAAACGAAGGCGTGGTGGCTTCAAGCGCCTGGCCTTACCAGGCAAATGCCCTGAAAGGGGAAAATCAACCGATCGCCACTGTCTTTCCGAAAGAGGGTGTCACCGGCTGGGCGGATACCACCATGCTGCACGCCGATGCGAAACACCCGAACTGCGCCTACAAGTGGATGAACTGGTCGTTGACACCGAAAGTACAGGGCGATGTGGCGGCGTGGTTTGGTTCGCTGCCGGTGGTGCCGGAAGGGTGCAAAGCCAGCACGTTGCTGGGTGAAAAGGGCTGCGAAACCAACGGTTACAGCTTCTTTGACAAAATCGCTTTCTGGAAAACACCAGTGGCACAAGGCGGTAAATATGTGCCTTACAGCCGCTGGACGCAGGATTACATCGCCATTATGGGCGGCCGTTAAACCTGCCAGGAGCGCGCGATGACCTATGCGGTAGAGTTTCTGGATGTCGCCAGAGTTTACGGCGATATCCGGGCGGTTGACGGCGTAACGTTCGCCGTCAACGACGGGGAGTTTTTCTCCATGCTGGGGCCGTCCGGCTCCGGCAAAACCACCTGCCTGCGGCTGATTGCCGGGTTTGAACAGCTCAGCGGCGGCGCAATCCGTATTTTTGGCCGCGAGGCCAGCGAACTGCCGCCCTGGGAGCGGGACGTTAACACCGTCTTTCAGGATTACGCGCTGTTTCCGCACATGTCCGTTCTCGATAACGTTGCCTACGGGTTGATGGTGAAAGGCATCGACAAAAAACAGCGCCATGCCCGCGCTCGTGACGCGCTGGAAAAGGTGGCGCTCGGTTTTGTGCATGCGCGTAAACCTTCGCAGCTTTCCGGCGGTCAGCGGCAACGCGTCGCCATCGCCCGCGCGCTGGTAAATGAACCCAGAGTGTTATTGCTGGATGAACCGTTGGGGGCGCTGGATCTAAAGCTGCGTGAACAGATGCAACTGGAGCTGAAAAAGCTGCAACAGGATCTCGGTATCACCTTTATTTTTGTCACCCACGATCAGGGCGAAGCCTTGTCGATGTCCGACCGCGTGGCGGTGTTCAACAATGGGCGCATTGAGCAAATTGATACGCCGCGTGAGCTTTACCTGCGCCCGCGCACGCCGTTTGTCGCCGGGTTTGTCGGCACCTCCAATGTGTTTAATGCGGCGCTTGCGGAAAAACTCTGCGGCATGAACGGTGTTTACTCGCTGCGCCCGGAACACATTCGCCTGAATACGCCGGGGGAAATAGAAGCCAGCGCCGTGGTGCAAACGGTGCAATATCAAGGCGCATCGACCCGTTTTGAACTGGCGCTGGCGCAGGGGGAAAAGTTGTTAGTCAGCCAGGCGAACCTCTCCGATGCGTTACTGCCAGACACGCTGGCGCCGGGGCAGCAGGTGCGGGTTTCCTGGTCGCGCGAGGCGATGGTGCCGTTACAGGGAGCGGGGTGAGAGGGCGATGAGTATTGCGCAACGTTCGCCGCGCCGCGTCAGTCTTAGCGCTGTGTTCTGGCGAAAACCGGTGTATGGGCTGCTTTTGCTGCTACTCGGTCCGTTGATGTGGTTTGGTATTGTCTATTTAGGTTCGTTGCTCACCTTACTGTGGCAGGGGTTTTACACCTTCGATGATTTCACCATGTCGGTCACGCCGGATTTGACGTTTGCCAACCTGCTGGCGCTGTTTAACCCGGCTAATTACGACATCATTCTTCGTACGCTGATGATGGCGCTATGTGTGACGGTGGCGAGCGCCATTCTCGCTTTTCCGATGGCGTGGTATATGGCGCGTTATGCGCAGGGCAAATGGAAAGCGTTCTTTTATATCGCGGTGATGTTGCCAATGTGGGCGAGCTACATCGTTAAAGCCTACGCCTGGACACTGCTGCTGGCAAAAGATGGCGTTGCGCAGTGGTTTTTAAGCCATCTTGGGCTGGAGCCGCTACTTGCTGCGTTTTTGACACTACCCGCCGTGGGCGGCAATACGCTTTCTACCTCCGGGCTGGGTCGTTTTCTGGTATTCGTCTATATCTGGTTGCCGTTTATGATCCTGCCGATTCAGGCAGCGCTTGAGCGATTACCGCCCTCGCTGTTGCAAGCTTCAGCGGATTTGGGCGCGCATCCACGCCAGACCTTTCGCTATGTTGTGCTCCCGCTGGCGGTACCGGGCGTGGCGGCGGGTTCGATATTTACTTTTTCGCTAACACTCGGGGATTTTATCGTGCCGCAGCTCGTCGGACCGCCGGGTTACTTCATCGGTAATATGGTTTATTCGCAGCAAGGGGCGATTGGTAATATGCCGATGGCCGCCGCGTTTACCCTTGTGCCGATGGTGTTGATAGCTCTTTATCTGGCGTTTGTGAAACGTCTGGGAGCGTTTGATGCACTCTGAACGCGCACCGTTTTTGCTCAAAGTTGCCACCTGGGGCGGCGTTATCTTTCTGCACTTTCCGCTTTTGATTATCGCCATCTATGCTTTCAATACCGAGGACGCCGCATTCAGCTTTCCGCCGCAGGGCTTTACGCTGCGCTGGTTTAGCGTGGCGGCCGCACGGGGAGATATTCTCGATGCAGTGACACTGTCACTGCAAATCGCGGCGCTGGCGACGGCTATCGCATTGATTCTTGGCACACTTGCTGCCATGGCCTTATGGCGCAGCGAGTTTTTCGGTAAAAACGCCATTTCCTTACTGCTGCTGTTGCCGATTGCCTTACCGGGAATTATCACCGGGCTTGCCCTGTTGACCGCCTTCAAAACGGTCAATCTGGAACCGGGTTTTTTCACCATCGTCGTGGGACATGCCACGTTCTGCGTGGTGGTAGTGTTTAACAACGTGATTGCCAGGTTTCGGCGAACCTCCTGGAGCCTGGTCGAAGCCTCAATGGATTTAGGTGCGAACGGCTGGCAAACCTTCCGCTATGTGGTGCTACCGAACCTGGGCTCGGCGCTTCTGGCGGGCGGCATGCTGGCGTTTGCCTTGTCATTTGATGAGATCATTGTCACCACGTTTACCGCAGGCCATGAACGTACTTTGCCGCTGTGGTTGCTCAACCAGTTGGGACGCCCGCGCGATGTACCCGTCACCAACGTTGTGGCATTACTGGTGATGCTGGTAACGACGATTCCCATTCTGGGTGCCTGGTGGCTGACCCGTGATACCGACACGATTGCCGGAACCGGCAAATAACTGACCACGCTGAAAGGACAGAACTATGCAACATCAACTGTTTATCAATGGAGTACTGGTTAACGGCGAAGGCGAGAAGCAGCCTGTTTATAACCCGGCTACCGGTGAAGTGTTGCTGGAGATTGCCGAAGCGTCCGCCGCGCAGGTCGACGCTGCCGTGCAGGCTGCCGATCGCGCGTTTGCCAGTTGGGGACAAACGACACCGAAGGCGCGCGCCGAATGCCTGCTGCAACTGGCACAGATGATTGAAGATAATGCGGAAACCTTCGCCCGGCTGGAGTCCCTGAACTGCGGTAAACCCTTTCACTGCGTACTGAATGACGAAATTCCGGCGGTAGTGGATGTGTTTCGCTTCTTCGCCGGGGCTGCGCGTTGCCTGAATGGGCTGGCGGCAGGTGAATACCTGGAAGGACATACCTCAATGATCCGCCGCGATCCGCTGGGCGTCGTCGCCTCTATTGCGCCGTGGAACTACCCACTTATGATGGCGGCCTGGAAGCTCGGCCCGGCGCTGGCAGCGGGCAACTGCGTGGTAATTAAGCCTTCGGAAATTACGCCACTCACCGCGTTAAAACTGGCGGAACTGGCGAAAGATATCTTCCCGGCGGGTGTGCTGAATGTATTGTTCGGTCGCGGCAGCACCGTCGGCGATCCGCTGACAGGCCATGAAAAAGTACGCATGGTTTCCCTGACGGGCTCGATTGCCACTGGCGAGCACATTATTGGCCATACGGCATCGTCGATTAAGCGCACCCACATGGAACTCGGTGGCAAAGCGCCGGTGATCGTGTTTGATGATGCGGATCTCGATGCGGTGGTGGAAGGGGTTCGTACTTTCGGTTTTTACAATGCCGGGCAGGATTGTACCGCTGCATGTCGTATCTACGCACAAAAAGGCATTTATGATGCGCTGGTGGAAAAGCTGGGTACAGCGGTTGCCAGCTTGAAAATGGGCGCGCCGGACGATGAATCAACAGAACTTGGGCCGCTCAGTTCTGCGGCGCATCTGGCGCGGGTTGGCAAGGCGGTTGATGAGGCCAAAGCGCTCAGCCATATTCGCGTGGTGACCGGCGGTAAAAGACATGAAGGCGCAGGCTATTATTACCCGCCAACGCTGCTGGCAGGGGCAAAACAGGAGGATGCCATTGTACAGCGGGAAGTGTTTGGCCCGGTGGTAAGCGTCACGGTGTTTGATGATGAGGAACAGGTGTTGGGCTGGGCCAATGATTCGCAATATGGGCTGGCCTCATCGGTATGGACCAAAGATGTCGGGCGCGCCCATCGCTTGAGTGCACGTTTACAATACGGCTGCACCTGGGTAAATACGCATTTTATGTTGGTGAGCGAAATGCCGCACGGTGGGCAGAAACTCTCAGGCTACGGCAAAGATATGTCACTCTACGGCCTGGAAGATTACACCGTGGTGCGCCATGTGATGATCAAACATTAAGGCAATAATAAACGCCACGGAGGGCGTTTATCGCTTTTATTCCCTTATGAAACATGAGGTAAATCGCATAGTAAATTATGTGTGTTGTTATTAATGAAAAACTGGTTTAATAATAGCCAGCCATCAGCGGAGTGGCGAAATAAAAACATTTAAATAAAACCGCAAACAGACGTTGTTCCGATGTGTTGTCACGTGAGTGTCATCAATGCGACAAACGGCAGTCATTGCCGCGGGTAAGAATGTCTGGCTTTTAAAAAAATCAGGCAAGGAAAAAGAGTAATGAGTAAAATCGTAGTCGTGCTCGTACCAGGGGGCGCGTCTCAATTTTTGACCGTTGAAGATGGCGAAACCTCGGTGCAATGGGCGATAGCAGGGCTTGATGGTGGAGCAACAAACACCAGCATGCCTATCGAAACTTACTATTGCGAAGGCGAAGAGTTTTATTTTGCCCGCGTTGAAAGTCTCGCGGGTAATGAAATAACCTCTGCAATGCTGAATTAAAAAATAAGGGCTCAGATGAGCCCTTATTTATTTAACAGTGCAATTAATTTGCAGGCTTACCTTTTCAGGAACACCTCATTTTCACGTGGTGCCCAATCTTTCTCTGAAAAATCATATGTTGAGAAGGGCTCATCTTTTATTCCCTGCGAACGCAGAACGGCGCGCACTTCCGCTGGCAGCGTTTCATCACGGAATAATTCCGCCAGCACAAACATGGCGTCAATAAACGATAGCTGTTTTACTTCAAAGGGTTTCCAGCCGGTGCGTTTGAATATTAAATGATAAAGCGCCTCTTCACCGGCAAGCGGAACGAAACTGCTGGCGTACTTTTCCCGGTGGCGAGAGAGCAACACTTCCAGGACGAATATCTGCGCGATGCGCTGCCGGGCAGCATTGCCCCGGGCGGTATCAGTGGTCATATCGACGTGCGTTATGTCATTGTTTTCACGCACCCGAACTTCTATGGCTTGCCACAGGTCGTCATATTTCTGCATAACCTTACCTTGTTTCATCTGATGTCTGCCTTGCCGGTAGACAATATCAGAGATGATCCCAGCTCGACAAACTTCCCGGTGTTATTATTCGCAGCAGAAACATATCAGTTAATCCCTAAGTTAAATTAATGGATATATCGTTTCATTCCCCCGGTAGTTTGTGTTTAATCATTTTTCATCTTCCACAGAAATAATGATTAGCCTGACCTGGAATCGTCGGAAATAAATATGAAAACATTATTGCTGTTGTGGGCGGTGCTTGCCGCCTCAGGTTTATGCATGACAACAGAGGGGTTTGCCAAAACGCAGCGTCTGTCTGATGCGCAGGTGAAACAAGCGATTATTGCTGAATCTATTGCTAACTACCCTGGTCCCTGTGCCTGTCCCTACAATCATGCCCGGAACGGCAGTTCATGTGGCAAGCGTAGCGCGTGGAGCCGTGCAGGCGGTTATTCGCCCATTTGCTACGCCGAAGAAGTCACAAAAGAGGATATTGCGCAGTGGCGTGAAACACATCAGTAGGAAAAAAACCGACCGCAGAAAAAGAAAGCAGTTGCGGCTGCTTTCGCTCTCACAGCCAGTTAAATCAAAGTTGGCTGCTACACCTTTCGTAGTAATCCCTATTCGACTTGATATATATCAACAAAAAGAGCATATTGCGTTCGTTTTGTTATTTCTGGGTTAATGTTTGTTATGTCGTTATACCAAAAAATGTTGGTTTTCTACTTTGTCATGGCGCTGATTTGCGCGCTGATTACCTGGTTTCTTTCTCACGATCGTAAACGTATTCGCCTGCTAAGTGCGTTTTTGGTGGGCTCGACATGGCCCATGAGCTTCCCGGTTGCGCTGCTATTTTCCATATTCTAAATTTTGCCAACAAAGCGTGACGGTGAAAGCGATAACGTCTTGAATATTAGTGCAACATGTTAGGCGGATGTTTTACCTAAGGACAGGAGACAGACGTTGGAACTCTACACCAAACTGCTTATTTTCTACGCCGCCATGGCGGTATTATGCGCCGTGGCAACCTGGTTTCTCGCCAAAGATAGTCGCAAAATCCGTCTGCTGAGCGCCGTGTTAGTTGGTGCAACATGGCCTATCAGTTTTCCCGTGGCGCTACTTTTTTCTCTGTTTTAGTCGTGTCCTTGCCACATTGCCGTGATACTGTATGTAAAAACAGTATTATGGCAGAGAGGGTATTATGGACAGTCTGTATTCACTCCACGCGCAGGGGCAGGTACGTTGGCATGCGTTACCGGGCAAAGGCGATCCGGTGGTTTTTATTCATGGCCTGGGCTGCGCGTCTTCTTACGAATACCCGCGCATCGTCGCCGATCCGGCGTTTGCTGGCAGGCGCGCCATCCTTATCGATTTGCCGGGCTACGGTTATAGTGAACGACCGGCGAGTTTCTCTTATCGCACCAGCGATCAAGCGCAAGTAGTCATTGAATTGCTGGATAATCTTGGGCTGGATGCATTCTGGTTATACGGCCACAGCATGGGCGGCAGTATCGCGATTGAAGTCGCTTCGCGTATCCCCCAGCGCGTCAACGCGCTGGCTGTATCCGAACCCAATTTTCATGCCGGTGGCGGGGCATTTAGCCGTATTATCGCGGCTCAGGATGAGGCCGATTTTGTCACCTGCGGCTACGCGGCAATGCTGGCCCAGGAAAAAAGCGCGTGGGCCGGCAGTCTGCAAAGCAGCGCACCCTGGGCGGTGTGGCGCGGCGCGAAAAGCCTGGTCGAGGGCATTGAACCGTCGTGGATGTCGTTATTTGCACATTTCCTCCGTCCAAAAACGCTGATTTTTGGCGAGCTGTCGTTACCAGATAAAGATGCCGAAAGCGTGCTGGAACAAGGGATTGAGCTGCGCATTATTCCGCGTGCCGGTCATTCAATGTCTGACGAACAGCCAGCCTTGCTGGCGCAGACGTTAGCGGCGTTTATTGCAGAACATGAGTAAAAAGAAACCCGGCACATTTGTATGGCCGGGTGATTTTCAGGGAAGCAGGGATTTGAGTTTCTTACGCGCCGCCGGGCTGATATCCAGCGGGTGGCTGTAGCCAATGTTTTCGATAGCCCGGTGATACAACGCCACCAGCCAGTCATAAACATAGCGCGTGGCGGCATGCACCGGCTGCTCACTCAGGCGGGTTAACCGCGCCTGGGTAGCGCCATCCGTACCGCTGGAAAAAATGGTACTGCCTTTGTTTACACGGCTTTCCGGGCGATCCGCTTGCGCGATCTCTGCATAGCCAAGCCAGGCGACAAAGTTACCAATTGCGGCGTACAGTTGCGCGGCGCAGGCAGTATCGCGCTGCATAATTTTTTGCAACTGATCGGGTAAATTCAGCCGGTAGCTGCTGACGATAACAATCTCGGCCAGCTGGCGCAGCGCGGCAGGACTGAGCCCCAAACGCGCGGCGTTATCATCGTTACGGCTCCACTGGCGGACATGGTTGACCCACAGGGCATGCGCCTGCTGACCGATATCTTTCGACACCGCTTGCGGCTCGCTGCTTTGTGCAGATTCAGCAAACAGATCGATAGATTCATTAAACAAGCCGCTGACTTTCTCTTCGCGTGGTTGCTGAACTTTCCACAGCGTATCGAACTGCTGCATATCCGGCTGTAAACCTTCCAGTAATTCACCGTGGCGAGAAGCCTGGCCTTGCAGCTCGCGCACCACGGACTCCGCGCTTGCACGTTGGGCTGCCGCGTCTTTCACTGCGGTGGCAAGCCAGGGTTGCAGCAGATCGCGAAGCGCGCGCTGATGGCGCTCAGCCAGTGCTTTCAAGCGGTGCTGGCGCAGGCCTGGCGCTGTCGCCTGTACCAGCCACTCCAGCAGGCGCTGCAAACTGCTGGCATCCAGCGCCTGCAACGTTCCCCAATGCTGACCCGGTTTGCCAATGAGCTGCTGTACGGCTTCGTCCAGATTCTGCGCCAGGGTAAAGCGTGCATCCTGCGGCGTAATCGCCCAGACCAGTCCCGGCAGCGCCGTTTCCTGGCCGGATTGGGTCTCTTTGACCCAGTTCAATAATGCGCGCGCGGTGGCAGCGGTTGCTGAACGCTCGAGCGTCGCATTGCAGATCATCAGCACATCCGGTTGCAGGCGCTGGCGGTAATTTTCCAGCAACCAGCGGCATTTACTACGCCACAACGGCTGGTCATCTTGCGGACCTGGTGCCGGAATATCCAGAATATCAACGGCTGCTAAAACCGCGTTTTCCACTGGCAAAACCAGTTCGCGCGTAATCAACGCAAGGGTTGCCAGCGGAATACTGACCGCATTGTGCAACTGGTCGTTTGACCACGGATGCACCACCACTTCGTCATGGATCTCACCGCTACCCGGTTCCGACGGTGTTAAGAAACCGTCTGTTGGCAGGGCAAAAGTATCCACCAGAATACTGAGCGGTGCCGCCAGTTCCTGCGCGTTACCGGTCTGGTGCAAAGTGTGCGCCAGCGACAACCACTGCTGGGTGAGTTCCTGCTGCTCGCCCCATAACAGCGACCAGGCACTGGCGCGGGCGCTGAGATCCAGGGAAGGTAACAGGCAAGCAAACTGATACCACAGAGCATCGTCCATTTGTTGCTGTGACGAAGGTACCGCTGCGCGCCAGAAGCGGGCAATCGCGCCGATATCTTCCGCCGCGATCCCCGGAACCGCATTCGGTTGGCGCAGTGAACGCCATTTCGCGACGCGGTCTTCAATCACCGATTTATCCACGGCGCGCAATTCCGGCTGCTGTATGGCATGAGCAATAAAAATCTGCACCAGTTCGGCTTCGCTAATAATGCGCAGGCACAGCGGGAAACCTTCATCCATCGGTGCGAGATGCTGGCTAAAGCGCAGCGCCATGCTGGTCAGAGCATGGCCGGGATTGATATGGGTGAAGTAATCCAGCGTTTTTTCGCCGGGACGCACATTAAGCCGCCCGTTACCGTTACCGCTGCCGCACAGCGCAGTCAGCAGATGGGCTTTGGCCGCTTGTGAATGCCCATACAGCCCAACGGTGCAGGGCGCAGCAACGGCTTCACGCAGCGCGGTTTCCTCGGCGGCGGCAGTCGTCAGACGCGACAGCAACGCGTCGGCATCATCATCCAGTAAAGGTGCGTGTTGGCGGTTTTCGTTGATCCATGTCGCCAGTGCCTGGGTGGTTTTTACGCTCGCACTCATTTCAGATACACACTCCCGCTGTCGATCCAGTAATGGCTGCCGCTATGGCGGCGATCGGCCAGCGTATTCAGTTTAAAAGTTAACGCGTCTGCGGCGACCGGCGTACCGTCCTGGAGCCAGGCCTCACTCAAGGTGAACGATTCCGGCCCGTGCTGCTTATTACCGCCGCTGAACTGCAAACGGACATTCAACACGCCGTCGCCCGCGATGGTTTTCGCCAGCTCCTGCGAGTTGATACTCAACGTGTAGAGCGGCGTAGCAGGCCAGCGGGCGTTCGCGAGCTGGCGGAAACCGAGCGTCACATTGCCGCGCAACGGGAAATGTAAGCGCGCATCCAGTTTCGCACCGGGTTTATCAAGGTCGATATCGTGATACCAGATATTCTCATCGCGCAAAGTATTGACGACGTTATCCAGCACACCGAGGTAGCGCACGGTAGAGTAAGCACCGATATCGGCCGCTTTAAAGTTAAAACGCGGCAGACGCAAATCGAGCGCCAGGCTGCACAACATTGCGCCCACGGCGGCTGTTGACTTCGGGTTGCCGATCTTACCCTGCTGGCTGAACGGATACCATTCATGTACGCGGTATTTATCAAGCCAGATCATGCGGTTAACCGGCACGGGTTGCAGGTGGCGAATCAACGCCTGCACGCCAGGCAAGCAGCCAGGACGACCGGTAATTAACAGGACATCGCAGCAGTAGTGGCTGATGGCTTCGCAAACCGCATGCAGCGGGGCGGTCAGGGTAAATTGCCCGGCGAGCATTGCATCCTGCAATTCACGGAAATTCACCTGCAACGGGACGGCCAGCACATCAAACTCCGCCGAACCAGCCGGCAGTGCATGATCGATCGCCTGTTTCAGGTAGTTCATGACATTGCGCGTCGGCAGCTGCGTGAGCAGTTCACCGAAGGTGGCATGCAATCCGGCGAGCGGATCGTTAATGTCGCTCTCTTCCCACGCGGCAAGAATGGCGTGACCAATCGGCATAAACAGTTGCAGCGTTGTCTGCTGGCGCAGCACGGCCTGGGTATCAATACGCCCGGAATCACCAAACAGCATTGCCATAATCGCGGCGGCATCGGTAATGCCTGCTTTCTGCATCTGTGTTTGTAACGCAGGAAGGACGCAGCGCTGAATAATATCCAGCAGAATGTCATCCCCGGCGACTTTGAAACCTTCGCGGAACAGCAGTTGCGGCGTGATTTTGACGTTACTGCCGGTGCCATCGTCCAGTTGATAATGGGTAATCGCCATATCTGTCGTGCCGCCGCCGATATCGACAGAAGCAACGCGCAGCGAACGGCCTTTTACCGCGCCCGGTGCTTCTTCACGATCCGGGCGGGCGAGGGAGGCGAAAAAGGTTTCAGTTTGCCCGGCGAAGCGCGAAATCGCTTCGTTATAAAGCCACACCAGTTGACCACAGCTGGCTTCGTCCCATTCCATATGAATGTGCGGCACGGGCACAACGCTTTTTTCCTGCTGCTTGCGGTTAGCAAAGTCTTCATCTTGCGGATGCCAGCCCATGGCTTTCCACACCAGCGCAATAGCCTCAAACATGCGGCGACGGAAAATTTCACGCTCCTGCTTCGGCATTGCCGAGGGTAGGGTGAGAATAATGGTGCGCAGCTGGCGCGGAGAGGCCGGAAAGCCCAAACGCAGGCGCGTAGCCACACTGTTGATCTGCCCGAGCGCCTGCGACAGTAATTCGCACAACATATGCGTCATTAGCGTGCTGCGGCTGTACTGCGGGGAAAAGACCGGCAGACGCTCATCCAGCGGCAGGCTATACAGCGGCTGACCTTCATCGTTCATCAGGTTCATGAGCGGGAAGGCGGTCGCCAGCGGTTCGCGCTGGGTTTTGCTGTTCATCTGGCTAAAACGCCAGTCCTGCAATACGGGCGTTTCGTCCCACAGGTAGCGACGCGGGCTGGAGATGCCGCTATTGCCTTCGGTACCGAGACGCTGCGTTGCCAGTTTGCGGGCTTCATCGCCCACACGAACGATCGATGGCCAAATAAAAGCGTCTTCGCGACCGCTCTCAACAGAAAAGTGTTGTTTGCCGAAGCGCGCTTCAGAAAACTCCAGACGGCTGGTAAACAGCGGCTCATTCAGGAACTGAGGTTCACTGAGCGAGCGCACCTGTAATTCCGCCGTTTGACGCAAACCATCATTGGCATCGCCGTGATCTTCAATGATCACGCCGCAGGTATGGGTGTTGCCGACATCCAGAATCAGATCGACCGGGATCGCCGGAGTGCTCAGCGTGTGCGTAACGATTTTGACTTCCGGCACCTGCAATTGCATGCCGAGCAGGCTCATCAAATTCAGCCAGTGCGCCTGGTATTCAAAACCGCGCAATGCCTGATTTATTTCTCGCTCGCTGCGGGTTTCATGTTGCGTAATGAATTGCAAAAATGCTTCACGCAGCCAGCCATCGACCCAGGTCTGATCGAGGAAATCCGCCACTTCGTCATCACGCCAGGCCAATGAGAAACGTGTGCCATTGAGAATATCGTTTTCCAGCGGCGCCAGTGCGGCAGGTGAGTTACCGTTAATCTGGCTGTCGAGCGCCAGCGCCACGCGGTGAGTGTTTCCGGTGCTGTCCGGTTCGCTGAGCTTGCGGATCTGCACACGAGCCCAGTTATCCGGGCCTTCAACGAAGGTGCGGGGCGGGTTAAAGCGCAGGAAAGGGATCGGCAGCCAGACGCCATCGAGGATCGACAACGAATATTGCAGCGAATGCGTGCTTTCGGGTTTTACCACTTCCGGCTGACCGCCGTCGCGGTTTGGCAGCGTATAACGTTCGTTGACCAGATCGAAATCAAGACGCAGCAGCGGGCCGTTGGCGGTTTTACGCACAAATCGACCGCTGCTCGCGGAATCCTGCGGAGTCAGGCCAAAATCAAGAAACTGCACGCCGCTATTGGCAATCAGCGTCACGCTCTGTTTGTAGTCGCAAAGATTAACCAGCATAAACTCAGTCACCTGTTTTTCTGAACGTCACCGGAACGGTGGTGTTGGCGTCAAAACGCGCGCTGCATTCCGCGACGTCATTGCTGCTCGCTTTACAGGAAATTTCCGGCATCGGGTAACGCGTCCCGTCGCTGCAACGTGCGTTGCTGCGGCTCTTAATCAGCAATTCGCCGGTTTCATGCAGACCGGAGAACAGATCGGCGCGACAGGTTACATTTTTACCCATCACAATACGCGCCGTCCCTTTGTTGTTCTGGATCTGGTAACGCACGGCAGGCGCTTTGCCGGTGACCGGATCTTTGACATCCATCGCTACGCGCCAGTTGCCGTTAAGGAATTTGGTGGAGCCAATTTTCACTTCTAACGCATCCATCACCAGCACGTCTTTCGGGATAGAAGCAATAACAACCGGTCCTTTATCGACCGGTTTGACTTCCGGTGCTTTGGCAACAGGCGCAACAATTTCAGCCTGATGCAGCGGCAGTTTCACCGCCAGCTCAGGAAGCGGCTCGGCTTGTATCGGCGGCGGCGCAATAGCGACCGGCTCTGCTTTTGCTACGACAGGTGCGGGGGCAGGTTCTTGTTGTTGCTGATTGAGCACCAGCGGCACGGCAATTGCCGCCGCGACAGCCGCGGCAACGGGCAGTGCCCACAGACCGTAGCGGCGACGCTTTTTCACCACGGGCACAGGTTCAGGCTGAGGAGTGGGTTCTGGTGCAACCGCTGGTGCGACTTCCTGCACGGGCGGAGCGGCAACGGGCTGCGGTTTGATTTCCACCTGCGGCATTAAAAGAGGCGCATCTGCCTGGCTGAAAGTTACCTCAACGGCGGGTTCTTCTTCCGGTTCTGGCTCCGGTTCAATAATAATTTCAGGGACTTCTGGCTCCGGTTCTTGCAGACATTCCAGCACGTTTTCGCGGGCGCTTTCATTGAGATTAACAAAGCCCCAGAAAGTGATGACCGGTTTGCCATCAACGAGGAATACATGGTTTTCGCCAGGGAATTGCAGTGCTTTTTCCAGCAGCGAACCAAAGAGTTGCTGCGCGGTTTTGGGGGACTGCATGCATTTGCGGCTCAGCGCGGCAGCGCTGTCCAGCGTGCTTTCAAGGTAACGCAGCGCGCGGGCGCGCTCCTCGGGTTCCGCCGCTTTCCATGCCTGGGCGCGGCCATCAATTGGTGAGTACCAGTCGACACGGTCGCCTTCATCATTAACCTGGGGTATCGCCAGGCAATCTACCAGCGCCTGCTGCTTTCGCAGACGCAGTGCTTCACGAATTTGCAATGCCGAATCGAATACGGCCTGACCGCCGCCGCCAACGGCCTGGAAATCATCCAAATCGCCGCTACGCAAGAGAGTTTTTGCCACGTTTTCATCCCATAGACTTCTTCACGCGTCTACTATACGCAAACTTCAGACCAGTAAAAGGCGGAAGAAAGCGCAAAACCATTGAATTCTCGACGCATTGAGCGCGTCGAACCTGCTTGACGGCACGAAATTTATTTAACACAAATTTATTTATTAATAATGGCGGATATTTCAGCAAAAACAAACGCTTTAGAATAACCTGATGCTGAATCATTATTTGCCAGTTCTCATCTGCTGTGCTGAGATTAATGCTCCATATAAAAAAAGAAGGCTCCTGATAATGTCCACGGGAAAAACGCTGCTCGCCCTTGCGCTGAGCACACTGTTACCGGCAAGTGCCGCATGGGCGGCGTCCAACGATACAATCATTTACTGCTCCGAAGCGTCACCGGAATCCTTCAACCCGCAGATTGCCAGCTCCGGGCCGACATTTGTTGCCAGCTCGCAGGTGCTTTATAACCGCCTGGTCACCTTTGATCCGGTGAAAAATACACCGGTACCTTCGCTGGCGACCGACTGGAAAGTCTCTGAAGACGGAAAAACCTGGACCTTCACGCTGCGCCAGGGCGTTAAATTCAACAGCAATAAATATTTCAAACCGACGCGCGACTTTAACGCCGATGACGTTGTGTTCTCTGTGATGCGCCAGATGGATCCGAAACATCCTTATCATAATGTTTCGCAAGGTAATTACGAATACTTCACCGATGTCGGCCTTGATAAGCTGATCAAAGAAGTGAAAAAAATCGATGATAACCATGTTCAGTTTGTACTGAATGAGCCGAATGCCGCATTTCTCGCCGACTGGGGAATGGACTTCGCCTCGATTCTCTCTGCCGAATACGCTGATGCAATGCTGAAAAAAGGCACACCGGAAAATGTCGATAACTGGCCAATCGGCACCGGACCCTATGCCTTGCAGCAGTACAAAACGGACGCGCAAATCCGTTATATCGCCAATCCACAATATTGGGAGGGTGAAGTACCAACCAAACATCTGATCTTCTCTATTACTCCGGATGTGCAAACCCGTCTGGCGAAGCTGCAAACCAACGAATGCCAGATTATTCCCGCCCCGGCACCGGTGCAGTTCGATCAGATCAAAAATAACAAAGACTTAACGCTGCATACTGTAGATGCGTTGAATGTTGGCTACCTGGCGTTTAATACCGAGAAAAAACCGTTTGATAATGTGCTGGTGCGCCAGGCGCTGAACTATGCGACGGACAAACAAGCCATCGTCAATGCCGTGTTCCTCGGTTCAGGCACGGTGGCAAAATCACCGCTGCCGCCGAATATGCTCGGGTTTAATAAAGACCTGAAGGATTACAGTTACGATCCTGAAAAAGCCAAAGCGCTGCTCAAGCAGGCAGGGCTGGAAAAGGGCTTTGAAGCCACGCTGTGGTCGATGCCGGTTCAGCGTCCGTATAACCCGAACTCGCGGCGCATTGCCGAAATGATCCAGGCGGACTGGGCGAAAGTCGGCGTGAAGGCGAAAATTGTTTCGTATGAATGGGGCGAATATCTGGCCGGAATGCGCAAAGGCGAACACGATACCGCACTGTTTGGCTGGATGTCGGATAACGGTGACCCGGACAATTTCGCTGATGTGCTGCTCGGCTGCAACAGCATCAAAACCGGCTCCAATGCCGCGCGCTGGTGTGATAAAGGCTATGATGGCCTGGTACAGAAAGCCAAGCTGACTGCGGATCCTGCCACGCGCGCCAAACTTTACGGCCAGGCGCAGGAGATTTTCTACCAGCAAGCACCGTGGATCGCGCTGGCTAACGGCAAAACGTTTTACGCCACCCGCAGTAATGTGAGCGGTTATACCGTCAGCCTGATGGGCAGCGATTTTTCTAAAGCGAAGCTGAATTAAGGAGAGGCTATGTCACATCTGGAGGAGGTTGCCGCGCGTGTCGACGCGGCTATCGAACAGGGCGTCATTATCGGGATGAATGAGTTACTGGTTGAACTCAGCGATGATGCGGCACTGAGCCGGGATGAACGCTACACCCAGCAACAGCGCCTGCGTCAGGCGATTGCGCACCATGGTCGACAATACAAAGAAGATATGGACGCGCGACGCGAACAGCTCACCAAAGGTGGCGCAATCCTGTAATTAAAACTGGCGTCTGGCCACCAGCCAGGCGCCAATCACCAGCAACACCGCACCGCATACCGGGCCAATCAGCACTTTGAGCGCAACGCCCTGGCTCCTTACTACATCCATCACCAGACCGCCGATAAGCTGGCTTGCCACCAGCACCGCAATGGTTGTTGCCGCACCGACATACTGATACCCGCTAATACTGGCGAAGACAAAAAACGACCCCAGCAGACCGGGAATGAGCGTCCACCATTTCACGCTGGCGTACAACTCCTGAAACCCGGCCACACCGTGTTTGATCAGCAAAATAGAGACAAACAGCACAATACCAACCAGCGAGTTCAGCAGCATGGCGATAAGAATGGTCGAGGCGGACTGAGTGATGCGCACCATTAAGGTGTTTTGCACCACCAGGCCAATACCGGCAGCAATCAAAAAGGTGAGGGTGAGCGACTGGTTCATCAAATGGCGTCCGGTTCGGTGCGGTTATCCAGTTGCAGTTGCATAAACGTCAGATCCAGCCAGCGGCCAAACTTAGTACCGACCTGCGGCATTTGCCCGGTAATCACAAAACCCAGTTTGCTGTGCAAATGAATAGAGCCGTGGTTCTGCGCTTCAATACCCGCCACCATGACATGTTTGCCAATACGCCGGGCTTCGTCGATTAAGCGCTCCATCAGTGCCAGACCGATGCCTTTACCTTGCTGCTCCGGGTGGACATAAACCGAGTGCTCAACCGTGTGGCGAAAACCGTCAAAAGCGCGCCAGTCGCCAAACGAAGCATAACCGGTGACTACACCGTTTTCTTCGCTGACCAGTACCGGATAGCCTAACTGCGCGCGCGCTTCAAACCAGGCGATACGGTTATCGACATCGACCGTCTGGTCATTCCAGATTGCCGCGGTATTGACTACCGCATGGTTGTAAATGACGGCAATTGCCGCGCAATCGTCTTTCCCGGCGTAACGAATATTCATGGTTGAACCTCAAATTTGTACACTATAGTATTACGTTATGAATACTATCTCAGACAATATAAATCAACGGATCAGTGCGCGAATTCGCGTTGAACGTGAATCACGCGGCTGGTCGCTCAGTGAACTGGCGGAGCGTGCCGGGGTGTCGCGGGCGATGATCCACAAAATTGAACGCGGCGACAGTAACCCGACGGCGGCGCTGTTGGCGCGGCTTTCCGGCGCGTTTGGCATCAGTATGTCAACGTTGATTGCGCGGGCGGAAATGCAGGAAGGCAAACTGCTGCGTCACGCCGATCAACCCGTCTGGCGCGATCCGCAAAGCCACTATTTGCGCCGTCACGTGTCGCCGCGCAGTGATTTGCCTATCGACCTCGTGCAAATCGAACTGCCTGCCGGGAGCGATATTCCCATGCCGGCGTCCGCTTATGCGCTGGCGCGCCAGCTTATCTGGTTACAGGAGGGGGAACTGGTGTTCGTTGAAGGTGACACGCGTCATGAGATGCGCGCCGGAGATTGTCTGGAGCTCGGCCCGCCGAACGATTGCCGCTTTATCAATGAAAGCCAGGCACCTTGCCGTTATCTGGTGGTGCGGCTAAATCCTTCCAGCTCGTAATGTAAACGCGCTCCTGACCGTCAGGGACTAGTATCAATAGTTAGTCTGACACGAACAGGAGCGAACAATGAAACAAGATCCTCACCGCAATCGCCGTTGGGTACTGGCTTCCCGCCCGCACGGCGCGCCCGTCGCAGATAATTTCCGCCTTGAAGAAGATGATATCGCCACACCGGGTGAAGGCCAGGTATTACTGCGTACGGTTTTCCTTTCGTTAGATCCCTATATGCGCGGGCGTATGAGTGATGCGCCGTCCTATTCGCCGCCGATAAAAATGGGTGAAGTGATGTGCGGCGGCACCGTTAGCCGCGTCGTCAAATCGCAACACCCGGATTTCGCCGAAGGTGATTGGGTGCTGGGTTACAGCGGCTGGCAAGATTATGACATTTCGGGCGGCGAAGGCTTAGTCAAACTCGGAGACAATCCGCCTCATCCATCGTGGTCACTCGGCATTCTTGGTATGCCAGGGTTTACCGCCTATATGGGATTGCTGGATATCGGCCAGCCGAAACCCGGCGAAACGTTGGTTGTTGCTGCCGCAACTGGCCCGGTCGGCGCGACAGTAGGGCAAATCGGCAAAATTAAGGGGTGCCGCGTGGTCGGCGTGGCCGGCGGCAGTGAGAAATGCCGTCATGCCGTTGATGTGCTGGGGTTCGATCACTGCATTGATCATCATGCAGAGGATTTTGCCGAACAGCTGGCCGCAGCCTGCCCGCAAGGTATCGATATCTATTTTGAAAATGTCGGCGGAAAAGTATTTGATGCGGTGCTGCCGTTATTAAATACCTCGGCGCGAATTCCGCTTTGTGGATTAGTCAGCGGCTATAACGCCACCGATCTTCCTCCCGGGCCGGATCGTATTCCGTTATTAATGGCAACACTGCTGAAAAAACGCATCCGTTTGCAAGGTTTTATTATTGGCCAGGATTACGGCCACCGTATTCATGAATTTCAGCAAGAAATGGAACAATGGATACGGCAAGAAATAATTCAGTACCGTGAGCAATTGATCGAGGGGCTGGAAAATGCGCCAGACGCTTTTATTGGCCTGCTTGAAGGGAAAAATTTCGGTAAAGTCGTAGTCCAAATCGGGCCTCTTAGCTAAAAGAATGATGGCGGTGAAAAACCGCCATCAGAAATCGTGCAAATTTTTGAGAAACGTCTTTAATTAGATAAGCATAAGGAACTGATGCCCTTGTGAAGGCGGTTCCTGGTAGTTGTGCATAATAAATACAAATTGTTTTAACTTTTACGCGACCATCCAAGACCAGGCATGTGTATATAATATATTCATTGACACAAATTACGGACACGCTACCAGGCTGAGAATAAATAAGAAATTATACGGGACACAAACATGCTTGATTTTGAAAAAGCGCAGCGGACCAGCCTTACCATGCAAGTTGAGGCGAGTCTTAAGAGTGCGCTTATTATTGGTGCGCTTAAACCGGGCGCGCGGCTCATCACAAAGGAAATAGCAGATCAATTAGGCACCAGTATTACACCGGTGCGGGAAGCGTTACTGCGGTTGGTCTCCGCAGGCGCACTGCATGCCACTCCGGCGCAGGCTTTTTTGGTGCCGGAAGTCAGCCTTGATCGCTATAACGAAATCAACCAGATTCGTAAAAATCTTGAGGGTATGGCCGCGCGAGCTGCCAGCCAGAATATGACGAAGGAGAAAATTCGTGAGTTGCGTGTCCTGGCGGCGAATTTTCATGAAGCAATGAAAAGCGGTAACACCGAACAGGGCCTGCAGGCCAACCGCGTGTTTCGCTTTAGCGTGTACAGCCACGCCGGGATGCCAACGCTAACTGCATTGATTGAGCAGTTATGGGTCCGTATTGGGCCTTGTTACAATTATCTTTATCCAAGTTCTGAGGATTTCACGCGCGTCGAAAATTACAGTGACTTGTTGGCGGCGTTAGAAGAGGGAGACGCTTTCGCTAGTGAACGCGCGTTATGGCGCGCGATTGATGAGGGCGCAAACATCGTTCACAAACAATTCTATCGCTAAGTTATAATTCAACGACATAATCATTTATCTTCATATATTGATGCTCCCCGGCAAAAATTTGCGAATGGGGCGCATCAATATCACGTTTTCAACTGATAAGACCAGCTTACACCTGAAATACCTGGCTTCTTTGCCGATAACAATGTGTGCGTGCAGTTGTTGGGCGCTAACATTGGGGTTTAGCAAGGAGTCCGGAATGTCATTTAGCCAGCGGTTAAGCAATATAAAAATTAGTAGAAAGCTGTCAGTCGGTTTTGGGTTAGTTCTCTTTCTGGTTGCTATTGCCACCGTACTCAGCGTATTGCGCTTTAAAGAAATACGCGATGTCTACGAAAAAACCAACCTTATGTACAACATCAACATTGAAGTATTCCAGGCCAAAATAAACCGCCTGAAATACTTCTATGGCGATGATAAATCAGGGCAGGTGATGTCCAACTACGTGCGCCACGCTTCCGAGCTGACCACCAGCGCCGACGATATGTCCTGGTCTGCAAACGAAAAACAAATTATCAACGAGGTCGCCAGCCACCTGGAGCAATTCCAGGGCGCGATTGGCGAGATGCAAAAAGCCACGGGTGACATCAAAACCGTACGCGAATCGCTCGACAAACTCGCCGCACAAGATCTCTCCGCGCGCTATACCACGCTGGTACGCACGCCGGTAGCGGATCCTGCGCTAATGACCCAAATTTACGAGCAGTTGTTTGCGATCAGCACCGTGCGCGACGCGGCGCTGGTGGTGCGTTACAGCCCGGGTAAAGAGTCGAAAGAGGCGCTGGATGCCCGTTTTGGCGCAACGCAAAAGAGCGTTCAGGCGCTGGTGAGCCAGTTACCGGGTGAACTGCAATCACCGCTGCAATCCCTGTGGGATGACACGGTGAAATACCGCGATTTGAGCCTCAACTACCTCACCGCTTTCCAGGCATTAAAAACTGCGGAAGATAAAGTGAAAGTAGGCGGGGACAACAGCAGCGCCTCGCTCAAACAGATCATTACGCTGGTGAAAGCGCACAACGATGAACTGGCGTACACCTCCAGCACCATTGCGGCGATTATTGGCGTGATTGCTATCCTGCTTGGCGTGATTGTTTCCTGGTGGGTTATCCGCCAGATTACGCGTCCTATCGACCGCAACCTGGCACTGGCGGAACGTATCGCCAGTGGCGATCTGAGCTCGCAAATTCGTGCGCAGAGCACGGATGAACTGGGGCAATTAACTGGCGCAATGGGGCGCATGAACGATACGCTGCGCGACATGATTTTTGAAGTTCGCAACAGCGTGAACAAGGTTTCGCGTGCCGCGACTGAGATTGCCGAAGGCAATACCGATCTCTCTTCCCGTACTGAGCAACAGGCGGCAGCGGTAGTTGAAACGGCGGCCAGCATGGAAGAGTTGACCGCTACGGTGAAAAACAACGCCGATAACGCCCGCAATGCCAGCAGCCTGGCAGCCCAGGCATCGAAAACCGCCAGCGAAGGCGGCACGGTGATGCGCGAAGTGGTGGACACCATGGGCGATATTCATAACAGTTCGAACAAAATTGCCGATATTACTGCTGTGATTAACAGCATCGCCTTCCAGACCAACATTCTGGCGCTGAACGCCGCTGTAGAAGCGGCACGCGCCGGTGAGCAGGGGCGCGGTTTTGCCGTGGTGGCCAGCGAAGTGCGGAGCCTGTCGCAACGTAGCTCACAGGCGGCAAAAGATATTGAACAGCTGATTAGCGAATCCGTTTCGCGCATTAATGTTGGTAGCGAACTGGTGGCGAAAGCCGGTGAAACCATGGATCAAGTGGTGCAGTCGGTTACTCGTGTTAACGATATCATGGGCGAAATCTCCTCCGCTTCGGAAGAGCAGAGCCGCGGTATTGAACAAATCGCCCGCGCGGTCGGCGAGCTGGATAGCACCACGCAGCAGAACGCCTCACTGGTGAGCGAATCTTCTTCAGCAGCGGGTTCGCTGGAAGAGCAGGCGCGTTTGTTGGAAGAGCTGGTCGCCACGTTCCGTCTTGATCAAAACGGCGCGAAATCGACAACCTCAGTTAAACCAACGGCTAAACCGGGGGTGAAACCGCAAACAGGTCCACGTGAAACCGCCACGAGCGATGAGGGCTGGACCACGTTTTAATCGTTGATACGCGCATCAGTGATAGCCCGGAAGCGCGATGCAACCGGGCTTTTTTATGGGAAATGGCGGCATGAAATACCCTCTGGTAAAACAACTAAAACATCACGACATATTGCGCCAAAGCTTTATTGATTTAGCCGTAAATACCTTCGACTTATCATTTGAGGCGTGGTATCAGGCAGGATTCTGGACGGATAACTACATTCCCTACGCGCTGGTCGATGAGGATCAGGTTATTGCGAATGCCTCCGTTAACGTTATCGACACGCGCTGGATGGGCGCAGAAAAACGCTATATCCAGATAGGAACGGTAATGACGGATACGCGCTATCGCAATAATGGGCTTGCGCGTTACCTACTGACAGAAATTATCCATGACTGGCAGCATTGTGCCGATGCAATTTATTTGTACGCAAACGCCACAGTAAGGGATTTTTATCCGAAGTTTGGCTTTGAAAAAGCGCGAGAATATCAATACACCCTGCGCGCCACGCCAGTGGCGAGTGACTTTCACCGGCTGGATATGGATGATGCCGCCGACAGGCAGCGGTTGATGCGTTATTACGCAAAATCAAACCCCTTTTCGGCGCTACCGATGAATAACAACATTGGTTTGTTAATGTTTTACTGTGCTTCGTATTTAAAAGAGTGCGTTTATTTTTCAGAAAAATATCAGGCTGTCGCCATTGCCACGCAAAACAAAGGAAGACTACTGTGCTTCGATATTTTTGCCGAACCGGGCGCGACATTAACGCACATCATCAATGCATTAGCCAATCAGCAAACGCAGCGTGTGGTCTTAGGTTTTACGCCCAAAGAAAACCACAATTGCGAATGCACGATGATTGACGATGACGACACGCTTTTTCTGTTCAGCGGCAAAGAGAATGTTTTCCGCGACCATCAGGTGATGTTTCCGTTGTTGTCACATGCCTAGTGGTCCAGGCATAAAAAAGCCCCTGTCAGCAGGGGCTTTCTCATCACTCAAACTGATACGCGACCGATAAACCCACGCCGTAGTTACGCCCAGGGGCCGGTTCGTAGTAACGGTTGTTACCTTCATTAACGATAACGGAACCGACATATTTGCGATCAAACAGGTTATCGACCCGGCCAAACACGTCCATCATCCAGTTGCCATAATTGAATTTATAGCCAGTATTCAGCCCGGTAACGGTATAAGAGGGCGCTTTGGCGCTGTTTTCGTCATTCGCCATCATATCGCTCATATAATGGACATCTGCGCCCGCATACCAGCCCTGATCTGGCTGCCAACCCAGAGAGGCAAATCCCATATTGCGCGCGATACCCGGGATTCGGTTGCCATTACATCCGCCGTCGCACACCTCACTGCGATAGGTTGCATCAAGATAGGTCCACGCCAGTTTTGCCCGCCAGTTCCCGGCGAACTGCTGATCGAGGGATAATTCCACGCCCTGACGACGGGTTTTTCCGGCGTTTTTATAGGTGGTGCGCCCACCGCTGCTGCTATCGGTGACGATCTCGTTATCGGTATCCGTGCGGAACAACGCGGCGGTCAGTAGCCCATTGCCGATCCGCGTTTTGCTGCCGATTTCCAGGGTGTCGTTAGTAGATGGTTTCAGCGCGAAGTTGAGGCCATTTTTGCCATCCGCACGGTAAGAGAGCTCATTAATGGTGGGCGTTTCAAAACCGCGACCGGCGGCGGCATACACATTCCAGGCGTCGGTGATGGCATATTTCAGCGACGCGGCGGGCAGCCATTTGTGATAATTGGCTTCGCCGCTGTCATCGCCGTTTAGCGCCGTAATGTAGCGATCGTTGGAGTCAAACCACACGGAACTGTAACGCACACCTGCATCCAGCGACAGCTTGTCGGTCAGTTGCCAGGCGGTTTGCAAATACGGATCGACGTTCCACATCAGGTTACGTTCGTTACGGCGCAGGTTGCCTTTTTCGCCATACACCGGCGCGCTGCCATCCATCACAAAGTTTTCGTAACCTTTGCGTTCCTCGCTCATATTTTCGTAGTTCAGACCACCGGTGAACGTTACCGGTACGCCCAGCTCGCCACGGTGTGTCCAGCGGGTATCAATGCCCTGATAGTGGCGCGTTAAATCAATCACGCCACCCGCATGAGTTGGGTTGAGCTGTGGAGCGCGCGGGATCGATTGATATTGCGTGGTTTCACGCTCACCGGCGTACATCATCACGCTGAAATCATCCTGGCTGCTCATCTGGCGCTCATAGCGCAAGCCCGCCTGGGTTTGCTTAATGGTTTTTCGCGTATCGTATTGCTGCGCGCGCGGCGACTGGCGCGGGTTATCTTTCCATTCAGACTCGGTTAACCCGCCAGCGTCGTTCGCTTTAATGTCGACACTGTTAAAAATCAGGCTCAGTTTACTGGCGTCATCAATACGAACGCCGAGTTTCGCGTTGGCGAGGTTTTTCCGTGCGCCGCTGCGATCGCGGTAGCCCTGGGTGACAAAGCGAGTGCTGGAAACGGTGTAATCGACATCGCCTGCGTGCGTTCCATCGCCCATCGCACCGCTGGCTTTCAGGCCGTAGCGCCAGCTACCAAAGCTGCCGTAATAGCTGCTGACCTCAATCGTTGCCGGTTCGCGCCCGGTCTGCGTGGTAACATTCATCACCCCGCCAGACGCGTTGCCGTAGAGTGCCGAGAACGGGCCGCGTAACACATCAATGCTCTCCACACTGTTTAAATCGATATTCGATGTCTGCCCCTGGCCGTCGGGCATGGTCGCGGGAATGCCATCAACATACAGGCGAATGCCGCGCACGCCGTAGGTGGAACGCGAACCAAATCCGCGAATCGACAGTTGCAAATCCTGAGCGTAATTTTGCCGGTTTTGTACTTGTAAACCCGGAACGCCGCTGAGCGATTCAGAGAGATTCACCCGCGGCGCGGCCTGACGAATGTCATCGCCCTGGACAACGCTCACGGCGGCGGGGCTATCCAGCTCTGAAACGGTCTGCGGCGCGGCGCTGACAATCATGGTTTGTTCGTTGTCGGCCGCATAAGCGGAAGAGGAAAGCGCAGCCGGCAGCAACAACACCGGCAGGGTGACCTTTGTGGTGGAAATAATAGTCATGACGGAACCAAGTTAAAAGACGAACCAAAAAGAGGAAATACGCCAATATGTTAAAGCGTATGTAAATTATTTGAAAACTTTAAACGCACATTACGTTAATGATGAGTGTAACGGAGGAAAGAGGATTGTGCGCCAAATAGCCTGGCGCTTTCAGCAGATGGCAACACGTTTTACGTCAGCGTGAAACAGACCTCAACGCGCGAAAAAAGCCACGCAGCCGGATGATATGATTGGTATTGCGCTGTAACGGTTTGATAATTTTAAGCTGCCTGCTGGAGCCTTTTCTTTGACAGCACGGAGATACAATGCGCAGCACATTAATTGAATTGCCACGGCGATGACCGTTCTTATGCTGGCGCTTAAATAGCAGGGAAAACGACGCGCTGAATGCGTCGATTATCAGCGCAGCCTGGCAACGTTTTAAACAAGCGCAGGCGTAGCTTTTGCGCCAACAAAAAAGCCGCAACGTTTCCGCAGCGGCTTTTTGTTTTTATGACGCGTTACGAACGTGTCTTCTGCGCTGCATCCGGATGAACCGGCGCGGTGCTGTGGATTTCATTAACGCGCTTACGTACGCCAAACCATCCCACCACCAACACAACCGCGATCAGCGGAATAGAACCGATGGTGTACGTGCCGTTCGGGTAATCGAACGCCATCAGCACCAGCACGCTGAGCAGGAACAGCAGCGTCAGCCATGATGTTACCGGTGCCCCTGGCATTTTGAAGCTGACATCCGCCACTTTGCCTTCGTGGATAGCTTTGCGCAGACGCATCTGGCAGACCACGATAAAGCCCCAGGAAGCAATGATCCCCAGCGAGGCGACGTTAAGCACAATTTCAAATACCTGCGACGGCACCAGGTAATTCAGGAACACGCCAACGATATAGACACAAATGGTCGCCAGGATCCCCGCGTAAGGCACGTGTTGACGACTCATTTTGGACATAAATTTCGGCGCGGAACCGCCCATTGACATCGAGCGCAGAATTCGGCCCGTGCTGTAAAGCCCGGAGTTCAGGCTGGAGAGCGCGGCGGTCAGCACCACCATATTCATAATGTCACCGATATACGGCACGCCCAGCTTCGAGAAGAAGGTTACAAACGGGCTTTGCCCCGCCTGGTAAGCATTCCACGGCAGCAACAAAACCAGCAGCACGACGGAGCCGACATAAAACAAACCGATACGCCAGATAACGCTGTTAATGGCTTTCGGCACCATGGTCTGCGGATCTTTACACTCACCAGCCGCCGTACCTACCAGTTCGATAGAGGCGAACGCGAACACAACGCCCTGAACCAGCACCAGCGCCGGTAACAGGCCGTGCGGGAAGAAACCACCATTATCGGTGATCAAATGGAAGCCCGTCGCGCCGCCGTCCAGCGGTTTACCACTGCCGAGGAAAATCGTCCCGACGACGAGGAACACCACAATCGCCAGCACTTTGACCAGCGCAAACCAGAACTCCATCTCCGCGAACCATTTCACGCCAATCATGTTCATGGTGCCGACAATCGCCAGCGCACCAAGAGCGAACACCCATTGCGGCACGTCGCCAAACGCGCCCCAGTAATGCATATAAAGCGCAACGGCGGTGATATCCACGATGCCGGTCATCGCCCAGTTGATGAAATACATCCAACCGGCAACATACGCGGCTTTTTCGCCAAGAAACTCACGCGCATAAGAGACGAAGCTGCCGCTGGAAGGGCGGTGTAAAACCAGTTCGCCCAGCGCGCGCAGAATGAAGAAGGAGAAAATACCACACACCAGATAAACGATAGCCAGCGACGGCCCCGCCATCTGCAGTCGAGCGCCTGCGCCCAGAAATAAACCCGTACCGATTGCGCCGCCGATAGCAATCATTTGCACCTGGCGGTTACCCATCGCGCGGTTGTAGCCCTCTTCGTGAGAATTGAGCCAGCGTCGTTTCGCGGCGTGATGATCCGTGACGTTGTTGTCTGTTTTCATTGCGTTACCTGTTTACCTGTCTGAACCTTGCGGAATTCCTCTACCCGGCAGGCAGAAAACCAATCGATTGCCTGACGCGGGAAAATGTTCTGTCTTTCCAGTGTTTCTTCGTATGGATAAGACCAAACATGGCGCAGCATCGTAACCGCAATCGATAAACGACGCAAAACATACCCGTGCCCCTGGGGGCGACTATTAGCGGAAATTGTGAGGTTGGCAGGGACAAGCAGTGCAAATGATTCAACTCGCTGAAAAATGCAACAGAAAAAACCACCATCAGTAATACGAATATGTAACAAATTTGCCAACATATTGACGGGTTGTCATTGGCGCAGAAGGCAACGGCAGCGCCGGGCAATGGTGTCTTTGCAAAATTTTTGCTTATTTAATGTAAATTAATTGTTTCACAGCATGCGCGCGTCGCCCTATTAATGGGGTTATCTCCTCTAACGCGAGTTTATTGCATGTCTTATCGCCTGAGTTTGCTGGATAAAAGCCCCATCGCGGAACACGAAACCGCACAGGATGCCCTGGCCCGCACGCTGCAACTGGCGCAGCAGGCGGAAAACTGGGGCTATCACCGCTTCTGGATTGCCGAACATCACAACACCACCCAGTTGGCCAGCCCGTCGCCGGAGTTAGTTATCGCCTGGATACTGGGTCAAACGCGGCGAATTCGCGTCGGTTCCGGTGGGGTGATGCTGCAACATTACAGCCCGTTCAAAGTGGCGGAAAACTTCAACCTGCTGGCGACCCTGGCACCTGGGCGCGTTGATCTTGGCGTCGGCAAAGCCCCCGGCGGTTTGCCGCTCTCAACCCGCGCACTCCAGCAGGGAATAAACAGCGCCGAAAAGGGCAGTTTTGCCGATCAACTGGCGCAACTCGATAACTGGTTGTCCTTGTCAAAAGATGACCACGCAGAAGAAACCGTTCTGGCAACACCGCTACCCCCGCAGCGCGCTGAAGGTTTCCTGCTTGGCGCGAGCCTCGAAAGCGCGCGGCTTGCGGCAAAATTGGGCTGGAATTTTGTCTTTGCCGCCCATCTCAACGGTGACAAAGCCCTTTTACGTGACGTTGTCACCCAATGGAAAAAGCACAGTCAGCGCGACACGATAGTTGCCGTACAGGTGATCGTCGCGGAAACCGAAGCCCAGGCGAATGCGCTGGCGCAACAGGTGGAAGTGTGGGGCGTCGAGCTGGCAAACGGTCAGCGCGTGAGCGTCGCCAGCGAAGCGCAAGGCCATGCGTTTGCCCGCCAGGCAGGCAGCCCGGCGGTGCGCATCGCAAAACGCGAGCCGTCACTGATAGCCGGAACAGCGGATCAAGTTCTGGCGGGGTTGGAGGAACTGCATCAGCAATTCGCCATCGATGAATTTATTATCGACACGCCGATCAGCGAAGGGAGCGCGCGGCTGACCTCCGTATTGCGTCTGGCGCAGGCCCACGCAAACATGAAAGCAACGCAGGAGGTGGCAGGATGAGCTTTGCAGAACAACTGATCGACTGGCGACGTGAGTTACACCAGTACCCGGAGTTGTCGTTGCAGGAGTTTGAAACCACCCGGCGTATTCGTCACTGGCTGGAGCGCGCCGGGCTAAGATTGCTGCCGTTGAGCCTGCCAACCGGCGTGGTCGCAGAAGTGGGCAGCGGCGAAAAAGTGATCGCTTTGCGCGCGGATATCGATGCGTTACCGATTGAAGAAGCGGTCGACGTGCCGTTTGCTTCGCGCAATCCCGGTGTGATGCACGCCTGCGGACACGACGTTCACTCCAGCGTCATGCTCGGCGCGGCGCTGCTGCTAAAACAAAAGGAGCCGCAACTGACGGGAAGAGTGCGCATTCTGTTCCAGCCCGCAGAAGAGAATTTTGGCGGCGCGAAGCGGTTAATCGATGCCGGCGCACTGGACAACGTTAGCGCCATCTTTGGCATGCACAACGAACCCGGATTACCGGTCGGGTCGTTTGCCACGCGCGGCGGCGCGTTTTACGCCAATGTGGATCGTTTTTCGCTGACCGTCACTGGCAAAGGCGCACATGCCGCGCGCCCGCACGAAGGTAACGACGCCATTTTGCTGGCCAGCCAACTGGTGGTCGCGCTGCAAAGCATTGCCAGCCGTAACGTCAATACACTGGAGTCGGTAGTGCTGAGCGTCACCCGCATTCAGGGGGGCAATACGTGGAATGTGCTGCCGGAACATGTCGAGCTGGAAGGCACGCTGCGCACTCACCAGGTGACGGTGCGCGAAAAGGTGAAACGCCGCGTAGACGATATTGCCGCCGGTCTGGCGCAGGCGTTCGATGCCAGTATCAACGTGCGTTGGTTTGAAGGGCCTGCCGCGTTGGTCAATCACGATCGGTGGGCAACGTTCGCCCGCGACGTCGCTGACTGGCACGGTTATCAGACGCAAGAGGCGGATCTGCACATGGGGGGCGAGGATTTTGCCGTCTATTTGCAGCATATTCCGGGCGCGTTTGTCAGCATTGGTAGCGACAGCGACTACGGTTTGCACCACCCGGCGTTCAACCCCGATGAAGCGTTAATCGAAGAGGCGGCGCGTTATTTCGCACTGCTGGCAGAAAAAGCACTGCTGCAATCCTGATGTGAAATTTGTCTGCCTGGGGCTACTGCTCCGGGCCTCCTGTTGCCCGAATATGAGGATCGATTATGTCTACAGCACGACAACTGCGGCTTGGCACCCTATTACATGGCGCATCGGGAAATATGTCCGCGTGGCGACATCCGGCGGCGATCGCCGATGCCAGCATTAATTTTGACTTCGTGCAGGAAACCGCGCGCATTGCCGAGCAGGGGAAACTGGACTTTCTTTTTGTCGCCGACGGTTTATATATCAACGAAAAATCGATCCCGCATTTTTTAAACCGTTTTGAACCGATAACTGTATTATCCGCGCTCGCCAGCGTGACCTCGCACCTCGGTCTGGTGGGCACACTTTCCACCTCCTACAGCGAGCCATTTACCGTTGCGCGCCAGTTCGCAAGCCTTGACCATCTGAGCAATGGCCGCGCGGGCTGGAATGTGGTGACCTCGCCGCTGGAAGGCTCGGCGAAAAACTTTTCCCGCGCGCAGCACCCGGATCACGCCTTACGTTACCGCATTGCCGATGAATATCTCGATGTGGTGAAAGGGTTATGGAATTCCTGGGAAGACGATGCGTTTGTGCGCAATAAAGCGACCGGGCAATACTTTGACGCCAATAAGTTACACCCGCTGAATCACCACGGTGATTTTTTCCAGGTTGCCGGACCGCTTAATATTGGCCGCACGCCGCAAGGACGACCGATTATTTTCCAGGCCGGTGCCTCAGACGATGGTAAACAACTGGCCGCCCGTCACGCCGACGCCATTTTTACGCATCAGGAAACGCTTGATGAAGCCAAAGCGTTTTATCGTGATGTGAAAAATCAGCTGGAAAAATATGGCCGCCGTCATGATGACCTGCATATTTTCCAGGGCGTCAGCGTCATTGTCGGCGACAGCGAAGAAGATGCTGAACAGCAATACCAGACCACCGCCGCGCTGGTCTCCATTACGGATGCGCTGAACTACCTCGGGCGCTATTTCGAACATCATGACTTCAGCCAGTACCCGCTCGACGAGCCGTTCCCGGATATCGGCGATTTGGGGCAAAACAGTTTTCGTAGCACCACTGATGAGATCAAGCGTAATGCGCGCGAGCGCCATTTAACGCTACGCCAGGTCGCGCTGGAAAGCGCTTCGCCGCGCCCCCGATTTTCCGGCACGGCGCAGCAAGTGGCCGATGGTCTGCAACTGTGGTTCGAAAGCTACGCGGCTGACGGTTTTATCATCCAGGGCGGAACCCCGGATACCTTCCCGCGCTTTGTCGAAAAAGTGGTGCCGTTGCTGCAAGCTCGCGGCCTGTTCCGTAGTGAATACCCCGGCACGACACTGCGCGAAAGCTTAGGGTTGCCGCTGCCTGCTCATCCTTCCTCACAACAATAAAAGAAGAAAACGCTATGCAGAAAACATCGCTATTGCTGGCGGCAACGCTGGCGCTAACACCGCTGGCCTGGGCCCAAGATGTCAATATCAACGGAACGGGCGTGAGCCTGGAAGCCAACAAAACGCCGATCACCACGGCGAAAAACGCGCAGGCCATTGCGCAGTTGCCGAAGGATTATCACTTTGTGGTGCCGGGAAAACTGACCGTCGCCGTGGCGGCGCTCAACTCTCCACCGCTGACGGTGTTTGCGGATGACAATAAAACGCTGCTCGGTAGCGAAGTCGACATCGCCCGCCTGGTCGCCAGCAGCCTTGGGCTGGAGCTGAACGTGGTTCCGACCTCGTGGGAGGACTGGCCGCTCGGCGTCACCTCCGGCAAATATGATGCGGCGATCAGCAATATTACTGTCACCAAAGAGCGCAAAGCGAAGTTCGATTTCGCCACTTACCGCAAGGATTCACTCGGCTTTTATGTCAAATCCACCAGTCCGCTGAAATCGATTGAGAAAGCCGAAGACATTGCCGGGCTGCGCATTATTGTCGGCTCCGGCACTAATCAGGAGGCTATCCTGCTGGCGTGGAACGCGGAAAACGTGAAAAAAGGGTTGAAACCGTTTACGCCGATCTACACCAAAGATGACGCCGCTCAGACGCTGGCGCTGCAATCCGGTCGCGCCGACGCTTATTTCGGCCCGAACGTGATTGGCGCGTGGAAGGCGGCGCTGACCGGCAAAACCAAGCTGGTCGGTAGCGTGGACGGTGGCTGGCCGAAAGCGGCGCATATCGCCGTCACCCTGCGTAAAGGCAGCGGGCTGGTTGAACCGGTGCAAACCGCGCTCAATGGCGCGATCAAAACGGGCGACTACGACAAGGTGCTCAATCGCTGGGGCGAGAGCGTAGAACGCATTCCGGCGTCGGAAGTTAATCCGGCGGGTCTTGGCGATTAAGGAGGCTGTCATGAGTGAACGTTTCCGCGATGTCTCGCCAGATGCACCGGAATTGCAGCCGATCTTAAACGGGCTGTTTGGCGAATACACCGCTCGCTATGGCGACTATTTTTCCCGCAGCGCCGAAGTGGAACTTACCGAATGGTATTTAGCGCCGCAGGGGCTGTTTATTGTGCTGGAGCGCGATGGCGAGATCATCGCGACCGGTGCTTACAAAGCGTTTGATGCCCATACGGCGGAGATCAAACGCATCTGGACGAAGCATGAACTGCGTAAGCAAGGGCTGGCGGCCAACATTGTGCAGGAGCTGGAGCGGCGCGCGGTACTGGCCGGTTACAGTCATATCTACCTGACCACCGGGTTTCGCCAGCCGGAAGCGGTGCGGCTTTATCTGAGTCAGGGTTATCAGCCGCAGTTTGATGTCCATCGCGATCCGGAAGAGTACAGCCAGCCGCCGTTCGATGGTCGGTTGCGCTTTACCAAAGCGTTGTCGGTTGAGCATTTAAGCAAAACTGCCTGAGGAGCGACCATGAAAAATGCAGAAACGATCAAAGTGGTGCCCGCGCGCTACCCGCTGCGCACGGTCGGCGCGGTTGTCGCCCTGTTTGTGCTGGCGGCGATTGTTCAGTCGGTGGCCTTTAACCCGCGCTGGGAATGGAGCGTGTTTGCCCGTTGGTTTTTCGACCCGGTTATCCTCGAAGGGTTAGGGCAGACGCTGTTGCTGACCTTGCTCGGCACGGCGCTAAGCGTGATTTTTGGCGGTCTACTGGCGTTAGCCAGACTCTCGTCTTCGTGGCTATTGAGCAGTCTTGCCTGGAGCTATATCTGGTTGTTTCGTTCGCTACCGCTGATTGTGGTGCTGATCATTCTTTATAACTTCTCCTATCTGTACGACACCTTATCGCTCGGCATTCCGTTTACCGGAATTCAGTGGGCGAGCTATCAAACCATCAACGTGCTTGGGCAGTTTTCCACGGCGGTCGTCGGGTTGACGCTGGTGCAAAGCGCCTATACCGCCGAGATTATTCGCGGTGGTTTTCTTGGGGTTGATCACGGGCAGTACGAAGCGGCGGCCGCGCTGGGGTTACCCGCCTGGCGGCGCACGCTGCGCATTATTCTGCCGCAGGCGCTGCGCACGATTTTGCCGTCCGGTTTTAACGAGATAATCAGCCTCGCCAAAGGCACGGCGATGGTTTATGTGCTGGCGATGCCGGAGCTGTTTTACACCATTCAGATGATTTACAACCGCACGCAGGAAGTTATCCCGCTGCTGATGGTTGGCGCAGTCTGGTATCTGGTGATCACCAGTGTGTTGTCGGCTATTCAGTATTTGGTTGAACGCTGGCTGGCACGCAGCGAACGGCGTTCAGCGATTTCACCCACACGGGTTCGTTCATATTCCACTGCCCGCGTGGCGCAACCGCAGGAGCCCGTTCATGCCAACCTCTCTTAATGGTCATATTTCGATTACCGGCGTCAGCAAATATTTTGGTCGTCATAAAGCGCTGGATGAGGTGTCGCTGGAGATCCCGCCCGGTTCGGTCACGGTGATCCTGGGGCCGTCCGGTTCCGGGAAATCGACGCTGCTGCGCACCATTAATCACCTTGAGCGCGTGGATGAAGGGTTTATTCGCATTGATGGCGAATATATCGGCTATCGCCTGCATGGCGACAAGTTGTATGAACTGAAAGAGAAGGAGATTTTGCGCCAGCGCGTCAACGTCGGGTATGTGTTTCAGAGCTTCAATTTGTTCCCGCATTTGACGGTACTGGAAAACTTGATTGAAGCCCCGATTGCCCACAAGAAGTTGAGCCGTAAAGAGGCTATCGATCAGGCATACGATCTGCTGGATGTGGTGGGGCTGCGCAACAAAGCCGATGCCTGGTCGCGCCATCTTTCCGGCGGGCAGCAGCAGCGCATCGCCATCGCCCGCGCGCTTTCCTTGCGCCCGCGCGTGATGCTGTTCGATGAGCCGACATCGGCGCTGGATCCGGAACTGGTGGGCGAAGTGCTGGATGTGATCAAAAAGCTGGCGCGCGCCGGTTCCACGCTGGTGGTGGTGACGCATGAAATCGGCTTTGCCCGCGAAGTCGCCGACCAGGTGGTGTTTATGGTCGATGGCAAAATTGTTGAACAGGGAAGCAGTGACGAGGTGCTGAATCATCCGCAGCATCCGCGCACACGCCAGTTTTTATCGAAGGTCTTATAAGGAGCGAGAATGAAACGATTACTGGCGCTGCTGCTGGTCAGCGCAGGCAGTTTCGCCGCCGGGCAACTCGATTTAAAAGCCAATGAACAGCCGATTACTGTGCAGCGCAACGCGGCGGCGATCGCAAAAATCCCGGCGGATTATCGCTTTGTCGAGCCGGGGACACTAACAGTGGCGATCTCGGCGCTCAACTCACCGCCGCTGGCGTTGGTTGCCAGCGATAACCGCACGCGCATCGGCAGCGATCCGGATATTGCCCGTTTACTGGCGCAAAGCCTCGGTTTAAAGCTCAAACTGGTGCCAACCGCATGGGAAGACTGGCCGCTGGGCATTACTTCCGGGCGTTATGATGTCGCGCTGGTGAATATCGCCGTCACCGAAGCGCGCAAACAGAAGTTTGACTTCGCCACCTACCGCGCGGATTCACTGGCATTTTCGGTTAAATCATCCAGCGCAATCCAGACGATCCGCTCTGCGCAAGATCTCGCCGGGCGCAAAGTGATTGTCGGTTCCGGCACCAATCAGGAGCGCATTTTGCTGCGCTGGAATGAAGAGAACCAGGCCGCCGGTCGGCCTTTAGCGCAGCCGATCTATCTGACGGATGACGCCTCGGGGAATTTATATATTCAGTCCGGGCGAGCGGATGTGGTGTTTGGTCCGCAATCTGTCGCGGCCTACAAAGCAGCGCTTAACGGCAGCACGAAAGTTGTTGGCCTGGGGCCGAAAAAAGCCTGGGTGGCAACCACCACGAAAAAAGGTAATGGCCTGGTGTATGCCCTGCAGGCGGCGCTGGATGGCGCAATCGCGCGCGGGGAATATCAACAGGTGCTGGCGCGCTGGGGGGAGCAGGGCGAAGCGGTTGAACGATCGCAGGTCAACCCGCCAGGTATCACTTACGATTAAACAAAAAAACGCTGTTCCGCCGGGAGTACAACGTGCGGAACAGCGTGGCGCACTCGAGTCGCCAGTGTTAAGCGGTGGTCGGCGTAAGCGTGATACGCTCCAGCGAACCGACAATAAACAGATAAGAGAAAAGACCAATCAGCCCCATTGAGCCGACATACAGGATCGCGTAATCAAACGAATGGGTATTAGCGAGGATCACGCCAATCACCAGCGGTGTAACAATACTTGCCAGGTTGCCGCACATATTGAACACGCCGCCGGCTATTCCCAGTACTTCTTTTGGCGACGTATCGCTGAGCACGCACCAGCCAAGGTTGCCAAACCCTTTGGCGAAGAACGCCACGCTCATGGCGGCAATCACCACGACTTCTGAATCGGTGTAATTAGCGAGCACAATGACGCAGGAGAGCAGCATGCCGCAGATAACCGGGAATTTACGCGCGGTGGTCAGGCTGTATCCGCGCGTCAACAGCCAGTCGGATACTACGCCGCCCAGCAAGCCGCCGATAAACCCGGCGATAGCCGGAATACTGGCGACAAAGCCCACTTTTAAAATCGACATCCCTTTGGCCTGATAAAGATAGGTGGGAAACCAGGTAAGAAAAAACCAGGTAATAGATGTTACACAGAACTGACCGATATAAACGCCGATCATCATACGATTCACGCAGACACTTTTGATTTGCGCAAAACTGATTTTCGCCGGGCCTTTTTTACTGCCTAATTCCGGCTCGCCGCCGCCATCACGAATATAATCAATTTCCTGCTGGTTAATTTCTTTATGGGATAATGGATCGCGAATTTTAATCAACCAGAATATACCCAGCACCACTCCGATTGCGCCAATATAATAAAAAACATAGTGCCAGCTCAGGGTGTGCAAAATAATCGTCATGAGCGGAGTGATAATCCCTAACGAAATATATTGCGCGGCCTGGTAAACCGCCGTCACAAAACCGCGTTCTTTATTGGGAAACCACTGCACACTAAGGCGGCTGTTGGCAGGGAAGGCAGGCGCCTCAATGGCGCCCATCATCAGGCGCAGCACGACCAGTACAATGAGCGGGCTGGCATACAGATAAATCGTGCCCTGAAACATCGTGACAATCGACCAGCCAATCAACGCAACACCATAAACTAACCGCGAGCCATATTTATCCAGCAGCCAGCCGCCGGGAATTTGCATCACCACATAGGAGATACCAAATACAGAAAACGCCAGGCCTAATGCTTCGGGATCAAAACCTAATTCTTTACTCATAATTGGCGCGACAACGGAAAGTGTCGCGCGGTCAGCATAATTAAATACAGTGGCAAGAAATAGAAATAACAGAATGCTGTAACGCACATTAGTGCGTTTAATTATTGTATTCATCACAACTCCTTTAGCAGGGTTGAATGTAGATGTAGGGTACAAAAAAGACGGAAGGAGCCTCCCGTCCGGGATTTATTATTATGGGCGTTTGCCGAATTCGCAGCTTTGCTGAGTCCAGGCGCGTGCTTGTTCGCTCAGCGTGAAGCCCAGGCCGTGACGGTCGGAGACATACATCCGCCCATCGCGCAGTTCAAGCTGTTCGTTAAACAGTGGATTCAGCCATTCGAAGTGCTCCAGCCACGGCTCCAGCGGGTAAGCGGCGGAAAGGTGTAAGTGCACTTCCATGGCAAAATGCGGTGCCAGTTTGCGGTTGTGTTTGGCGGCCAGATCCATAATTTTCAGGAACGGCGAAATCCCGCCAACACGCGGTGCGTCTGGTTGCACAAAGTCGCTGGCATTGCCGAGGATCAGTTGTTCATGTTCGCGGAAACTGGTGAGCATCTCGCCGGTGGCGATCGGCGTATCCAGCGCCGCGGCAAGCTGGGCGTGGCCTTCAACGTCATAGGCATCAAGCGGCTCTTCAATCCAGATAAGGTTAAATTTCTCCATCTGGCGTCCCATACGAATCGCGGTTTCGCGATCCCATTGCTGATTGGCATCGACCATCAGCGGGAAGTCATCGCCCAGCGCTTCGCGCACGGCGGTGAGGCGGCGAATATCCTCTTTGGTATCCGGCTGACCGACTTTGATTTTGATACCGCCAATTCCATTTTCACGCGAAATAATGACGTTTTTCAGCACCTGATCCAGCGGCGTATGCAGGAAACCACCCGAGGTGTTGTAGCACTGTACCGAATCACGGTGCGCACCAAGCAGCTTCGCCAGCGGCAAACCGGCGCGTTTGGCTTTCATATCCCACAGTGCAATATCGATAGGGGAGATGGCCTGCACCGCCATACCGCTGCGCCCAACAGAGGCTCCGGCCCATAACAACTTGGTGTAAATCTTGTCGATATCATTCGGATCTTCGCCAAGCAGATTATCGGCAATCTCTTTTGCATGCGCATAAATCCCCTGACCACCGGCGCGTTTGGAGTAGCTAAAACCGACGCCTTCAAAACCGTCGCGGCTGCGGATTTCCGCAATAATAATCGCCACTTCGGTCAGCGGTTTTTGCCGCCCGGTCAGCACTTTCGCATCACTTACGGGGGTCGCCAGCGGTAGAAAGGCGAGGGAGAGTTTTACCCACTCGATGCGGTCACCGGTTTCAGCGGCGGTTTTTACATCGGATGCTCTGGCGTAGGTTACGGCATCGGAATTAGCACTTACGGTCATGGTTTTGCTCCTGTGAACAACAATAATGTTTGCGCTAACATTTGTAGATCGACAAGAAAATAATCGCCAGCGGAAGGAGGGTATTTTGTACAACCGATCACAAACCCAGCGCTAAAAAGGGTGTTTATTGCTACGGTAATCACATTTTTTGGGCTGTGCGGTCTCGGTACATCAAAAAATGATAGCGTTAACATTATATAACCAATATGCAAGTTAACTCACTGATTTATGAGGCTGGACAGGCAATGAAAAGAGAAAGAGGTATAATACAAAAACTGAAATTAATCATACCCAATGACCGTTTGGTTCTCTGTGAGTGAAGATGTCGAAAACCGCTCGTCCTGTGCCACCGCGCGCCCCAACGCTGGAAGACGTTGCGCGTGCAGCGGGGCTATCCTCAATGACCGTAAGTCGGGCGCTTAACACGCCGCAACTGGTGCGGCCAAAAACGGTGGAAAAGGTGCTCGCCGCCGTAAAAGCAACGGGCTATATTCCGAACGCGCTGGCCGGCGGACTGGCATCGCGGCGCAGCAAATTGATTGCCGTGGTCGTACCGCAGATCAACAACAATATGTTTGTCGATACGATCCAGGCTATCAGCGATGAACTGGCGATACGCGGTTATCACATGCTGCTGTGTGTTGCCGGTTATACCCAGCAAACCGAAGCGGATCTGGTCGCTGCGCTGTTGTCGCGCCGCCCGGATGGCATCGTGCTGACTGGCATTCACCACTCAACCGATTTGAAAAAAGTGATCCTCAACGCCAGTGTGCCGGTAGTGGAAATTTGGGATTTAACGCCCACACCGCTGGATATGCTGGTTGGCTTCTCGCATGAAAAAGTGGGCCAGGCCACCGCAGAATATCTGTTGCGCAAAGGGTATCGCCGACCGGGGTTGCTGTGGACCGTGGATAAACGTGCGTCGCAGCGCAAAGCCGGGCTGTGTGAAGCGCTGGCGCGTCATGGCATTACCGATCCGCTCAGTGTGGATGTGGCGCTACCGGCACGGTTTACGTCAGGGCGGGTAGGGCTGTCGCAGTTGCTGGAGCTGGGTGAGTCCGACGTGATTGTTTGCAGCTCCGACACGTTGGCACAGGGCGCTATTGTTGAAGCGCAATGCCGTGGCCTGCGCGTACCGCAGGATGTGGCGGTTATTGGTTTTGGCGATCTCGATTTCGCCGCCGGGAATAACCCCGCTATTACCACGGTGAGCGTCGACAGGCAAATCATTGGCCAGCGCGCGGCAACCTTGTTGATGGAGCGGATCGAAGGGACAAGTTCCGGGGACGAGATTGTGGATATCGGCTTTCACTTCATTGAACGGGAATCGGCGTGATCGTATGAGAATTAACGTTATTGGCACCAGCGGTAGCGGCAAATCAACGCTGGCGAAACGCCTGGCCAGCCAGCTCAAAGTGCCTTATATCGAAATGGATCTGCTTTACTGGCGCCCGAACTGGCAGGGGACGCCGGATGAGGAGCTGTATTCGCACCTGGAAAAATTGCTTGAACAACCTGGCTGGGTACTTGATGGCAACTATAACCGTAGCCGCGACATAAAATGGCGCCATGTTGATCTGGTGGTGTGGGTTGATTACGGGTTCTGGCGCACGTTGCGGCAGGTGACGCTGCGCGCCATTGAACGCGCCAGAAGCGAACAGGAGTTATGGCCGGGAACCGGCAATCGTGAAAGCCTGCGTCGTGCTTTTTTGAGTCGCGAGTCGATCATTCTCTGGTCGCTGAAGACCTGGCGCAAAAACCGTGAACGCTATGCGCGGGATATGGCCGATCCGCGTTATCAGCATCTGCGTTTTGTTCGCCTTACCACGCCTCAACAAGTTGACGAATTTCTCGCCAGTCTGACCTAAGCTTAAGGCTCATCCTGAACATAAGGAGCCCTTATGATTACGGTTTATGGTGTTCCCGGCTGGGGATCGGCCATCAGCGAAGTGATGCTGACGCAGGCAGAGATCCCTTATCACTTCATCAATGTCGATGGCTTCGACAAACCTGGCCCACAACAAGATACCCTGCGCAAATTAAACCCTTTGTGCCAGGTGCCAACCCTGCAACTGGACGATGGCAGCGTGATGACGGAATCCGCCGCTGTGGCACTGATGATCCTCGATCAGCGCCCGGATTTAGCCCCCGCCCCAGGCACCGCGCAACGCCAGCAGTTCTGGCGGTTGCTGGTCTGGCTCGTCGCGAATGTCTATCCCACTTTTACCTACGCCGATTACCCGGAACGCTGGGCAGCGGATGCGCCTGAACAACTGGTAGAAAATTGCCAGAAATACCGTAAATCGCTCTATCTGTGGCTGGACACGCAATTGCAGGCTGCGCCTTATGCTTTTGGCCAACAACTGACGCTGTTGGATATTTATCTTTGCGTAATGCGCACATGGGGACCGCGTCATGCATGGTTTGCCGAGAATACGCCAAATATTACCGCCATCGCTGATGCGGTATGCCAGTTACCGCAATTGCAAACCGTGCTGCGAAATAATGAAATTATCCGTTAGCCTGTTATTTTCGACATATTAATATTCTTAGAACCTCGCATAAGTTGAAACAGTATATAAATCCGGGGCGAAAAAAAGAATTTGAAATCACCCCGGTTATATGAGACAACATTTGGCGAATTTTCGTAGTCGACGCAATATTGCATCTTTGCGGAAAAATCGGAATATTAATTTAACAGGGTGAAAATGATGGAATATATTCATTCGTATTTGAAAGGTGGTTCCTGGTTTACGCTTGGCGACAGCATAACAGAACGAGGATGGTATCAACCTATTGTTGCAGAAAACTTAGGGCTGGCGGAGTGGAGAAACTACGGTATTGGTGGAACCTGTATCGCCCAAAAAAATGAGCAAGATAATTCAGCCATTTGCTTACGCTATAAAACCATGGGGGAAAATCCAGACCTTATTACTCTCTGGGGCGGTGCCAATGATTTCGGTTTTAACTTCGGCTCGGATGGCGGCACCGAAATAGGCGACAGAAACGATAAAACATCATTAACCTTTTATGGCGCAATGGATCTACTACTTACCGGCGTTATAAAAAAATATCCGTTGGCCAGAGTAGGATTTGTTGTTACGACACCCGTTTCAAATGCGCGCGGACACGGGCAAAAAAATGCCAAAGGATATTATCTGGCAGATTATTGTAACGTTATCAGAGAAAAGTGTGAGGAATATTCCATACCTTATCTCGACCTGCAAAAGAACTCCGGCTTTAACGAACTCAATATGGACATTATGACCAGTAATACAACTGGCGTGATTTCCGATGGTTTGCACCCTTCAAAATTAGGCATGGAAAGACTGGCCACCAAGATTACGCATTTTATCTTATCGTTGTAGGAGAGGTGGCTATGAGAATTGCAACCATTGATCTCCTGAAAATACTCGCGATCTTTCTTGTCATCCTGGCGCACGTGACGTTGTTTTTTCTGAATCACGACGAAAGCGATGTCGTGTTGTGCTTTTTCAGGCAGGCGGGGCTGTGCGGTGTTGCTCTTTTTTTTATCTGTAGCGGCTATTTTTTATTAAATAACAAACACGAAGATCAAGCAAACTATGTGATTGCCAAGATTAAAAGCATCGTTGGTGTACTGATTTTCTGGTTATTATTTTATTACGCGTATGATACCTGGTGGATAAGTCGATTTACCGATGTGCCGGAAATTAATCTCCTTAATTACCTGAATGTCAGTAAAGCCACCACAGAAGCAACGCCGTTATGGTTCATATTCGCCATTATTCCGTTGTACATTTTCACACCCTTAATGCGGCATACTTTTAAGAAAGAACGCGCGAGTGAAATACTAAAAGTCGTTGTGTTAATGGTGATTATCGCCAACCTGACATTATTAAACATATGGACTGAAGCCAGCTTCAATTTCTCACTTTTTGCATTTAACTTGCTCATTCCCTTTCAACCTGAAGGACTGATTTGTTTTTTAATTGGTGGCTACCTCGGGCTGGTTAAACCAACGCTCAGGCAATTCTCTATTGCGCATATTATGACGTTAACGCTGGCGGTTATCGCACTGTTCGTATTGGCGTACATCTCGTCCAGCGCGGGAATCGCCATCTTTTATGGTAAGTTTTATAATATATTATTACTTATCTCTTCCGTCGGCCTGTTCTTGTTCATTGTTAATCTGAATATTAATATGCTACCACGCTGGGTGAGCAACCTGAGCGACAATGTCCTGGGAATCTACCTTGTACACAACATCTTTGTCGTGGAAATTCACAGTGTGTTTATTCATGAAAAGCTGTTGGGAATAATCTCGGAAGCGAATATTTATCTTTATATCATTGCTTATTCCTTGTTGGCTTTTCTCCTTTCTTACGGCCTCTGTGCTCTGCTGAAAAGATCAAAGATAACGGCCAGAATTGTCACACTTTGACAACCTGAATGCGGCGCAAGGACCAGTAACTTGTGCTACTGTCACTCTCTTTATAAAACAAGGAGTTTGCTATGCCGCACGTTGATATTAAATGTTTTCCCCGCGATCTGTCTGAAGCGCAAAAAACCGCGCTGGCAAACGATATCGCCGAGGTGATTGTTCGCCATTTGAGTAGCAAAGATAGCGCTGTCAGCGTCGCTCTTAACACCGTCGCGCCAGATAACTGGAAAGCGCAGGTATGGGACACCGACATTGCGCCGCATATTGACACGCTTATCAAAAAACCCGGCTATTCAATGTAAATATCCTGCCGCCCGCACCTGCCGTGTGGGCTTTTTTTATCAATTTGCTAAACAAAAGATGCTGTTGTTTTGAACAACTTCCCGGAATATATAATACGCTGCAATCTGATTATGAATGTAAGCGTATCAGTTTTTTCATTATTTTCGCTTTCGGAAAATTCATATTTGCGCGATCTTAAATACAATTCTAGAGTTTTTATTATCTCGCTCAGGATAATAACCAGAGCAATATAATTATCACGGAAAGCGCTAGATTGATTAATTTCGCTAGCAACTCATTAAACAAGGAACGTCGTTCATGAAGCCATCCCGTTCTTTCATATTATTATTGCCTCTGTTTGCCGCATTGCCGTTGCAAGCCGCAGAGCCCGCAGCGGAATCACAAAACTGGTATCCCTCAATTTATGGTGCAAATGATGAAATAGGCGCAGCAAATCTGCTCACGCCTGAGGTTGTTTTACAAGCTATTCACCTTGTAAAACAAGGTGTTGTTGTGCCACTGGCGGTGCCGGTTGATAAGGATTTCCCGGCGTTTCGCCACCGCAGTTTTCATCTCTACAATATTCAGCCCGGCCAGCAAGACGGGAAAACGCTTGGCCCGAATAAATTCACCTTCAATGATGAGCTGATCAATGCATGGACAGGCGTGGGCACGCAATTAAACGGCATCGGCCATATCGGCATTAATAATATCTATTACAACGGTAATAAAGCGGCAGATTTCGTCACTATTGATGGTGTTAAAAAATTAGGCATTGAAAAAGTCCCGCCGATGGTAACGCGAGGCGTGGTGTTAGATATGACCACTTATTATAAACAAAAGATTGTTCCCGGCGGCACAGAGTTTAGCGTTGAGGATATTCAGTCGGTATTAAAAAACCAGGGATTAACCTTAAAGAAAGGCGACATCGTTTTATTTAACACGGGATGGCTGGAACTTATTGGTAAAGACAATAAACAGTTTCTGGAAAAGGAGCCTGGTATTGGCATGGAAGCAGCAAAATGGTTGGCGGACCAGCAGATCGTCGCGTTTGGCGGCGATACCTGGGCGTCTGAAGTGTATCCAAACCCTGCAACTAAGGAGGAGTTCCCAATCAATCAATATCTGTTAGCAAAACGGGGGATCTACAACCTGGAGTTGATCGATACACGTCCACTGGTAGGCAAACAAGTTTGGGAATTCTTGTTCGTCCTTGGCCAACCGCTGTACACCGGTTCAACACAGGTCAACATCAACCCTGTGGCGATTTATTAGTTTTTTGTTGTTGTTTGTTGTTGTTTGCTGTTAGCGCTACCCTGAAGTGGTTTTCATTTTTAGTAAAACATTGTTCTGTGGAGCAGTTCGGGTTTCATTTACCGGGTTAATGGTTACATAAGCGTCTTTGACATGGAGATGATTATGTTTCGGAAACTCAGTTCACTGACATTCGCGCTGCTCCTTTTTTCGCACCCTTCATTTGCTGCTCCAGAGAGTTTTCCCATCTGGCCGCAGGGCGATGCGCCAGGCGCTAAAAGTAGCACGGTCAAATTTGTATTAACTGAACGCAGTAAAGATCCTTCGCTTCCCGACCGCGCCGTGACCGGCATTCGCGCGCCGCAAATCACCGTGTACAAACCGCAAAAACCCAACGGCACCGCCATCCTGGTGATTCCGGGCGGATCGTATAAACGCGTCGTGCTGGACAAAGAGGGCAGTGATTTAGCCGCGCCTTTCAATGCGCGCGGTTACACCTTGTTTGTGATGACCTACCGCATGCCGGAAGATGGCCATGCCGAAGGGGCTGACGCCTCGCTGGCGGATGCGCAACGTGCCTTGCGTACCTTGCGTGCGCAGGCAGAATCACGCCATCTCAACCCGAAAAAAATGGGTGTAATGGGTTTCTCCGCCGGCGGGCATGTCGCCGCAAGCCTGGAGACGCGTTACGATGAGAAGGTTTACAGACCGGTGGACGACATTGATAACCAGCGCGCACGGCCAGATTTTGTGGTGCTGGGTTACCCGGTGATTTCAATGGATCAGGCGATTGCCCACGCTGGTTCGCGAAAAGCGCTAATCGGTGAAACGCCAACGGCGGAGCAGATCAAACACTACTCGCCGGAACAGAATGTCACCGTGCAAACACCGCCGACCTTTCTGCTGCATGCCGTGGATGATCCTTCTGTACCGGTTGCCAACTCGCTGGTGATGTTTAACGCGCTGCACGCCCATAATGTGCTCACCGAATTGCATCTGTTCAGCAAAGGGCAGCATGGGTTTGGCGTACGCGGTGTAAAACACCTTCCGGCAGCGGTCTGGCCAGAACTGGTGATGAACTGGATCGACGCGCTGCCTGAGTAAATGCTTCGTCATTCGCCAGCGGTGATGCGCTTGCCGCTGGTGACGAACGTGCCGCCGCCAAGGTGATGAATGGTATTCAGTTTATCGTCATCAAAGTGCCAGCGCCCATTGATAAATACACGTTCATCCGCGGCGGCGGAAACCACTTCGCCAAACAGCGTGTCATATTTTTCTTGCGCTGCGGTTGGTGGAAGCAAACGACACTCCATCCACGCCAGGCACTTCTCTTCGATAACCGGCAGGCCCAGAACCGGCCCGGCGATAACAGGAATGCCATAGCAATTAAACTTGTCTTCATCGCGACCGGTCACGCTACCGACTGCATAACTCCAGTTCGTTGCCGCAACGCCTGGCACCACAATGCCAAACATGCCGCTACGTTCAATCAGCTCACGCGACCAGGCGCTTTTGTCCACCACAATTGCAATTCGCGGCGGCGAAAACTCAACCGGCATCGACCAGGCCGCTGCCATCACATTGCGCCGGTCGATCTGCTCATCGCGGCTGGTAATAAGAATGGTCGGACCGTGGTTTAGCAGGCGACAAGCATGTTCTAACGCCAGCGGACGGAAATGGCTCATAACGGTTCCTCTGTGTAATAGTTTCTGGCATTAAGTGGCTGAACAGGCAGCAAAATCAAGGCGTGGCGCATTATCCGGCACTCCTTGCGACCACAATCTGTCCGCGGCCTTGCTCTTTCGCCAGGTAGAGCGCCAGGTCGGCCGCACGTACCAGATTATCTGCGCGCGCATGGCGCGGCCAGGTCGCCAGGCCAATCGAAACAGAAACCGGGCCAATGTCCTGTGATTCATACAGCATGTGATGATTCACGACATTATTCAGCAGCGTCTCAGCCACTTTTTTCGCCTGCACGTCATCCGCACCGGGCAGAACAAGCAAAAATTCTTCGCCGCCATACCGGAATGCAATGCTGTTTTCATCCAGCGTTTCGGTGATCAGCCGTGACAGCTCACGCAGCACCTTATCACCCGCGTCGTGGCCATACTGGTCGTTAAGCTTCTTGAAATAATCCACGTCGACCATCAGGCAGCTCAGTTTCGTGCCTTCAACCATCGCCTGATCGAGCATATTGCGCAGTGTTTCATCCAGGCTGTGGCGGTTGCGCAGGCCCGTCAACGAGTCGTGCATGGCGCGTTCTGTCAGCGTATCACGCAGGATCTGGTTTGCCAGCGCCAGCGCCAGCGTTTCTGCCAGCAGCTCCAGGTAGATATAGGGCGGTTCTTTGCCTGGCGTGTAGTTATCGAAAGTGAGCAAACCAATGCTTTTATTCTGCGCGTTAAGCGGCACACAAATCGCACGCGTGGCGATCTCGGGTTGAAGATGTTCGCAGGGCATGTCAACGCCGCCTTTCGCAGGGCTATGCAACTGCCCACGTTTTAACGCCCAGCAATGTTCGGGCGGGAAGGGGGCATCTTCGCCCGGCGGCAACCCCCAGCGCGCCACACACTTCATGCGCTTAGTGCGCGCATTGAGAACAAACAATCGGCCGCCCATATCCGGAATGATTTGCGGCGCAAAGCGGCTGATCACACGAAAAATCGCGCTATGGGAATCACACCCCTGCAACCGCTGCGTCATTCTCGCCAGCAATGTCCGCGTGGCCCACTCCGCGTCTCGCTCAAGTTCCAGACGCTGCCGTGTCAGGCCGTTTTCGCGAAATATGCGGATGGCCTGCGCCATATCACCGATTTCATCCACCTGCGCCAGCACCGGCGCTTCCACATCGTAATCCTGGGTCGCCAGGCGGTTGACCACATCGCTTAACGTCACCACCGGACGCAAAATGCGGTGCTTGATAATAAAACCGAGCACAAACAAGAACAGTAACGCCGTCAGCCCAACCATAATTTCGGATAAAGTGCGTAAGCGTAACGATCGGTCGGTTGCTTCGGCTATCGCAGTCTGGACACGCTGATCGGATAGGCTGCGGAAGTGGGCGAAACGGTATTCTGTTTCGGAAAGCCGCTCTTCATAGCTGGCGCTATACAGCAGATTCATCGCCTCGTCCGTTTTCCCGGCTTCAATATCGGCGATGGCGATGCGCTGCTCATCCTCCAGCTGATCCAGCGTCGACAGCCCATCACGCAAAATCAGGAGCTCTTCATCGGAAGCGCCGCGATCACGCAGGGCGACCAGATGATTTTCCAAATCGATATCCTGCTGCTGGCGGGTTTTCCAGCTTTGAATCAGTTCTGGCTGCTTTTTGATCACCGCTTCTCGCGCCAACTCGGTGAGCGCATAAGCCTCTTTTTCCAAATCGTCTGTTAACTCATCGAACACGCGGTTTTGCGCCACGGCGTCACGCTCTGCACGTTCCGCATTCGACGCCAGAAACAACGCCACGCCGGAGGTCAGCGTTAATACCACGGTCGCGGTATAAGCAAAATTGGTGATCGTAGCGATGCGCACGGGAATCCTTTTAGATATGAGTACAGGAATATGCTTTCAGTTTAGACATTCAGTTAAAAATCAATGCGCAATATTGACGTCATTTCTTCGTCATATTCGCTGCCTATAGTCAGCCGCAATCAAATCCCAAAGAGGATAACAACATGTTTGCTCCCCTGACTTTTGTGCAGGTGGATGCGCCCCGTCGGCTCAAAACCACGGGTCAATCACGGCTTTCTGTTACGGGAGGGCGTGGATGAGCGCATTCACCGATATCCGCTTACAAGGTGTTTCCTTCGCCTTTGGCGCACATACCGTTCTTAATCACGTCGATTTACATATTCAACCTGGCAGCATTGTTGCGCTGCTCGGCCCGTCTGGCTGCGGCAAAAGCACCTTGCTGCGCTTGCTGGCAGGGCTGAGTGAACCGGCAGAAGGTGAGATCTGGTTTGGCGATCGCCTGGTGGCGAAAGCGGGCTGGACGTTGCCGCCGGAAGCGCGCGACATCGGCATGGTATTTCAGGATTACGCGCTCTGGCCGCATATGAGCGTCGCGCAAAACGTGGCTTTCCCGTTAAAAATGCGCAACGTGCCGCGCGCAGAACGCGAACAGCGCGTGTCACAGGCGCTGGAGAGGGTCGGGCTCGCTGAATTCGCCGGGCGCAAACCCTCAGGTTTATCTGGCGGGCAGCAACAACGCGTGGCGCTGGCGCGCGCCATCGTTGCCGAACCCAGCGTTCTGTTGTTTGACGAGCCGCTCTCCAACCTCGACACCGCGCTGCGCGAATCCTTATGCCACGAGATGGCGCGTCTGCTGCGCCAGCTTGGCACCACCGCCGTGTATGTCACCCATGACCACCGCGAAGCACAGTGGCTTGCCGACCGCATTGTGCATTTAGCGTCCGGGACCGTTGAATCTGTACGAACCGTTACTTCATCCTCAGGGGAAATTGCATGAAAGCCTTACTGTCTGTGAAAAAAGGAGTCGCTTTAGCCATGGTGCTGTCGTCCATGATGATGTCCAGCGCGCACGCGCTGACCGTTTACACCGCAGGTCCTGGCTCGCTGGCAAAAAGCCTGGCCAGCGGCTTTGAGCAAAAAACCGGCGTTAAAGTCAATATCTTCCAGGCGACAACCGGCAAAGTGATGGCGCGTCTGGAAGCCGAGCAGGCCAATCCGCAGGCCGATATTTTAATTTCCGCCTCGTGGGATACCGCCGAAGATCTACATAATCGCGGCTGGTTGCTGCCGTTTAACAGCGCCAATGCTGACAAAGTCCCGCAGACATTAAAAAGCGCCGACTATGTGGCGCAGGGCATCTCGGCGCTGGGGATTGTCTGGAACACCAAGAGCGGCACCCCGGAACCAAAAGAGTGGAACGATCTCACTTCAGCGGACTTCAAAGATAAAGTTACCACGCCCGATCCGTCGCTCTCCGGCGCATCACTTGACCTGCTGATTGGTCTGCAAAACGGTATGGGCGACCGCGCCTGGCAGTTATTTGATGCGCTGAAAAAGAATGGCATGGTCGTAAGCGGTCCGAACGCCCAGGCGGTAACGCCGGTGATGCAAGGGGCGAAAGCGGCGGTGTTTGGCGCGGTTGACTACGTGACGTATGGCAATATCGCGCAGGGTGAATCGCTGAAAGTGATCTTCCCGGCCAGTGGCACCGTTATCGCTCCGCGCCCCATGATGATCCTCAAAACCACCCAACATGCGGACGACGCCAAAGCGTTTATCGATTACGTACTGTCGTCGGAAGGGCAGAAAATGGTCGCCGACGCCTGGTTGATGCCTGCTCGCACGGATGTGGAAGGCAAACGCCCGCTGTTTACCGAGCTGAAAGTGCTGCCGACCCAGAGCAATGGCACCAGTGAACGCGGTGACGTGCTGAAGCGCTTTAACACGCTCTTTGCTCAATAATCCTTTCGATCTTTGCGGGGGCAACCCCGCTTTCAGGATACCCGTTGTGAACCAAAGATTAATTGCGCAAGCAACGCTGGCGCTGCTGCTGATACTGGTGGCGCTGCCGCTGCTGTTTATTCTCCTGCAGGCGGTGTTCCCACACTTTAGCGCGGGTGAATTTGGTGGCGCGTTTTCCGCCATCCCCGGATTGCTGGCCGAACCGCAACTGCCCGCCATGTTCGGCGGTACGCTGCAAATTGCCTTCGGTGTGGCGCTGTGCAGCGCGCTGATCGGTTTGCCGTTCGGCGTCGCACGCGGGTTATTTGATTTACCGTGCCCGAAACTGTGGGATCTGCTGTTTTTGATTCCGTTTTTAACCCCGCCTTATATCGCCGCGCTGTCATGGATGCTGGTGTTGCAAACCCAGGGTTACCTGATGCAGCTCACCGGGCTCGATCTCAATAATTTACTGTTCAGCAAAGTTGGCATCATTCTGGTGATGACGCTGAATATCTTTCCGGTGGTTTACTTTGCCGTGTCGCGCAGTTTGCTCGCCAGCGGGCAACGACTGGCGCAGGTCGCACGCATTCACGGCGCCACACCCTGGCGGGCGTTTTACCATATCACGCTGCCGTTACTTTCCCCGGCGCTGGCGGCCGGTATGTTACTGGCGTTTACACTGGCAGTGGAAGAGTATGGCGTGCCCGCCGCACTTGGAACCCGTTCTGGCGTGGTGATGTTGACTGTTGGCATCGAAGAGAAACTGGCCGACTGGCCGATCGATTTACCCGGCGCGTCGCTGCTGTCGGTGGTGCTGATTGCTATTGCGCTGTGCGGATGGTGGCTCCAGCGTAAGCTAACCGGAGATAAAGATGTCACCAGCGTGTCCGGGAAACCGACTGAACATATCGGGGCGAAACTCGGTTTTGCCACCTTACCGGTGCTGCTGGTGATGGCAATAGTCGGCTTTCTCGCCGTGGTGCTACCGGGATTGTCGATGGCGCTTACCGGCTTCAGCTCCACGCTTTCCGGCGGTGTGTCGCTGGATAATCTCACCGTGAAACATTTTGCCGCGCTATTTGAACAGCGCGGTGATGCGCTGCCCGCACTGGGCACCAGTTTGTCGCTAGCGTTGGGCGCGGCGCTGATTACCGGCGCGCTGGGCTTGTGCGCCGCCTGGCTTGTGGTAATGCAAAAGATTAAAGGACGCACGGTAATTGATGCGCTATCGCTGATGCCCGCCGCGCTGCCCGGTGTGGTGGTTGGCGTCGGGTTGATTTTGCTGTGGAACCGCAGTTTCTGGCCGGTTTCCCCCTACAACACATGGACAATTTTGCTCATCTCTTACTGTTGCCTGCTTTTGCCATGGCCAGTGCGTTATATCGGCAGCGCCATGCGCCAGTTGGGCGGCAATCTGGAGCCTGCTGCGCGGGTTCACGGTGCCAGCGCGTTTCAGGCGCTGCGGCTGATTGTGCTGCCGCTGATTTTCCCGGCAATGCTCGCCTCCATGCTGATGGTGTTCGCCATTGCATCGCGCGAGCTGGTCACCTCGCTGTTGCTGGCTCCGGCGGGTACACAAACCGTGGCGGTATTTATCTGGCGGCAATTCGAGCAAGGCTCTGTAGGTCAGGGGATGGCGATGGCAACCCTGACGCTACTCACCGGGCTGGCGTTGATGCTCACCGCGCTTGGAATAATGCAACGCAGCACAAAGGGATAAATCGAGGGCACAAAATCGACGGTAAAGCGAAAAAAATGCGCTATAACAACGGGACACCATTCGCAAGGAGCCTGTATGTCCCCTTTTTTGACCGCTTATCTGGCCCGTATTGGCTGGGAGCAAACGCCCGATGTCTCACTGGAAACGCTACGGGCGTTGCATTTGCATCACAACGGCGCCATCCCTTTTGAAAACCTTGATGTAGTGCTGCCGCGCGAGATTGAACTCAGCGATGAGGCGATTTTCCATAAGCTGGTGGTCGCTCGTCGCGGCGGTTACTGCTTTGAGCAGAACGGGCTGTTTGAGCGTGTGCTGAAAGAGGTTGGATTTACGGTACGCAGCCTGTTAGGACGGGTGGTGCTTGCCAATCCGCCGCAGATGCCGCCGCGCACGCACCGTATTCTGCTGGTGCAGCTTGCGGGCGAGCTGTGGATCGCCGATGTCGGTTTTGGCGGGCAAACGCTGACCGCGCCGATCCGCTTGCAGGAAGATATTGAGCAGGAAACGCCGCATGGCCTTTACCGTTTGCAGCGCAAGGGCGAAGACTGGGTGCTCCAGTTCCGCCATCATGAGCGCTGGCAGTCGATGTATCAGTTTGAGATGGGACAACAGTATCAGGCCGATTTTGTCATGGGAAATTTTCACTCCGCGCATTGGCCGGCATCCCATTTTCGCCATCACTTGTTGATGTGCCGCCATCTGCCGGACGGCGTAAAGCTGACATTAACGAACTTTCACTTCACTCACTGGAAAAACGGCCAGGCGCTGGAAGAGGTGACCTTTGCCGATGTTCCGGCGCTGTATGACGCGCTGCAAAATCGCTTCGGGCTAGGGGTGAACGACGCACAGCACGGCTTTAGCCTGCAACAACTGGAAGCAGTGATGGCCGGTTTCGATTTGCACGGCGACAAAGCTTAACAAAGTTCTTTTTCGATCATAACAGCCAGATGGCGATTGAAGGCAGCTTCGTCAACATCTGGCATCCCCAGCATGCAAATTCCGTCCAGACCACACACCAGCGCAATCAATCGCCAGGCGATGTTTGCCGCCGTATCGTGAGAGGTAAATTCACCCGCCGCACGACCTTGCTCAATCAATTGCACCACTTTGACGTGCCACATCTGCATCGTCAGCAGATAGGCACCTTTGATTTCCGGCTCTTTACTCGCCAGCAATAATGCTTCCCGCCACAAATGCACATAGGGTTCGAGTCCGCCTTCGTCGCTGCCCAACATCGCGTGTAACTGTTCGCGCCATGGCGCGGTCGCGGGCACCACTTCAACCTCCAGCAATTCGGCAATCAGGCGGATAAACGCCTGCGCTTTTAATTCATTTCCCGACGTGAAGTGGTGGTGAACCTGGCCGGTAGCCACCCCGGCAACACTTGCGATCCGGCGAACGGTCATGGCGGAAAAACCGTCTTCCAGCGCTACGCGCATCGCGGCTTTGAGGATCACTTCACGGCGATCATCCTTGTTCAGGTAGCGCATAAAACCTCGGCTAAATAGGGGGTAAACGGAGTGTAACAAAAAGCTGGACATGCGTTCAACTTTCCGTAGGATCGCCATTCTGGACATCTGTCCAGGGATGAAAACGATGGAGAGAAGTATGTTTCGTCAGTGGTTAACGCTGGTCATCATTGTGCTGGTTTATATTCCGGTCGCTATCGATGCGACGGTGCTGCATGTCGCCGCGCCCACACTGAGCGCGGTGTTAAATGCCAGCGGAAATGAGCTGTTATGGATAATGGATATCTACTCGCTGGTGATGGCCGGAATGGTGCTGCCGATGGGTGCGCTGGGCGACAAAATCGGTTTTAAGCGGTTGTTGCTGATCGGTAGCGGGCTGTTTGGCGCGGCCTCGTTGCTGGCGGCATTTGCCTCAAGCGCCAGTTGGCTTATCGCCACGCGCGCGCTGCTGGCAGTCGGCGCAGCAATGATCGTGCCGGCAACACTTGCCGGGATCCGTAACACTTTTTCGCAGGCGCAGCAGCGCAATACGGCGCTCGGCGTGTGGGCAGCGATTGGTTCCGGCGGCGCGGCATTTGGTCCGTTAATTGGCGGAATGTTGCTGGAGCATTTCTACTGGGGTTCCGTGTTCCTGATCAATGTGCCGATTGTCATTGCCGTGATGGCGCTGACCGCGCGCTTTGTGCCGCGCCAGCAAGGCCGCGCCGAGCAGCCGTTACACCTGAATCAGGCGTTGAGCTTAATTGTCGCCATTTTGCTGCTGGTGTGGAGTGCAAAAACGGCGATGAAAGGCACGCAGCCGCTGTGGATCGTGGCGAGTACATTGCTCGTGGGTGCCACCTTGCTGACCGGTTTTGTGCGCATTCAGCTTGCCGCCACGACCCCGATGATCGACATGTGGCTGTTTACGCATCGCGTGATTTTAAGCGGTGTGCTGATGGCGATAACGTCGATGGTGACGCTGGTCGGTTTTGAGCTGCTGATGGCGCAGGAGTTGCAATTTGTTCACGGTTTCACGCCGTTTGCCGCCGGAGTGTTTATGCTGCCGGTGATGCTGGCGAGCGGATTTAGCGGGCCCATCGCCGGGATATTGGTGTCAAAACTGGGATTACGCCGCGTCGCCGCTGGCGGGATGGCGCTCAGCGCGGTGAGTTTCCTGGGCCTTTCCGTGACCAACTTCGCCACCCAGCCGTGGCAGGCCGGAATATTGATGGCGCTGCTGGGCTTCAGTGCGGCGAGCGCGTTACTGGCCTCTACGGCGGCGATCATGGCCGCTGCGCCAAAAGAGAAAGCGGCAGCCGCCGGGGCGATTGAAGCGATGTCGTACGAACTGGGTGCCGGGCTGGGGATTGCCGTGTTTGGGTTGATTTTGAGCCGCAGTTTCTCCGCCTCGATCCTGCTTCCACAGGGGTTAAGCAGCGAGACCGCCGCGCAGGCGTCATCGTCCATTGGCGAAGCATTCCGCCTGGCACAGGAAGCACCGCCCGCCCTGGCGCAGGGGATCATCACGGCGGCGAAAACAGCCTTTATCAGTTCGCACAGTGTGGCATTGGGAACCGCCGGCGCGCTGTTGATGCTACTGGCGGTGGGGATCTGGTTTAGCCTGGCACGAGTGGAAAAACAGTAGCGTTGTGCCGGATCACGCACGCTGGCGGGTTGACCACCAACAGAGCAGCGATCCGGCGCACACCATCAGCGCGCCCTGCCAGAAGGAGAACGAGAGCGGGGCGCTTAACACCACCGCCGCCAGCGCGGAAGAAAGTACAGGCGTGAAATAAGATGCCGCCGCCAGCACCGTGACGTTGCCGTGCAAAATACCAATATTCCACGCGGCATAACCAAGACCGAGCGCAATGCCGGTCATGAATAATTTCACCACCACCGGTAGCGTAAAGACCATTTCCGGTTGCGGTGTGACGGCGAATTTCACCCACAGCGTCGCTGCCGTCAGCAATACAAACAGCGTAATACCGTTCGCGCCGTTGGCGTATTTGGTGGTGACGGTGCAATAAATCGCCCAAATAAACGCCCCGGCAAGCGCCAGCGCATAGCTAAGCGGGCTGGAGATAATGTTTCGCTGGATTTCAGCGATATCAAGACCGCTATCGCCGCCGAGCACCCAGCTCACACCGAGTATCGCCAACAATAAACCGGGAATAACCCACAAACTGGATTTTTGACCGTTAAATAATATTGCGCACAGAATAGTCAGACTCGGCCATAAATAGTTAACCATGCCCACTTCTATCGCTTGTTGTCGCGTCGCGGCAAAACCCAGCGACAGCGCCAGACAAAGTTCATAACTGACAAACAGCACACTTCCGGCAATAAGATAACGCACTGAAAAACGGCGTAAATCCGGGATGCCGACGATGACCATCAGCAGCAACCCGCTCAGGGTATAGATCATCGCCGCGCCGCCAACCGGGCCAAGACCTTCACTGACGGCGCGAATAAAACCCACCATCGTGCTCCAGAGGAATACCGCCAGTAAACCAATTAGCGTTGCGCGTTTTTTATTCATTACTGCACTTAATCACCTGAAACAAAGCCTCAACTTATAACACGGCTGAATAAGTAAGCGAAATCCACCGCGCAATATCTACCACTTTTGTGTGATGAAAATTCGACGTGTGAAACTATTAGGTATCAAGCTCCCGGCGTTATTGATTTACCGCAATTAATTCACCCTGTGAAATGTTTAGTTTTCCGGCCGCAGTCGAAGACAATAATTGAGGAAAGCAATGGACGTCAGCCGCAGACAATTTTTTAAAATCTGCGTGGGCGGAATGGCAGGAACCACAGCGGCCGCATTGGGATTTGCTCCCAAAATGGCGCTGGCGCAGGCGCGAAATTATAAATTACTGCGCGCCAAAGAGACGCGAAATTCCTGTACATACTGCTCCGTGGGGTGCGGGTTATTAATGTATAGCCTGGGTGATGGTGCGAAAAACGCGAAAGAGGCCATCTATCATATCGAAGGCGATCCGGATCATCCGGTCAGCCGCGGCGCGCTGTGCCCGAAAGGGGCCGGTCTGCTGGATTACGTACACAGTGAAAACCGCCTGCGCTACCCGGAATACCGTGCGCCAGGCTCTGACAAATGGCAGCGCATCAGTTGGGATGAGGCCTTTAGCCGCATCGCCCGGCTGATGAAAAACGACCGCGATGCCAACTTCGTCGAAAGTAACGCCGCAGGCGTAAAAGTGAACCGCTGGCTCTCAACCGGTATGTTGTGTGCCTCGGCGGCGAGTAATGAAACCGGCATGCTGACGCAAAAATTTGTGCGTTCACTTGGCATGCTGGCGGTAGATAACCAGGCGCGCGTCTGACACGGACCAACGGTAGCAAGTCTTGCTCCAACATTTGGTCGCGGTGCGATGACCAACCACTGGGTTGATATCAAAAACGCCAACGTGGTGATGGTGATGGGCGGTAACGCCGCTGAAGCCCACCCGGTCGGTTTCCGCTGGGCGATGGAAGCCAAAAACAATAACGACGCCACGCTGATTGTGGTCGATCCGCGCTTTACACGCACGGCGTCAGTTGCCGATATTTATGCGCCAATACGTTCCGGGACGGACATCACTTTCCTCTCCGGCGTGCTGCGCTACCTGATCGAAAACAACAAAATCAATGCTGAATACGTCAAACACTACACCAACGCCGGGTTGCTGGTGCGGGATGATTTTGCCTTCGAAGACGGCTTGTTCAGCGGCTACGACGCGCAAAAACGTCAGTACGACAAAACCTCGTGGAACTACCAGTTTGATGAAAACGGCTACGCCAAACGCGATGACACACTTAGCGATCCGCGCTGCGTGTGGAATTTGCTGAAACAGCACGTTGCCCGCTATACACCGGAAACAGTAGAGAACATCTGCGGTACGCCAAAAGCGGATTTCCTGAAAGTGTGTGACGTGCTGGCCTCAACCAGCGCGGTGGACAGAACCACCACCTTCCTGTACGCCCTGGGCTGGACGCAACACACCGTCGGCGCGCAGAACATCCGTACCATGGCGATGATCCAATTGCTGCTCGGCAACATGGGGATGGCCGGCGGCGGGGTAAACGCCTTGCGCGGGCACTCCAACATTCAGGGGTTAACGGATCTGGGGCTGTTATCAACCAGCCTGCCGGGTTACCTGACGCTGCCGTCGGAAAAACAGGCCGATTTGCAACAGTACCTGGCGGCGAATACGCCAAAAGCGCTGTTGCCGGACCAGGTGAACTACTGGAGCAACTATCCCAAATTCTTTGTCAGCCTGATGAAGTCGTTCTATGGCGACGCGGCGCAGAAAGAGAATAACTGGGGCTTTGACTGGTTGCCGAAGTGGGATCAGGCCTGGGATGTGATCAAGTACTTCAACAAGATGTCGAAAGGCGAAGTGAACGGCTATATCTGCCAGGGCTTTAACCCGGTGGCGTCATTCCCGGACAAAAACAAAGTTGTCAGTACGCTGAGCAAACTGAAGTACATGGTGGTTATCGATCCGCTGGTGACAGAAACCTCCACCTTCTGGCAGAACCACGGCGAGATGAACGATGTCGATCCATCGGCTATCGCCACCGAAGTGTTCCGTCTGCCGTCGACCTGTTTTGCAGAGGAAGATGGCTCGATCGCCAACTCCGGTCGCTGGTTACAGTGGCACTGGAAAGGCCAGGACGCGCCGGGCGAAGCGCTGAACGATGGCGAAATCCTCGCCGGGATTTACCACCGCCTGCGCGAGATGTACCGCACCGAAGGCGGTAAAGGCGCGGAACCGCTGCTGAAAATGTCCTGGAATTACCGCCAGCCGCACAACCCGCACTCGGAAGAGGTGGCGAAAGAGAACAACGGCTACGCGCTGGCGGATCTCTATGACGCCAACGGGCAACTGCTGGCGAAAAAAGGCCAACTGCTCAATAGCTTTGCGCTGCTGCGCGATGATGGCACAACGGCCTCGTCTTGCTGGATCTACAGCGGAAGCTGGACGGAGCAGGGCAACCAGATGGCGAACCGCGATAACGCCGATCCGTCCGGGCTCGGTAATACGCTTGGTTGGGCATGGGCGTGGCCGCTGAACCGCCGCGTGCTTTACAACCGCGCGTCGGCGGATGTGCAGGGCAAACCATGGGATGCGAAACGGATGCTTATCCAGTGGAACGGGGCGAAGTGGGTCGGCAATGATATTCCCGACTACAACACCGCACCGCCGGGCAGCAATACCGGGCCGTTCATCATGCAGCAGGAAGGGCTGGGGCGGCTGTTTGCACTCGACAAGCTGGCAGAAGGGCCGTTCCCGGAACATTACGAACCGATGGAAACACCGCTTGGCACCAACCCGCTGCACCCGAATGTGGTCTCCAGCCCGGTTGTGCGTCTGTTCGAGGATGATGCCAAACGGATGGGGAAAAAAGATCAGTTCCCGTATGTCGGCACAACCTACCGCCTGACGGAGCATTTCCACACCTGGACCAAGCATGCACGCCTGAATGCCATCGCCCAGCCGCAGCAGTTTGTCGAAATCAGCGAAACGCTGGCGGCGGCAAAAGGCATTGCTAATGGTGACAGTGTCACGGTAAGCAGCAAGCGCGGCTTTATTCGCGCGGTTGCGGTGGTGACGCGTCGTCTGCGTACTTTGCAGGTACACGGTCAGCAGGTAGAAACCATTGGTATTCCGCTGCACTGGGGCTTCGAAGGGGTGGCGCAGAAAGGCTATATCGCCAATACGCTGACGCCGAACGTCGGCGATGCAAACTCGCAAACGCCGGAATACAAAGCGTTTTTAGTCAATATCGAGAAGGCGTAAAGGAGCGAAATAATGGCTATGGAAACGCAAGACATTCTAAAACGCTCCGCCACCAACCCGATCACGCCGGCCCCACGGGCGCGTGATGACAAAGCGGAAGTCGCCAAGCTTATCGACGTTTCCACCTGTGTGGGCTGCAAAGCCTGCCAGGTGGCCTGTTCGGAGTGGAACGATATTCGTGATGAGGTCGGGCACTGCGTCGGGGTTTACGATAATCCGGCCGATTTGAGCGCCAAATCCTGGACAGTGATGCGTTTTAGCGAAACCGAGCAGAACGGCAAACTGGAGTGGCTGATCCGCAAAGATGGCTGTATGCACTGTGCGGAACCGGGCTGTCTGAAAGCCTGCCCGTCAGCGGGGGCGATTATTCAGTACGCCAATGGCATTGTCGATTTCCAGCAAGAGAACTGCATTGGCTGCGGCTACTGCATCGCTGGATGTCCGTTCAACGTGCCGCGTCTCAATAAAGAGGATAACCGGGTCTACAAATGCACGCTCTGTGTCGATCGCGTCAGCGTCGGCCAGGAACCGGCCTGCGTGAAAACCTGCCCGACCGGCGCGATCCATTTTGGCACCAAAGCCGAGATGCTGGAGCTTGGCGAGCAGCGCGTGGCGAAACTCAAAGCGCGCGGTTACGCCAACGCCGGAGTCTATAACCCGCAGGGCGTGGGCGGCACGCATGTGATGTATGTGTTGCATCATGCCGATCAGCCGGGTCTGTACCACAACTTGCCGAAAGATCCGCAGATAGACACCTCGGTCAATCTGTGGATAGGGGTACTGAAACCGTTGTCAGCGGCGGGATTCCTCGCCACTTTTGCCGGGCTGATTTACCACTACATCGGCATCGGGCCGAACAAAGAAGTGGACGACGATGAAGAGGAGCATCATGAGTAAGTCAAAAATGATTGTGCGCACCAAGTTTATTGACCGCGCCTGTCACTGGACGGTGGTGATCTGCTTTTTCCTCGTCGCGCTGTCCGGCATTTCGTTTTTCTTCCCGACGCTGCAATGGCTGACGGAAACCTTCGGCACGCCGCAGATGGGGCGCATTCTGCACCCGTTCTTTGGCGTCGTTATCTTCCTGGCGCTGATGTTTATGTTTGTGCGTTTTGTGCATCACAACATCCCGGACAAGAAAGATCTGCCATGGCTGAAAAACATTGTCGAAGTGCTAAAAGGCAACGAGCACAAGGTCGCGAAAGTCGGTAAATACAATGCCGGACAAAAAATGATGTTCTGGACCATCATGAGCATGATGCTGGTGCTGCTGGTGACCGGGGTGATTATCTGGCGTCCGTACTTTGCGCACTACTTCCCGATTCAGGTGATCCGCTACAGCCTGCTGTTGCACGCCACCTCGGCGATCATTTTGCTGCACGCAATCCTGATCCATATGTATATGGCGTTCTGGGTAAAAGGCTCCATCAAAGGCATGATCGAAGGGAAAGTGAGCCGCCGCTGGGCGCAGAAACACCACCCGCGCTGGTATCGTGATGTGGAACGTCTGGAAGCGAAAAAAGAGAGCACTGAAGGTATTAAATAATAGTCAAACCGCTCCGGATAACCGTTCGGAGCGGTTTTAAATCCCTCATTAGCACGGTTCCCATTTATTCATAAACCTGCCCGTATCCATGGATTTATAGGTTAGCCGGGGCATTTCAACTGGTCTGCCTGAAGTGAATGGTCAATAATGCCTGTCGCAAACTTTTAACAAGTGGTTAGTGGTATGAAAAAAACCGTTTTTTCGTTGGCACTTGCGACCTTTGGCCTGGGTATGGCGGAGTTCGGCATTATGGGTGTGTTAACCGAACTGGCGAACAATGTCGGCATTTCTATCCCTTCGGCGGGGCATTTGATCTCCGCTTACGCGTTTGGCGTGGTCATCGGCGCACCGATCATGGCGCTTTTTTCAAACCGCTTTTCCCTGAAAAACACGCTGCTGTTTCTGGTGGCGCTGTGCCTGGTGGGTAACGCCATTTTTACCTTCTCCAGCTCCTACACCATGCTGATTATCGCCCGTCTTATCTCCGGTTTCCCGCACGGGGCGATTTTTGGCGTGGGGGCGATCATCCTTTCGAAAATCGCGCCGCCAGGAAAAGTAACCATGGCGGTGGCCGGAATGATTGCCGGGATGACTGTCGCCAATCTGATTGGCATTCCGCTCGGTACGTGGATCGGTCACGCGTTTAGTTGGCGCTACACTTTCTTGCTGATCTCCGTCTTTTTCGCGCTGGTTATCGTCTCGGTGATTGTCTGGGTGCCGTCGCTGTTTGATACCAGCGAAAGCCGCCTGCGCGAGCAATTTCACTTCCTGAAAAAACCGGAACCGTGGCTGATTTTCGCCGCCACGATGTTTGGTAACGCGGGCGTATTCGCCTGGTTTAGCTATGTGAAGCCGTTTATGGTCAATGTTTCCGGTTTCACCGAGAGCGCGATGACGCTGATCATGATGCTGATGGGGCTCGGCATGGTGCTTGGCAATATGTTCAGCGGCCGGCTTTCGGTGAAATTCAGCCCAGTGCGCATTGCGGCAGTGACGGAATTATTGATTATGCTGGCGATGCTGGCGCTGTTTGTCGCCGGTGAAAGCAAAGTGGGGGCGTTGTCGCTTGGTTTTGTGTGCTGCGCCGGGCTGTTCGCGCTCTCTGCGCCGCTGCAAATCATGCTGCTGCAAAATGCGAAGGGCGGGGAGATGCTTGGCGCTGCGGGTGGACAAATGGCGTTTAACCTCGGCAATGCGGTTGGTGCGTGGTTTGGCGGGCTGATTATCGCGTTTGGATTTACGTACAGCTACCTGACGTTACCGGCGGCGGTGCTGACGTTTGCCGCCATGACTTCGCTTCTGATCTATGGTCACAGAAAAACAAAATATCAACCCGAACAGGTCGTTCAGCACTAACCCGCCACCCGGTGAGCCTGCGCCCACCAGGTCAAACGCTCAAGGTAAATACGGCTCGCCAAGCGTTAGCATCAAGCGGTTCGCCCAGGCGAAAAACGCAGCGGACTGGATAAGATCCAGTTGCTGCAAGGTATCCAGACCTTGAGCATTGAGTCTTTCCAGATGCGCCACGGTTAGCGCAGGCGGCGTTACCGATAGCGCAGCAGCGGCATCAATTTCTGCCTGCCAGCGCGCCGATTGCCCCTCGCTCAAAATCTCGCCCGGCTGCACGGCCAGCAAGGTTTCCACGGCATTATCATCCTTCGATAGCTGGCTGGTTTTACGCGCATGGACCGAGGCGCAGTAGATACAGCCGTTGATTTTACTGGCCGCCGTTGCCGCCAGCTCGCGCTCAGCACGCGGTAAGCCACCCGGCGTATAAAAAATGCCTTTATCGGTTAACGTGCGCTGCTCCAGCACCGGCAGGTTACGGCCCAGCAGGCGGAAATAGTCGGAATCTGTATGGCCAAATTTTGCCAGGATCGCCTGTTCATCGGGCGTAAATTCCGCCAGCGGTTTTGCCGCCAGCCACGGCTCCCAGCCTAATTCCTGTTGTGTAAATTGTACCGGCGCGGCTTTGCCGCTTTGCGTTTTCGCGTCGGTGTGCCAGACACCGGCCACCACCGAAATATCGCTGTCAGCCACCGTTTTTCCGTTTAACAGCCGCAACCCGGCCAGTAACCGGCTCTGGAAGCTGACAAACGCAACCAGTTGCGCCAGCGTGACAATGCTCTCTTTCTTCCAGCCCGCAGCAACCAGCGTATTGAGCGCCTGAGGCGTCGCTTTCACCGGTGAAAAAGTCAGTAAGCGGGCGAATTCCAGCGCCGGGGTTAAGCGTGCCGATGTTGGGTCGGCGAGGCCAAAACCGGCGTAGTGCGCCGCCAGTTCATTGGCGTTGTGCCACTTCGCCACTTTCGCCGCCACGCTATAGCGCTCATCGGCAGTGAACGCGTCTTCCTGAACATCAAACAGCGCCTGGTAACTACCTTGCGCATGCTGCGTTGCGGCATCACGCGTGTCGCGCGCCTGAGCCACAGGGGAACCGGGGGCGATCTCCGCCAGTTCGGCGAGAATGTCCTGAGTAAACGCCATAATGACTCCTTATAAAATCTGCGGGGCGATCTGCCCGGCGATCAGTTCGATGGAACGCAGGGTGTCCTGGTGCGAAGGTTCGACCGAATGCACCTGGAAAGAGATATCGGTGGCGCGCGCCAGTACGCTGTCTTTGCCGAGCGAATCCAGTACGGTTTTCGCATCACCAATATGGGCATCAAATTGCTGAATATAATCAGTGATATTGTCACCATTTACGCGATAACCCGCCGCGCGGTGCTGCTGCGCTTGCTTCGCAAGACCCGGTGCGGCGACGTGAAGCGCGTAATCAACGCTGTCGGCGACAAACGCGGTGCGCGACGCAAGAATGCGCGGTGTAACACCGGACGGCAGCGCGGCCAGGTAAGCATCAATCATCGGGTTCTGGATTGCATCCAGCGGCAAGAAGGGTTCATCGCCCGGACGTGGCTGTGTGCGCGACAGCATCAATCCGTGACCGCCTTGCGCCGCACGGATTGCACCTTCCACCGAGAATGTGGCGATCCACACGCGCTCCGCAAGTTGCGATGCAGGCGGGTAGAGGTGGTTATCCGGGTGAGTGAGCGAATCACCGCGCCACGCACTCTGGATCAGATGCAGGCCGTCGGCAAAGGCTGTCGCACGTTCGTTAATCGTCAGACCAAACGGCAGAAAGGATGTCGGCGTCCCGCCGGAGCCAAAGCCCACTTCCAGCCGTCCGTCGCTGAGCAAGTCCAGTACTGCCGCGTCTTCCGCCACCCGCAGCGGGTTTTCCAGCGGCAGGGTGATGATGGCAGTGCCGAGCCGAATGCGTTCAGTGTGCGCGGCAACGTGCGCCAGAAAAACCAGCGGCGACGGTAATCCGCCTTCGTGTTCATGGAAATGGTGCTGCGCAATCCACGCCGTATCGAAACCGTGGCGCTCGGCATGGCGGATCTGTTCCGTCGCCAGCCGGTAGCGCTCTTTTGGCACGGTGTTATCGAGCAGGCGGGTAAAAAACCCAAGGCGTTTTCGCGTCATGCGAACTCCTCCGTAGCGGGTGAAAAATGGGGAATGGCGTTGATTAATTCGCGGGTATAGTCGTGCTGCGGCGCGGCAAACAGTTGCTCAACCGGACCGTGTTCGACAATACGACCATTGCGCAGCACCGTGACACTGTGGCCAATACGGCGCACGGTCGCCAGATCGTGGGTAATAAACAGATAAGTCAGCCCCAGTTGCTGCTGCAGTTGTTGAAGCAGGGCGAGGATCTGCGCCTGTACCGTGACATCCAGCGCGGAAGTGGCTTCATCCAGCACCAGAATGCTCGGGTCAAGGATTAGTGCGCGGGCAATAGCAACACGCTGACGTTGACCGCCGGAAAGCTCCCGTGCCGTGCGTTCAAGTAACGACAGCGGCAGCGCGACCCGGTGGGCAACCGCCTCCACGCGCGCCATGCGTTCCGCTTTCTCAATGCGCTCAAAGTTCTTTAACGGCTCTTCGATAATCTGCGCCAGCGTCTGACGCGGATCGAGTGAGGCAAAAGGGTTCTGATAAACGAACTGGATTTTACGCCGCAGTTGCCGGTGCGCCTCCGGGCGCAACTGCGTGGCATCAATATCATCAATGATCACTCTGCCGCTGTCCGCTTGTTCAAAACCCAGCAGAATGCGCGCCAGCGTGGTTTTGCCGGAACCCGATTCGCCCACCAACGCGTGGGTGCTGCCGCGACGCACCTCAAAGCTCACGGCGTCAAGCGCCTGTAACGTGTGGTCTTTACCGAGCGAAAAGCGTTTATGGATATCCAGCAAACGGATTGCTGGTGAGGAGAGCGGCTGGCCGGAAACCGGCGCGATAGTCAGTGATTGCCCGTGCATATCGCTGAGCAACTGGCGGGTGTAGGCATGCTGCGGCGCGCGCAAAATATCCGCCGTTTCACCCTGTTCCTGAATTTCGCCGTCACGGAAAACCAGCAGCCGGTCGGCACGCTCGGCGGCCAGCGCCAAATCATGCGTCACAAATAGCACCGCCGTGCCGGATTCGCGCCGCAGCACGTCCAGCAGATCGAGAATGCGTTTCTGCACGGTGACATCCAGCGCGCTGGTCGGTTCGTCGGCGATAATCACATCCGGTTGCAGGGCGATAGCCATCGCGATCAGCACACGTTGTTTCATGCCGCCGGAAAGCTGGTGCGGATACTGTTTGATGCGTTGTTCAGGATGGCTAAGTCCCACTTTGCTCAACAGCGCCAGCACCTGTGCGTCGCGCTGTCGGGCAGTAAGCTTGCTGTGCAGATGGAGCACTTCCGCCACCTGCGCACCGATCGTTTTGACCGGGTTGAGCGAATTGCCCGGATCCTGCGGCACCAGGCTGATGCGCGCACCGCGAAGGCTGTTCAGTCGCTTTGCCGACCACTGGCTTATCACTTCGCCATTAAGCACAATGTTGCCGCTGTCGCGCCGGGCATTCTCAGCGAGCAGGCCAATAATCGCCTGCGCCGTGGTGGTTTTACCGGACCCGGACTCGCCGACAAATGCCAGCATTTCACCACGCTGGAGGGTAAAACTGACCTGATGCACCACTTCGCGCCATTCTCGCCCGGTGCGATAACTGACGCGTAAATTTTCTACCGATAACACTGTCATGCGCGGCCTCCGCTAAACTGGCGGCTGATGCGGTTTACCGCCAGCACCACCACAACCACTACCACGCCCGGGAAGGTCGTCAGCCACCAGGCGGTGGATAAATAATTGCGTCCTTCCGCAATCAGTAAGCCCCATTCCGGCACCGGCGGCGGGGTGCCGTAACCGAGGAAACTGAGGGTGGAAAGGGCGAGGATCGCCTGGCCGAATTGCAGCGTGGCGAACGCCAGCACCGCCGTGAGCGAGTTGGGTAAAATGTGCCGCCACAGTACGGCCAGAAAGGTGCCACCGCTGCCTCTGGCCGCTTCGACATAATCGGTATGGCGAATGCGCACTACTTCACCGCGCGACAGGCGGGCAAAACTGGCGACCGAAGCCACGCCGACGGCAATTGCCGCGTTCACCGTGCCAAAGCCAAGCAAAATAATGACCGTCAGCGACAGCAACAGCGAAGGAATCGAGAGTAGAACATCCACCAGGCGCATCAATACCGATTCGACGCGCCCGGCAAGCGCCCCGGCGACAACGCCGGTCAGCGTGCCGACAATCAATCCCATCGCCACCGCCGCCAACGCAGCAGAAAGGGAATGCGATGCACCATAAACAATGCGCGCATACAGGTCGCGTCCTAGTTGGTCCGTGCCCAGCCAGTGACCGGCTTGTGGCGACAACCGCTGCGCTCCGGCGATACCTTCTACCGGGCTATACGCGGTAAACAACGCAGGGAATAACGCGGCCAGTACCGCCAGAATAATCACCGTCCACGCCAGCCATAATCCCGGCTGCCAGCGTAGACCCGACCAGACAGGAACCCGCTTACGTGCGGCGATGGCATAATCAACCAGACTCATAACGCCCCTCCGGTAACGGTTTGCAGCCGCGGGTCAAACCACGGCATCAGTAAATCGACCAGCAGGTTGATCAGTACAAATCCGAGCGCGGAGATCATCACCACCGCCTGCAATACCGCGATATCCTGATTATTTACCGCCTGCTGAGTGAGCTGACCTAACCCGGAACGACCAAACACCGTTTCGGTAATGAGCGCCCCGGCAATCAATTCGCCCAGCAACAACCCGGCAATGTTCAGCACCGGCAGCAGGGCGTTGCCCGTCACATGTCGCCACAGCACGCCGGTTTCGCTAAAGCCTTTCGCGCGCGCTACCGCAACAAAGGGTTGCGCGGCAACCTGATCGATACTGCGCATTAAAATTTGCGCCAGCGGTGCACTAATCGGAATGGCAACGGTAATAATCGGCAGGATCAGCCCCTGTAGCGGCGAAGGGTTAATAACCGGGATCAACCGCCAGTGAAATGAGAACAGCTGAATCAGCGCGATACCCAGCCAGAATGTCGGCAGGGAGATCAGCAGCACGGGAACAGACTGAATCGCATTACTTAGCCAGCGCAGTGCCGGAAGTCGGGAAGCAAAAGCCAGCGTGAAGGCCAGTACCACCGCAAGTGCAAAGGCAGGGAGCGCCAGCTGGAGCGTGTCCGGCAAATTGCTGGCAATAAGCTCGCTGACCGGCACACCCGCCTGAACCGAGTAGCCAAAATCTCCGCGCACCATGGCAAACAGCGTATGAAAATATTGCTGCCAGAGCGGGCTGTTTGCGCCATAGGCCACGCGCATCTCTTCGATTTGCGCCGGGCTGAGACCCAGATCCGGGTTCTGGAATTTAATCAGCACCGCGTCGCCCGGCAGCACCTGAAGCAGCACGAAGGAGAGCGTAAACGCGGCCCATAACACCAGCAGACCTTGCCCGGCGCGCTGCAGAAGATAGTGGCTCATTGCCCGCCTCCTCAGTGTTTTTCAATCCACGCGCCGTAAAACGACGGGCGACCTACGGCTTCAAAGCTTGCGCCTTTCAGCCACGGCGCGCCGGCAAACACCTGCGGTTCCTCAAAAATTGGGATCACATAGGCGTTATCCAGCAGATAGCGTTGCGCGTCGCCGGTGAGTTGCAGACGTTTTTGCCCGTCCACCTCGGCGGAAATGCTCACCAGCACGTCGTTAAGTTTGTCGTCGCGGAAATTTTTTACTTTGTCGCTGGAGCCGCCTTTTTGCAGCAGCGCGTCGCGGTTTGCCGGGTAGAACATGCTTTTCACCACATCCGGATCGGCACGTCCGACTTCGGAAACGGTGAGCGGTGTTTTCAGCGGGTCAAGGTTATCCAGTGTGTGGCTACCCGCATCGCCGGCTTTTACGCTCAACGCCACGCCAACCTGTCGCCACTGCTGCGCCACCAGTTGCAGCACCTCTTTGTTTTGCGGCTGCGGCAAGGATTCATACACTGCCAGCGCCAACCGTTGTCCGTCTTTGCTGCGAATACCGTCCGCGCCTGTTTTCCAGCCCGCGTCGTCCAGCAGTTGCTTCGCTTTCGCCGGATCGAATGTCAGTTTGTCGCGCAGATTGACATAACCGGCGGCAGAATGGGCAATCACAGAGGTTGCCTGCGGATAATTAGGCGAGAAAAGGGTATTCACAACTTGTTTAGCGTCGGTGGCGTGCAACAGCGCCTGGCGGACTCGCACATCGGCAACCAGCGGGTTATCAGGGCGGAAACTGATGCTGTCGTTCACGCCGCGTGTCGGCGCGGCATAAATTTTGAAGCCCTGATCGGTGGCTTGCTTTTCATCGTACGCCTGCACCTGGCGAATAAAACCCGCCTGACCCGACAGCAACGCACCGATGCGCACGCTGTCTTCCGGCGTGACAATAATTTTTATGCCATCAAGATTCGCCGGGCCTTGCTGAGCGAGGTTTTTCGGCCCCCACTGATAATCTTTACGCGCGGTGAGGGTGACTTCACGCCCCAGTTTTTCATCGCTGACGACAAACGGCCCGGAACCAATAATCTGGCGAGCGTCGCCCAGTTGTTCAAAGTTACGCTGTAACGTACTGAGCGATACCAGACCAGAACCAATGGTGGCGGTGCCTTGCAGGAAGCCCGGCGACGGTTTTTTAAAGTAGAATTTGACGGTCTGCGCATCGATCACTTCGCTGTGATCATAGTTATTGATCACTTCCGACACTGGCAAGCGTTGCGCTTTGTTGCCAAGGCCGTAGGTGTCGAAGTTTTTCGCCACCGCGTTGGCATCCAGCGGCGTGCCGTCGGAGAAGGTCACCCCCGGGCGAATTTTAAATGTGTACTCGGTCTTATCGTCGTTGGTGCTCCAGCTTTCAGCAATCCACGGTTCCACCTGCAATGTTTTGGGGTTCTGCCAGGTCAGCTTGTCGGTGATTTGGTTAAGAATGCCGCCGTTGGGGTAAAAACCCCCGGCAGGAGGGTATAAATTGGTGTGCGCCTGCTGCTCAAGATAAATTAGCGTGCCGCCTTTAACCGGCGTCTGTGCCGCCCAGCTCTGAACGGAAGCGGCCGTTATCAGCGCCGTCAGCAGCGGCAAGCGAAAAGGGATGTGCATGGTGAATTCCTTTGTTATCTATTGTCTTAACGTCGGATTCATCATCCGGTGCGCGCTATGACAAGGGAACAAAGGAATTGAGATAAGCATTTCAGGAAAGCGCAAAACCGGGGCATGCCCCGGTAATCCAGAGTGTTAACGCATCCAGGGCGTAATGGTCAGCCCGACCAGTATCCCTTCAGGCGAAAGCAGGCGCGTGACGCTCTGCCCCCAGGGTTCCAGACGGTTGGCAATCAGCAATTGATACCCTTTGTTGACCAGTACATCGGTGGCGATCGCTAAATCCTGCACTTCAAATTCAACCCAACTTTGCGGAATGGGGTGAGAATCCGGCCATTTTTCTACGCCAAAGCATGACGCGGCGGCGTGGTGTAGCGGCCACAGGGCAAAGTGTTTTGCACCGTCGAGCGCATCGTGATCGGCGACCAGATAATCGCTCGCGCCCTCCATCGGTTTCAACGGCAGCCCAAGGGTGTGCTGATAAAACGCCTGGCTGTCGGCCACGTTCTGGGGAATTGGGCCAAAACCGGCAATGAACAGCACTTCAAGCCCGGGGATCGTGGTGGTCATAAGCACCTCAGTGTCATAAAAAAAGGGGCATTAACGCCCCCGTGATTATAGGCAATGCCCGGCGATTAATGGCGGAGATCGATCACCATACGACCGCGAATCTGGCCTTGTTCCATCTCTTTAAAAATGGCGTTGATATCTTCCAGCGGGCGCAACGCCACTTTCGGTACCACTTTGCCTTCGGCGGCGAACTGGAAGGCTTCGTTCAGATCCTGACGAGTGCCAACCAGAGAACCTACGACCTGAATGCCGTCCAGCACCAGGCGCGGAATATCGAGACTCATCGCTTCTGGTGGCAGACCCACGGCCACCACGCGTCCACCGGCGCGCACAGCGTCGACGGCTGAATTAAATGCCGCTTTCGCCACCGCGGTGACCACGGCGGCATGCGCACCGCCGGTTTTTTCATGCACCACTTTTGCCGCATCTTCGCTGCGCGAGTTGATGGTCAGATCCGCGCCCATGCTGGCAGCGAGTTTAAGCTGCTCATCATTGACGTCGATGGCGATCACTTTGGCGTTAAAGACATTCTTGGCGTATTGCAGCGCCAGATTACCCAGCCCGCCAAGGCCATAAATAGCAATCCACTGGCCCGGTTTGATGTGCGAGACTTTCACCGCTTTATAGGTGGTCACGCCTGCGCAGGTAATGCTGCTGGCCGCGGCAGAATCGAGGCCGTCCGGCACTTTCACCGCATAATCAGCAACCACGATGCACTCTTCCGCCATGCCGCCATCCGCCGTGTAGCCAGCATTCACGACCTCACGACACAAGGTTTCATTGCCGCTGTTGCAGTACTCGCAGTGGCCACAACCCTGAAAAAACCACGCCACAGAAGCGCGATCGCCCACTTTCAGCGAAGTAACACCTTCGGCCACCTGGGTGACAATGCCAATGCCTTCGTGTCCGAGGATCACCCCCGTTTTGTCGCCGAAATCGCCGTTTTTCACGTGCAAATCCGTATGGCAAACGCCACAGCATTCCATTTTCAGTAATGCTTCGCCATGTTTGAGCGGGCGTAACGTTTTTTGTGTTACTTCTACCTGATGATCTTTTGTAACAACAGCAGCCTTCATGGTATTTCTCCTGTTATGAGGCATGGAACTGAGATCCGGGTGTGGCGTTTGGCTTCATCCGTAATATACGTCTTTAGAATTAATGGTTTAGGAGTGACATTCAAGAGCAGGGCAACATACTGTAATACTTTCTGCGCCTTTCCCCTGGTTTAGGTAGGGTAAATAACCAGTAACCACACTGTTAATGAGGTTATGAAGTTCGGGTAGTGAATGTCATGCTATTGTCATCGTTTGCCGCCAAATTGTTGCTTTCTATAACAAAAGAGTGATTAACAATGCATCTGGTGAAAAAACTGCTGGCCGTCAGCGTTCTCTTATCCGCCTCGGTTCAGGCACACAATATTCTTGAATTTCCGCAGCCGGAAAATAACCCGGAAGAGTTCTACACTGTCACGGAAATCCCGGCGGGTGGCATCATTAAGTATGAAACGGATGCCAAAACTGGCTTTATCGTGGTTGATCGTTTTCAGTCAATGCCGGTGGCTTACCCGGCGAACTACGGCTCACTCACGCAGTCGCTGGCGGGCGATGGCGATCCGCTGGATGTGATTTTCTACACTCGTGCGCCGCTGGCACCGGGAACGCTTATCAAACTTCGCCCGATTGGCGTGCTGAAAATGATTGATGGCGGCGAAACGGACGACAAAATTGTCGCCGTACCGGCCAGCAAAATCGACCCGACCTATGACGACATCAACAACATCACGGATTTGCCTAAAATTGAGCAGCAACGTCTGGAAGCTTTCTTCCGCGTTTACAAACAGTTGCCGGACGGGCGGAAAAAGTGGAGCTGAACGGTTTTAACGATGCCGCAACTGCGAAGCAGGAAATCAAACAGGCATGGGATGCCTGGAAAGCGAAAAAGCCGCAGCCGTAAAAACGCCTGCCAGGCAGGTTGCAATTGCGCGCCGAAGGGGTGTAATCACTAAAAAGGCCTTGCCGGTTCTGAACGATATCAATCCGAAGACAATGAACCAAAGTCTGTTGCTGACCACCGCCACAGGATGTGGTGTTTAAAAAAACAGGCGCCTTGCGGCGCCTGTTTGCTGTGACACTACAATCTTTGTTGAAGGCGTTCTATCTCTTCACGCCACTGCGCCTGAAGCTGCGGTTTTTGGTGCTTTGCTTTACGCGCCAAATCGTCTGCCAATTGAGTTTCCAGCAAGATTAACCGCGCCAGAAGGGCATCGGCGTCCTCTGGCGCAGCGACGGTATTAAGCGCCACCGGCGCGGCCTGCTCGTGGCAGACACTTTCGCGCAGGCGCTCGAACACCGCCTCCGCATCATGCCATTCGCTCAGTTCACCGTTTTCCACCAGCCAGAAACGGTTACAACTATTGCTGATAAGCGCGCGATCGTGGCTGACCAGCAACACGCCGCCGCTGAACTGTTGCAACGTTTGCGCCAGCGCCTCTTTGCCCGCCATATCCAGATGGTTGGTCGGTTCATCCAGCATCAGCAGATTAAAGCGCGCCAGCGACAGACCGACAAACAGCAGCCGCGAACGCTCACCGCCGCTCAGTGTCGCCACACGTTGCCCGTGGCGCACCCAGGTAAAACCGGCGCTAATGAGCGCCATTTTGCGATCCTGCGGCGTGGGGGCAAACGGTTCTAACGCGTCAAACAGCGTGGCGTCGTCCGGCAATTGGTGCAGGGTCTGGTCGTAGTAACCCGCGTTCAGGCGGGGATGCAAACGCAACCCAGACGCGCTTTCCTGCTGGTAAGCACGCCAGATAAGGCGCAGCAACGAGGATTTCCCGCAGCCATTACGCCCGACAATGGCGACGCGATCGCCACTTTTCAGCCGTGCAACCGGCACCTTAAACAAGTCGGGTAATCCTGGCGCAGGCGGAACCGCCAACTGTTCCATCTCCAGCAGACGGTCAGCCTTGAGTTCCTCGCCATGCAGCGCCAGCCGCCACTTACTGCCCTCGGTCAGTTCGGTCTGGCTTTCTTTCATGCGCTCGACCTGGCGCTCCATCTGTTTCGCTTTGCGCGCCAGATCTTCGTTGTCATAAACGCGCCCCCATGTGGCCAGCCGTTTGGCGCTGGTACTGACGCGGTCTATCTCCTTTTGCTCCGCCTTGTGACGCAGGGCATCACTCTCATCCCGCGCTTCCAGCGCCTGACGCGCCGCGCTACAGGGGAGTGCGAAGCTGTGCAGCGTGTGATCACGTAGGATCCAACTGCCGTTGGTCACCGCATCCAGCAACGCGGCATCGTGCGATACCATCACGAAACTGCCGGACCAGCTTTGCAGAAACTGTTCCAGCCACAGCAGCGTGGGCAGATCGAGGTGGTTGCCGGGCTCATCCAGTAGCAGCAGATCCGGCTCGCGGATCAGCGCCCGCGCCAGCAGCAAGCGGGTATGTTGCCCGCCGCTCAGCGTAGCAGCCGTTAAGGCGATTTCCTGTGGACTCAGCCCCATGCTGGCCAACAATGCTTCGCCGCGCCAGCGCTGGCTATCGCGCTCCATCGCAGGGAACTGCGCCAGTACCGCATCAAGCAGCGTCATGGATAACAGGGCATCGGGCAGATGTTGCTCGACGCGTGCCAGCAGGCACTGGTGCGCAACCGTCACATTGCCGGAAAGCGGGGACAGTGAACCGTCCAGCACTTTTAGCAGCGTACTTTTGCCACAGCCATTGTCGCCAATAAGCCCAAGACGATCGCCTTTCTTCAGGGTAAAGGAGAGATCGGAGAATAACGGACCAAACGCCGTTTCAACACGGATTGATTGTGCAGATAATAAAGTGCTCATTGCTTACTCAAGAGTTACAGGCACGAGCGTGCCTCGTCAAACATCGCTGACGATAACCTGGTAAGCCCAAGGGAAGGGATTGTTGTCTTCGCTCAAGCCGAAGTTATCGCAGCACGATACCGATAACGCTTGAGCTGGCGCGATCGCCAAATGCATGTGAATAGTCAAACAATTCACAATACAGCATAAGTAGCCTCCTTTTTTATATTCAGTAAGTTAATGGGTGGAAAGGAGTTTAGCGGGGAAATGAATGTTTTTCCAGTAGGGAGACACCCGGCGCACAGCGGCGCCGGGAGAGGAGATTAAATAGAGGTACGGCGGTAGCTGCGGTACTTCGGCTCCCAGAAGTTCTCGTCGATGGATTGCTTCAACGCTTCGGCCGAGGTTTTTGCCGCCAGGCCTTGTTGTTGCGCCATTTTGCCAACGGCAAACGCTATCGCGCGCGAGACTTGCTGAATATCTTTCAGCGCTGGCAGCACCAGCCCTTCGCCATTCAGCAGCAGCGGGGAGTATTCCGCCAGCGTCTCACTTGCCGCCATCAGCATTTCATCGGTAATGCGCGACGCGCCACTGGAGATAACCCCAAGGCCGATCCCAGGGAAGATGTAGGCGTTGTTGCACTGGGCAATCGGGTAGGTTTTGTCTTTCCACTGCACCGGAGAGAATGGGCTGCCGGTGGCAACCAGCGCCATGCCATCTGTCCAGCTAATAATATCCTGCGGTGTCGCTTCGACGCGGGAAGTCGGGTTCGACAGCGGCATAACAATCGGACGCGGGCAGTGTTTGTGCATTTCGCGGATGATCTCTTCCGTGAACAGCCCGGTCTGACCGGAGACGCCGATCAGAATATCCGGCTTCACATTACGCACCACGTCCAGCAGAGAAAGGGCTTCGTTCTGCGTGCCAGTGTCCCAGTTTTGCAGATTTTCGCGTTTTTGCACCAGCTTGCTCTGGAACGGCAGCAAATTGGGCATTTCATCCGTCAGCAGGCCGAAACGGTCAACCATGTAGACCTTCTGGCGGGCATCCGCTTCGCTCAACCCTTCACGTTGGGTCTGGGCAATAATCTGTTCAGCGATACCGCAACCGGCTGAACCCGCACCAAGGAAGACGATTTTCTGCTGGCTAAGCTGGCTGCCTGCCGCGCGGCTGGCGGCGATCAGCGTACCAACAGTCACTGCCGCTGTGCCCTGGATGTCATCGTTAAAGCAGCAGATTTCATCGCGATAACGGTTCAGCAACGGCATGGCATTTTTCTGTGCAAAGTCTTCGAATTGCAACAGCGCGTCCGGCCAGCGTTGTTTCACCGCCTGGATAAATTCATCCACAAAAGCGTAATACTCATCGCCGGTGATACGCGGGTGGCGCGAACCCATATAGAGCGGATCATTAATCAACTGCTGGTTGTTGGTACCGACATCCAGCACCACGGGCAGGGTGTAAGCTGGGCTGATGCCGCCGCAAGAGGTGTAAAGCGACAGCTTGCCAATAGGAATGCCCATACCGCCAATGCCCTGGTCGCCAAGACCGAGGATACGTTCCCCGTCGGTCACCACGATCACCTTGATGTTGTGGTTAGGCACGTTTTGCAGGATGTCGTCCATGCTGGCGCGGTTCTGCCAGGAGATAAACACACCGCGAGCGCGGCGGTAAATATCAGAGAAACGTTCACACGCCCAGCCAACGGTGGGGGTGTAGATCACCGGCATCATCTCCTCGAGATGGTTTTCCACCAGCCGATAGAAGAGGGTTTCATTGGTGTCCTGAATATTGCGGAGATAAATGTGCTTATCGATATCGGTTTTAAAACCCTGATACTGCAACCAGGCGCGTTCGGCTTGTTCTTCAATGGTTTCAACCACTTCTGGCAGCAGGCCAAGCAGGTTGAAGTTGCTGCGCTCTTCCATGCTGAAAGCGCTGCCTTTGTTCAGCAACGGAAATTCCAGCAACACAGGTCCAGCGTAAGGGATATATAACGATCGGTTTTTATTATGCTTTGCATTCATCTTACAGCTCCTTGATCAACTTTCTCCCGTGGGGGTGAGTCACGGGCCGGTACAGCGGCGGGCGAAAGTATAAAGCATCGCTTCAGCAAATACTTCTTGATCGCAGTATTCGTTGATTGAATTTTTAGCAATAACAAGGAGAGGGGGACAAAACACCACCCCGAATGGGGTGGTGAGGGTGGAAAAATCAGCCTGCGCGGCGATGGCGCCCGGAACGGTGAGTGACCACCGTCTCTTCCTGGTTGTCTTTTGTGACAACTTTACGGGTGTTCGACACTTTGTAATCCAGCCCCATTAGATGACGTGCCTGACGGTTCGATTTCATGCTTACTCCTTAATCCAGTTCATGTTTCAAGGACAAGCCCGGCGACTGACCGGGCGAAATTCAATCTCATCATTGCGCGGTACAAAAAACATACCGAACTGTTATCCTCGGACATCACAGCACAAAGTGCAATAAGAAAAGTTACCTTTAGGCTTTATAGCAATAAATATAAAAGCATCCCTAACAGATTTAATTCCTGCACACCATAGGGTTTGCGAGTAAATACTCCGAACAACCTCAATTAAAGTAGAATATTCTTCAGCTTAAGTGCCATCGCGTAGTTACTCAATGGTTACAATAATTAAAGTGATATATTAAGGATGAAACATCATTTCGCTTTTTTGTGTGACGAAAAGTAAAAAAACGAGATTATCTTTAATAATGCGATAGCGACCTCTTTAATCCAAGGCCGTAATATGCTTTTCTTAGCACCAATGGAATAATTAAAAAATATCTTCGTAATGAGAAAGAGGTAATTCCATGGACGTTCGAAATGGTGCGATTTTTATTTCTTTTGATGCTGTTGCTTTTTCAGGTATCACTGTTGAAGCATTCAAAACGGCACAAGAGTTAGTACACAAGGGAATTAAACCTTATCTTGATCTCGGTTACGACATCAAAATAGATAAGGGAAAGTTCAATAAACCATATGAATGGGAGAATGCGATATATAAAGGTGGGTTTACACTTGTCCGAATAAATGACATTACCAGCCTACCTGATTACAACACCCGTTTTATCGAGTACTCACATAATGTATTGATTAGCCAAAAAATATCTGTTTCATCGACGGAACGTGAAAGAATACTGTCTGTTATTGATAAAACTGCGTGCCAACTGGCTAAAAAAATCGTGCGACAGTGGGAGCAACTCAATATCGGCACTGTTTTCGTTGAAAACGGTACGCTTCCGGAAAATATTATTTATACAAAAGCTCTATATATTGCGATCGATGCATATGGAAAACGCTATGATTTAGAGCAATTCGTTACCTGGCGCGACCATGATTTAATGTGGAACAGCGAAAAAACAGTGATGAAGTATGGTGCTTATCCATACCCTTATGCCATCAAACCCATAAAATCTCGCTATATAACGTACTTTACCCTTAATGAGGACTTGAAAGAGAAACTTGAAGAGTGGTGTGACCATGTCGTTGAAATTAAAGTTAAAAAGAACGCTTATAATTTTACCGAGGCGCGAAGCCATAGTGACATGAGACGCAGCCTTGGTATTGGTTGTAATGATATATTGATTGCCCGAACCACGCGTCTTATCCCACAAAAACGGCTTGATCGTGATATTTACCTGGTATCAAGGCTTAACCGACTTTTTCAGCAACACGGTCTTGAGGGGCGAGTATTTCTTGTTATCGCAGGCGATCCCCATGAAGCACCAGAGTGTTATCGTTCGCTGGTTGACCTATCCAGGAAATTACAGACTGAACCGTTCATACATTTTATTGGTTGGTTGCAACATGGTTATATGCCACCGGGCATGAACACCTACACCATTGAAGATTTATATTACTCGTGTGATGTCGTCTCTTTTCTGACGTCGTGGGATTACGACAGTTATGGAAATCCAATCGGTGAAGCGATCAGCCATCGACGCTGTTACATTTCCACACGGTACGAATATTATGACGAAGTCTATGGGCAATATGGATTCTTTGCGCCAATTATGGATATTTCAGCTGAGAAAGATGATTTGCCGGACGATGAGTTTATTCTCAGTGTTTATAAACTCATCACCAACAAAACGTTAATGTCAGAAATGGCTTATCAAAACTTTCTTATTGGTAAGAAAATACTTAGCAGTAAGAGCATTGAGTCTTAATGAATACTCAGGGAGAGTATATATGCGTAACAATGTTTATGTTTCCATTGTTTTACCCGTTTATAACGAGAGCGACAGAATTAATTCCGTGCTTATCTCATTACTTAATCAAAGAACGCGTAACAACATGCTGACGCATGATAACTGGGAGCTAATCGTGGTGGATAATAATTCCACCGATGATTCAGTGGCACAGATACATGATTTTCATCGACTCAATCCGGCAATGGATATTCATATCATTAAGGAAACCACGCAGGGTGTTTCCTCCGCGCGAAAATGCGGAATGGACTACGCATCGCTGCGTTCAAAGGTACGCGACAAACGCCTTGGCGTAGACCGAAAGCACTATATCGTTTCGGCCGATGCGGACTGCACCGTGGACAGTTGGTGGCTGCACACGTTGATTGAAAAAATGATCGAGGAAGCAGGGGACTTAGGCACCTGTAATTACTACTACAACGAAAACGACTTCCGTCTGCGACCGAATCTGTTTGCGGAGATCCAGAAAACGCTGCGCTGCCGCGATGTCTCATTCTCGCTGTTTGGCGGCTTCCCGGATGGCAAAGGTTTTGCCGTTGAGCGCACGATGTACGACAAAGTTGGCGGCATTGAGATTTTTTATCAACTCAATAACGGGCGGTTTGTCGAGCACCTTTCTGACGACTGGGATTTCGGTATCCGGGTGATCGCCGCAGGCGGAAAACCGGTGTATGCCAGAGATTCCCATGTAGAAATCAACAGCCGCCGCGTGGACACCATTCTGCAGGAAGTGATAACCGGTATCGCCTACGGGCAAGATGGCATCATCATCATGAAAGATGTCCGCCCGCAAGGGGGGCAGCAAATCTCGCTGAGCGACACGACACCAGCGCAGTCATTACAGGCCTGGCACTACTCCATCAAAGATTACGTGCCGAAAAACATTGTGCTGCCGGTATTGCTCAACCCGCACCTACTGTTGGATAGCGAGGCCGTACGTGACTTCTTCGGTGCGGTGGTAGCCGATCGTCTGTTCCGGCGCATTGAGGCCATCAAACACGAAACGCGCATTATCGATTTCACGCCCATCCACGCCTATAAAACGCCCGCTTACCGGCTCTATTTCGAGTTTCGCGACGAAATTTTCAGCGCCATGCGCCGCGCAATAGGCGAAGACATTGGTTTTCCACCGCCACTACCAGCCTGTTTTGACGAGGTTAAGGAGAGTGATTTCCAGCGTTTCGTTGGCTATTTCTGTGAGGACCGCGAGTCCGGCATGGCGCATAACTACTTTGCCAACGGGGGCGTATTCTGATGAACAACGCTCTTCTGGACTCATTGAACGATCTCGACCCGCACTACCCGGTGCCGCGCGTGTTCGATTTTCTGGCGGCGCAAGAAAACCGCACCTTACTGGAGTATGTCTACCGGGATCCTTTTGGTTGCCATGTGTTCCCTGGCGACATCAAAGATCATCCGCAGGATGCCTTTTTCCGGGAGATGGAACACGACATCAAACAGGCAACGCAGATCCATCTCTGGGCGTCGATTCCAACGTGTCGCTACCGCTGCCATTTCTGCCAGTTCCCGACCATCATCATTAATCCGCAGAGCGCCCCCTCGCGGGCCGTTTTTCACCGGGTCGTGGATCAAAATATTCAGGAAGCCAAATTGTGGCTGCAAAACGTGCCCGCGCTTGCCCACGCAGAAGTGGGCGAATTTAACGTTTTCGGCGGCACACCGTCGTTGCTGCCGGAAGCGGAACTTCGGCGTCTGATTGCGTTTTACCAGCAGAATTTCAATTTTTCTGCCGCTACGCTGCGCTTTGAAGGGGAACCCGCAACGCTGACAAAATCCTATCTGCAACTGCTCAAAACGCTGGGTTTCAGCAAAATCAGTTTTGGCGTCCAGTCGTTCAATAACCAGCTTATCGAGGCCTGCGGACGTAAACATAGCGCGGAAACCTGTAAAGAGACGATAGCAAACGCGCGCGAAGTCGGTTTCGACTGGATAAGCGTGGATCTAATCTACGGCCTGCCTGGGCAAAGTGTCGATGATGTGAAATTTGATATGGAGAAATGCCGTGAACTGGCGCTTTCTCATGTCGTCTGCACAAAGCTGCATATGGCGGAATTTATGAAACAGCGCACCGGTGTATCGGGGCAGCGCCAGAGCCTGTGGCAAAAAAAAGGAGCGAACAGCGCTTTTCCAGGGCTGGGTAAGCAGTACCAGATGCGTGAACTGATAGAACGCTACTTCGCCGATGATTACATCGAGCATCCCACCATGTATTTCCATCAGCGCACACAGCCTGCGGAGAAGTGGAAAGGGTTGATTACCGACCTTGATAAGCAGTATCCGGAAGTGGCAATTGGCCTTGGCGGCAGTTCGAAATGTAGGCAGTCGGAGGCTATCAACATCACGGATTACAAGCGCTACTCCCAGTCGCTGGAAGAAGGGCGCTTACCCATTGAATCGCAGCGGGGTTTTTCACCCATCCTGCGTGAAGTTAACGCCTTCAAAATGGCGCTCTCTACCCTGCGTCCGGTGAACGATAGCGAATTCCGCCAGCGCTTTGATGGTCGCAGTTTTTTCAACAACCCGGTGATTCACCGCGCGTTAGAGACGTTAACGCAAAAAGCGCTCATCACCGTGAATGGCGATGACGTCACGCTCACGCCAAACGGTGTCACGTTAGTGGAAGCGATCATTAATACCCAATTCACCATGGAGCTTGCACATGAAACACAATGACGCAACAGCACCGGTTTTTAGCCTTTATTACATCGCAATTGACACCGAAGCCGGTGTCACCAATGAACAATTTGAGCAGTTTGTTCGCGAGAAAGGGTGCTTGCTCCCCGGTTATCCCGGCTGGCGCTGGACGTTACTGCGCGGACTGCGGGGAGAGCGCGCCGGGCAATTTCTGATGTTGTATGAAATCGAAAACGCCGGAATGCGCGATCGTTATCAACGCGAGGACGGCAATCTTACCGAGCTGGCGCGTCAGTTCTGGCGCGATCGCCCGCACGCTCAACCATTGTTGCGCGAATGGCAACAACTGGGAACATTCAGCGCGCTACCGACGCTCTACACCGATTATCGGCTGCTGGCGGAGAACAAAAAAAGCACCGTGACGGATGGGCCGCGCTATCGCGAACGGACGGGAGAAGCACCGGAAGCCAGAGTCATTGGCATTCATAACCTGGCGCTACGCCCGGATGTCGAGGCTGCGACCTTCGAGACCTTTATCGCTGAAAATTACCAACGCATTGAAGACTACCCGGACTGGAAATTCCGCTTGCTGAAAGGCGAGCGCGGCAACCGGTTGGATCAATATGTGGTGATGATGGAAATAGCAAGCCTTGCGGCGCTCGATGTCTTTTATCCCGAACCGGATATCGCCACCGACCAGGCAGCCATTTTCGCGAAGGCTCACCGGGACACCAAGCAGATGTATGAGGAGTGGAAACAGCTCGCTTCCTTCTCCGGTTCGCCGCAAATCTACACCGATTATCTGGCCGTGGCCGAAAGCCAGGGCTGCGGGGACGGCAAAGGAGTGTAGGTAATGACAAATCCATTCCCGACAACAAACACCGGGGCACAGCATGCGACGCGCGCGATTTTCTTCATCGCCGGTCTGGCGGTCTCCGCATGGGCACCGCTGATCCCGTTGGTGAAAGCAACGTTGCACGTTGATGATGGCGCGCTCGGTTTGCTGCTGTTTTGTATTGCCGCAGGGTCAATGCTGGCGATGCCGTTCAGTGGCAGTTTAATCAACCGGTTTGGCTGTCGTGCGGTGATCCTCTGCTGCGCACTGGTGTTGTGTCTCGATCTGCCATTGATGTTGCTTATCCATTCCCCGGTCGTGATGGGCGGCGTTCTGCTCTTTTTCGGCGCGGCGAATGGCCTGCTCGATGTGTCAATGAACAGCCAGGCGGTGGTGGTTGAGCGCGAATCCGGGCAGACAAGAATGGCCGGGTTTCATAGCTTTTATAGTCTGGGTTGCATTGCGGGTGCCGGAAGCGTCAGCGTGCTGTTGTGGGCAAATGTCGCGCCGCGACACGGCATTTCGCTGATTGCGCTGCTGATTTTGGTTATCGCGCTGGCCGCATCGAGCCATTTATTAGCCAGACGTCCGCAACAGAGTGGCGCGAAGGGGAGCCTGCTGCGAACGCTGGCGCATCCGGGTGTGCTTTTCATCGCCATTGTCTGTTTTTTTATCTTTCTGATCGAAGGCGCAATGCTGGACTGGTCCGCCGTATTTCTGCACAGCGAACGGCAGATGCCAGCGCAGCAGGCGGGTTTGGGCTTTACGCTCTATTCCATTGCCGTCGCGCTGGGGCGGCTATATGGCGATCGCCTTATTAACACTTATGGCAACGTGCGTGTGCTGATTTTCGGCGGTGTGTGTGCTGCTGCGGGGTTGCTGACCATTGTTTCATTGCATAACGCCATGCTTTCGCTTGCCGGGTTTGTGCTGGTCGGCGCGGGGCTGGCGAACATTGTGCCGGTGCTCTTCTCAGGCGCAGGGAACCAGCCCGGCGTGCCGTCGCACTTTGCGCTTCCTGCCGTCACGTTATTCGGCTATGCGGGGTTGTTAAGCGGCCCGGCGCTGATTGGCGCCATGGCTCAACATTACAGCCTGAGCGCGGTTTTCAGCGCCGGCATTGCGCTCCTGCTGCTGGTTAGCCTGCTGGCGCGCAAAATTATCCACTAATTCACGGACGTGTCCGTGTTATGTCAACGGTACGAAGAAAGGAGTCTTTATGAATAACCCATCCCATGCTGTTTTTAGCGTGCATTACATTGGCCTCAACCTGAAAAAAGGGGTAACGGCGGGAGATTTTGAACACTTCGCCCGCGAGCGCGGCGCGCAGATCCCGGCGTATCCGGGCTGGCGCTGGACGTTGCTTAAAGGTTTGCGCGGCGAGCGAGAAAACGAGTATCTGATGCTGTACGAAGCACCAGATGCGGAGCAGTACGCCCGCTATGTGACGGTCAGTGGAGAACAGACCACCGAAGCGCAACGCTTCTGGCAGCAGCACCCGCAGGCACTGGCGCTGATTGCTGAATGGAAAACCTTTGCAACGTTTGCCGAACTGCCGACCATTTTCACCACCTACTCCCTGGTAGCGGAAAATAGAAATAGCTCCCTGCCGGACGGGCCAAACTACCAGGCCAAAGCCGGGCAAGAAACGGTGTCGCGCGTCGTTGGTTTCCACAATCTCGCGCTGCGCGCGGGCGTACTACCGCAGACCTTCGAAAAATTCATTACCGATAATATCCACCGCGTCGAGGATTACCCTGGCTGGAAATTCCACATGCTGAAAGGTCAGGGCGGTAATCGCCTCGATCAGTACGCGGTGATGCTGGAAATCGAAAGTCTGGCGTCGCTGAACGCCTTTCATCCGGGGCTGGATGTGTCCACGGAAAAATCACTGGCCTTTGTCGCCGCGCATCAGGATACGGAACGCATGTATGACGAGTGGCGCACGCTCGCTTCGTTTTCCGGTGCGCCACAGCTCTACACGGACTATCTGGCGATAGCCGGAAACGCAGGCTAACTCCACTTACTCCTGTCGGGCGGTGGCGGCCATTAAATGGGTCAGATCACCGCCCAGACGGGTGTTTTGCAGCGGGCGCAGGCGCGCAATACGCTGGCGCAGCGCATCATCACAGGTATAAAGCTGGCACCAACCTTCAAGCCAGGCCAGATTGGTCGGGTGCTGTAAAAACGACACATCCTGCGTAACGCCCGTTTTTTGCGCAAACGGCTGCGCATCGGCTAACCCACTAATCACCTGGTCACCCAGACGTCGCAGCGCGTGGTGATTTTCTGCCTTTGGATCGACACCGTTCGCACGGGCGAACAGCGCAATCATCACCAGCGGCTGGATAGCGTAATTGTGGTAAGAAAACGCCCGCTGACGACGGCGCAGTTCGTTGGGTAAAAAACCTTCCTGATCAATTTGCTGCATCGCCGTGCGGTAAATATCCAGCGCGTCAGTAAACAGATCGCGCCGCTGAGTGACTACTGCCGTTGCCATAATGGCCCAGGCCGCCCAGTAGCTGTGGTTATTGACTTTATCCAGCGGTAAATCATGCCACTCATTAACCGTTAAATCGCCCAGTGTACTCAGCCAGCGCTCAATATTTGCCTGCTGGACCGGATACGCGCGCAGCGGATGCTGAGGCGAATATTGCAACTGCAGCCAGGCAGAAGAGAAGGTGGCCAGCGCCCATTTACGCATTGATCTGCCGGTATGGTTTTTCGCATCACCTGTTAACGCGCCCGCGCTGGCCCAGTCCGCCATGGCGTTAACCACACAGGCGACATTCGATGGGTTTCCACTTTGCGCCCAGGCGCTGACCTGGCGGCTGACAAAGCGTTCCATATCGGTAATCGGTTTTGTTTGCTGGCGAAAAGCAGCATCGGCCTCAGGGTTGAGCGTGGCACGCGCGCTGTCGGAGCCTTCATATTTACTGTGAAAGTCCAGCTCGCCAGTAAAAGGGCCAGGTGCAGTGGGGCAGTTAACCGATTTTGCTGTTTGCTGATGGGGTTCAGGCGGTTGCATAAACCCGGCGGGAGGAGAAAGGCTATCAGCGCCATGGGCTGCTGCCGAAAGGATGAAGATCAGCACTGCTCTGAGAAACACCATGCTATGTCCTGTTTTCCGCGACCGGGGAGCAGCACTATAGCATGGTGTTTGGGGCAATCAGCTACCGCCAAAAACATGCACCGCGCGATGCAGGCGGGCGGCGCGTTCAGAGAGATCTTCCGCCGCGCTGGTGACATGTTCCACCATCCCGGTGTTGTTGTGCGTCATGGTGCCGATACGCGAAACGGACTGGTTAATCAGCTCGAGTGCCTGCGTTTGTTCATGGGTGGCGATACCGATCTCTTTGATCATCGCCGACATATTGATCACACTGTCGATCATCGCCGTAAGGTGCGTTTCGGTGTTCGCGACCATCTCAACACCGCTCTTCACGTTAGCCACGTTGTGTTCGATAAGCGTCTGAATTTCACGCGCGGCAGACGCGGAGTGTTGCGCAAGATTACGCACTTCCGCCGCTACCACTGCAAATCCGCGCCCGGACTCACCGGCACGCGCCGCTTCCACCGCCGCGTTCAGCGCCAGAATATTGGTCTGGAATGCGATACTGTCGATGACGCCAATAATGTCGACGATTTTATTATTGTCCGCCGAAACAGCCTGCATCATGGTAATGGTCTTTTTCATCACATCACCGCTTTCCATCGCGCTGGCGCTGGTCTCATCCGCGCGCGTCATCGCTTCTGTTGCGGTTTCCGCCGTTTGCCTGACCGCACTGGCGATCTCTTCAACGGCCGCCGCGGTCTGGTGCAGATCGCCGGAGGTCTCTTCCGTGCGTTGACGCAGGGAGTCGCCTTCGCTGGAAATGCGTCCGCTAATAACGCGAATCCCTTTTATTTGCGCGGAAACATCGCCAACCAGCGAGTTAAGATTTAACCCGGACTGGTTTACCAGGCGCATCAACAAACCGATTTCATCCACGCGGTTAAAATGGTGATAGTCGGCTTTGCGTCCGGATACTACTTTTTGCATTTGTGACAAAACTATTTTCAGCGGGCGTGATATTTGGCTCTGCAAAAAAATGGAAAGCAACCCCAATATAATGACTGTCACACCGGCTTTTTCCGCAGCATTAAATGGAACAAACTGCAATGCCACTAAGAGAGCAGCGGTAATAATCGTGCCCATATTAATGCGTTTTGAAACACTAATCCGCTGAAAAAGTGAGAGGAAAGAAAATAACCCTCGGCGAACCACTAAACCTTTATAAAAACGGAAGCCTTTAAGTTTGTTTTCATTCACCCGATCATAAAGTGCAGCGCTGGCGTCAATTTCTTCACGTTGTGGAATATTCCGCACCGAGATATAACCGGTCAACGCTCCTTGCTGATAAACAGGCGTTACGTTGGCGCGCACCCAGTAGTGATCGCCGTTCTGCCGGCGGTTCTTCACCATCCCGGTCCAGCTATCACCTTGTTGGATGGTAAACCACATATCGCCAAAAGCGGCGGGAGGCATATCGGGATGGCGAATAATATTGTGCGCTTCGCCCATCAACTGGTCTTCGGTAAATCCGCTGGCGTCAATAAATGCCGTATTGGCATAAGTAATATGGCTGTGCGTATTTGTGGTCGACAACAACGTCGCCCCATCGTTAAGCAAATACTCTTTCTGTGTAACAGGAGTGTTACGCTTCATGAAAAACCCCGTAATGTACCGCGATCAATAAATTGCTGACGCGGTAATAGGTGTTTTTATAATTTACCGGCCAGTGAGTTTTTGTTATTACCTGAGCATTCTCCACAAAGTTATCGGCAACGGAAAGTAGCTGCGTTAAATATTTTTTTAGTCATACTTACGACTCAATTTATAAATATTGTTATGATTTTGCGAAAGAAAAATGACGACATAAAAACAAACCAGTTATAAGTACATTCTTAAGTCAAATTAATAGCCGGTGATGCAGTAAAGGCGAATAAATAGACGATCAAAAATAGAAACATTAACATCGCAGGCTAGCATTTTTACTTTGAGATAAAGTCTCAAGTATAAGAAAAGGACAATAACATTATTCTATTTATGGTTATTATCGATGGTGCAGAATATTTATTGCGGGCAGTAGGGCGGCGGAAACCCGCCGCATAACGATTAATGGCTGAGGATTTGGTCGAGGAACTGGCGAGTGCGCGGATGCGCAGGCTGGGTGAAGAACGTTTCCGGCGGCGCAGACTCAACAATGCGTCCGTCGGCCATCAAAATCACGTTATCCGCCACGGTGCGGGCAAAGCCCATTTCGTGAGTCACCACAATCATCGTCATGCCGCTGTCCGCCAGATCCAGCATCACATCCAGCACTTCTTTGATCATTTCCGGGTCCAGCGCCGAGGTTGGCTCGTCAAACAGCATAATCTCCGGTTGCATACAGAGCGCGCGGGCAATCGCCACGCGCTGCTGCTGACCGCCGGAGAGCTGCAGCGGGAACTTATGCGCCTGATTGGCGATCTGCACTTTTTCCAGATAGTGCATCGCCAGCTCCGTTGCCTGCGGGCGGCTCATCTTGCGCACCAGCGTTGGGCCGATTATCAGGTTATCCAGCACGCTTAAATGTGGGAACAGGTTAAATTGCTGAAACAGCATCCCGATGCTCAAACGAATACGATTAATGTTGCGCACGTTGTCGTTCATTTCGATACCGTTCACCAGAATCTGACCTTTCTGGTGCTCTTCCAGCCGGTTAATGCAGCGGATAAGCGTGGATTTGCCGGAACCGGATGGGCCGCAAATCACCACGCGTTCGCCTTTTTTAACGCTGAGCGAGACATCATCCAGCACCTGAAATTTCCCGTACCATTTGCTGACGGAGGTCATTTGAATGATCGCGTCGTGCACGGGGGTAATGGTTTGCATCAGGATACTCCTTCAGGGTTGCGGCGTTCATCGATACGCCCTTCGACCCACACCGCATAACGGGAAAGCGAAAAGCCAAACAGTAAATACAGGCAGGCGATAAAAACGTAGGTTTCGATGTAGTAGCGACGCCATACGGGATCCTGCATCACTGCGGTGGTGGCCGTCAGCACATCGAACAAGCCGATAATGATCACGAATGATGAGTTCTTCATCGCCGCAATAATATGGTTGGTCACTGCCGGCAGACAGATGCGCAGCGCCTGCGGCAACACAATTTTGGTGGTGGTATGCCAGTAGCCCAGATTCAGCACCGCCGCCGCTTCATACTGGCCGCGCGGCACGGCCTGCAAACCGCCACGGATCACTTCAGCCTGGTAGCAGGCAAAGAACAGAGCGATACCAATAATCACCCGCAGCAGCTTGTTGACTTCCATCCCGGCCGGCAAAAACAGCGGAAAGACGTTCACGGCGACAAACAAGATCGTGATCAACGGCACGCCGCGTAACCCTTCAATAAACACTACCGACAAACCGCGCAAAAACGGCAGCGGGGAGCGGCGGCCCAGTGCCAGCACCACCGACACCGGCATGCCGATAATCACCGTGCCGGAAAAGAGCAGCAGCGTTAGCGGCAAACCACCCCAGTCCGCAGAAGAGACAGCAGGCAGCCCGAATACGCCACCGCTCATCAGCACCGACATGACAACCAGCGAAACTATCCATAGTGGCCACAACAGACGCGAGTGCCAGCACATTGGCGACAGAGAAAGACCAACGGTGACAAACCACACCAGCACCGCCAGCGCGGCACGCCACTGCTCATCATAGGGATAGAGCCCAAAGAGGATCGGGCGATATTTCTCACCTATCACTGCCCAGCAGGCGCCGGCCGCCGCCCGGCATTGCTCTGCCGTACCACTAAAACCAACTGCATCAATCACCGCCCAGCGCAGGATCGTTGCCCCTACCAGCGCCAGCACAATAAACAACAGCAGCGTCAACACGCTTTGCGCAATGCTGCTAAACAAATGGCGACGCAGCCAAAAAACCACAGAGTTTTGCATAACGGTTCCTTAGCGCTCTTTAATCGCGACGTAGCGGTTAAACAGGTTCATCAACAGCGACGTGGTACCGCTAATGACCAGGTAGACCACCATCATAATGGCAATAGCTTCCAGTGCCTGGCCGGTCTGGCTCATCATGGTGTTACTGATATTCGCCAGTTCCGGATAACCAATTACCACGGCTATTGAACTGTTTTTCGCCAGGCTCACATACTTGCTTGCCAGGGGCGGCACCATCACCCGCATCGCCTGTGGAATAACGACATGGCGCATGACATGCCACGATGAAAACGACAGCGCCCGCGCCGCTTCAAGCTGCCCCTTTGGCACGGACTGAATGCCTGCGCGAACAATTTCGGCGATATAGGCAGACGAGTAGAGCGAGATCCCCAGCAACAATGCGGTAAATTCCGGGCTGATGGTAAACCCGCCGCGAAAGTTAAACCCCCGCAGTTCCGGGCTGTTCAGCGCATGAGGCGCCCCGGCCAACCACCACACCAGCAGCGGCAGGGCGATAATCAGCGCGAGGCGAATACGCCCTGTTGGCAGTACTTTGCTGTGTCGCTCGCGCCAGTAACGTGCCAGAAATGAAACGAACAGGCTTAACACACAGCCAATCAGCAGCGCCAGCAACGTCCATAGCCAGCCGCTGTGCGCCGCCGGAACACTGAACGTTAACCCCCGGTTGGTGAGAAAACCGCCCGGCAGTTCTATCGCCTGGCGCGGCGCGGGCAGGTTGCGGATCACCATTGACCAGAAGATCACATGCAGGATCACCGGGACATTGCGCAGCAGCTCCACGTAAGTGACGCACACTTTCATCAATAACCAGTTTTTGGAAACCCGGCCAATACCGACCAAAAATCCGAGCAGTGTCGCCAGCACAATGCCGCACAGCGTCACATAAAGTGTGTTCAGAAACCCAACCACCAGCGCGCGAGTGTAGGTGTCGTTCGCGGTGTAGGGAATTAATGTTTCCCCGATGGCGAACTGCGCAGGCTGGTGCAGAAAACCGAAACCGGTCGAGATACGTTGTGCATGCAGGTTTTCCACCACGTTGCTATAAAGCCAGTAGCCAAAACCCACAAGCAGCGCCGCCAGCAACAGCTGGTAGCAGGCGCTGCGCACGGACTTACTGCCAAAAAAGGTGAAAAGGCGAAACGCGGTGGCCTCGCGCGTCGCTTCAGACGCCAGAACACCGGAGTTGTCAGACTGTTTCATCATTAAAATTACGACTGTGGCAGGAGTGGAGAAGGGCCGCCCCGCAAGACGGAGGCGGCCCGGCGATTAACGGATCGGCAGACCGTAAAGCAGGCCACCTTTGTTCCATTGATTATTCAAATCGCGATCCAGCGGTTCAGCGCTTTTCGGGCCAAAGTGGCGGTTGTAAATATCGCCATAGTTGCCCACCTGTTTCACGATGTTGTACACCCATTTGTCATCCAGCCCCAGTTTCTGACCGAAGCCGCCGGTGACACCCAGCAGGCCCTGGACATCCGGATCGGTGGATTTCAGTTTTTCATCGACATTGCTCTGGTTAACATCCATCTCTTCGGCATCGAAGGTGGCATAAACCACCCATTTCACAATGTCATACCACTGGTTGTCGCCTTTGCGCACCGCCATCGCCAGCGGCTCTTTGGAGTACATACCCGGCAGGATCACATGATCCTGCGGTTTGTCGGTATCGAACGCCAGGATGCCGGGCAGCGCCACTTTATCGCGGGCGATCACATCACAGCGACCGGCGAGGTAGGCCGCAACGTACTCTTTGTTGTTTTCAATAACCACTGGCGTGTAGTGAATATTGCGCGAGCCAAAAATCTGCGCGACGTTACGTTCGGTACTGCTTGGCGTGACACAAACGGTTGCGCCGTCGAGATCTTCAAGTTTTTTCACGCCGCTGTTGGCGCGCACCATAAAGCCGGTGCCGGTGTAAAAGTTAGGCGGAGCAAAACTGATGCCGAGCGACACGTCATTGGTCAGCGTGGCGGTGGTATTGCGTGACAGCACGTCTACTTCGCCAGACTGCAGCGCCATAAAGCGTTGTGCGGTAGAGAGCGGGGTGAAGCGCACTTTCGACGCGTCGCCCAGCACCGCGGTTGCCAGCGCACGGCAGAAATCAACATCGAGACCTTCCCACTGGCCTTTGCTGTTGATCGCGGCAAAACCGTGACGGGCAGGGTGAACGCCACACACCAGTTCACCACGCGCTTTGATTTTTTTCACGGTATCGCCATTAACAGCAGGCGCATTTTCCGCCTGGGCAGGCGCAAGGAAGCTGCCAAGCGCCAGCAGCAAGGCTGAGGCGGCAAGGTGAGATTTTTTGAGCATGACCGATCCTTTTTAAAAGTTGCTATCCGATTAATTAACTGTATTTATTACTGATTTCACTAACATATCCGTTTGTACACACATGTTCCTCATCCATGACCTCTTTAGCAAAGAACGAATTCAGTAAAGCATATCCAGAAACTGACGAACGAATTATTGCAACCATCCCTGCACACCCTGCCACAGCAACTGCGCGCTGAGCAGGATCATGGTAATGCGAAACAGTATGCGGAATAGCCGCTCCGGTACGTTATCCAGCACCCGCGTTCCCAGCCAGGTGCCCAGCGCGCCGCCGATAATCATTGCCGCCAGTACGGGTAACCAGTTGGCCCAGGCAAAGCCCATCAGCCCAAAAGCGAGGATCTTTAACCCGTGTTGCAACACCATGCAGGTTGCATGCGTGGCAATCAGCGGCTGGCGTTTAAGCCCTTGCGAACTGATAAGCCCGGCGACCATCGGCCCGGTTGCGCCAACAATCATCGTCCCCAGACTACTCACCGCGCCGCCAAGAATAAACAACGGACGGCTCAGCGGTTTCTGCTCCCCGCGTTTACGCAGCACCGACCAGAGAATAAACAATCCCAGCGCAATGCGGGCGATGCTGTCCGGGATCACCGCGGCAACCGGTGCGCCAACGGCAATGCCGACCGCGCTACCCAGTAAAAACCACAGCACCAGCGGCCACACCACATGAACACGTTGAATCAGCGTCCGGCTGAAGTTGGAGCCAAGCTGCACCATACCGTGTACCGGCATCAGGCTACTTACCGGCATCCCCAGCCCCATAATCGCCAGCAGCGCCGTGCCGCCGCCGAGGCCCATGGCGGCCGTCAGCGCCGATGTCAGAAAACTGCAAAACACCATCACCCCGGCAAATAACGGGGAAATTTCCGGCGGAATCAACGTCAGTGTCATGCTTACATCCGTTTAACGAAAATCATCCTGCAGCAGGCGATGATACAGCGCTTGTGCCTCTGCCGCTGGCAGAATACGGCTGGCGCAATCAAGAAATTTCTGTTCAATCAAGTTATCCGGCAGTGGGATTGCCGGGCTGGAACCTCGCGCACCGGCGACCCGCAAGGCAAACTGTCGCCCGTCGACGGTCGTCAGCATGACGAAGGCGCTGTGTGTAATCTCTTCGTCATGGCGCTCAAGCGTCACTTTCTGCATTAAGGTCTGTGTCGCCGGATCCTGAAAACGCGCGTCGTCGATAAAATCATCCAGCGTCAGGGTGCCGGTGACAAACGCACGCGCCACGCAATAATGCAGGCTGAATTTACCCGCCAGCGGGTTTTCCGGTTGCGGAATATTGATATGCGGGAAGCGGATCGGGTGAACTTTCACCTCGATATGTTCAATCTCATGCGGCTGCAACCCGGTTTCCTCACGCAGCGCCAGCACGCCATCCAGCGGCGACAAAATAGCGTAACAGCATGGGAAGTATTTGTAATTGTTACTCTTCACGGTATCGAGAATAAACGGCGTTGCATCCCAGTTTTCTGTTAACGGTAAAGGGTCGACATTCGCCTGGCCGTTATAGACGTGGAAATACCCCTGATGATGCTCAAACGCGGTGGGGCCTGCGCTAAAACCCTCTTTTGCCAGTTTGCAGGCCATCACCGCGCTGCGCGCCGCCTGACCGACCGCCAGGGCTTTGGTTTCCGTACCGAAGTTCGATTTAATGCCGCTGGCGAGTGAAGCGGTCATGGCCAGCGCCGTTGCGGTTTGCTCTTCATTAAGATTGAGTGCCACCGCACAGGCCGCCACACCGGCGAAAACGCCGACCGTGGTGGTCGGATGCCAGCCATGACGGTACTGAAACGGGCTCACGGCTTTACCCATGCGCACGGCGGTTTCATAGCCGGTAATATAAGCGCGTAATACTGCTTCGCCATTAATATCCAGCTCATCCGCCAGCGCCAGCAGCGCGGGCAAAACGGCGACAGAAATATGGCCGTGCAGCCAGGAGTTGGAATCATCAAAATCAAGCAGGTGCGAAGAGACGCCATTTAACAGGGCGGCATCCAGCGCGTTCAACGTGAGATCGGTGCCGAACACGCGACTTCTGCCGGTCGCGGCAGAAGGGACGATTACCGCGCGCAGTTTGCGCGAGCCATCCTGCACACCGCCAGCAAGCGTCACGCCTAACGTATCGATTATCGCGGTACGCGCCAGGGCGTACGCGGCCTGCGGGAAAGCCTGCCGGGAGAACGCCAGTAAATTACCGGCAAGTTGTCGGGCAATGGTCATGAACAGATTTCCTGTACAAAAAAAGAATTAGTGGTCGCCGGCAAGTAACCCGGTGATGCGCGCCAGTGAACCCGGGCGCTCAAAGTGTAGGGCGGCGTCATATAACTGTGCGCTTCGCGCCGCGCCAAGAACAGGAACGGTGAGGGCGTCAAATTTAGCGCGCAACTCGTCATCGCTCAGTGGATTTTGCGCGTGTCCGCGATAGACATCCGTATGCGCATGCAACACGCTGCCATCATCCAGCCAGACATCAATAAAGGCGGAACTGGCGGACTGCCCCTCAACCGCTTCCACTTCCAGCAGCGGCAGCAGCGCGCGCGGGCGCGGATCATCAACCGTCGCCTGAGTGAAATCAGTATCTGTCAGCGCGTAGCCGCTTAAGGCGAGGGTGATACAGTGAGGAATGCTGAATTTACTCTCCAGCGGCGTACGCGGATCCATGATTCCTGCGTTAACCATTCCCATCGGATGCACTTTTGCCGAAATTCGGGTGATAGTGCGCCCCTGCAATTGTGGGTAAAGTTTACGTGCGGTTTCAATGGAAGCATGCGTACCACGGCAGCTGGCATATAGCTTGTAACCGTTGGTGAGTAATTCCCAGCTTTCGCCGAAATCAAGCGGGGGAATTTCCGCGCTGCCGTCCTGGATAAAGATTTTTACCCAGCCGTCAGCTTCATAAAAATGGTGGGCACCGACAAAATTTTCTGCGGCCAGTTCAGCCGCCAGAATACCGTCCATTGCCGCTTTCCCGGCATGGAATGGTTTTCCGTGAGTGCCAGAAGATTTCTGCAAACCGCCCATCATGGTTGCCGCCGCGCCCAGCGCGTTGCGAACTTGTTCTTCGGAAAGTTGCAAAATCGCCGCAGCAACGGCTGCCGCGCCGGCGCGACCGACAACAGAAGTAGGGTGGAAACCACGACGTTGCAGGTTACGTCCAACGCCCGGAACCCAGCCGCCGCCCAGTTTCGCCATCACTTCAAAACCGGTGATGAAGGCCAGCAGAACGTGTTCCTCTGCAACCGGATGCGCCTGCGCCATTGCCAGCGCCGTTGACCAGCACGGGCCGCCGGGATGACCCGCGCCTGCAGGATGCGTGTCGTCGTAATCGGCTGCATGCGCCATGGTGGCGTTCACTAATGCGGCAAGAGCAGGGGTGGTAGTGGTAGACAGGAAAATTTGCGCATCACCGGCGGCGTTCCATTTTTTCGCCACCTGGCGAACCGCGTTAACGGCATCGTCATTAACGGCGCCGAGCGCTACGCCGAGATAATCAATTAATGCGCGTTTGGCTTCGTGCCGTACGGCGGGTGGCACAACGAGTTGATTAGCATGGCTGATAAAATGGCTTAGCTGTTCTCCACGGGTTAATGCAGTTTCTGCTTTCGTTGTCATGGTAAAACAAGTTTTCCCTGGTGTTGACTTGCAAATACGGTGTTGGCTAACAAAATAAAAAGCAAATATTCGTTTTGTGTTTAATTGGATTCATTTGTATACAATGAACTTAAAATAAACATAGCAGCGATTTCGTAAACGTCAAAAGATGTTTTTTAAATAAGCAAAGAATAAAAAATGCAAAAGCGTCCCCGTTACTGTGGCAAGATGAGCGACGGCAGGGTGCAGACTTTGCAAAGCCATCATCAGTACATACGAAAGGAGCTAAAACGTGAAATCGACGGGTCGCGATGCGGGCTTAACGCCGTTTGAAATTCTTATTTCCGCCATTGAAGCGGGGGAGTTGCTGCCGGGAGAGCGTTTACAGGAGACACGGCTGGCAGAGCAGTTCGGTCTTAGCCGAACGCCGATACGTGAAGCGCTTCACCGCCTGGAAACGCTTGGGCTTGCCGAACCGGGACCGCAACGCGGGTTGATCATCGCCCATATCAGTTACGAGCGTTTGCGTCAGTTGTTCGATGTACGTGAAGGGCTTGAGCGGCTGGCGATGGCGCTGGCAGTCAATGCCGCCTCTGACGCGGAAATCGCACTGCTACAGGAGATGGTTCACGCCGAAGCCTCACTCACCGACAGCAAAGCACTGCACGACCACAACCGCATGTTCCACCGCCAAATCTACCGCGCAACACATAATCCCTATCTCAATGAAATGCTCGACAATTTACGCATCCATTTGTCGTTATTGCGCAGCACCACCTACGAACTGAAAGAGCGTACCGAAGAGTCCAAACGCGAACACCAGGCCATTGTTGATGCGCTGGCGCGCCGTGACAGTGCCGCAGCGCAGGAAATCGCCTGTGAGCATATTCGTCACGGCTATCGCGCACGTTTGACCATTTTAAGCCAGCGAGAACGCTAACAGAATGCCCCTTATTTGACGGACGGAAATCCTCGACCGCTGATAGACTCCGAAATGGCGTAATTTTAATCGGGCTTTCTGTGGGCATTCTGAGGGTAGCATTTCGTGTTAGCGACTTTGATTTACCGTAGCCGACTGAATCGAACATTGGATCCCTCTCAACTGGCAGGCCTTGTCGAACGAGCAAGCCTTCGCAACGCGCAATTGCAGGTAACGGGAATTTTACTGTTCGACGGCGAGCATTTTTTACAGGTTCTTGAGGGACCGCTGGCATCGGTTAACGCGGTGTATGAGCTGATTGGCAAAGATCCCCGTCACGGTAACGTGGTCGAGCTGCTGCGTGATTTCGCGCCGCGCCGCCGCTTTGTTGACCGAGGGATGGTGTTGTTCGACCTGCGAGTGATGAGACCCGCCGTCGTGCTACGCGCGATCCTCCGCTTTGGCACACTGAAATATAAAGTGGCCAGCAATGATCGGGTCTACAAATTTATTCGCACCTTTATCGCCTCGCCCAACACCAATGGCGGGGTGCGCAACACATCGCCCGAACAGTGGCGTTTCGCCATCAGAACATCGCCTTTCGCCAGTGATACCCCTGTATTTCACGAGCAGCCGTGCCAGTTTGCCTTTCAGCCCATCATCGAACCATTACGCGGCAATATTTCGTCACTGGAAGCCCTGATCCGTGGGCCGGACGGCGGCAGCCCGCAGGAATATTTCTCAACGATTGCGCCAAACAAGCTGCATGAAGCTGACCTGGCATCAAAAGGCTGGGCGCTGGCAACGGCGCGTCGCCTGGGCATTGGGAATCACAAAGTCGCCATTAATTTACTGCCAATGTCGCTGGTCAAAATCCCCGGTGCAGTGGACATTTTGCTTAATCACATCACCCGTAACCATCTGAATCCTGGGCAGATTATCGTCGAAGTGACAGAAGATGAAGTGATTTCTGGCTACGAAGAGTTCACCTGGGCCATTCGCCAGCTGCGCGCCGCCGGAATTGGCCTTGCCATTGACGACTTTGGTTCCGGTTTTGCCGGGCTATCATTGCTGGCGAAATTCCAGCCAGATAAACTCAAAATCGACCGTACCATCGTCACTGACATTCATCTGCACGGCCCGAAACAGGCGATTGTGAAAGCGATTATCGATTGCTGCGCCGAACTGCAAATTACCGTCGTTGCCGAAGGGGTTGAAAAGGTGGAAGAGTGGTGCTGGCTGGAGGCCGTTGGCATTCAGCGTTTCCAGGGGTTCTTGTTTGCACGCCCGGTGATTAATGGTGTCTCGGCAATTAACTGGCCACAGCGAATCCTTCACAAACTCTAATCTTTCCGGCAAACCTCACTGATAAGGAGAATCCGCATGGGATTCTCCTTTTTGCGTGCTGCCGTGCGTATTACGCGAGAAATAGCGCAAACTCCAGCGTTATTTGGCTTATAAATCATCGTTCTACTATGCTTAATTGAATTACAGTGGATGTGTTGCGGGGAATAATGAAACTCAAAAGACGTGTTGCGCGAGCGCTGGCGCTCCATTCCTCCCTCGGTCGCAGTATCACTTTTTTTATGGTTGGTCTGTTACTGGCAGGCAGCGCGACCAGCGCATGGACCTTATCGCGCGCATGGGAACGCGTCGTTGAAGACACCGAACGGGATGCGATTAACCTTTCTGTTTCGCAGGCGCGCCAGGCCGAAGATACGTTTTTACAAACCGAACTGGTGCTGCGGGACATTCGCCGCAACCTGCCAACAGACAGCATCGAAGGCATTGATGTCAGCCAGTTCGGCAGTTATCTCGCAGAGCTCAAAGATCGATTACCGCAGTTGCATGGGCTGATGGTTTACGACACCCAGGGTAATATGAAAGCCACCTCGTTTGGCAAAATTCCGGTGCTGTCCAACAACAGTGACCGCGAATACTTTATTTACCATCGCCGTAACGGCCACGGCAGTATTCACATCGGGCATGTTATTCGCAGCCGCTCAACCGGCGATCTGGTGATTCCGGTGTCGCTGCGCATCAGCGACAGTTCCGGCGGTTTTGCCGGTGTTTTGCTGGCCACGGTAAACATCGACTATTTCCGCCACTTCTATGGCTATTTTGAGCTGCAAAGCCGCGACATGCTGGCGCTGGTAAACACTGACGGATCCGCCGTGTATGTGCGTCCTTATGGTGATGAAAGCATTAATCGCAACCTCTCTGCCAGCCCGTTATTTACCCGCGAACTGGCGAAAAAAGACCGAGGGAACGGCACCTGGGTTTCCGCGCTGGATCATATTGAGCGCATTTATGGATTCGCCCGGCTGGAGCGCTATCCGCTGGTGGTGGCAGCGGGTTATGACAAACCCGCGTTGTGGCAGGGCTGGCTCAAAGACAGCCTGCCGGATCTGGTGCTTAACGCCATGCTGCTACTGGGCACGTTGCTGATGGGGGCGATTATCTTCCGCCAGGTCAGGCTCAATGTGCGCAACCAGACGGAACTTGCCGTCCTGCGTGATGAGCTAACCAGCATCAACCACACCTTACAACTGATGGCGTTAGCCGACGGGTTGACCGGGCTTGCCAACCGTCGCCAGTTCGATCTGTTTCTGGCCAAAAGTTTGAAAGCCTCCGCGCTGACGCAAAAACCCGTATCGCTCATCATGCTCGATATCGACTATTTCAAGCGTTATAACGATTTTTATGGTCACGTTGCCGGCGATAACTGTCTGCGAATGGTCGGGGAAATTATTGCGAAACTGAAAATGCGCAGCCACGATTTGATTGCCCGTTACGGCGGCGAAGAGTTTGCCATTATTCTGCCCGATACCGGCCCGGAAGGTGCGCTGTTTGTCGCGCGCCAGGCGGTCGCGTTAGTGCGCAGCGCCAAAATTCCGCACACCAAAACCAGCGGACAAGACAATGTTGTCACCATCAGCGCAGGCTGCTACAGCCTGATTGCCGATGAGAATTTTGACGATGCCATCCGGCTGAAAGAGGGTGCAGATAAAGCACTTTACCAGGCCAAAATAGAAGGGCGCGACCGCGCGGTTGCCGCGACGGAAGAGCTGTTACGGCAACCGGAGTGAATATCAGCGCAGGGATTTCGTTAAATAGTGGCGCTGCATACCGGTGTGCGGATAATCCGGCAGCGACATTTGCAGTGCATAACCGAGCTTTTGATAGAAAGGCAGCGCCTGGAAACTGAAGGTATCCACCAGCGCATGGTGGCAACCCAGCGTGACCGCTTCCTGTGCTGCGCGCTGCATCAGTTCTTTACCAAGCCCGCTGCCACGCTGGTCTTCATGAACCCATAAGTAATGGATATTCAGCCACTCACCTTCCTGGCGGGCAATCAGACCACCCTGCATGACACCTTTCTCATCGCGAAAATAGATACCCAGATGCGCCCATTCGCTGAGATTAATAAATTGCTGATTGTAGCGGCGCAAGCCGGTAAAGAGTTCTTCCTGATCCTGCGCGGTCACTTCGTGTGTCACTATCAGCGCCATTTCTCTCTTCTCCTCGTTGTATTTATCAGAATGATAACAGGTCGGTCAGCGGCGAGCGTCGTCTACCCTTAAAGTCTGTTACCCATTCGTAAGGAGAAAGTACAGTGAGCATCAAAACCAGTGATTTCTTTGTTCAGCGTCTGAAAGAATGGGGCGTGACGCGCATTTACGGTTATCCAGGCGATGGTATCAACGGTGTGCTGGGCGCCATCCAGCGAGCCAACAAAGCGGGCGATGGGATTGAGTTTATCCAGGTTCGCCATGAAGAGATGGCCGCGTTTATGGCGGTCGGCCATGCGAAGTTCACCGGCGAACTGGGGGTCTGCTTATCGACAGGCGGCCCGGGCGCCACGCATCTGCTCACCGGCTTGTATGACGCCAAAATGGACCACGCGCCGGTGCTGGCGATTACCGGGCAAGCGGAAACCACCGCGCGCGGTGCCAGCTATCAGCAGGAGATGAATCTGGATCGCGTTTTCGCCGATGTCGCGAACTTCGTGCAGGAAGCGGCATCGCCCGCACAAGTCCGGCATCTGGTCGATCGCGGCGTTCGTGTGGCAATGGCGCAAAACGGCGTTGGCGTGGTGATCATCCCCAAAGATGTGCAGGATGAAGCCTGGCAACCGCCCCAGCACACCCACGGATTTACCCATTCGGGTTCAGGTTACCAGCGACCGCGCGTGATCCCACACGATGCCGATCTGCAACGGGCCGCGGAGGTGCTCAACGCCGGGAAAAAGGTGGCGATATTGATTGGCGCAGGTGCCCGCAACGCGGCGGTGGAAGTGGTACAAACGGCAAATTTACTGGGCGCGGGGGTGGCGAAAGCCTTGCTTGGCAAAGATGTGCTGCCCGATGATGCGCCATTTGTCACCGGCTCCATTGGCCTGCTGGGTACGGAACCGTCATGGAAACTGATGCAAGAATGCGACACGTTATTGATGATCGGGAGCGGTTTTCCGTGGACGGAATTTCTGCCGCCGGAAGGCAAGGCGCGCGCTGTGCAGATTGATATTGACCCGGCGATGCTTGGCTTGCGCTATCCCTGCGACGTCAATTTACACGGTGATGCAGCAGAAACGTTGCGCGCGTTAATCCCGTTACTGACGCATAAAAGCGACCGAAGCTGGCAGGAGGAGATTGCCCGCCAGGTGCGCGACTGGTGGCAACTGATGGAGCAGCGCGCGATGGCACCGGCCAAACCGGTCAATCCACAACGCGTGGTCTGGGAGATGTCGCCGCTGCTGCCAGACAGTGCGATTGTCACCTCTGATTCCGGTTCCTGCGCGAACTGGTTCGCCCGCGACTATCGCGTTAAGCAGGGGCAGCGCGCCTCGCTTTCCGGCGGGCTGGCCTGTATGGGCGCGGCGGTGCCGTACGCGATTGCCGCAAAATTTGCCGCACCGGAAAAACCGGTCGTTGCGCTGGTAGGCGATGGTGCCATGCAAATGAACAATATGGCCGAACTCATCACTATTCAGAAATACTGGCAGCAGTGGCGAGATCCCCGCTTAATCATCTGCGTGTTCAATAATCAGGATTTAAACCAGGTCACCTGGGAGCAGCGAGTGATGGAGGGCGACCCTCGCTTTGAAGCCACGCAGCAACTGCCCGATGTGAAGTATGCCGAGTTTGCAAAATCGCTGGGGTTAGAGGGCATTTTTGTCGATACGCCAGAGGCCTTGTCTGGCGCATGGCAGCAAGCCTTGCAGGCCGATCGCCCGGTGGTGTTGGAAGTGAAAACCGACCCGGAAGTCGCGCCGTTGCCGCCGCATATTACGTTCAAACAGGCGAAAGCGTTTATGGCGTCAATGGTGAAAGGGGATCGCGGTGCGGTTCAGGTACTGAGCGATACCGCCAGCCAGTTGTTCCATAAGAAGTGATAAAAAAGCCCGGTGCGCATAGCGTACCGGGCTGATGCAACATCAGACACCGTTAGAGTTTGTTCAGGAACGCGAGCAGATCGTCGTTCAACTGGTCCTGATGCGTGACCGCAAAGCCGTGCGGGCCATTCTCATAGACTTTCAGTTCCGCGCCTTTAATCAGTTCTGCCGATAATTTACCGGTCGCTTCAAACGGCACGATCTGGTCATTACTGCCGTGGATCACCAGCGTCGGTACATCCACTTTCGCCACATCCGGGCGGAAGTCTGTTTCCGCAAATGCGGTTACGCAGTCGAGAGTACCTTTCAGTGAGGCCAGCAGGGCAATATTCAGCGTCTGCGTCAGCACACCGTCAGAGACTTTCTGTCCGGCGTTCAGGCCATAAAACGGCGTGGCGAAATCGCTGATAAACTGCGCGCGATCCTTCAGCAGACCGGCTTTAATCCCGTCGAACACGCTTTTATCGACGCCCTGCGGATGATCGTCGGTTTTTCCAAAAATCGGTGTTACCGCGCCGAGCAGCACCAGACCGGCGACGCGCGCGCTGCCGTAGCGACCGATATAACGGGTGACATCGCCGCCGCCCATTGAGAAGCCGACCAGCGTCACATCGTGCAGATCCAGCGCGGTGATGAGATCGTTAATATCAGAAGCAAAAGTGTCGTAGTTGTAGCCATTCCACGGTTGATCGGAGCGACCAAAACCGCGACGGTCGAACGCAATCACACGGTAGCCGCGCTCAGCAAGGAAATTCAGTTGGCTGTCCCACATATCGCCATCTAACGGCCAGCCATGACTGAAGAGAACCGGCTTACCCGCACCCCAGTCTTTGTAATAGATCTGAGTACCATCCTGCGTTTTGATTGTGCTCATGTGTTTACCTCGTTGTTGTGTTGTGGTTTTTTACTGCATAACGCTTATCGCTGCGCGGGTGCGATCAGATGCCGGACAACCGGCGGCTCATCACCTTGATGAAAGGCCAGCACGCGCTCTTTAATCAGCTTGTCATTCACCGTGTGGCGCTCATGCTGGCGCAAATGTTCGATCCACGAACCCATCACCCAGGTTTCCACAAACATCCCCGGATGGTGGGCATCCTCATACACCGCCCAGCCCATCGCACCTGTACGTCGCCGTACGCGGCGCATCTCCTGCATCGCGCAGACAAAATCATGCGCATCTTGCGGTGAGACCCGATATTCGCAACTGACCATCACCGGCCCGCGTTCATGGGGAATCTCGGTTTCGGCAACGACGCCCGCCGGGTCAATCATGTCGAGATCCAGCGCGGCGTCTTTTTCCAGCCGCCAACGTAAAACTGTAGCAGTTCCCAGCACCATGCCCACTGTTGCGACACAAAGCGCCAACGTCACGCCGAATTCCGACGCCAGTTTCCCCCAGATAGCGCTGCCAACCGTCATTGAACCGAAGAACACCGTCAGGTAGACCGCCAGCGCGCGCGCTTTAACCCAGCGGGCAGCACTGCGCTGCGCGCCGACGTTAAGCGTTGAAAGCACGGCAATCCACGCGAAGCCGGTAAAAAATTCAAACGCGTTGAGCAGCCAGACATGGCGAATAAACGCCAGCGCCACCATGGTCAAAGCAAACAGCAAACTGGCAGCTACCATCATCTGGTCGGCATTCAGCCGCTTACGCAATTTTGGCAGCAACACCGCACCACAAATCGCGCCGAAACCGATACAGGCCAACATGAGGCCATAACCGCCAGGCCCCAGACCCAGCTCGCGGCGCGCCACCAGCGGTAACATGGCCCATCCGGCGCTGCCAAACAGGAAAAACGCCACGGTACGCGCCAGCACATTACGCAGCACCGGTGCAGCGTGAACATAGCGCAGCCCACCGCGGATCGCGGTAAAGAAGTGTTCCGGCGGCAAACGCTGAATGGTCACCTGCGGCTGCCAGCGATAGAGCACAAACGCCACGCCCAGCACCGACAGGGCGTTCAGGAAAAAGACCATCCACGGTCCGGCGAAAGAGAGCAGCAGCCCGCCCAGCGCCGGGCCAACCGCGCGGCTGATATTGATGCCCAGTGAATTAAGGGCAATTGCCGGGCTCAGTTCCCGTTTTTCAACCAGATCCGGCACCACCGCCTGAAAAGCCGGTGAGCTAAGCGCCGCACCGGTACTGAGTAAAAATGTCGCCGCCAGCAGCACCTCCGGCGTGACATTGCCGGTAAACGAGAGCAATGCCAGACCGGCTGCCGCGCAGAACGTCCAGGCTTGAGAAAAGAGCAGGATCTTGCGCCGCTCAACGATGTCCGCCAGCACACCAGCAGGCAGCACGAACAGGAACATCGGCAGGCTGCTGGCCGCCTGCACCAGCGCGACCGCCAGCGGATCGGCGCTCAGTGAGAGCATCGTCCAGTTCACGCCAATGTCGCTCATCCATGAGCCAACATTCGATACCACTGTCGCTATCCATAACATGCGGAAAACGCGCTGGCGCAGCGGCTGCCAGGCAGAAGCGGCTGGAGCAGCATCGATATCAGGTGACACTGTCACCGCTGCGTGCAGTTCGTTTTGTTGCGTCATGCCAGCGCTCCTTTCGCCGCCACGCGCAGCCGCCAATTTCCCGGCCCGGTTAACAGCAAGGTGGTGAAGATAATCAGCAACAACCAGCCAAATTGCCCCTCGGCGAGCGACCAGTCTGCATGTACCACCAGCATCGCGACCAGCAGTACCACGATAATCGGGATACAGGCCAGCCGTGTGGCGACACCGGCAATGATCAGCAGCGGGCAAACCACTTCGGCGAAAATCGCCGGTAGCAGACTCATCCACGGGCCAAAACCAAACGGATCTTCGATATGCGCCAGTTCGTTACTGAAATGCAGTACCTTCGGCAAACCATGCACATACAACAACAGCAGGCTGCCAGTCAGGCGCAGGAAGAATAGCCCCGCATCAACGCGGGGCGAAATAGCTGAGAAAGGGGATGTTTTCATGATGTCAGAACGCAAAGCAGCTGCAACCGAGCGCGCCCCAGAAGGCGTTCTCATCGGAAACCGGCATAGCGGAACCGCGTGCAACATCGTGCTGATGAATATGTACACCGCATGGACCGGAGCAGTGGTGTACACCCGACGCCTGGCCGACGCGAGCGGCCTGCGGCGGTGCGCTGCGGTAATGACCTGGCACATTTACTACCGGCGACCAATCTGGCAATACCGGGATCGCCGGTGGCGCCAGCGGGCCAAATGCGCCCGCGGCATAAACAATCTCACCGCCCACCACTGTCAGTACGGACTCAATGCCTTTGATCTCCTCTTCCGGCACCCGGAAGTAGTCCTTGCTGAGGATGGCGAGATCGGCCAGTTGACCGACTTTAATCTGGCCTTTTTTCCCTTGTTCGCTGGAGAACCAGGCGCTGCCTTGCGTCCACAGCAGCAGGGCGGTGTCGCGATCGAGACGCGCGCTGTGGTCATACATTTGCATGCCGCCAACCGTTCGCCCGGAAACCAGCCAGTAGAGCGCCGTCCACGGGTTGTAGCTGGCAACGCGCGTGGCGTCGGTGCCCAGACCAACCGGCAAACCGGCTTCCAGCATTTTCGCCACCGGTGGCGTCTGTTTGGTCGCTTGCTGGCCGTAGCGCTCGGCGAAATATTCGCCCTGGAAGGCCATGCGGTGCTGAACCGCAATCCCGCCGCCAAGCGCTTTTACGCGCTCGATATTGGCTTCGGTGATGGTTTCCGCATGGTCAAAGAACCAGTGCAGACCGTTAAACGGAATGTCGCAGTTCACTTTTTCGAACACATCCAGCATGCGGCTGATCGATTCGTTATAGGTAGCGTGCAGGCGGAACGGCCAGCGATGCTCAACCAGGTGGCGCACTACGCGCTCCAGTTCATCTTCCATACCGGACGCCAGATCCGGGCGCGGTTCGAGGAAATCTTCGAAGTCGGCGGCGGAAAAGACCAGCATTTCACCCGCACCATTGTGGCGGAAAAAGTCACTGCCCTGGCCCGGTGTTAACATGTCGGTCCATTTTTCGAAATCTTCCAGTTCATGTCCCGGACGCTGGGTAAACAGGTTATAGGCGATACGAATCGTCATCTGCTGTTTGCTGTGTAATTCGGCGATCACTTCGTAATCTTCCGGGTAATTCTGGAAACCGCCGCCCGCATCAATGGCGCTGGTCAGACCCAGACGATTCAACTCACGCATAAACTGGCGCGTGGAGTTGACCTGCTGTTCCAGCGGCAATTTTGGCCCTTTCGCCAGCGTCGCGTAGAGGATCATCGCGTTTGGCCGCGCAATCAGCATCCCGGTCGGGTTGCCGTTGCTGTCGCGCTGAATTTCGCCGCCCGGCGGGTTAGGCGTGTCTTTGGTGTAACCCACCACTTTGAGCGCCGCGCGGTTGAGCAGGGCGCGGTCGTACAGATGCAGAATAAACACCGGCGTGTCCGGCGCAGCTTCGTTAATTTCATCCAGCGTCGGCATACGCCGCTCAGCGAACTGGAACTCCGTCCAGCCGCCCACTACGCGGACCCACTGCGGAGAAGGCGTGCGCAGCGCTTGTTCTTTCAGCATGCGCAGGGCATCCGCCAGCGACGGTACACCTTCCCAACGCAGCTCCAGGTTGTAATTAAGACCGCCGCGGATCAGGTGCAGGTGCGAGTCATTCAGCCCCGGGATCGCCGTATGACCTTTCAGATCCACCACTTTTGTGCGTTCACCACGGTAAGCCATCACCTCGGCCTCGGTCCCCACCTGGACAAATTTTCCGTCGCGGACAGCCACCGCTTCGGCGAACGGGTTTTCCCGATCAACCGTATGAAACTGACCATTAAGCAATATCAGTTCTGCATGTACGAGCGAATCCATACTTCCTCCAGTCTGGCGGCCTCATGGGCCGGATAAGCGTCTGGGCGGATTATGCTAAGCGTTGGGAAAGAATGAACAGTTATACGAACGTATAGGTATACGAAAGGATAGTTATACCTTCAGATAATAGTTATGCCGGGGAGGGATACCTAACATACAGCCAACGATAGCGATGGCGCGTGAGTTGCTGTCTGAACGTAACGTAACACTCCTCACTTTAACCTCTAAGGATGCTTATATGACTACCGCGAAGCTTGAAGTTCTGACCCCGGCGAACTGTCAGTTAATCTTTATCGATCACCAGCCGCAGATGGCGTTTGGCGTGCAGTCTATTGACCGCCAGGTGCTGAAAAACAACACCGTCGCGCTGGCAAAAGCCGCCAAAGTGTTCAATATTCCGACGATCTTCACCACCGTAGAGACCGAAAGTTTCTCCGGCAACACCTATCCTGAGCTGCTGGATGTGTTCCCGGAGAAAGATATTCTGGAACGTACTTCAATGAACTCCTGGGACGACCAGAAAGTGCGTGATGCGCTGGCAGCGAACGGCAAGCGTAAAGTCGTTGTTTCTGGTTTGTGGACCGAAGTGTGTAACAACACCTTCGCACTGTGCGCCATGCTGGAAGGCGACTACGAAATCTATATGGTGGCGGATGCGTCCGGCGGCACGTCGAAAGAGGCGCACGATTACGCCATGCAGCGCATGATTCAGGCGGGTGTGATTCCGGTTACCTGGCAGCAGGTGATGCTGGAATGGCAGCGTGACTGGGCGCACCGCGAAACGTACGACGCGGTAATGAATATTGTGAGAGAGCATTCCGGCGCATACGGTATGGGCGTCGATTATGCCTACACCATGGTGCACAAAGCGCCTTCACGCGCGAAAGCGGGCCATCGCACACTGGCACCGGTTCCGGCGAAATAAGCCTTTTGCTGGCCGGTTAACGCCGGTCAGCTTGTCTCTTTCACGGCAGGAGAATGCCATGAGTATCGGACTTATCTCTTTCGCAGCAGGCGTGTTGATTGGCGTGATGTACGCGTTGCTAAAGGTGCGATCGCCTGCGCCACCGGCGATTGCGCTGGTTGGGTTGCTTGGCATGTTGATGGGCGAACAGCTCGTCAGCGCATTGATCTCTCAAGCTGCTGCGGGGTGAGCCTATGAAATCCTGGATCCTTTCCCTCCTGGTCGGTCTTCTGGCTGGCGGTATTTATGCTTTACTGGGAACGCGTTCCCCCGCGCCACCGGTAATGGCCTTACTGGGGTTGTTCGGCATGCTGGTAGGGGAGCAACTTGTTCCGATTACCCGTCGGTTACTTGCCCGGCAACCGTTAACCATGGCATGGTTTCGCCATGAGTGTGTGCCAAAGATTAGCGGTACGCCGCAACCTGAACCGCCGGACGCACCGCCGCGCCGGGATTAATGCCCCGAGGATAACCATGACGCACACCCTGCGTATTGCCATTGTTGATGATGAACCGTCCGTGCGTAGCGGGTTAAGTAATTTGCTGCAATCGGCGGGGTACGCCACGCTGACCTTCGCGTCCGCCGAGGCCTTTCTTAACGATGGTTCCGCGCAGCGTCAATCGGCACTGGTGATTGCAGACATTAAACTCAAAGGCATGAGCGGGGCGGCGCTGTTCGAAAAACTGCAACTTAGCCCGTGCCCGCCGCCGTTGATATTTATTTCCGGTCATGACGATGAAACCTGGCAGCGGTTCGCGGGGCAACCCGGTGCCGTTGCTTTTTTACATAAACCGATCGATATCGACATGCTGCTTGACCATATTTCGCGCGTGCTGGCGGGAGGGGAAGAGACGCCATGACCGGAAACGCAAAATCACCGCCGTGGCCGCAGATGGTGGCCGAAAACCAACCGTTTACGCTCCAGGATGATGCCATCTACACACCGCTGGCGCAGGAGGGCTGCATTGTCTGGATGAATGCACATTACCCATGGGCGAGCGATGCCTTTATTCTCGCCACGGCGGTAAGCGACGATGCTGAGCCGCGCGCCAGCCAGTTGCTGAACAACGAATTAGCGTTGCGCCAGCAACTTGATAGCCGCTGGGCGGTAAAACCCGTGGCCAGCACGCAATATCACGGCCGCGTCGCGCTGGTTTATCCCACATTCGCCTTTAAACCACTCACCCGTCTGACCAGCCAGCCGATGGCGTGTATCGCCAGTTGGCTTGAACTGACCCTGTGCATCTGCACGCCGCTGCGCCAGATACACCACAGCAATCTGATCCATGGCGACATTAAACCCGGCAATATTTTTCTCACCGATGAAGGCTGCCGGTTGGGCGGGTTTGGCCTGACGACCAGTACCGTCGGGGAACCGGCGCAGAACTGGCTGCCGCTCTCCGGCGGTACGCTGGCCTACATGTCGCCGGAACACTCAACGCGCACCCATCACGCCGTGGACAACCGCAGCGATCTCTACAGCCTGGGCATTGTCTTTTATGAGCTATTGACCGGCACGTTGCCGTTCGATCTCAGCGAAGGCGGGCAGGCGGAATGGGTGTTACACCACATTGCGTCTGAACCTTCGCCGCCGCATAACCTGCGCGACGGGGTGCCGGAGATGCTGTCAACCATTGTGCTGAAGCTGCTGGCAAAGTCGCCGGAAAAACGTTACCAGACGGTCGATGGTCTGATGGCAGATTTGCGTCGCTGCCAGGCGACGTTAACGACCGATGGCGAGATAGCCCACTTTACGCCAGGTTTGCAGGATCGTTCCCCGGCGCTGCATTTTGCTAACACGTTGTATCGCGCTCATCCGCAGGCCAAAGTGCTGGCGGATGCGCTGGATGCGGTGGTGCAAAGCAGTACGCAAACGCTGGTCACCATCAGCGGCCCCATCGGGATGGGAAAATCTTCGCTGATGGCCTCGTCGTTAAAAGTCTTTCAGAGTCGCCCGTCGCTTATTGCGCTCGGGAAGGTAGAACAAAATTCCTCGATTTTGCCGTTGGGTGTCCTCACCGCAGCTTTCCGCTCGCTGGCACTGCATTTGCTGGGTTTGCCCACAGAGGAAGTGGCGCGCTGGAAGTCACGGCTCAGCAGCGCGTTGACAGGTTATGAAGCGCTGGCGGTGAGCCTCGCGCCGGAACTGGGGCTGCTGATTGACAGTAAACCGGTGCCGTTTATCGATACCTTGTCGCTCGATTCACGCGCGCGGTTCAACTACATGGTGCTGCGCCTGGTGAATGTCTTTGCTACACCGGGTTGCCCGCTGATTATCCTTATCGATAACCTGCACTGGATTGATGACGCCAGTCTGCATTTACTGGAATACCTGTTACAGCACAGCCATGCATTGCCGCTGTTGATGGTGGTTTCACATCGCGACTTAGCCTCGTTAAACGATCCAGCTTTTGCCACCGCGCTGGCCCGCTTGCGCAGCGCGGCGAGCCGCGTTATGGAGTGTGTGCCGCAGCCGCGTTCGGCGAAAGCCATCTCACGCTGGCTGGCGACCATTTTTCAGACGCGCCCGGCATCTACCGTCGAGCTGGCGAAACTGATCCATGAAAAAACCGGTGGCAACCCGCTGTTCGTGCATGAGTTCTTTAAGCGCATTACCGAAGATGGCCTGGTGAGCCATAACAGCTATCAGGGAAAATGGCAGTATGACCTGGCGGCGATTAGCACCCGTTACCACCGCGAAAACGTACCCGATTTGCTGCTTCAGCAACTGGCACAAATGCCGCCTGAAACCCGAAACCTGCTTGGGAGCATGGCCTGTCTTGGCAGCGCAGGCGATATCACATTAATAAGCCGTGTGCTGAACCTTTCAGCAGGCGAGGTGCATTACCGCCTGCATCCTGCGCTCACGGTACAACTCGTCACGCTTAACGCCGCCGAGTACACGTTTACCCATGAACGGATCCACGAGGCAGCCTGCGCACTGCTGGAGCCTGCACATTGCCGCCAGTTGCATCTGGCCTCGGCCACGCTGCTGGCGCAAACGGCGGCCGAAGCCCCGGGCAATGAGCTGCTGTTTCGCGCCATCCACCACATCAATGCGGCTGCCGACGACGTTTTGCTGCCGCAACGCCAGCGCTTCAGTGAACTCAGTCTGCTTGCCGCCAGGCGCGCAAAACACACCGGCGACTACACATCCGCTTTGAGCTATTTACACCTCGCCCGACGCCTTCGTACCGAAACGGGGCATGACTTTGCTCTCTCGCTGGAGGAGACCGCCTGTGAGTTTTTGCTCGGTAACCTTTCAACCGCGCGCGGCCTGTGCGAACGGTTACTGGCATCGCCCGGCGGGCTTACAGAGAAGGCGCAGGCCGCGACATTGCTGGCAGAAGTGCATATTCGCCAGTCTGGTTATCAGCTTGCGCTGGAAACAACGCTCAGCTGGTTGACCGTGTTTGGTATTCACCTCAGCCGTTATCCCGACGATGCAGCCTGTGATCACGCATGGCAGGAGATGCACACGCGTATTGGCGACAACCCCGCGCGGCTATTTACGGCACTGCCGCGCATGAACCATCAGGAAACCGATGCGCTAATGAACCTGCTGGCGAGCGCCAGTTTGTATGCGAGCTTTAATTGCCCGCGCCTGCATTTCCTGTTGCTGTGCCAGATGCTGCAATTGACACTCGAACGCGGGCTGACTGGCGCATCCACCTCAGCACTGGCGTGGTTTGGTGTGCTGATCGGCGAACGCTACGAAGAGTATGAACTGGGCTATCGTTACAGCGTACTGGCGCAGGAGCTGGTAACGCGCCACGGTTTACATGAATTTGCCGCAAAAGCCCTGGTTCCGCTGGGTCGTAGCTGTGTCTGGACACAACCGCTATCGCGAAGCGTGGAGTGCGCTAACGCTTGTTTTACCGCGGCCGTTGCGCATGGGGATCTGACGATTGCCTGTTTTGCTGCTTTTCGCCAGGTGATCAACGCCATGAGTCGCGGCGATCACCTCGACACGGTATTAAGCCATATCGATCGCGGTCTGGCTTTTATCCGCGAAACACAGTATTCGGATATGGACTCTCTGCTGCTGTTACAACGTCACTTTGTCGAGTATTTAAGGCAGCCAGACAGCATGGTAAGCGGCAAAGAGATACTACCCAGATCGCTGCTGCCACCGACACCACCCGCCACGATGCTGTTCTGGTTCTGGCTCTATCGCGGGATGGCGCACTTTTTCACCGGGGCTTATTCCCGCGCGGAATCGTGTCTGAAAGAGGCGGGGAAACATGCCTGGTCCGCACCCGGACATATTAGTCTGCTGGATTATCATCTCTATAGCGCGCTCGCACTGTCGATGCAGCTTACACCCGCGACGTTTTCCGCCGGGCACCGTCAGCGACTAAACCAGCACTACAACAAAATAGCTCGCTGGGCGCAGGTCAATCCGGAAACCTTCAGCGATAAAGAAGCGCTGGTGTACGCGGAAATCGTGCGCCTCGACGGAATGAACAGCATCGCGCTGGAACAGTATGAGAAGGCAATTACGCTTTCTCGCGAAGCGGGTTTTAACCCCATCAATGCACTGGCGCATGAACTGGCCGGGCGTTTTGCGCTCTCCTGCGGGTACCAGACCGCAGCAGATGCTTATTTTCGCGGCGCGATGGCCGCATGGGGGCGCACCGGGGCGCAGGCTAAAGTTCGCCATTTACAACAGGAGCATCCTCATCTTTTCACGCCAGTGGAAAGTACGCCCTATGACACGATCTCCTTTGCCCAGAACGATGAAATCCGCGATCTGCAGAGCATTATCAAAGCCTCCCGCGCTTTATCTGAGGAGATCAATCTTGAACGGTTGATTCAGATCCTGATGACCATGTTACTGGAGCGTGCCGGTGCGCAGCGCGGTTTACTTATTCGCGTGCTTGACGACAACATTGCGGAAATCGAAGCCAGCGCCCACACCAGTAAAGAAGGCGTACTGGTGCGGGTGATAAAAGAGATGCCTTTGGCGACAGATATGCCGTTGTCCGTGCTGGCGGCGGTGATCCGCACCGGGCAGGAGATCCGCACTGGCCGACCAGAAGAGTACAGTCCGTTTAGCCAGGATCCCTATCTTGTCTCTTCGGGAGCAGCGGTGATGTGTGTGCCGATGTTCAAGCAAGCGCGGCTGGTAGGAGTGTTATATCTGGAAAACCGCCTGATGCCGGAGATGTTTACCGCCGGCCAGTCACGCGTCGTGAACCTGCTTGGCGCGCATGCTGCGGTTTCGCTGGAAACCGCACGGTTGTATGCCAAGCTGGTGGAAGAGAACCTTCAGCGTCGGCGCGTCGAGAAAGAACTGCGCGCAAGCCAAACCTCGCTCATGTTGGGGGAGCAAATCAGCCACACCGGAACCTGGCGCTGGGAGCTGGAGCAGGATTTGATGCACATGTCGGATGAGTATGCGCGCATTCTGGGGATAGATGGGAAGCGCAAACTTATCTCGATGGCCGAGTTTTTAACCTTTGTTCACCCGGACGATCATCCGCATATCAGTGCGCTGGTCACCCGCAGCGTTGCACAGGGGCTCACTATGCAGGCGGAGTTTCGCATTATCCGCAGCGATGGCGAGTGCCGTTATATCCTTGGCATTGGCGATCCGGTTTCATCCGGTGATGAGGTACACGAATATTTTGGCACCATCACCGATATTACCGCTCAGCGGCAAAGTGAAGATGCTGCGCGCGTCGCCCAGGCCGAGCTGGCGCGAGTGTCGCGAGCCACCACCGTCGGGCAACTGACCTCGTCGATCGCCCACGAAATCAACCAACCGCTGATGTCGATTGTCTCTAACGCAGGTGCCAGCCTGCGCTGGCTTAATCGTTCCCCGATTCCGGTTGATAATGTGCGCGTCGGGCTGGAGGAGATTATCAGCGAAGGGCAGCGCGCCGGAGAGGTGATCCGTAGTCTGCAATCGCTGACGCGCAGACAGGAGCCAGTGTTCGAGCGCATCGATCTGCATTTCTTACTGCGCCATATCATGACGCTCTCCCGCAGCGAACTGGCGCGGCGGCAGATCGCCGTCGACTATGCACTTGATGCGCATAACAGCTTTATTCATGGCGATAGCGTGCAGATCCAGCAGGTGCTGCTTAACCTGGTGATGAATGCTGTTGAAGCAATGGCAGACATTGACTCACGCCCGCGCGTGTTAACGCTCTCGACGCTAACTCAGGATCCACAAGAGGTGATTTGCCAGATAGCAGATACCGGGAGTGGAATGAGTCCCGATGTGCAGGCTCGTCTGTTTGAGTCGTTCTATACCACCAAAGTACAGGGCATGGGGATGGGGCTGACGATCAGCTATGCCATTATTGAGCGGCATAAAGGCAAGCTAACGGCGATGTCCAGGCTGCCTTTCGGCAGCGTGTTGGCTTTTACCTTGCCAGTGGCGGCAGATTAGCGGCTGCGGGATTTAGCGATATGCAGGTGGCTTGCGGCATGCACCAGATCCGCCAGCGAGCGGGCCTGCATTTTATCCATCACCCGGCGACGATGCACTTTAACGGTGATTTCGCTGACTCCCAGCTCCGCGGCAATCTGCTTGTTAAGCAAGCCACTGATCGCCAACTCAAACACTTCCTGCTCACGCGGCGTCAGGGATAAGTGCCGCTGCTTGAGCGCAAAATTTTCCTGTTGTTGTTCGAAATCTTGCGCTGCAACAGTCAGCGCGTCCGCTACCGCCGACAGCAGGCGTTCAGACTCCACAGGCTTCGTTAAGAATTCGCGCGCACCCGCTTTCATTGCGCGCACAGTCAGCGGGATGGTGCCGTAGCCGGTGAGAAAGATTATCGGCAGTTCGCGTCCGCGATCTTTTAATGCGCTGGCGACATCGAAACCGTCCGCGACGGGCATATTCAAATCCAGAATCAAACAAGAGGGTACGGAAACCAGCGGGTGAGTAAGAAAGGATTCCGCCGAGGCGAAATCAATGGCGCGGTAACCTTCTGCTGCCAGCAGCCGGACAATTGATCGTCTGACGGCATTATCATCGTCGACAACATATACGATAGGTTCCATTATCTATCAGCCTCGGTAGGAAACGGCATGCCGGTAAAGCTCGCCGAAATCAGTGCATAACATACAGATAACACAAATTTTAACTGGATGAAATAATTGACATTTCCACAGCTAATGTGGGCTTTTTATCCGGCCGCATACATTATGTGTGATGTGAGAAATCACAACAGCGAAGCGTATTTTATGCACGATAAGAGTTTGAATGTCGTATGAATTTTAATCGCATGTTTTTATGTCGCTCATCCCGTCAACCGAAAAAACAGCAGCGGGTTGACAAGTTAAGACTAAAAATTCAGAACTTTTCGAACGTGCTTTCCCATTTTTATCATGAGAAAAGGTGATAACGATGCAACTCAGATTGGCTCGGCCCGCAGAGGCCGAAGTGATATGGCAGATCCGTAACCAGGCTATCCGCCACGGTTGTAAAGGCGTCTATGAAGACAGCGTTATCGCGGCCTGGACACCGGATAAAATGCCGGAAAGCCAGCGTACGATGATTGCCAATAATCCCTTTTATGTCGCAACAACGTTAAAAGATCAGCCGGTTGCCACGGGTTTTCTCGATCTCGCCAACGCCAGCGTGGAGGCTATTTTCACGTTGCCGGAGTGGGAAGGAAAGGGGCTGGCGACGCAGATAATAGACGCCATTAAACAGGAGGCGACAAAGCGAGGTTTGGCGCGAATCACGCTGGCATCAACGCCTAACGCCTGTACGTTCTACCAAAAACAAGGATTTATAATATTGCAGGAAAGTGTTTACCCCTCTGCGCTGGCGCGCGCGGAATTACGCTGTATTGAAATGGAATATAATTTCTTCACTGATAAATAAAATACTTTTATTTATCATACGGATTGATGTGAAGAAAATTCCTATTAAAATAAACAGGTTACTTAACACTTCATCATAAAATGTCGTCCTATAATAATAACGCTGCGCTATCGCGTGGCGTTATTTCATGATTCATCACATAAAGGGACTTTTTATGAAAATCCGTGCATTACTTTCCATTTTATTATTTGGTTTATCAATGAATGTCTTCGCTGCCAGCCAGACTGAGTGTGAAGTAAATGGCGAGATGGACTGGAACTGCATGTGCCAGATCCTGTGCCAGGCGGGCGAGGGCGGCGCAGCCTGTAATTGCGATGGCGTGCCATAAGTCGACATCGCAAAGGGGATATTAATTTTAATATCCCCTGAATTTCGTCACCGCCGATTCCTCTGAAACCCATTTCCCTGCCAAATAGATCCCCCCGTTTGCGATATTCACATGTTACTCTTCACGCCTGAGGTTCTACAGGGAGAGCTGTGATGTCGGCGATTAAAACGCTTGCTACAACCGAAGTGTACCGCAACAAGTGGATGCGTCTGCGCGAAGACAAAATCCTGCGGGCTGATGGTAACGAAGGCATTTACTCCGTTGTTGAGAAAGCCGATTTTGTCGTGATTATCGCCCGTGAAGGCGACAGCCTGTACGTGGTTGAGCAATTTCGCTATCCGCTTGGCAAGCACACCATTGAGCTGCCGCAAGGCGCATGGGAATGTGCGCCAGAGGCGGATCCGCTGCATGTTGCAGCCGGTGAACTTCGTGAGGAAACTGGGCTGGTGGCGGGAAAGATACGCTATGTGGGGTATCAGAAACTGGCGCAAGGCTACTCCAGCCAAGGTTACCATATCTTCCTCGCGCAAGAGTTGGTACATCAGCAGCAGGAACTGGACCCCGAAGAGTTTGGTCTGACGACGCGCAAAATTACCCTGAGAGAGTTTGAGACCTTGATTTCCGCAGGAAAGATCAGCGACGCGACCTCAGTTACCGCGTATTTGCTGGCAAAGCTAAAAGGCATGCTGGAATAGCGCAGCTATCTTGCATCACATCACAGCCGTATGCGCCTAATCTCTGGGTTTAAGCGAGATAAACATGAGCAACAGCGCCGCACAAAATATTCTTTCAATCTATCAACGCCACGCCCAGACATTTGCTGAGCAGCGCTCACAGGCGCTCTTTGAGAAAAGCTGGCTGGAGAAGTTCGCACACCAGCTTCCTGATAAAGGCAATGTTATCGATATCGGTTGTGGTAACGGGCAGCCGATTGCGGGCTGGCTTATCCGCCAGGGTTTTCAGCTCACCGGCGTGGATGGCGCAAGCGCAATGCTGGAACGCGCGCGCCAGCAGTTTCCCGCTCAGCGCTGGATCCAGCAAGATATGCGCCAGCTATCGCTCGGGGAAACTTTCGATGGGCTTCTGGCCTGGGACAGTTTTTTTCACCTGGCACATGAGGATCAACGCAGCATGTTCGATCGTTTTGCCGAACATAGTCATGCGGGTAGCGCGTTAATGTTTACCAGCGGAACCCACCACGGAATCGCGATGGGGCAGTTCGCCGGTGAACCCTTGTTCCATGCCAGCCTGGCACCAGACGAGTACCGCGAGTTATTAGCAAATCGCGGTTTCGAGGTTATCGACATGGTTCAGGAAGATCCACACTGTGGTGGCCATACCGTATGGCTGGCGCAACGCGTTCGTTAAAGCGACTGCGCTGATATCTGCCGCATACGGCTCAGGCTAAAGAGAATCGCGAGGATAGTCGCCACGGCAGCCAACCCTAAACCAAACCGGACAGCAAAAGCTTCCTGTACAGCGTTGGCGGAAGGGGCATAGAGCGACAGGATCCCACCAAACAACGCTGCACCAAGGCACTGGCCGAAAGTGCGCATAATGGCCAGTACGCCGGACGCGTAACCGCTGTGCTCCCTTGAAGCATTCGCCATCATCTCTTTATTGTTCGGGCTCTGAAAACAGCCGAACCCAATACCGCATATCAGGCTGCGCAGGCTGATATCCCATACGGGGGGATTAGCGGGTAACTGCGCCAGCAAAATTAACCCCACCGCGAAAATACACAAACCGACGGTGGCAATCACCGAAGGTGCGTAGCGGTCAGCAAGCCGCCCGGCATGTGGCGCAACCAGCATGATACCAACAGGCCAGGCGGTAAACAGCAGCGCCGACGTCAACGCGCTGTAACCATAAACACGCTGAAACAGCAACGGCAGAGCGACGAATGTAATCCCCTGGCTGATAAAAGAAGCCAGCGATGTCAGTGCTGCCAGCGAAAAACGCGGCGAGGCAAAAAGCGCAAGCGGCATCAGCGGCTGCAATGCCTGTCGTTGTCGAAAAACAAACCCTACCCCGGCAAACAGCCCAATAAATCCATAACTCAGCGCAGTTAATCCTGATCCGGAACGGGAAATAGCGCTTGATGCCATCACTATCGATCCCAGCATGATCGCCGAAAGCAGTGCTCCCGGCGTGTCAAATGATCCGCGCAGTGCAGAGGTTGCAGCCGGAATCACCCGTAAAGTGAAGAGCAGCGCAAGGATACCCAGAGGAATGTTAATGGCGAATAACCATTGCCAGCTCAACGTTGCCAGCAGGGTACCGCCCAGTACTGGCGCGATAGCGGTGCTGGAAGCGATTAACAACGCATTCATGCCAAGGATGCGTCCCAGTAACCGATTAGGAAAGACAGAGCGCAAAATCGCGGGCGCAATGCTGAGTGTTGCCGCTCCGCCAATCCCTTGTAAGAGACGCATCGCGACAAGTGTTTCAAACGTTTGAGCCAGCGCGCAACCCAGCGATGCCAACGTGAAGAGACCTAGCCCGGCGGCAAATAATCGGCGAAAGCCAATATGTGCCGCTAATGCGGCGAAGATTGCCAGCGTCATGGCAGCGGAGAGCAGATATCCATTTGCCACCCAAACGGCTTCAGCGGAGGTTACATGTAACGCCTGCGCAATTTGCGGCAAGGCGATATTCACCATCGAGCCATCAAATACCGCCATCGTCGTGCTGGTCATAACTGCAATCATTGCCAGTAACCGCTCGCGCCCAGGCAATCCCTCATCACCGGGTTTATCCAAAAAAAGTGTCATAAATAACCTCTGCTGATTTTGTGCTTGCGGTAACTATAATTTCGCGAGATATATGGCGGAAGACGCAGCATTTGCATTAATACATTGCAGCAAACGCCATATCTGATCCTTCTGTTGTGGACGCGAACCGATGAGTGAACCCGATCTGAATTTGTTATTTGCACTGGATGTGCTGATCGCCGAACGCAGTGTGGCTGTAGCTGCACGGCGGCTGGGTCTGAGTGCCTCAGCGATGAGCCGAACACTCAGCCGTCTGCGGGAAACGACCGGCGACCCACTTTTAGTGCGCGCCGGACGCAATATGGTGCTGACGCCTTATGCAGAAACGCTTCGGGCACGCACGCAGAACGCCGTTTTCGAGGCGCGGGCGTTGCTGCGGCCCGCGCAACCGGAGCTCAATATTGCCTCGCTGGAACAGATGTTTACCCTGCGTGCCAACGATGGTTTTGTCGAAGCATTTGGTCCCAGGCTGATTGCAGAAATGGCGGCGGTAGCGCCAGGCGTGATGCTACGGTTTACGCCAAAGCCGGAGAAAGGCTCCAGTGCCTTGCGGGAAGGACGGGTTGATCTGGAAATTGGCGTGCTAAGCGAAATGGGACCAGAAATTCGCGTGCAGGCGCTGTTCAGAGATCGCTTTGTTGGCGTCGTCAGAGATACGCATCCGCTGGCGCAACGTAGTGAGGTGACAATCAACGAGTATGTCGCCTGGGGCCATGTCGTGGCGTCGCGTCGTGGGTTATCAAGCGGCCCGGTTGATGAAGGGCTGGCAGAGCAGGGCGTGCGCAGGAAAATAGCCGCTGTGGTGCCGGGTTTTCCTGCGGCATTAGCCGTGGCACGAGCGTCCGATCTTATCGCGCTTATCCCGGCCTCATTTCTTCTCAATCCCGCAACCAGGCAGGGAGTGACAATGTTTGAGCTGCCGGTAAAAACGCGCACCATTACCGTGTCTCAACTGTGGCACCCGCGTTCAGAAGTCGATCCTGCGCATCGCTGGTTGCGTCAGTTTATGCTGGGCGTGTGTCGGCGTTTAGTGCCAGATGAGAAGGGGAAGTGAATGCATTTCCCCCAGATGGATGCCGCTAGCGTTTTAGCATTTGCGCTTGCCGCGCCTCTATTTTTAACTGTTTTCGCCAGACTCGATTATGTAACGACAGCGCGATTGACCGATAAAATAGCGAGGAATTTATCCATTTAACATTCAGTAAAAAGAAAGCTAACCCTAGCACTGATGTTATCTGCGGCGTGTAATTATCCACCCCGCCGAATAATAGTGAGAAAAAGGCTGAGATAAAATACAAAATGGCCACCGCGCCCGTCAGCGCAATGACAAACAGGTGAGATTTAAGTCCCACCAGAGAGCCACGCGCGGTAAGCAACATGGTGGTCATAATCAGCACACAATAAACAGCCGCCGCAAAGAAAACGCCGACCAGCACTTTATATTCAGGTATGGATAGCCAGTTGAAAATAATCATCCAGAGAGAAGCTTGCGGCATGGCGTAGCAAAAAATAGCAAGTATCACACTGATACCTAAAGGGATTCCTGTCATATGCGTACCGACAGGCACACCGAATCGATTTTTTAGTCGCTCCTTTATCAATTCAAGCTGTTGTGGATCGTTTGTCGATATTTTCTTTGCGATAACATTACTTAACGCAAGGCTTTTTTTAATATATTTCATCATTGCCGGGTCAATTACTTCCTGTAAATGAAAATGATTGAATTAAACCAAAAATATATTTACCGGATTGCGTTATATTCTGCGGGTTTCGAATGGTGCCAGAAACCGCACTGCCGATAAATGCAGAAGAGCACGACAGTAAGTATCGCGGCGCCGCAGGAAATTGCCGTCGAACCGATCTCAGTGGCTAACGAGGGAGACTGGATAGTGGCAGATGCGCTTTCATCAGGGAACGCCCATGGCGGAATGAATGGTGTAATTGCGGGCAAGCACTAAGGCAAGAAAACCAGAGATAAATGACCACGGCAATAATCATGATGGCAAACCGCTGGATTCTATCTAACACCACCTTAGTGCGCATAATGTATATTATGTTAAATTGAATATTACCTGACCATTATGATTAAGCCCTGCCACAACTGAGATATCTATCCTGCACTATCCTGCACACAGGCCGCTGCCGCTCACCTCTTTTTGCAGCACACTTTTGATTCACGGCCTTCCTCTGGAACAGTCTGTTCTTGCCCGCCTCTCAGTAGTAATCAGCTTTGTGGTCTGAAAAGGACACCGTTGGCAGCAGCGCAGCATCTCCTTGCGTCGTAGAGTTACTGCGCTGTTTGTTCATTCCCGGCACCTGCTTCAGAGCAACGAAAAGTGCTGCATAATTTGCCAGCCGACAGAAAGTCCAACAACACAGGCCATCGTCGTCAGCGCAAAACGGTGACGCAATCGTGACTGGAGAAATTGTGTTTGTAACGCCGCAACAGCGTTATCCGTGTTGGTCTGGCGGTCGACGTGCTGCATCACGGCCTGAGTTAACTCTTGCTGCAATGTATCGCATTGGTTTGCGATAGTTTTGACTGAATCAAGCAGCGCCAGGCGATTTTGCTCAAGTTCGCCAAGCAATTGTTGATGAGACAACTGCTGTTCTTGTGCCAGCGACTGCTGTATTGACTCAACATACTGTTGCTGAACCGCATCGTTTTCTGCCATAGCCTGCTCAAGAATTTTATGCTGCCTTCCCTGCTCTGCCAGACTGCTTTGCAATTGCTGTGCAAAATCGGACTCGGAGCGCGCGACACGCTGTTCAAGCTCGGCCAGTAACGTCGCATTTGCCTCGCCGATTTTATTTTCTGCCTCCGTCACCCGTATTACACAGCCAATCAACTGCTGGGCCTGATCTTGCGTAACTCCTTTGGCATCCATCAGACCCTGGTTGGCCTTGTTAATTTCTTTTTGCTGTTCTTCCAGCAATACCTGCTGTTTCAGGATCTGGCCATTCTGTTCAGCAAGGGAACGCGTCTGGTCTTCCAGGATATTTTGTTGATTCAATAAAATCTGCTGTTGCTGGTTCAGTAGCTTGGAAAGAGCGGTGTTAACAATCAATAACTGAGAAGATTTTTGCGTCAGACGACCAATGGATTTATTGAGATCTATCTGCGCGTCCTGTAGTAGATCGCCACGATCGTTCAACCAGTTAGTGAAAAAGTTGCCATCCTTCTGTTCCTGCCGCAGGTGATCCACATGCTTTGCGCTCTTCTGAACGGATTTCTGCTCCTCAGTCATTCCGCTAATTAATTCTTTAATATTGCTGTCACGAAAGAAACGTTCCGGCAAGTCGGCGGATGAAAAGGCCTGAATGACCTGAAGTTCCTGCTTATTTAACGCACTCATCTTATTGTTCTCAAAGGTTTTTCAGAAAATCATCAATTTCAGACTGGCTTTCATTAATAAACGCAACCACAGCGGCGCTTTTCGCTACCTGCGCAGCCGTTTCTTGAGTTGTCCGCTCAAGACTTGCAAGGGTTGCCGTCGTCGAAATCGCGGCGGTGGCGAGGTTTGCCCCGATGACCTGATACTGCGTTACCGCCTTCGAGTAATTTTCAATATTGCCCAGAGAACTCTCTGCAAGCGTCACCAGTTCACCCGCAAACGCTTCCCGTCGTTTGCTGTCAGCGATCATCTCATCCATCATTTTTTCGTTCAGCGAGAAACGGGAGCGATCGAAAAACGTGTCAATTTGATAAGCGAGAAAAGCGGAAAGCAACCCGGTAGCGATACCCATCAGCACGGGCGTTAGCATATCTGCAAACAGTTTCAGGAACGGTAAAGTCGCCATAAACGTCGCGATGCTTTCATTTAATAACATACCGACTGACGTCACGATAACCGCAGTGAGGATCTTCAACCCTTCCTGCAACGCCTGTTGCACCGTCATATGTTCTGGTGGGAAGAAAATCATTTTAAATGCACGAAAAAGCCCCAACAGCCCTTCGCGGATCATGGTCACGAAACGTTTTGCGGTTGAGAGAAAATTGTTCAGCAAAAAGGTGAGCAAATTACTCATAAAACCACTCACGCCCCCCTGGAACATTTGCCCTAGCGCATCGGGGATCTTTTTTACTACGGATGCGATAACACGCATTAAGCGCTGGCGGATCTCCTCAAACAGTGTTTTGCCCGCTTCAACACCATGTTGAATAAGCACTTTGAATTCATTAAACAGGCCATTGACCAATTCAGTCAGTAACAGCCCCAGCGCCTGGCGCATTCCCATCTGCAGCGCCTGTTGGCCGCCGGTTTGTAATAACTCTTTGCCCTGCTTTTTCATCAGCGCCGAGTTCAGCGTTTTCGAAATATGCTCATCCGAGCGTCTCTGCGCCGCTGCGACCTTCTGCGGATCCAGTTCGAATCTTTCGCCATTTTTTTCTGCGAAGGTGTCGAGTTCACCGGCACCTTTAGAACGGTTTATCGATTTGTGTGTGGTCACCAGATTTTCATCGGCATTTGCCATTTTCACGACTTTTTCAACGCTGTCCCCGGTTTCCAGGGCAAAATGCACTTTCTTATTTTTCGACAGCGTCTTGAGTGAGGTGACATGATCGAGATCCATATCCGCAGCATCGGTCGCTTTACCGGTATAACCATCAACGCCGCCTGCACGAAGCTGCTGGCTTTTTTGCGTAAAATCACGGCTTTCATACTCTTCGCGCTGGTAGTCCTGGCGCGATTTCGCATGGCTGGAGATATCTTTATCGGCGATGTAATCGGCCTCTTCGCGTTCGAAGTTATGCAGCGTCGACACATTGCCGCCGTTGCGATCTTCAAACATGGCCGTTGAAAGCCCAAAGGGGCCGATAATTTGTGACAATACTTGCTGCTGACAATCATCAAAGAGTTTTTGCAGGCGCTGCTGTTTTAATTCTTCGTATGTTAAATCCATTTATCCTCCAGCCTGATCGAGCCGATGTTAAAAAGGTCTACCGCTGATCCACATATTGCGTGAACCACTGTGCAAAACTGTCCGCTTGTTTTTCACGCGCACCGTCGTCGTGCCAGAGCGTGATAATCTGACCTCGCGCGCCCTCTCCTACCGGATCGAGATCCAGGCAAAGATGATCGCCCGCCCCGTTATAAGTGAAAGGAATCCAGGCGGGGCTCCACCATACCGGGCGAATGCCGCTTTGCGGACTCGACTCAGCGCCTTCGAAGTCGCCGCCATCAAGCAACCCTTTCCAGATGCGCCATTCCTGTAAAATCCGCGAGGTGGATAAAAACTCTGAGTCATCAAACAGCCCGTGGCTGTTACCGTGTTGCCCATTGTGTATTTTCAGGCAGGCCACAAAATCGGTAGGCAAACTCATACCCAGCGCCTGCTCTAAAGTCGCAATCTCCGCGTCCGTTGCCGGTGGGGCGAGATCGGCTAATAAAGCAGGGTCGGCGTCTTGCAGAATGGCTTCCAGCTTTGTCCATTGTTGCTTCATTGTTTCCGCTCCTTTTAAATCCATCCATTTATTAACGGCATATTCGCCAGAGACTTAAGTGATATTTTTACGCGCAAAACTGTCTGAAAATGAGTTAATCACAGCGGACTGACATCTGATGTCAGCCATCCTGAAAAAGGATTTGCTGAAAACCGTCTCGTTCCATGGACCACCAACAACGATGTCCCGGGAAAGCGAATTTTCAAACCGTAAAACGCATAAATCTTCCGCACCATTATTTAAGAAAAGTAATGATGATTTTCTTACCTGTGAACCTGTCCATCCTGCCTCCCTGACGTCGCTTCTTTGCCAAACCACCTTTTTTACCCTCGATGACAATTAAAATAAAACAATAAAAACTTATTGTAAAACGATAAACTCCAGGCTAGCCTGCATCCACTTCAACCACCTTTGCCAGGAGAGGCATCGAATGAAAAGAAGTCTGCAACAGGGTGTTTTGTACTCTGTATTACTCATCTGTGCGCCAACACACAGCGCGGAGTTTTCTGGTTTTGCCGGGCTGGGCGTCAGCGCTCGTCCCATTTACTCAGGTTCGAACCACACGGCAGTGGGACCACTGTTGAAAGCGGGCGTGAATATTCATAGCGAAAACTGGGGGCTGTTCGGTCTATCTACCGACGGGCTGATATGGGGACTGACACCGGACTCGCCTTTCAGCGTAAGCCTGTTGTTAACGCAAGATGAGGCGCGAAAAGAGGTGTTTAACTACCCATTTTCTGGCAGGAAAAACCGCGATCTGCAAGGGATGGGGAACCTGTCAGCAGCGGTGATGACGGGTGCAGATCTGCGCTACCAACAAGAGAACTGGACGTTGTGGCTGCGCCTGTTAACCGCCACTGAAAAGCAGCATTATGGCGGCGAAGCGCCGGGCAGAAGTATGATCGTCACGAGCGGCGCGGAAGCCCAACTCTGGCGCTGGCAGAGTGCAACACTCTCGGTCGGCGGTGATATAAGTTGGGCGAACAGGGTTTACCAGCAGCGCCACTACGGCGTGACGGCGCGCCAGGCACAACGCACCGATTTTGCAGTTTATTCCCCTTCATCAGGCCTCCAGCAAGGTGGCTTGTATGCCGAACTGGTGTGGCAGTTCGATAAAAACCTGGCAGCAGGATTGACCAGCCGCGCGCAGTACCTGTTCGATGAAGCGGGGAGTAGCCCACTGGTGAACAGCCGGATGCAGTACACCCTGTCGTCACTGATCCAGTACACATTCTGAGGCGGCGCCATGAGCAAATGTCACTTTCGCAGTCGAGCTCGTCTGCTCGCTGCGGGCGCGGTGTTTATTACACTGATTGCCGCAGGCATTTACCTGCAACCCGGCTTTAGCACTCCATCTGCTCGCCAGACGGGAGATGCCAGTTTGGTGTCGTTTTTAACGCCATTACTGAAAGGAACGCGAGGCAGCGTCGCCGCCGCGCTAATTACACCGAGCGGGATTCAATACGCACTCTGGGACAGTGATTACAACCGACAATATGAAATCGCCAGTCTGACCAAAACCATGACCAGCAGTTTACTGATGGAAGCATTTCGCCGGGGTGAAGCGACAGCGCAAACCCGCGTCGGCGATCTTATTCCGGAAATCAGCGGCCCGGCGCGAGAAATTACCCTTGAGCAACTGGCATCCCATCGTGCTGGCCTGCCGCCGTTAGCCTCATCGCTGCGCCAGAAGATCCGGGTGATCAGCCAGATAATCCTGCGTGAAAACTTCTGGGAGTATGACGAAAAATCAGTCATCGAAATGGTGAATAACTCCCACTTAGCCGCCCCCGCCAGGTTTGATTATTCCAACACCGGCTACGCCTTGCTGGGCCTGGCGCTATCGCGAGCTGCGCATCAACCTTTTAATACGCTATTGCAAACGCGGGTTTTTGCACCAACGAAAATGGCAAACACTGCCGTTGCCGACGCGTTAACCCCCGACACGCCCACATTTCGCCACGGTTGGGCGGTGTCCGGGTTTGCCGAAGCGCCATGGATACAGCGCGCGTTCACACCGGCTGCCGGTGTGCGTTCAACCATCGTCGATATGGCACATTATGCTCAAGCCTTACTGGCGGGCAAACTTGCCGGTAGCGCGGCAATGCCGCCACGGTTTGCTACCGACGATGCAGATTCACGCGTGGGTTACGCCTGGTTTACCACCCGTATTCGTGGGCGGGACATCACCTGGCACGACGGTGAATCCTCCGGTTTTGCCTCCGCCATTGCGTTCGATCCACAGCAACAATCCGCAGTGGTGATCCTCTCAGATACGGCGTGGCCCGTTATTGGCCCGGCAATGCGCCTGTTATTAACACAGACACCGGCTAAAACGGACGTTCATCATGAACTGGATTGACATATTGTGGGCGATATTAACCTTTATCTCGGTCATTCTGTTTATTTGCGGCTCATGGGTCGCACGTTACAAAATACGGTTGTTGAACTACATCATGCTGGCTTTGATTGTCATTTATTGTGCCGAGATGATGCAGACAATCACACATCTGACCATGACAGGTTACCTGTTCAGAATGCTGACATGGACCGTTCAGGCTTCGTTTATGGCCATCAGTATTTATCGCGCGTGGCCAGCGCCCTGGTTAACTCGCACCCCGCGCGTACTGGCGGCTGGCAAGATTGCCATTTCATTGATGCTTATGTCATGCTTGAGCATGCTGGTTTTAAAATATAATCCTTAATTCAGGAAGGTACAAAGTGAAAGGTATACGAAATAAACTCAGCCTGGTGTTTATCTCAGGGATATTACCGCTCTTTTTCATCCTCGCCTTAATTACACCCCTGTGGTTATATTTTTCCGGTGAGTCGTTTTTTATTTCCAGCATGCTTAAATTTGCCGATATGCAACCAGAAAGCCAGCCAGTGACTTCCGTATCACCGCTTCACCAGTTACTGCTATTGATCATTCTCTATTTTCCCGTTGGGTTATTTGCTTTTGCTATCTGGCAAGGAATGCAGGTGATGCGCCTGGTTGGTAAACGGCAAATCCTCAACCTGGCGCTGGCGCGTTGTGTGCGTAATATTGCATTGATGATGCTAAGCCTTGGCGTCGTATTGCCGGTGTGCCGCTTTTTAATACCGTTGGTCGTCTGGTGGCCAGAAAAATATTATCAGGTCACCGTGCTGATTGGTGATGTGATTCTGTTGCTCACCGGCGGCTTGTTATTTGTGACGTTTCACGCCATGCTCGCGGGGATCAAAGCGGAAGAAGAAACCAGGGAGTTTATTTAACTATGGCTGTGGTGGTTCATCTGGACAAACTGCTGGTAGAGAAAAAAATGACGTCCAGAGCGCTGGCGGCCTTTATCGGTATCACCGAGCAAAACCTCTCGCTGCTCAAGTCCGGCAAAGTAAAAGGTATTCGATTCGATACGCTGGCTAAAATTTGCGAAGCCATGGAGTGTCAGCCCGGCGACATTATCTCCTGGGAACCCGACCCCGTTGCGCCAGACGAAGAGTGACGCACAGATAAGCGTTTTGCAGACAATAAAAAAGCCGACAACATCGCTGCTGTCGGCTTTTTTTATTTACAGCGTGAATCAGGCGTTCTGTAACTGCTGCCCACAGGCAACCACGCTTGCCAGCAGAACTTTGACGTCCTCCAGGCAAACCGTCGGGTTCAGCAACGTCAGCTTCAGGCATGTCACCCCGTCAGCTTCCGTTACGCCAACGTTGGCGCTCCCGGAGGCCAACAGCGCATCGCCGATACGCTGGTTCAGCAACGCAACACTTGCTGTATCACCATTTTGCGGGCGGAAACGGAACAGCACGCTGGCCAGTTGCGGCTGCATTACCAATTCCAGCTGCGGTTGCTCAGCAACAAACTGCGCCACCTGCTGCGCCAGCGTAACGCCATTATCAATAATTTCGGCGTACTGCTTTTTACCCAGCGCTTCAAGACCCATCCACAACTTCAGCGCATCGAAACGGCGCGTCGTTTGTAATGATTTCGACACCAGGTTTGGTACGCCCTGCTCTTCGTCAAAGTCAGAGTTCAGGTAGGCCGCCTGGTAACGCATCAACTGGTAGTGGCGCGCATCTTTCAGCAGGAACGCGCCACAGCTGATGGTCTGGAAGAATTGCTTATGGAAATCCAGCGTTACGGAATCAGCAAGCTCAAGGCCATTGAGGAAATGGCGATACTTCTCAGAGAGCAGTAACGCGCCGCCCCAGGCCGCATCAACGTGAACCCAAATCTGCTGTTCGGCAGCCAGCGCGGCGATTTCCGCTAACGGATCAATTGCTCCGGCATCGGTGGTGCCGGCGGTGGCAACAATGGCCATCACCTGCTCACCATTGGCTTTCGCCTCGGCCAGTTTCTGCGCCAGATCGTTAAGATCCATACGCGAGAACGCATCCGTTTTCACCAGCGTGACGGACTGGTAACCCAGCCCCATCAGCGCCATGTTCTTCTGCACAGAAAAGTGCGCATTTTCAGAACATAACACTTTAATTTTGCTGAGATTACCGGTTAAGCCGTGCTGCTGAACGGAGTGGCCCTGGCGAGCAAAAAAGGCATCGCGCGCCAGCATCAAACCCATCAGATTGCTCTGCGTGCCGCCGCTGGTGAATACGCCAGCGTCTCCGGCCGGGTAACCCACCTGCTCACGCAACCACGCGATAAGTTTCATCTCGATAATGGTCGCTGACGGACTCTGATCCCATGAATCCATGCTCTGATTCGTGGCGTTGATCAGCACTTCCGCTGCCTGGCTAATCACCAGGCTCGGGCAGTGCAGATGCGCCACACATTGCGGGTGATGCACGGACAGACTGTCTTTGAGGAAATACTCAACGGCACGTTCAATAGCGGCCTGGTTACCCAGGCCCTGAGACGTGAACTCTAAATTGATGCGCTCACGTAATTCCGCGACAGTTTTGCCCTGATACATTTCAGGTTGCTTGAGCCACTGCACAACCGCTTGCGTGCTCTGCTCAATCGCTTCCTGATAGGCAGCAATACTCTGCGCGGAACCCGAGAGAATCGGATTTAAATCAGACATTCGCTCACTTACTCCGATTAAACAGGCTTCACGCCAGCGCTCAGCAGCGCGTTTTCAAATTTATCGAGGAAAATTTCCAGCTCTGCGTTGCTGATCAGCAGCGAAGGCAGCAGACGGAGTACGCAACCGCCACGGCCGCCGCGCTCAAGGATCAGACCCGATTCGAAGCATTTTTTCTGCAACAGTGCAGAAAGTTCGCCGTCTGCCGGGTAGCAGCCCATATGATCCTGGGCTTCCTGTGGCTTAACGATCTCAATACCGATCATCAGGCCCAGGCCACGAACATGACCAATGACCGGGAAACGTTTTTGCATTTCTGCCAGTTTGCCTTTCAGCCATTCGCCCTGCTCTGCCACTTTATCGGCGATGCGATCTTCTTTGAGGATCTTCAGCGTTGTGAGGCCCGTCGCCATCGCCAACTGGTTGCCACGGAAGGTGCCAGTGTGGTGACCCGGTGCCCAGGCGTCGAACTGTTTTTTGATGCCCAGTACCGCCAGCGGCAAACCGCCACCGACTGCTTTGGACATCACAATGATGTCTGGCTCAATACCCGCGTGTTCGAAGGCGAACAGCTTGCCAGTACGAGCGAAACCAGCCTGCACTTCGTCCAGGATCAGCAGAATACCGTGTTCCTGGGTCACTTTACGGATGCGCTGCAGCCACTCGACTGGCGCCGGGTTCACACCGCCTTCGCCCTGCACCGCTTCCAGGATCACCGCAGCCGGTTTACGCACGCCGCTTTCAACGTCGTTGATCAGGTTTTCAAAGTAGTAGGTCAGCGCTTTCACACCGGCTTCGCCGCCGATGCCCAGCGGGCAACGATACTGGTGCGGGTAAGGCATAAACTGCACTTCCGGCATCATGCCGTTCACCGCTTCTTTCGGCGACAGGTTGCCCGTTACGGAGAGCGCGCCGTGCGTCATGCCGTGATAACCGCCAGAGAAGCTGATAATACCGGAACGACCGGTCACTTTTTTCGCCAGCTTCAGCGCCGCTTCTACGGCGTCCGCGCCGGAAGGCCCGGTGAACTGCAGGCAATATTCTTTGCCCTGACCCGGCAGCAAAGAGAGCAGATATTCTGAAAACTCATCTTTTAACGGCGTGGTCAGGTCGAGCGTATGTAACGGTAAGCCACTGGTAATGACACTTTGGATGCTTTGAATCACATCAGGATGATTATGGCCCAGCGCCAGAGTCCCGGCACCTGCAAGGCAGTCAAGGTATTGATTATTCTCAACATCGGTGATCCAGACGCCCTGCGCTTTGGCAATCGCTAACGGCAATTTACGCGGATAGCTTCTGACATTGGATTCAAATTCAGCCTGTCTTGCTAAGAAGGTCTCATTGCTTTGCGGGAATGAATTAGCACTCAAAGAATCAATACGGACTTTATCCGTCATCATATCTCTCCTACAACCTGGGTTGTTTTAACACCGGGTTGAATAAGGGTTTAAGGGGGCTTGTAAAAAACGCGGCTAATATATGTGTTTTCAGCAGCGGACTCAATCTTTTATTTTGTCAGGTCATTTATGTCATTTATGTCATTTTCTTTAAAAATCAATGACAAAAAATATTTTTGCGTGGGGGTTGTTCAGCATCAATTGTAACCAATTCTGTTACAAGAATATTCCAGGCTACCTCGTGAACAACGCCATAATAAGACTCCCTTTTTAATATTTGTGCTCTTTTTATGTTATTAGAACGTTATTTAAGCCAAACTTCGCCAGCAACTGCTGAATAAATCATGATATTTTCCATTGGTTTATTGCAAATGCTGAGGAAAATATCGATTCAGCGAGTTAAATCACTTACTATGCCCGCGATAAAAATCCCTAAGCCGAAAAAAGGAAGCATCTATTTAGCCATTAATGCGCATCACACCCGGTAACTCGTGAGAGGCAATACAGGTTATCGACAACGGGAGCAGAATCCTGGGTTGTAAAAAGAAATGTTCGCGGGCGGACATTTCGTAAGGCGAAGCATTCTTCCCTTATGCCGAGAATGAAAATTTTCATGCCATTAAAATGATGGCGCCCTGATATGAGATTGTTATGACTCGCATTTATCCACACACCATCGTTGCCAAATTTGGCGGAACCAGTGTCGCCGATTTTGACGCGATGAGCCGCAGTGCCACTATTGTCCTTGCTGATAAAGATGTTCGTCTGGTTGTTTTGTCTGCCTCCGCTGGCGTCACCAACCTGTTAGTCGAACTCTCTGGCGGTCTGGAAAGCAGCGTTCGACAAGATAAGATCGACACCCTGCGCACCCTGCAATACAACATTATTTCACGCCTGAAACAGCCAGAAGCCATCGGCCAGGAGATCGACCGCCTGCTCGACAATATCAGCCACCTTGCGGCCATGTCCGCTGACTCCCGGTCAGACGCGCTGTGCGATGAGCTGGTGAGCCACGGGGAGCTGATGTCTTCCTTGCTGTTTGTGGAGGTCTTGCGCGAACACGAAGTGGAAACGCAGTGGTTTGACGCGCGCAAAGTCATTCGCACAAACGACACTTTCGGCTGCGCAGTACCGATAGTCAGCGAGATTGCAGAACGGGTGGAAAAGCATTTGCGCCCGCGCATTGCGCAGTCGTTGGTGGTCACTCAGGGCTTTATTGGCAGCGACGCGGCGGGGCAAACCACCACGCTTGGTCGTGGCGGTAGCGATTACACCGCCTCATTGCTGGCAGAAGCGCTGCAGGCAGCGCGAGTGGATATCTGGACCGATGTCGCAGGGATTTATACTACCGATCCCAGAATCGTCGCCCAGGCGAAGCGCATTGACACGCTCTCATTTTCGGAAGCCAGTGAAATGGCGACCTTTGGCGCGAAAGTGCTGCATCCCGCAACCTTGCTCCCGGCGATGCGTAAAAACATTCCGGTTTTTGTCGGCTCAAGCGCCCAGCCGCGCGCGGGCGGAACGCTGGTATGCCGTGACACGCATGAACCGCCGCGTTACCGTGCGCTGGCCATTCGGCGTCAGCAAACGCTATTAAAATTATCCAGCGTGGATGGGCAGCCTGCACACCGTTTTTTGGCACAGATGTTCGGCATTTTGTCGCGTCATGACGTCGCCATGGATCTCGTGACCACCTCGGAAGCCAGCATTGCGCTTATCCTCAACTCTACCGGCTCAACGTCCGGTGAAGCGGACACGCTAACGACCTCGCTGCTTACCGAGCTGTCATCGCACTGCCATGTCGAAATCGAGACCGGGCTGGCATTAGTTTCGCTTATTGGTAACGCACTCTCGCAGGCTCCGGCGATGTGCAAAGAGGTTTTCGCCAGGCTGGAAAGCCATGCCGTGCGGATGATTTGCCATGGCGCTTCCAGCCATAATCTCTGTTTCCTGCTTCCTGCGGAATCCGCCGACAGTGCGGTAAAAGCGTTACACCGTCACTTATTAGAATAACGACGCGTAGGAACAGGTTAGTGCTGGCAGAGTTTCTGCCAGCACTTAACCCAGAAAGCCTCTCACAAGCACTCGCCCACCGCTTCCTCCTTTTACTCGTGACGCCGCTACGCTGAAAGTCGTCTTGCTGAAGATGGCCGAAACAGCCGTGATCCGGAAAAAGTCGCCCTTGCCTGTTTGGGCTGTAACGTTTAGCAGCGCAAAGCCCGTGACGCTCAGCGGGCTTTCTTGTAACCTTCCGCGCAACTCTTTCCGAAAACTGGACTTCCCATGGCCGCTCATATTTCAAAAGATCCTTTGCACGGCGTGACGCTTGAAATGCAAGTTAACGCGCTGGTCGCCCGCTACGGTTGGACCGAACTCGGCAAACGCATCAATATCAATTGCTTTAAGAACGATCCAAGCGTTAAATCCAGTTTGAAATTTTTACGACGCACGCCCTGGGCGCGCGCGGAAGTCGAGGCGCTGTATCTCGAATCACTGGAAGAGAACGCCCCGGCCAAATCAGACGAACCTGCGTTTAACCCGTGGACCAGCGGTCGAGCGCCTAAGAGCTAATTTTCAGATGTCACTACAAAAGTCAGCCGTGCTTATTGCCACTGCGCTTTTACTCGCCAGTTGCGCCTCAAAAGCGCCGAAATCACTCGTCACACCGTTGCCACCGGTGGCAAAACAACCGCTCGCAACGACGCCGGCAAAAAATACACAACCGGTGCGCGGCATCTGGCTGGCGACAGTGTCGCGTCTCGACTGGCCGCCGGTAAATTCGGTCAACCTGAGTGCCTCGTTACGTGTTAGCCAGCAGCAGGAAGCGCTGAGAAACAAGCTGGATAAGCTGAAAAACCTCGGCATCAATACCGTCTTTTTCCAGGTCAAACCCGATGGCACCGCGCTGTGGCCGTCGAAGATTTTACCCTGGTCAGATATGCTGACCGGCACGATTGGGCAGGATCCGGGTTACGATCCGCTGCAATTTATTCTTGATGAAGCGCACAAACGCGGCATGAAAGTGCATGCGTGGTTTAACCCCTACCGCGTTTCGGTCAATACCAAACCATCGACCACGGCAGAGCTCAACCGCACATTATCCCTGCATCCGGCCAGCATTTTTGTGCTGCATCACGACTGGATCCGCACGGCGGGCGACCGTTTTGTGCTCGATCCCGGTATTCCGGAAGTACGCGACTGGATAACCAGCATCGTTGCCGAAGTGGTGGCACGCTACCCGGTCGATGGCGTGCAGTTTGACGACTATTTCTACTCGGAAACCCCCGGTTCTGCGCTGAATGACAGCCAGACATACCGGCAATATGGCCAGGCGTTTAGTTCAAAAGCCGACTGGCGGCGCAACAATACTCAGCAATTGATTGAGCAGGTTTCACGCACCATTCGACAACTCAATCCTAATGTAGAATTCGGCGTGAGCCCGGCAGGAGTCTGGCGTAACCGCTCATTCGACACCGCCGGTTCGGACACGCGTGGCGCAGCAGCGTATGACGAGTCGTTTGCCGACACGCGCCGCTGGGTGCAACAAGGGTTACTGGATTACATTGCCCCGCAAATCTACTGGCCATTCGCGCGCGATGCGGCGCGTTACGATGTGCTGGCAAAATGGTGGGCGGATGTCGTGAAACCGACAAAAACGCGTCTCTACATCGGTGTGGCGCTGTATAAAGTAGGGGAATATTCGAAGAATGAGCCCGACTGGACAGTCAACGGCGGCGTGCCTGAGCTGAAAAAACAGCTCGATTTAAACGAATCGCTGCCGCAAATTAACGGCACGATTTTGTTCCGCGAAAGTTATCTGGAACAGCCGCAAACTCAGCAGGCAGTGAATTATTTGAAGAGCCGCTGGGGCGGTTAAGCAGGAAGGAAAAATTTTTGATAGTTTCCCCGGGGGTTCTCGTACTCAGATTCTCCAATTAACGTGCCGTCGGGGAACACGCTGTAGTTGAATGCTTGATATGCAATGCTCTCCATGAATATCCGATAACTATCTATTCCGGCATAGTTAATGAAATCGTTTTTTTCATCAGCAAAATATTTCTCAATTGCCCGCATTAACTGCAAATCAATGCCCACAATAATTGCGTTTTCATATTTATTTTTATGTCTGTTTAATATAACAAACTCCCCCCCAAAAAAGTGCTCTACTCTGAAGGAATATTGTTGCAAATGGCTTTCGCCACCGTTCATTAATTTATCAGCAAGCGTGAAAAGATTAGCAAACTTGAACCATGCTGCATAATTCCTAACTTTTACCCATTCGGCTGAAAACTCAATTTCGTAACCTGTATTTCCCCCTGGCGGATCGACATAAATGATCGCGCTATTAACGGGCTGCTTTTCACCACGTAGGGCAGAATGCATCGCATAACCATTATTGATATTAGTTGTGGGACTGTTCAGCCAGGGATCTACCTGTTTATCTAAAGCTCGTTTTAACGACGATTTAATCTCAGAGGGGTCATTAATCTGCAACGCGTATGAGCTTTTAGATTCAAAAATAACTCTTTGTTTATTACTGTTCTCAAATAAAAAATCCGCTATTTTCACTCTCTTCATAGAATCAGGCAAAGCAGCTATATGAGCCTTCACTTGAACATCGGAAGCCAGATGCCCCACGAAAATGTAACCTAATTTATAACTCAGTAGTAAAGATATGCCTTGCCCCAGCCGTCCTATTAGGCTTGTTAATGTCACATCATTGACAACTGTATCAATGTCATCAACGAGCCTCAAATTATCATTTTTTGCCAATTTAATCAGTTCATGAGCAGACAAGATAAGTCCCAGGCTATGAAAGCTATAATTGCGCTGAATAAGGAAATCTGTTTTTACTACGGCGTGAGCCAATTGCCATAGGGTAAATTCGAGTGGCGGATGTGGTATCGCAAAATCATCCCATTTCGCATGATTGGGTAATTTTTTTAACGTAATATGCTTCAAGTTCCATTCAAAAACGTCAACATTAATAACTTTCCTGCTGCCTTTGAAAAGATACGCGAATTCTTTAATATATCTAAGCATGTCTGTTATCCTTACCAGAAACATGATTTCTAGAGAAAGTTCTCAATAATACTCATTATTCGAAAGCAAAAACAATCCTTTCCTACTAAATTATTCCTGTTCTTGGTTAACAGAGAGCTATTAAAAAACCTCTAGTCAATATATGTTTGCTCAGCGTAGTTATTCACTCAGCAATTAATTCATCATAAACATTGCGCAGCCTGCTGCGCAGATAGAGCACCGCCTTGTGTTTACGGGACAACAGCGCCTGCATGCTGACGCCCGTCTCCTCCACCAGCGCCTTGTAACTCATGCCCTCAAGCTCGGTCTTTTCGAACACCTCGCGCTGGGCGGGTGGAAGTTCCGCCAGCGCGCTTTCCAGTTCTTGCCATAACAATTCGCGCAGATACTCCTCTTCTGGCGTTTGCGGCACGCCAAACAGCGTTTCCGCCAACTCATCTTCCGCAAAATCGCTCTCATCGTCACCGCCGTTGAAAAAAACGGACAGCGACAGCTCACGTTTTTTACGCGCCCTGTCGGTCATTTCATTGCGCGCGGCGCGAAACAACCAGGCGGCAACATTCTCCACCGGTTGTTCCACATTCATCAGTTGATAAGTCACTTCCTGCAAAATGTCGTCAGCGTCATCGCGCACTGCCGTGCGCCCACGAATAAACGCTTTCAGGCGTGAGCGGCAGGCATTCAGCGCGTTAACCAGCAAAGACTCGCCGTCCATGGTTTTCACCGTACTCACTCAGCATCCGGTTTTTTTGCACTGCTATCGTCAGGCTGATGGCGGTCATCCGCCCTTTCATCCCAACGCGCCCGCCAGCCACAGCGATCGCGGTGACCAAAACCTTCGCGGCGCTGCTGGATAAAGGCTTCACGCTGCTCCGGCGTCATTTGCATCCAGCGTTCGTGCATACGTCGACGTGCCATGCCAAACATTCCCCCATGGAATCCCAGTCCGCCAAACAGAATGCGGCTCAGCACTAACAGCCCCAGCGCCTGCCAGAAACCAATGCTTTTCACGCCAAGAATTGCCGGTAACAGTGCGTTCCATAAGGACATCACCAGCAGCCCTAACGCGATAAATACCACCACGCCAATGATCAACGGTTTCATCATGCGGTGCCGACCAAAGCCGTGACCGTGCCTGTGCCCATGCATATCAAAATCTCTCATCTTTTATCTACTCCATCAGGTTAGTGAATAATCGCTTGTGATGATGTAGACGGATGAGCGGTAAAAATATTGCCAGGGAAATGCAAATAAATACCACCGGAGTGCAATAAGGAATCAACTCATTGAAAAATAATGTTTTATCTTAGTCGCAACCCGACGGAGATTTTTGATGTCATTCTACGAATAACATCGTTATTTCCCTTTAAATCTCTGTGCGCAGGCACGCTAGCGCCCGCAAAACAGACAGATTGCGAGAGAAAGCATTCACCGAATGGATAAATGATTTTGCCAAACCAGCAAGGGAAATCAAGGCATATCAGGGAAATGGGCCATTTCGGCGAGAGACAGGAGTGCCGAAGCACTCCTGATGAGGGAAAAACGCCTTACCCTACGTTTTCAAACCATTGCAGCTGGAAAAATGAGTCATTGTAATCTTTGTCAGTTGAATCCTCGCTGGCGAAGATATATTTGCCGAAAAAGACTGACGCACCGCGGGTAATAATATCCTGCGTCCAGAGAACGTTTGAAAAACGCTGTCCGCCGTTGGTGCCGATCAAAACAGTATAATTACCCGAGTTATCCGCCTGAAAAAAACCACTGCCAACTTGCGTTGGCGTACCGCCGCTTGAGCTTGCACCCTGCACGGTAAACACCACGTTGGAGAGGCTGTCTTTCAGTTGAATAAACTGGTTCGCCGAGCTTTGTACCAGCACCGACCAAAACACGACTTTACCCGGCGGAATAACGATAGCAATGCCATTGCCACTAACAGGTCCTATCGACATGTTCTTCTCCTCAGCCAATGCTGTTAAACCAGGTTAATGTCAGGCAGGTGTCGTTATAGTCCTGATCGGCACCATCTTCGGAAATAAAATTAAAGCAACTGGAATAGATCTGGCTGCCGATATTGAGCGTCATTTCCTCCCACATCACTTGCGACCAGGATTGCCCATTGTTGTAGCCCAGATAGACGGTATAGGTTCCCGTCCCGGACGCGACAAACGTTCCCTGACCGATCTGCGTCGGTGAATGCCCACCTGTCGATGCTCCATTGGCCTGAAAGACCGGGTTATTCGCCGAATCCCGCACCTGAACGTATTGCGCCCAGGACGCCTGAACATTAGCCGTCCAGAAGACCGTTTTTCCTGGCGGCAACGTAATCACGATGCCATTTCCTGAAACCGGGCCGACACTCATAATTTGCTCCTGCTTTCGCCTGAAGTTGGACGCGGCTGCGTCTTCGCGTGGCCGGTCGCGAGCAAAGTTTTCGCGCTGTCGCCACAGTCAAATTGCGGGCGCTGTGCTTTCAGCGCGGCGCAAATCTGGGTATCCATTGTCGTTTGAACGGATTCGGTGAAGTTATTCGGGAACGGTGCTGCCGTATCAAAGATCGGGCGCAGTTGCTGGTAATAAGCGTTATTAACGATCTGCGACTGCTGCCAGAAAGGCTGGGTAGCCACCAGCAGCGTGCGCCACGGCGTGCCGGCAGGAAGATCCTGAGACTGCACGATGTAATTTTTCATCGCCACGCCGGTCATCATGGTGGTGAATGCCTGTGCGTCACGACTGCACTGGCTACCCGGCTTGCAGGTGGCCGCGCTGGAAACGAAGCTATCCTGGAATAGCAGTGGCTGTGCTTTTTGTCCCCACGGCACCGGAATGACATACAACGGTGCGCTTTGCGACGGACGATAAAGGTTCACGTAGAACGACTGTTCAGAAAACCCCATCTCCGTACTGGATTGCCCGGTGGCAAATGCCTGCTCAGGGGTCACGCCCGTGCCATTGTAAAAATAGCCGTTGGTACATTGATTAATACCGACACCTTTTTTCTGGCAAGTGTCCGATAAGGCAACCAACTGCGAAATCACTGCGTTATCCGGCGGCATTTGCATGGCCTGCGGCATTGCGTTCAGGCCATAGCGCTGCACATAGGCGTTGATGTAATTGGAAGGCACCGCCCAGTGCCCATTAAAACTGCCTGCCAGCGCCGGCACTGCAGAGGGCAGCGAGTTCATATAGCTCAGTAAATTATCAAGCGTGTTTTGCTGGGTAATCGCCTTGTCAAACGCGTAGATAAAATTCATACACAGCCAGCTGGGAATACCCCAAAGTTGGCCTTTATAGGTCGATCCGGCAAGTGCAACCGGCCACGGCGCATCTCCGCTAATTTGCGCGGGGTTGATAAGCTGGTTATCCGCCAGAAATCCCAGATACAACACATCCAGCTCAACGACATCAAACCCCTCCGTTCCCAGAATGGTGCGCAGCTTATTGAAGTCATAAATCTTGACCTCCTGACTAAGCACGGCATTCAGCAACACGTCCGGATGTTGTGCCTGCCAGGTTTTCACCACATAAGCGACCAGGCTTTCAAAATTATCCGTCGGTAACGTGGGCAGGTACGAATAGAGCGACACGTTAAGCACGCGGTTTTGCTGGCCATTCAGCACCAGCGTCTGGTTCGGCCCTTTCGGGGTCAGCGTCATAGCACGGGTTTGCAGGTTATTGCAGTTCGCCCAGTTAATGATCGGTGGATTGGGTCGGCTGGTATTTTGCCCGACATAAAAACTTTGCCCTGGCTCAACCTTAATAAACCAGTCGAAGCTGCCGCCGGACGCGCGGGTCCAGCCGTCAACCGTACAGGTTATCGGCGATGATGAAGTATTTTTGAGAATTAACTGACCTGCAAACACGCCAGTGCTGGCAAGGATGAATAATACGATGGCAAAGACGCGCATCGTCATTCGTAAGATGACGCCCATACAAACTCCTCTATTACTGCGGTAGAAAAAAGAAAATAGATGCGCAGGCATATTTACGCTGCGCACCAATATATTCAGCCAATAAGAGTCTTTAAATTAAAACCTAACTATTACGATATTCGATATATTCAGACCAGATTCTTTCGCAAATAAAAAACCTCCAGCAGGAGGAGGTTTTATTCTTCTATTTTTTCTTGTAAACATCGGCCGTTGCGTGGATTTTTTTCCTTGTTTGATCGGACGTTACGACATACACATCGCCGCCCTTTTCATCCGCCAGCTTGCTTAACGCATGGCGGGCATCCATTGGTGACATCTCGTCGGATGTTGCAATCTCGCCAACCTTTTCATATTGCGAAGAAACTTTTTCAAACTCTGATTTTTCCATTAATTTAGCGGCCCAGGCATTACTCGCCAATAATGTTAACGCGCTAATAATCACTAAACTTTTTTTGTTCATCAGGCATTCTCCGGATTGTTTTGAGATGGCTGTAAATAACAGAAAAGCACAGTCGATCATTTACTCTTTAACGGTAGACCAAGCCATAAATAATTCAATGTGATTAATTAATCGGTTATTTAATCAACATATTAAGCTGAATAAAAAGTAAAACGTGCATATGAAATGTCATATATAATGGCGCGCGTCTTACTTCAGGGCTTATACATTTCAGGAGTTTGGTGATGAAAGATTCACACCTCAACCTTCCAGCCGGTTACTTTGGCATCGTGCTTGGCATCATCGGGCTGGGTTTTTCCTGGCGTTTTGCTGCCACTATCTGGCCAGTCACGCTGCTGCCTGCGGATGGCTTAATCATTCTGGCGATGGTCATCTGGGCGCTACTGATGCTGGCATTTATTAGTAGAATGCTCCGTCACGGCACGAGCGTGCTGGAGGAGATCACCCATCCGCTGAAAAGCAGTTTTGTCAGCCTGGCACCAGCCACGTCGATGCTGGTCGCCATTGGTCTTGCGCCGTGGTTCCACACGCTGGCGCTGGGGCTTTTTCTTGTTGCTGTCATTGTTCAGCTTACCTACTCCGCCTGGCAAACCGCCGGGTTATGGCGCGGTCAACACCCGAAAGAAGCCACAACACCGGGGCTTTATTTGCCAACGGTTGCCAACAACTTTATCAGCGCGATGGCCTGCGGCGCGTTCGGTTTTAACGATGTCGGGATGTTGTTTCTCGGCGCCGGGATCTTCTCCTGGCTGAGTCTTGAGCCTGCGATCCTGAGCCGGATGCGTAATCTTGATGAAATGTCGCCCGCCGTGCGCACATCGCTTGGCATTCAGATGGCACCTGCATTCGTGGCCTGTAGCGCCTGGCTGAGCGTCAATGGCGGGCAGGCCGATGTTTTCGCCAAACTGTTGTTCGGCTATGGCTTGCTGCAGATGCTGTTCATGATAAGGCTGATCCCCTGGTACAGTTCGCAGCCGTTTAACCCGTCGTTCTGGAGTTTTTCATTCGGCGTGGCGTCACTGGCGACCACCTCGATTCGCCTTGGACACGGCGCCCCAGGCGGCGCACTGTACTGGATGTCATTTCCGCTGTTTATTGCGGCCAATTTGGTGATCGCGCTGTTGATGGTAAAAACCTTCGCGCTGTTACTGCGGGGCAAATTACTGATCCGCGCATAATACAGAATGCGCCAGGCATTTCCCCTGGCGCAGTGCTGATTACGGGCGACGGAACAGCACAATACTGCGCCCTTCCAGTTCGAAATCCTTCTCTTTGGTGATCACAATCCCGCTTTTCGCGCTATCCGCGGTGGTCAGCTCCAGCACCCAACCGCCTTCGCCGAACTGCGGAATGCGAAACGGCACTGTACCTTCAAACGGGTTAAACAGCATCAGCACGTCATGCCAGATCCCTTCTTCTTCCTGCAAATCCGGACGCCCGATATAAACGCCAAGCGTCGTGCCTTCATCCCACTGCTCCGGCAACTGCTCGCCGCCGCCCGCGTTGTACCAGCGGATCTCCATACCATCGCGCCAGTTCTCGCGCCGCAGGATCGGCTGCGAGGCCCGCAACGCCAGCACATGACGGGTGAATTCTAACAGCGCTTTACCGTTGCCGCTTTGCGGCGCGTCCCAGTCGATCCACGAGATTTCGCTGTCCTGACAGTAGCCATTGTTGTTGCCCTGCTGGGTGCGGCCAAACTCGTCCCCGGCCAGCAACATTGGCGTGCCGTGGGAGAAGAACAGCGTCGCGAGGAAGTTGCGTTTTTGCCGCTCGCGCACGGTGTTGATGCCTTCGTCTTCGGTCGACCCTTCCGCGCCGTAGTTGTAGGAACGGTTATCATTGTGGCCGTCGTTATTTTCCTCGCCGTTGGCTTCATTATGTTTTTCGTTGTACGACACCAAATCGTTCAGCGTAAAACCATCGTGGGCGGTAATAAAATTCACACTTGCCCACGGGCGACGCCCGCGCTGATCGTACAGATCGCCGGAGCCCAGCAAGCGGGCGGCAAAGTCCGTCGACACGTTATCGCCCTTCCAGTATTCACGCAGCGTGTCACGGTATTTGTCGTTCCACTCCGCCCAGCCCGGCGGGAAACCGCCCACCTGATAACCGCCGGGGCCGATGTCCCACGGTTCGCCAACCAGTTTCAGTCTGGATAACAGCGGATCCTGCGTCATGGCATCAAAAAACCCGCCGCGCTGGTCGAACCCTTCTGGTTCGCGCCCAAGAATGGTCCCCAGATCAAAGCGAAAACCGTCGATATGCATCGATTCTGCCCAGTAACGCAGCGAATCCATCACCATCTGCAACACGCGCGGATGCGAGGTATTCACCGTATTGCCAGTACCGGTGTCATTGATGTAATAGCGGTGCTGATCCGGCAAGGTGCGGTAATAAGAGAAGTTATCGATGCCTTTAAACGACAGGGTTGGCCCCAGTTCGTTGCCTTCTGCCGTGTGGTTATAAACCACATCGAGGATCACTTCGATCCCGGCATCGTGAAACGCCCGTACCATATCGCGGAAGCCCTGAATGCCGCGCGGCCCGTAATAGCGTGACGCCGGAGCGAAGAAACCGAGCGTGTTATAGCCCCAGAAATTGCGCAGGCCTTTATCGAGTAAATGCTGATCGTCCGGGAACCAGTGTACCGGCAGCAACTCGACGGACGTAATGCCGAGACTTTTGATGTACTGCACGGTGGCCTTATGTCCCATCCCTTCGAACGTACCGCACAACTCCGGCGGCAGCGCCGGATTAAGCTGTGTGAAGCCTTTAACATGGGTTTCATAGAAAACCGTGCGCGGCCAGGGAATGTTCGGTCTTGCGCCATCCTGCCAGTCGAACGCTTGCGGGTCGATAACCCGGCATTTGGGCGTAAACGGCGCGCTATCCTGGGTATCAAAGGTCAGGTCTTTATCTTCATGGCCTAAATCGTAAGCGTAATGGGCCGCGTTCCACTCGATATCGCCGACCAGTTCGCGGGCATAAGGGTCAATCAATAATTTATTGGGATTAAACCGGTGGCCGTTTTCCGGCTCAAACGGGCCATGCACCCGATAGCCGTACAGCGTGCCGGGTTGCAGGCCTGGCACATAACCGTGCCAGATCTCGTGCGTGTTTTCCGGCAGATCAAACCGGGCGATCTCCTGTTTGCCATCAGGGGCGTATAAACAGAGCTCCACACGATGCGCATGCGCTGAAAAAAGGGCAAAGTTGACACCCTCGCCATCGTAATTCGCACCGAGTTGCTGGCCGTGCCCCGCCGTGATGTAAAAACGTTTTCCGTCAGACATTGCTTCCCCTTGATCGCCTGTAAAGTCTCACCAGACATAACGATTGATGTACCGCACCCTTTTCTTCGATCACGCACTGACCAGTACCGCAAAGGTGAAACCGCCAATCGATCGCAGGTTCACTTTGTCGGTGAGAAAAACCTCCTCTGAGCTGAGTATGTCCCGGTAACGCCGATTCGCCAGTTCCGGCGGCAAAGCAATATTGGCCCCCGCCAGGCTGCCGTCGAGCGCATCGAATAGCAGGCGCGGAGCGAGCACAATTAACGCGTCCTGATTTTCCACGCGCGCAAAGGCGATCAGGTGCTCCGCCTCTTCGCCCGCAACGGTCAACGGCAGATAGGCTCCCCGGCGGAACAGCGACGGCATCTGCTGGCGTAAATGCAGCAGCCGGTAGATGAAAAACTGCTTTAATTGCCCGCTCGACCAGCTCTCCTGTGAATACGGATCGGCCTGCTCTTCATCTACCAGCAAGCGCTCCAGTTCGGCGTAATCCGGCTCCAGCCGGTTATCCGGGTCGACCAGGCTGAAATTGAGCGCTTCGCTGCCCTGGTAGATATCCGGCACACCGGGTGCCGTCAGTTTGATCACCGTTTGCGTCAGGCTATTGACCATCCCGGCGCGGATAAACGGCTGAAGCGAGGCGGTAAAATCGGTTAAAAACGCGCTGTTATCCGGCGATAACAAATGACGCACGTAATCGAGCACCGCCTGTTCATAGGCGTCGTTAGTTTCGATCCAGTCGGTGCGCTGTTTCGCTTCGCGCAGCGCTTTTTCGACAAACGCCACAAACCGCTCTTCCAGCGCGCGCAAGCCCGCCACGTCATCTGCTTGTAAGTTGACCGGCCAGACGCCCGCCAGCGCCTGGTAGATCATCCACGCCACCATCGGTCGCGGCGCGTGGCCATCGTCGAGCAGTTGCACTTTGGTATGATTCATCTGCCGCCAGCGCGCCACGCAATCCGCCCAGCGTTCGGGCGCTTCCGTCAGGGTATAGAGTCGCGCCCGGGCGTCTTCCCCGCGTTTGGTGTCATGGGTTGAGGTGCCGGAAAGCGCATCCGGCTGGCGCTCAAGCCGGGTTTTCATCTCTGCGTGGAAGCGATCCAGAGAGAAGGTGCGCGGTAGTGGCTCCGCGCCGACTTCGTTAAGTGCCAGATCGACATGCTGGCGGAAAAAGAGCGTATCTTCGACGGATTTGGCCATCAGCGGCCCGGTGAGCTGCTGAAAGCGAGTGCGAAAACGTGCCGCCGCGCTCAGCGCGCTTTTCGCGACATCGCCAAGCAGAATGCGGTTTACAAAGTCGAGCGCGTCAGCGTCTGGTGCATACGGGCTACGCTGAACACTCTCGACCACCTTACGTAACAGCGCGGCGTCAGCCGCCGGTAGCCCCTGTTCCGTGCCATAAGTGCGATACACCGGGAAGGCGATCAACAGTTCGCGCAACGCCTGGCGCACCGCGTCCTCCTGCGGCACCGGGATTTCCGCGTGACCAATAGTGAGCGCCAGCGACACCAGCACGCTGAATTCACCGTTAAAGTTACGATCGACCATCAGCAGTTTGGCCGCACGTAGCTCGTCGTGCATATTCACGCGCCGCCCGGCAACGCTGTCATAGGCTTTTCGCAGCTTATCGAGCTGCGCGTTATCAACCAGCACATCTGAAAGCGCGGCGATAAACTCATACCCGGTGGTGCCGGATACCGGCCAGTCCGCCGGAAGATGCTCGCCTTTGCCGAGGATCTTCTCCACCGTGAGATAACATTCAGCGCCCACCTTCTGGCGTAAGCGCATCAGATAACCCTGCGGGTCGGCCAGCCCGTCAATGTGATCGATACGCAAACCGTCCACCGCACCGCTGTGCACCAGTTCGAGGATCAGCCGGTGCGTATCATCAAATACCGCCTCATCTTCCACGCGCATGCCAACCAGGCCGGTGATTTCAAAAAAGCGCCGGTACGAAAGATCATTCGCCGCATCGCGCCAGCTCATCAAACGCCAGGGCTGCTGCGCATGAATTTCAGCGATTAGCGTGTTATCGGTCTCGCCGATAAGTGCCTGCTCCCGTCCTTGCCAGCTTTCCGCCACCAGCGGATAAAAGTTGTCGTAATAGGCCAGCGCCGGTTCGCCGGTCAGCGGATCGGCTTTTATCGCCAACTCGCCATTTTCCAGCACAACGTCAAAATCATCGCCGAGAAAAGGCAGCGTCAGCCGCCGCGACCAGTCGATGTCGAAATGGTGCGCATACTGGCTTTTTTCGCCTTTGGCAATCACATCGCGCCACCAGGCGTTTTCCAGCGAGGCCGCCATATGGTTTGGCACAATATCCAGAATCAGCCCCAACCCGGCGCTTTTTAACGCACTCACCAGCCGGTCAAACCCTTCACGCCCGCCAAGCGTGGGATCGATCTCGTTGGCGTTAGCCACGTCATAACCGTGGGTGGAACCGCTCGCGGCGGTGAAAATGGGCGAGGCGTAAAGATGGCTGATGCCAAGATGTTTAAGATACGGAACCAGCGTCGCGGCGCGATCAAACGTCATTCCGTTACGAAACTGCAAGCGGTAAGTGGCGGTTGGCGTATTCACATTCCCTCTCCCAAAGCCAGACGAACAATGAACGCATTCGGCGGCAAGTCATCCTGCCCGCGCGGCCAGGCCACCAGCGTTTTACCGGGCAGATCCGGCAACGGTTGCGCAGCCTCGCCAATATTGAGCGCCAGCGACAATGTTCCTTGTGAGAAGCGCCAGCGGACCGCGACAAACCCCGGCGCGGTGGCGATCACTTCCCCATTTTGCCGCTGCGCATGAGTCAGCAGCGGCACCACATATTTCTGGCGCAGCGTCAGCCAGTCGCGGGTTTGCGTTAGCCAGCGCTGGCCGCTCTCCTGCTGCGTTTTTGCCCAGTCCAGTTGTGAACGGGTAAAGGTTTCAGGCGCGTTTGGGTCGGGAACCGTTTCCCCCTCATGTCCGGCGTGGCCCTGGAATTCCCGCGCCCGCCCTTCGCGCACGGCGCGCGCCAGATCGCCGTGAAAATCGGTAAAGAACAGGAAAGGATTGGTTTCGCCATACTCTTCACCCATAAACAGCAGCGGAATATGCGGGGAAAACAGCAGCGCGCCGAGCAGCACACGCGTTCTCTCCTCGCCCGCCAGGGTGATGAGCCGCTCGCCCTGCGCGCGGTTGCCGGTCTGATCGTGGTTCTGGATAAAATCGACAAACGCCACCGGCGGCTGGTTGCGGCTGTCCACCCCGCGGGGTTCGCCGGTTGAGGGGGCAATCTCGCCCTGGAAGGCAAACCCTTCGATTAATGCACGCGCCAGCCACACTTCGGGCTTATCCGCAAAATCCTGGTAATAGGCATGGGTTTCGCCGGTAGCAAACACATGCGCGGCATTATGCAGATCGTCGTTCCACTCAGCGGTAAACAGCGGCGCCCGACCATCCGGTTCATGCGGATGCAGCGCAATAATGTTGCGGGAATCTTCAGTGGTCAGATGTACCGGTCTGTCGGTGATCTCTTCACGAATACGGCGGGCAATCTCCACCAACACCGGCGGCTCGGTGCTGTCTTCAATCTGATCGATGGCATCAAATCGCAGCCCGTCGAGGTTGTATTCGGTAAGCCAGTAGAGCGGCGCTTCAACGATATAACGCCGCACGGCATCAATGTCATACGCGATGCCCGGCCCCCACGGCGTCTGGCGTTCAGCGTGGAAAAAATCCGGCGACAGCGCGGGTAAATAGTTACCTTCCGGGCCAAAGTGGTTGAGCACAATATCCAGCACCACTGAAAGGCCATAGCCGTGAGCGGCGTCGATAAAGGCTTTAAAATCATCCGGCGTGCCATACGCCGAGTGCGGCGCATAGAGCAGCACGCCGTCATAGCCCCAGCCGCGATTGCCGCCAAACTGGGAGACGGGCATCACTTCTATCATCGTGATGCCAAGTTGTGCGAAATACGGCAGTTTTTCCATCGCCGCGCGAAAGGTGCCCTGCGGGGTGAATGTGCCGATATGCAGCTCATAAACCACGGACTCTTGCCACGGGCGGCCTTGCCACTGCGGGTGTTGCCAGACGTAATGATCCGGGTCGACGACCAGCGAAGGGTCATTAACATCGGACGCCTGCGCGCGCGAGGCGGGATCGGGAACCACCATGCCATCGGCCAGCACAAACTGGTACGCTGTGCCGGGTACGACGTTATCAACAGTCAGTTCAAACCAGCCATCATCAAGGCGTTGCATTGGCAGTTCGCCGACAGGCAAACGCAGAGAAATCTGCTGTTGCCCGGTGGCCCATAAGCGAAAACGCACGCGACCGTCCGCGAGGTATTCAGCTCCCCAGCTTTTACTCATTGATTTTGACGCCATGCAATTACCTCTCCACGATGTCACGAAGAACAATCATAGACGATAATCTGCAAAGCCATTGGCGGGCCGCCCGGTCATGCACGCGCATACCGGGCGGTGAATTGCGTTACTGCTGTTGTTTTTCTTCTTCGGCTTCGACGTCGCGATACCAGCGCGGGTGGTGTTTCTTCGCCCAGCGGCGGCTCACTTTGCCTTCAATCATGCCTTTGATCGATCCTTTCACCCAGAACGCCATATACATGTGCACCAGGATGGCGAGCATCAGGATAATGGCGGAAGTGGCATGCGCCAGCAAACACCAGCGAATCAAGGCGATAGGGAAAAAGTGAGCAAAGTACGGACGCCAAATCACCACGCCCGTCGCCAGCAGCAGCGAAATCATGCTCATGATGGTCCAGAACATCATTTTCTGCCCGGCGTTATATTTGCCGACATCCGCGACTTTGTGCTCATTGCCTTTCAGCACCTCGACAATACCTTTGATCCACGGCAGATCTTTTTTGTCCGGGATGTTGTGGTGGACAAAGCGCCCGAACATAAACATCAGGATCAAAAAGATCAGTACGCCAAAGAACGGGTGCAGAATGCGCCCCATTTGCGGCGTGCCGAAGGTTTGCGTCAGCCAGTGCAGCGTCGGGAAAAAGAGCGCGATACCGGATAACGCCACCAGAAAGAAGCAAATCACTACCGTCCAGTGGCACGCCCTGTCGATAAATTTGGTGCGCAGGATCATTTTGCTTTTATTCATGGTCGTGCTCCTCTTCATCGTCATCCGTCTCTTTGTTCGGTCCTACGCCGATGTAGTGGAACAGCAGACCGGCAAAAGTGGCGATAAACCCGGCGGCGGAGAGCGGCTTGAGAATGCCTTTCCACAGATTAACCGGCACATCAATTTTCGGTTCTGCAGGCAGATTGTGATACAGCCCTGGCTGGTCGGCATGATGCAGCACATACATCACATGTGTACCGCCCACGCCCTGCGGGTTATAGACGCCCGCGTTGGCATAACCGCGTTTTTGCAACTGCGCCACGCGTTGCTCGCCAAGCTCCAGCATCTCAGCTTTGGTGCCGAAATGAATCGCGCCAGTCGGACAGGTTTTCACGCAGGCCGGTTCCTGACCGACACTGACGCGATCAACGCAGAGCGTGCATTTGTAGACCCGGTTATCGTCCGGGTTGAGACGTGGCACATTGAACGGGCAACCGGCAATGCAGTAGCCACAGCCAATGCAGTGCTCCGACTGGAAATCGACAATGCCGTTGGCGTACTGAATAATCGCCCCTGCCGACGGGCAAGCTTTCAGGCAGCCCGGCTCCGCGCAGTGCATACAGCCATCTTTGCGGATCAGCCACTCCAGTTTGTCGTTTTGCGTCGTCTCGCTAAAGCGCATTACCGTCCAGGATTTGGCGCTTAAATCGAGCGGGTTGTCATACACCCCGGCGCAATAACCCACGTCGTCGCGGATATCGTTCCACTCGGAACAGGCCACCTGGCAGCCTTTACAGCCAATACAGGTGGATACATCAATCAGCTTTGCCACTTCGGCACGGAAATCCCGTGCCTGCGGCGGCGGCGTAAAACCGTTGGTCGCTGAACGTTTAATAATGTCTTGTGATTGCATGGACATGGTTTCGCTTCCTTACGCCTTCTCAATATTGACCAAAAACGCCTTATATTCCGGCGTCTGCGAGTTAGCGTCGCCGACAGACGGCGTCAGCGTATTGGCCAGGAAGCCTTTGCGTGTGGCCCCTTCAAAACCCCAGTGGCACGGAATGCCGACGGTATCAACGCGGCGCCCGTCGATAGTCAGCGTCTGCAAGCGCTTGGTCACTACCGCTTTGGCTTTGATAAAGCCACGTTTCGACATCACCTTCACTTCGTCTCCGGCAAGAATGCCCTTCTCTTTGGCCAGCGCTTCGCCAATCTCCACAAACTGATCCGGCTGGGCGATGGCGTTGAGGCGGGCATGTTTCGTCCAGTGGCGGAACAGCTCGGTAATCGAATAGGTAGTGGCGACATACGGGAACGCATCCGCTTTGCCCATATTGGGTTTGTCGGCGGCAAAAATACGCACCACCGGGCTGGAAACCACCGCCGGGTGCAGCGGGTTGGTATCAATCGGCGATTCGATCGGCTCGTAGTGTTCCGGGAACGGGCCGTCGTTCATTTTGTCGATGGAGAACAGGCGCGCCACCCCTTCCGGGTTCATGATAAACGGCCCGACATTGCTACCCGGCGCGGCCTGGTTGTAATCGGCAACGTCCATTCCCGTCCAGCGCTGACCATCCCAGTGCAGCAACGCACGCTTCGCATCCCACGGTTTACCCGCCGGATCGGCAGAGGCGCGGTTGTAAAGAATGCGGCGGTTCGCCGGCCATGACCACGCCCAGCCCGGCGTACAGCCCAGCCCGTACGGATCGCTGTTATCACGATTCGCCATCTGATTACCGCGCTCCGTCCAGCTACCGCAATAAACCCAACAGAAGCTGCTGGTGGATCCGTCATCACGTAGCTGCGCAAAGCTGCTTAACTGCTCGCCTTTTTTGGCGATCAGCGTGCCCTTGTCATCAAACAGATCGCGCAGCGCTTTGCCGTTGGCTTCGCGGGCCACTTCTTCCGGGTGCGGATCGTACGGATCTTTATAATCCCAGGACATGTTCAGCAGCGGTTCTGGATTCGCCCCGCCTTCGGCTTGATACAACTCGCGCAGGCGCATAAACAGGCGGCCCAGGATTTTGGCGTCGTGCAACGCTTCTCCCGGCGGCTCGGCGGCGGCCCAGTGCCACTGCAACCAGCGCCCGGAGTTGGCAATGGAACCGTCCTCTTCGGCAAAGCAGGACGATGGCAGACGGAACACCTCAGTCTGGATCTCCGCCGGGTTAACATCGTTCATCTCACCGTGGTTTTGCCAGAAAGTGGAGGATTCGGTCGCCAGCGGATCGATAACCACCATATATTTCAGTTTCGCCAGCGCGCGTGATGACTTGTTCTTATCCGGGAAGGCCGCCAGCGGGTTGAACCCTTGCACGATATAACCGTTGATTTTGCCCTCGGTCATCAGCTCCGCCTGGGTCATCACGTCATAGAGACGATCCCATTTTGGCAGCCAGTCGTAACCCCAATTGTTCTCCGCCGTGGCGCGATCGCCCCAGAAACTCTTCATCATGCTGATGAAAAACTTCGGCGTATTTTGCCAGTAGTTCACTTCATTCACCCCCAGCGACGGCGGCGTGATCTGTGAAATATAGGTCTGATAATCCGGCTGTTTTTCCGAGGGTAACGGCATATAACCCGGCAGGTTGGTCGACAGCAAACCTAAGTCGGTATAGCCCTGAATATTCGAGTGACCGCGCAGCGCGTTCACGCCGCCGCCTGCCATACCGATATTACCGAGCAACAGTTGCAGCATCGCCGCTGTACGGATGATCTGCGCCCCGGCCGTATGATGCGTCCAGCCCAGCGCATAAAGAATGGTGGCGGTGCGATTCGGCACGCTGGTGCTGCCGAGCACCGAGCAAACATGGGTGAAATCTTTCACCGAGGTGCCGCACAGGCGGCTAACCATTTCCGGCGTGTAGCGCGCAACGTGGGATTTCAGCAGATTCCACACGCAGCGCGGATGGCTCAGCGTCTCGTCGCGCAGTGCGTTGCCCTGAGCGTCGAGTTGGTAGAACCAACTGGATTTGTCGTACTGCCGTTTTTGCCCGTCGTAGCCGCTGAACAGACCATCGTTAAACGCGTAATCCTCGCGAATAATCAGGCTGGCATTGGTGTAGTGACGCACATATTCATGCTGGATCTGGTCATGTTCAATCAAATAGCGGATCGCGCCAAGCAGGAACGCGGTATCGGAACCGGCACGGATAGGCGCATAGAAATCGGCCACCGCCGCACTGCGGTTAAAGCGCGGATCGACAACCATCACGGTGGCGTCATTTTTGGTTTGCGCTTCCACTACCCACTTAAAGCCCACCGGATGCGCTTCAGCGGCGTTACCGCCCATGATCAGCACCACGTTGGCGTTTTTGATGTCCACCCAGTTGTTGGTCATCGCGCCGCGACCAAAAGTCGGCGCCAGCGCGGAAACGGTCGGGCCGTGGCACAAACGCGCCTGACAGTCGATCGCCACCATGCCCAGCGCGCGGGTAAATTTGCCGTCAAGAATACCGGTCTCATTACTGGCGGCGGAAGAACAGAGCATGCCGGTGGTGGTCCAGCGATTGACCGTTACGCCCTGCGCATTTTTTTCAATAAAGTTTTCATCGCGATCTTTTTTCATTAACCGCGCGATTTTATCAATTGCTTCATCCCAGCTAATTCGCTGCCATTTATCTGAACCCGGCGCGCGATATTGTGGATGTAATAAACGATTTTCGCTGTGAATATAGTCCAGAACGCCAGCGCCTTTTGGGCACAATGAACCCCGGCTCACCGGATGATCGGCGTCGCCTTCAATGTGATAAATACTTTCACTGACGTTTTTCGCATTATCACCGAGGCTGTACATCAGCATACCGCAGCCGACTGAACAATAGGTGCAGTTATTTCGCGTCTCTTTTGCTTTTAAGAGTTTATATTGACGGGTTTCCGCGTGAACGGAAAAAGAAGATAAAAATCCGAGAGATGCGACAGTGCTTCCTGCCAGACCGCCCGCGCAGATCCGAAAGAACTGCCTCCGGTTGAGCTCCATTTGTCCTCCAGCTTAAACTTAAGACATGAAAAGGGACGGAGATTATAAGGATATTCTCAACACTTAACCATTATCCATTTATGGTTATTTTTGCGGGTAATTTGGAGCAGATACTTATTTAAGTAAAATTAGTGGCAGAGATTTTTCTCTCTGCCCTTTTTATTACTTCGTCGCGCTGAATATGGCTTTACCGATGCGGGCAATGGCGTCATTACTTTGCGCCATTGTCGCTTTTGTATCCGTTATATAAATAGATACAATACGAGGCGCGCCTTTTTTCGGCCAGACAATACTGATAATCGAACGCGAACCATATCCGCCCGCCCCGGTTTTATCGCCAATCGCCCAGCCTTTTGGCAATGTGGAACGCAGCAGCGCATCGGCGACTTTATCCTCTTTCATCCACTGCACCAGTTGCGCGCGCGAACGGGGCGTGAGCACTTCGCCGAGCGCCAGTTTTTGCAGTGTGTGACTGACGGCAAGCGGCGTGGTGGTATCACGCAAATCACCCGGCACAGCGCTGTTCAGTTCCGGTTCTGCGCGATCGAGTCGCGTGACACTGTCACCTGAATCAGCAAAGAAACGCGTCACCGCAGCCGGGCCGCCGAGCTTTTTCGCCACCAGGTTCGCTGCCGTGTTATCACTTTCACTGACCGCCGCACTGCACAGTTGCCGCCAGCTCATCGATGAAGGTGCAACAAACTTACTGGTCACCGGCGAATAGGCAACCAGCTCACTTTGGGAAAACTGGGTGGTCTCATTTAACGCCAGTTCACCTTTGTCGACCTTGCTCAGCAACACGCCGCACAGCAGCGCTTTGTGGGTACTGTTTAGCGGAAAACGCTCATCACCCCGGTAGCTCACCGTCTCACCGCTGACGGTATCCACCACCGCAATGCCGATGCGCGCGCCTAAGCGTTCTTCCTGCAGGCGGGCCACCGCCGTCAGCGTGGCGTTATCAATATTGGCGGCGCTGGCGACGAACGCGCTGAATAACAGTAAAGAACAGATTGATTTCACTGGGAAAAACATAGGTATAATCCTTGTCAAAACAGAGCAACATCATGAGTGGGCATCATGTATAACACCGCGTTAGTGTACAGAAGTTTCGGTGAACCGCAGACTGTTCTGCAAGCTGAAACCACTCCGCTGGCACCGCTTCCGGCAGGACTGGTTCGTGTCAAAATGCGCCTTGCGCCGGTGAATGCCTCGGATTTAATCCCCGTGACCGGCGCGTACAGCCACCGCATCACCCTGCCCGCCGTCGCGGGCTACGAAGGCGTGGGCGTAGTGATACAAACTCACGATGCAAACGTGGATTTACTGGGTAAACGTGTGTTGCCGCTGCGCGGTCAGGGCACCTGGCAGCAGTATGTGGATTGCCCGGCGGAACTGGCTGTGCCGGTGCCGGATGATATTGACGATACGCTTGCCGCCCGCGCCTACATCAATCCGCTGGCCGCGCAGATGATGCTGGAACATTACCCGGTTCACGGCCAACATGTGCTGGTCACCGCGGCGGGAGCTGACTGCGCCGGTTACCTTGCGCAGTGGGCCAGGCGTCAGGGGGCAAAAAGCGTGACCGGCATTTATCGTTCCGCCATCCACGCCTGCCGCCTGTCGGCCTGCGGCGTGATACCGCTGGCCGACACGGATAGCGCCGCCATCAAAAAAGCAGCGAGTAAAGCCAGCGTTATCTATGACGCCACCGGCGGCGCACTGGCAGAAATGTTGCTGCAATCAATGCCGAAAACGGGGCAATTTATCAGCTACGGTTTGCTTTCCGGACAGCCGTTCAGCATCCAGCGACGCTTACCCGCAGTCCACTGGTTCCATGTGCGTAACTATCTCGACGCAATGACGGCAGATGGCTGGCAGCAGGCATTTTGCACGCTCTGGGAGCGACTGCGCGCAACGCCAGTAAGCGAGGTCACGCTGATTGATTTTCAGCAGTGGCGGCAGGCTATCACGCTATACCAGACGCCAGGTCGGATAGCCAAACCGCTGCTGTCGTTTTAATCCCTGTCGGCGGAATATGCCACATCGCGCTGGCGCTCAATTTCCGCTAATCGCGCGCGGAGCGAGGCCACCAGGTGCTCCCAGGCAAGGCTGCCCAGCGGCACTCTGAACGGCGGCGCGGGTGCGTCTGCCGCCGCGATAATCGCATCAACCGTGCGCTGCGCATCGCCTTTTATGTCAAAACTGCCGTTGGCAATACCCCGACGCACCTCGCCCGCAGGCGTATTGTCATAGGCAGCGAGCGGCGCAGCGTGATCGAGCCCGGCACCAAAGCCGGTTTGCGTTGGGCCGGGTTCGGCAATCACAATCTCGATACCAAACGGTTTTACCTCCTGCGCTACCGATTCCAGAAAGCCTTCAATACCCCACTTACTGGCGTGGTAAAGACTGAAATTGGGGTACGCCACCTGGCCGCCTTCCGAAGAGACCTGCACAATCCGCCCGCCGTGCTGGGCGCGCAGCCACGGCAACACAGCACGGACTAACTGGATGGAGCCGGTAAGATTGGTGGCGATCTGCCGGTCAATTTGCGCGTCACTCACCTCTTCCGCCGCGCCAAACAAGCCGTAGCCGGCATTGCTTACTACCCGTTCAATCACGCCAAAAGTGGTGAACGCGACGTCCACTTCGCGGCGCAGTGCCGCGCTGTCGGTCATATCAAAACAGCTGACGTGCAACCGCGACGCATATTGCGCCTGTAATGCGCTCATCGCGTCCGCGCGCCTGACACAGGCTACCACCCGGTCACCGCGCGCCAGCAGCGTTTGCGTCATCAATAATCCCAGCCCGGACGAAGCGCCGGTAATCAGCCATGTCATCATAACTACCTCCACATGTTTTCAGGTGAGTGGATAGCGTAAGCAACCGGCGCTGCTATGATAAGACGCACCAATCGGCATGTAGCGGTGAAAAATATTCAACAATGAAAAATGTCAGTCTCGCAGATTTAAAAGCGTTCCTACTGGTTGCACAGCACCGCAGTTTTCAACAAGCCGCCAATGAACTGGGAGTGTCCCGTTCATCGCTAAGCCATGCGATGCGCGGGCTGGAAAGCCAGCTTGGCGTGCGTTTGTTACACCGCACCACCCGCAGTGTCTCGCTGACAGAAGACGGCGCGGCGTTTTTGCAACGTATCGATCCCCTGCTCAGCCAGTTAGATACGGCGCTGGATGCCACCCGTTTTCGCCCGCAGGAGTTGCACGGCACTTTGCACATCAACGCCAATGAAGGCGGCGCGCACTGGCTGCTGACACACGTGGTTGAAGGTTTTTTACAGGCGCATCCTCAGGTGATGCTGGATATCGTGACCGAAGGTCGGTTGGTGGACATCGTCGCCGAAGGATTTGATGCGGGCGTACGGCTGGCAGAATCCGTACCGCTCGATATGATTGCGGTGCCCTTCGGCGGGCCGATCCGCTTTATCGCCATCGCCTCGCCGCAGTATCTGCACAGCGCAGGTGTACCGCAAAGCCCGGCGGATCTTTTGCAGCATCGCTGTATCGCCCAGCGTTTGCCGAGTGGAAAACGCTACCGCTGGGAGTTTGTGCAACATGGCAAGCCAATAACGCTCAACGTGCCCGGCAATTTATGCCTTGATAACAGCGCGCTGATGGTCGAGGCGGTGGTAAAAGGCTTAGGCATTGCTTATGTCCCTGAGCCTTATGCCCGCGAGGCCATCGACAACGGGCAAGCGCAACAGGTGCTGTCGCTGTTCAGCCCGCCGATTGCAGGTTTATGCCTTTATTATTCCGGTCACCGGCAAATACCAGCAACGTTGAACGCGTTTATCGCCGCCATCCGTCAGGCCAACGAAACCGCTCCGTCGCGGTAATTATTCAATAAACTGCCCGGTGCGCAGATCGAGGCGGAAATCGCGCCCGCCGTCCGGCGGATCAAATACCACACCGTCTGATGCAGTCACTTATGCCGTTTCTGCAGTGAGCCTGGTTAGGCTACGCTTGGACGGTGAAAACGGACAAACCGGAGAGAAAATGCTGATTGCCCAACTGAGTGATATTCATGCTGCGCCGGATAATGACAACCTTCAGCGCCTGCATCGCGCCCTCGACTGGTTACTGACGCTCAAACCCGATCTGCTGGTGGTGAGCGGCGATTTAACCGATGGTGGCTGGGGCGCGGGCTATCGCGCCATTGACAGCGCATTGCAGCGCCTGGCGTGCCGTTCACTGATCCTGCCCGGCAACGCCGATGATAAAACCATGATGTGTGAAAATCTGGCTGCTTTTGCTCACCGCTCGGCGCACGACGCGCTGCATTTCCATGAGCAAGTGGATAACGTGCCGGTGATTGGCGTGGATGTGACGGTAACCGGTGAAAGCCGGGGCGATATCCGCCCGCATCTGCGCTGGCTGGAAGCGGCGCTCATGGCACAGCCGCACGCGGCGATGATCTTTTTACACCAGCACCTTTTCCCAAGCGGCATTGCCCCACTGGATAACGCCATGTGCGAGGGCGGCGAGGCGCTGGCGCAACTGCTGGCGCGCTTACCGCACTCGCCGCTGGCATTGTGCGCTGGTCACGTACACCGGGCGATGTCCGCCACCTTTGCCGGTGTTCCGGCGTATCTTTGCGGCTCCATCTGCCCGGCGAACCCGCTGATGCTGAATACACAGCACATCCCGATGGCAAGCGATCCGCCCGCGCTTCTCATTCACGAACTGCGCGGTGATAACCGGGTGACTCATTTTGTCAGCCTGTAACGGGTATCGCCCATGCGCCGGTTTTCCCTTCACACCGGCGCAAAACAGACGATAACTTTTATGGTTCGCCTTCCCAGTAGTCCACGTTCTCGCCACGAAAATCGAGCTGGCGAAAATCTTCGCGGCCCTGGCTGTGCGCTTTCGCCAGAAATTTATCCGCATCCGGGTATTCGCAGATTTCCGGGCTTTCCATGGTGCTAATTGAGAGATAACGCAGCGGCTGATCGGAGGTATTGATAATCTGGTGCGGCCACGCTTTGCCTGGCGGAATGCAGATAACATCCCCTTCCTGGATGGGCCGTTCTTCATCGCCGATGCGCAATGTGCCGTTACCGTTCAGTACAATAAACATCTCCTCCTGCGCATGATGCAGATGAAACGGGCAGGCCCGTTTACCCGGCGGCAAAATATCGATCGACGCACCTAACTTGCTGGCGAGGGTGCCTTTGGTCAGCGAGCCGCCGAGCGATTCATACAGCGGCGGGCGCACGAAGTTTTCCATTTCGATGTGGTTGAAATTGCGGATCACAAACGCGGGCGGGGTTTTGTCGTTCATAAACAGTTCCGGTAAAGGGTTCCTGTTCAGTATTGAAACACCCCTCCAGCCTGTCAATGTGTTCTGCCAGCGTAACGAGAATGAGTGGGCCGCCATTCACAGCGCCGCTGGCAGAAAGAGGTTATCCGCAATATCTACTGCGGGTGCATATCAGCCCGGCCGTTGCTGCACCGCCGGGCTTCAGGGCTTACTCCCCCGCCAGGCGCTGATACTGGGCAAAACGCTGCCGGGCATCCTGTTCCGTTTGCGCAAACAGCTGTTCGGCCAGTGAAGGCGAGATGCGTTCAAGTGAGGCATAGCGCACTTCGCCGAGCAGAAACTCGCGAAAATCCTCTTCCGGCTCGTCGGAGTCGAGAATAAACGGGTTTTTCCCTTTTGCCAGCAGTTGCGGGTTATGACGCCATAAATGCCAGTAGCCCGCGTCAACCGCCCGTTTCGCCTCGCGCATACTGCATCCCATCCCGGTTTTTAACCCGTGGTTGATGCATGCGGCATAGGCAATCACCAGCGACGGTCCGGGCCAGGCTTCTGCCTCGGCAATCGCCCGCAACGTCTGGGCTTTATCCGCGCCCATCGCCACCTGCGCGACATACACATTGCCGTAGTTAACCGCCATCATGCCGAGATCTTTTTTGCGCGTACGCTTGCCTTCAGCGGCAAATCTGGCAATGGCTGCCGCAGGAGTCGATTTTGACGACTGCCCGCCAGTATTGGAGTAAACCTCGGTATCAAACACCAGAATATTGACATCCTCGCCGGAGGCCAGCACATGATCCAGCCCGCCAAAGCCAATGTCATACGCCCAGCCATCGCCGCCAAAAATCCACTGCGAGCGCTTGGCGAAATAGTCGCGGTTTTGATAGAGCCGGTTGAGCAGCGGGTCGTCGCCCTTCTCCTGTTCAAGTAACGCGCTGAGCTGCCCGGCGCGCTCCTGTGTCCCTTCGCCCAGATCTTTATGTTCCAGCCACTGGCGCAGCGCCTGTTCAAGATCTGCGCCAAGCGGCGCTTCCAGCGCGTTTAACGCATCGCTGGCGATCTGTTCGCGTAATGCGCGTCCGCCCAGCATCATGCCAAGGCCATATTCGGCATTATCTTCAAACAGCGAGTTCGCCCACGCCGGTCCCTGGCCTTTATGGTTTGTCGTCCACGGAATGGACGGTGCGCTGGCTCCCCAGATTGACGAGCAACCTGTGGCATTCGCGATCATCATTCGGTCGCCAAACAGTTGCGTGACCAGCCGCGCATACGGCGTCTCTCCGCACCCTGCGCACGCGCCGGAAAACTCCAGCAGCGGCGTTTCAAACTGGCTACCTTTGACGGTCGTTTTGCTGAAGGGATTGGCTTTGGGCGATAAACCTAACGCATGATCCCAAATAGGAACCATCGCTTGCTGGCTCTCCAGCGGTTGCATGGTCAGTGCCTTGCCTTTTGCCGGACAGATATCCGCACAGTTACCGCACCCGGAACAATCCAATGGTGAAATCGCCAGGTGGTATTCATACCCTTTTGCCCCCTGAGCGGGTTGGCTCAACAGCGCAATCGGCGCGGCTTGCCGCTCGGCCTCATCCAGTAGCGCCGGACGCACCGCCGCATGCGGGCAAATAAACGCACATTGATTGCACTGGGTGCAGCCTTCGGGGTTCCAGACCGGCACCTGCATGGCGATGCCGCGTTTCTCCCAGGCGGCGGTGCCGGGTGGGAACGTGCCATCTTCCCGGCCGATAAAGGCGCTGACGGGCAGTTTATCGCCGCACTGGCGATTCATTGGTTCAAGAATATCGCGAATAAAGTCCGGCATCAGGCGCGTATCCTCGCGGGTATTCTCTTCCAGCCATGCCCAGCGCTCCGGCACCATCACTTCCTGCAGCGCCTCCATGCCGAGATCGATGGCGGCATTGTTCATTTCCACCACTTTCTGGCCCTTGCGCCCGTAAGATTTCTCGACGGCCTGCTTCAGATAACCCGACGCCGTCTGGGGTTCGATAATGCCCGCCAGTTTAAAAAACGCCGACTGCATCAGCATATTAAAACGCCCACCCAGCCCCAGCCTGCGGGCTATGTCCACCGCATTGAGGGTATAAAAGCGGATCCCCTGGCGCGCAATATAGCGCTTCATCGCGTTAGGCAGCCGCGCCTCCAGCTCTTCGCCAAACCAGGTACAGTTGAGCAGAAATGTCCCGCCGGGGTTTAACCCCTCCAGCAGATCATATTTATCGACATAGGATTGCTGCGAACAGGCGATAAAATCAGCTTTGTTGATCAGATAGGGCGAGGTGATGGGCCGTTCACCAAAACGCAGATGCGACACAGTAATGCCGCCAGATTTTTTCGAGTCGTACGCAAAATAGGCTTGCGCATACATCGGCGTGTTATCACCGATTATCTTAATCGCGCTCTTATTGGCGCTGACGGTGCCATCCGATCCCAGCCCCCAGAATTTACACGCGGTGATCCCCTCACGAGAAACCTGCACATCATACGAAGGCATCGGCAGCGAGGTGTGCGTGATGTCGTCAAAAATACCCAGCGTAAAGTTATCTTTTGGCAACGGTTTTTTCAGGTTTTCAAACACCGAGACAATATCCCCCGGCAGCACATCTTTACCGCCCAGCCCGTAACGACCGCCGACAATTAACGGCGCGTTATCATGGTGGTAAAACGCATTTTTCACATCCAGACATAAAGGCTCCGCCTGCGCTCCGGGCTCTTTGGTGCGATCGAGCACCGCAATGCGTTTCACGCTGGGCGGGATTCTGGCGAAGAAGTGCGCCAGCGAAAACGGCCGAAACAGATGCACCGTCACCAGGCCGACTTTTTCGCCGCTGTCGCAAAGTGCGTCTACGACGTCCGAAATGGTGTCGCACACGGAACCCATCGCCACAATAATTTGTTCAGCATCTTGCGCGCCGTAGTAATCAAACAAGTGGTATTCGCGCCCGGTGATGGCGAAAATTTCCCCCATATAGTTTTCGACAATTTCTGGCAACGCATCGTAATAGCGGTTAGACGCTTCGCGTGCCTGGAAGTAGATATCCGGGTTTTGCGCCGTCCCGCGAATCACCGGATGTTCCGGATTAAGCGCATTACGGCGAAAACGGTTCAGCGCATCGCTATCCAGCAGCGGAGAGAGTTCGTCATACTCCAGTACCTCGATTTTCTGGATCTCGTGCGAGGTACGAAAACCGTCGAAGAAGTTAATAAACGGCACACGGCCTTTGATTGCCGACAGATGCGCCACCGCCGAGAGATCCATCACCTGCTGGACATTGCTCTCGGCCAGCATCGCGCAGCCGCACTGACGCACCGCCATTACGTCCTGATGATCGCCAAAAATATTCAGCGAATTTGTCGCCAGCGCCCTCGCGCTCACGTGAAACACACCGGGCAGCAGTTCACCGGCGATTTTGTACAAATTAGGGATCATTAATAACAACCCCTGCGATGCGGTGTACGTTGTGGTGAGTGCCCCGGCCTGTAGCGCGCCGTGTACCGCTCCCGCCGCACCCGCTTCCGACTGCATCTCCATTAAACGGACCGGCTGACCAAACAAATTTTTCTTGCCCGCCGCTGCCCACTCATCCACGTTTTCCGCCATTGGTGTGGAGGGCGTAATGGGGTAAATCGCTGCGACATCAGTAAAGGCATAGGAGATCCAGGCTGCCGCCGCGTTGCCATCCATCGTTTTCATCTTTCCGGACATTGCTCGTTCCTCGGTTCTTAGAGGTGGTGATGCCTTCGCTATTGCACAGCCTGTGCCATTTCAGTTATTGCAGTGAATACAAGCAATTAGAAACCGGGGCGGGAAATGGATTGCGTGGAATAAGACAGCGAACACGACAGCTTGTTGAACTGCCGACAAAGTGTGACGCCCTGCAGAGCGGGCAGCGGCCGCAAACAGAATTGTGCTGTTTCGTACAATTGGTCAGATGTTTGTGAACTCTTTGTTCCTTCCCTTCGAAGCCAAAAAATAATAAAACATTAAAAATCAAATCATTAACCACTCTGGCATGGCTGGTATGTTCCCTGCACAAGGTAATGTGGCAAACACATAACCAACAGGAGAAACACCATGACCATGCGTCAATGCGCCATTTACGGCAAAGGTGGGATCGGCAAATCGACCACCACACAAAACCTGGTCGCCGCGCTGGCGGAGATGGGTAAAAAAGTAATGATTGTCGGCTGTGATCCGAAAGCCGACTCCACGCGATTGATCCTGCATGCGAAAGCGCAGAACACCATTATGGAGATGGCCGCCGAAGTCGGTTCCGTGGAAGATCTGGAGTTAGAAGACGTGCTGCAAATCGGTTACGGCGGCGTGCGCTGTGCGGAATCCGGCGGCCCGGAGCCAGGCGTTGGCTGTGCGGGTCGTGGGGTAATCACCGCGATTAACTTCCTGGAAGAAGAAGGCGCTTACGTTCCGGATCTGGATTTTGTTTTTTACGACGTGCTGGGCGACGTGGTATGCGGTGGTTTCGCCATGCCGATTCGTGAAAACAAAGCGCAGGAGATCTACATCGTCTGCTCTGGTGAAATGATGGCAATGTACGCCGCCAATAACATCTCCAAAGGCATCGTGAAGTATGCCAAATCCGGCAAAGTGCGCCTCGGTGGGCTGATTTGTAACTCGCGCCAGACCGACCGCGAAGATGAGCTCATCATTGCGCTGGCAGAAAAACTCGGTACGCAAATGATCCACTTTGTTCCCCGCGACAACATCGTGCAGCGTGCGGAAATCCGCCGTATGACGGTTATCGAATATGACCCGACCTGCAATCAGGCGAATGAATATCGCGACCTTGCCAGCAAGATCGTCAACAACACCAAAATGGTGGTGCCAACCCCCTGCACCATGGATGAGCTGGAAGAACTGCTGATGGAGTTCGGCATTATGGATGTGGAAGACACCAGCATCATTGGTAAAACCGCCGCCGAAGAAAACGCCGTCTGACGACAGGAGCACTCCCATGAGCAATGCAACAGGCGAACGTAACCTGGAGATCATCGAGCAGGTGCTGGAGGTTTTCCCGGAGAAGACGCGTAAAGAACGCAGAAAACACATGATGGTGACAGACCCGGAGCAGGAAAGCGTCGGCAAGTGCATCATCTCTAACCGCAAATCGCAGCCGGGCGTGATGACCGTGCGCGGCTGCTCGTATGCCGGTTCGAAAGGGGTGGTATTTGGGCCAATAAAGGATATGGCGCATATCTCGCACGGCCCGATCGGCTGCGGGCAATACTCCCGCGCCGGACGGCGTAACTACTATACCGGCGTCAGCGGCGTGGACAGTTTCGGCACGCTCAACTTCACCTCCGATTTCCAGGAGCGCGATATCGTGTTTGGCGGCGACAAGAAGCTCACCAAACTGATTGAAGAGCTGGAAGAGCTGTTCCCGCTGACCAAAGGCATTTCAATCCAGTCGGAATGCCCGGTCGGCCTGATTGGCGATGACATTGAGGCTGTCGCTAACGCCAGCCGCAAAGCGATCAACAAACCGGTTATTCCGGTGCGTTGCGAAGGCTTTCGCGGTGTGTCGCAATCCCTCGGTCACCATATTGCCAACGATGTGATCCGCGACTGGGTGCTGGATAACCGCGAAGGCAAACCGTTCGAAACCACCCCTTACGATGTGGCGATCATCGGCGATTACAACATCGGTGGCGATGCCTGGGCATCGCGCATTTTGCTCGAAGAGATGGGGTTGCGGGTAGTGGCGCAGTGGTCTGGCGACGGCACGCTGGTGGAGATGGAAAACACACCGTTCGTCAAATTGAACCTGGTGCACTGCTACCGCTCAATGAACTACATCTCGCGCCATATGGAAGAGAAGTACGGTATTCCGTGGATGGAATACAACTTCTTTGGCCCGACGAAAATCGCGGAATCGCTGCGCAAAATCGCCGACCAGTTTGACGACACCATTCGCGCTAACGCCGAAGCGGTGATCGCCAAATACCAGGCGCAAAACGACGCCATTATCGCCAAATATCGCCCACGACTGGAGGGTCGCAAAGTGCTGCTCTATATGGGCGGGCTGCGTCCGCGCCATGTGATTGGTGCCTATGAAGACCTGGGGATGGAGATCATCGCCGCCGGTTACGAGTTTGGTCATAACGATGATTACGACCGCACTCTGCCGGATCTGAAAGAAGGCACGCTGCTGTTTGATGACGCCAGCAGTTATGAGCTGGAGGCGTTTGTCAACGCGCTGAAACCGGATCTCATCGGTTCCGGCATCAAAGAAAAATACATCTTTCAGAAAATGGGTGTGCCGTTTCGCCAGATGCACTCCTGGGATTACTCCGGCCCGTACCACGGCTATGACGGCTTCGCCATCTTCGCCCGCGATATGGATATGACGCTCAACAACCCCGCCTGGGGCCAGTTGACCGCGCCGTGGCTGAAATCCGCCTGATTTTTATCCTGTTATCCCGCTTGTTCACCGATTTGTGGCGCGGGAGGAGAACACCATGAGCCAGACTGCTGAGAAAATACAGAATTGCCATCCCCTGTTTGAACAGGATGCTTACCAGACGTTATTTGCCGGTAAACGGGCATTCGAAGAGGCACACTCGCCGGAGCGTGTGCAGGAAGTTTTTCAATGGACCACCACCCCGGAATACGAAGCGCTGAACTTCAAACGCGAAGCGCTGACTATCGACCCGGCGAAAGCCTGCCAGCCGCTGGGCGCGGTGCTCTGTTCGCTGGGGTTTGCCAATACCCTACCGTATGTGCACGGTTCGCAAGGTTGTGTGGCCTATTTCCGTACTTACTTTAACCGCCATTTTAAAGAACCGGTGGCTTGCGTATCAGATTCGATGACGGAAGACGCGGCGGTGTTCGGCGGGAATAACAACCTCAACACCGGCTTACAAAACGCCAGCGCGCTGTATAAACCGGAGATTATCGCCGTCTCTACCACCTGTATGGCGGAAGTGATCGGTGATGATTTGCAGGCCTTTATCGCTAACGCCAAAAAAGATGGTATCCTGGATGCCGCCATCCCCGTGCCCTATGCACATACCCCCAGTTTCATTGGTAGCCATATCACCGGCTGGGACAACATGTTTGAAGGCTTTGCCCGTACCTTTACGGCAAGCCATGAAGCACAACCCGGTAAAATTTCACGCCTTAACCTGGTGACCGGGTTTGAAACCTATCTCGGTAATTTCCGTGTGCTGAAACGCATGATGGAGCAAATGGAGGTGCAGGCAAGTTTGCTCTCCGATCCGTCGGAAGTGCTTGATACTCCTGCCAACGGGCATTACCAGATGTACGCAGGTGGTACAACGCAGCAAGAGATGCGCGAGGCGCCGGACGCTATCGACACGCTGCTGCTGCAACCCTGGCAACTGGTGAAAACCAAAAAAGTGGTGCAGGAGATGTGGAAACAGCCTGCCACCGAGGTTTCCATTCCCGTTGGGCTGGCAGGAACAGACGAACTGTTGATGGCGATTAGCCAGTTAACCGGTAAGGCCATCCCCGATACGCTGGCGCTGGAGCGCGGGCGGCTGGTCGATATGATGCTCGACTCTCACACCTGGCTACACGGTAAAAAATTCGGTCTGTTTGGCGACCCGGATTTTGTCATGGGATTGACCCGTTTCCTGCTGGAACTGGGCTGCGAACCGACCGTTATCCTCTGTCACAACGGCAACAAACGCTGGCAGAAAGCGATGAAGAAAATGCTCGAGGCCTCACCGTACGGCCAGGAGAGCGAAGTGTTTATCAACTGCGACTTGTGGCATTTTCGCTCGCTGATGTTTACCCGCCAGCCGGATTTTATGATTGGCAACTCGTACGGCAAGTTCATTCAGCGCGATACCTTAGCCAAGGGTGAACAGTTTGAAGTCCCGCTGATCCGCCTCGGTTTTCCGTTGTTCGACCGTCACCATCTGCACCGACAGACAACCTGGGGCTATGAGGGCGCAATGAGCATTCTCACTACGCTGGTGAATGCGGTGCTGGAGAAAGTAGACAAAGAGACCATCAAGCTCGGCAAAACCGACTACAGCTTCGATCTTATCCGTTAACCATCACATGCCCCGCGTCACGCGGGGCCCGGGAGGCTCTATGCCGGTCGTTATTCTTCGCCAGCGCGGCGCGGATCTGTATTGCTATATCGCTAAACAAGATCTGGAAGCCAGAGTTGTACAGGTTGAACATGACACGCCGGAACACTGGGGCGGCGCGCTTGAACTTGAAGGTGGACGCCGTTATTACGTCAATCTGCAACCTGGCCGCCCTACTTTTCCACTCAGTCTGCGTGCCACCCGCGACGCGCAGGTATAAGGAGATGAGCAATGTCCGACAACGATACGCTGTTCTGGCGGATGCTGGCGCTGTTTCAGTGCCTGCCGGAGCTGCAACCGGCGCAAATCATGGCATGGCTCACTCATAGCAGTGATGAAGTGCTGACACCCGATGGGCTGGCAGCGCTCGAACTGCCGCTACTGGAAGCCCATTTTCCTTATGCGGAAGCATTGATGTCCAACGGGCGCTGGGCGCGGGTAAAAGCCTGTCTGCGCGGCGAATTGCCGGCGCATTTGCAGGTGCAGGCTGCCAAAAACCGCCGTCCGCAGTTGATTGCTGCTTTCTGCTCGCAGGATGGGCTAACCATTAACGGTCATTTCGGCCAGGGGCGGCTGTTTTTTATCTACGGATTTGATGACCAGGGGGGCTGGTTACATGACCTGCGCCGCTACCCTTCTCACCCGCAAAACCAGGAACCGAACGAAATCCGCGCGCAGTTGCTCAACGACTGCCATTTGTTGTTTTGTGAAGCTATCGGCGGCCCGGCAGCCGCACGGTTGATTCGTCATAATATTCACCCAATGAAAGTGGCACCGGGCAATACCATTTTGTCCCAGTGCGCTGCCATCCAGAGCTTGCTGGCCGGGCCGTTACCACCGTGGCTGGCGAAACGACTTGAGCGCGCGAATCCGCTGGAAGCACGAGTATTTTAGCCCCCAAACGCCCCCCGCTATGGGGGCGTTTTTTTGGCGTGGGCATTGCGCCAATTGTCTGCTTTGTCACAAAGCGCACAACACTTTCTCCTTAAAAATCAATCACTACTTTCTGGCTTGCGATTTGCACCGTTAACGCTAACCCAACCAGAAAATGAGGTGATGATGAAGGGGAACGATATCCTGGCGCTGCTCGATGAGCCTGCCTGCGAGCATAACCATAAACAGAAATCTGGCTGTAGCGCGCCAAAACCCGGTGCCACCGCCGGAGGTTGCGCCTTCGACGGCGCACAAATCACCCTGCTGCCGTTTTCCGATGTGGCGCATCTGGTACATGGCCCGATTGGCTGCGCCGGTAGTTCATGGGATAACCGCGGCAGCCTGAGCTCTGGTCCACGCATCAACCGGCTTGGATTCACCACCGATTTGAACGAGCAGGATGTCATCATGGGGCGTGGCGAACGGCGGTTGTTTCACGCGGTACGCCATATTGTCGACCGCTATCACCCGGCGGCGGTATTTATTTACAACACCTGTGTTCCGGCAATGGAAGGCGATGACATTGAAGCTGTCTGCCAGGCTGCGGCAACCGCCACCGGAGTGCCCGTGATTGCCGTTGATGTGGCCGGTTTTTACGGTAGCAAAAACCTGGGTAACCGCCTGGCGGGCGACGTGATGGTGAAAAAAGTCATCGGCGGACGCGAACCCGCGCCGTGGCCGGAAAATACGCCTTTTGCCCCGGCGCATCGCCATGACATTGGCCTGATTGGCGAATTTAACATCGCCGGAGAGTTCTGGCATATCCAGCCGCTGCTGGATGAGCTGGGAATTCGCATCCTGGGTTCCCTTTCCGGCGACGGGCGTTTTGCCGAGATCCAGACGTTGCACCGTGCGCAGGTCAATATGTTGGTTTGCTCCAGAGCGCTGATTAATGTCGCCAGATCGCTGGAGCAACGCTACGGCACACCGTGGTTTGAAGGCAGTTTTTATGGCGTTCGCGCCACCTCCGATGCCCTGCGCCAGCTGGCAACACTCACCGGCGATAACGATTTAATGGCGCGAACCGAGCAACTGATCGCGCGTGAGGAGCACGCCGCAGAACAGGCGCTGGTGCCGCTGCGCGAACGTTTACGCGGCAGGAAGGTGTTGCTCTATACCGGCGGCGTTAAATCCTGGTCAGTCGTTTCGGCACTGCAGGATCTCGGCATGACGGTCGTCGCTACCGGAACCCGTAAATCCACCGAAGAGGATAAACAGCGCATCCGTGAACTGATGGGCGATGACGCTATCATGCTGGATGAGGGCAATGCCCGCTCCTTGCTGGATGTGGTCTATCGCTACAAAGCCGACATGATGATCGCTGGCGGACGCAATATGTACACCGCCTATAAAGCGCGTCTGCCCTTTCTGGATATTAACCAGGAACGTGAACACGCTTTTGCCGGTTATCGCGGCATCATCACCCTTGCCGAACAACTTTGTCAGACCCTGGAAAGCCCGGTCTGGCCGCAAACGCATACCCGCGCGCCGTGGCAATAAGGAGCTAACAATGGCCGAAATTCTTCGTAATAAAAAACCGCTGGCGGTCAGCCCGATAAAAAGTGGCCAACCGCTCGGCGCGATCCTTGCGAGCCTGGGATTCGAACAGAGCATCCCGCTGGTACACGGCGCACAGGGGTGCAGTGCGTTCGCGAAAGTTTTCTTTATTCAACACTTTCACGATCCCATTCCGCTGCAATCAACGGCGATGGACCCCACATCCACCATTATGGGTGCCGATGAAAACATTTTTACCGCGCTCAACGTTCTCTGCCAGCGCAACGCCGCGAAATCCATTGTGCTGCTCAGCACCGGGCTTTCAGAAGCCCAGGGCAGCGATATTTCTCGGGTGGTGCGCCAGTTTCGTGACGATTTCCCCCGCCATAAAGGCGTTGCGCTGCTCACCGTAAACACGCCGGATTTCTATGGCTCGCTGGAAAACGGCTACAGCGCAGTGCTGGAAAGCATGATTGAACAGTGGGTGCCCGCGCAGCCCGCCACCAGCCTGCGCAACCGCCGCGTGAACTTGCTGGTCAGCCATTTACTGACGCCGGGCGATATCGAATTGCTACGCAGTTATGTTGAAGCCTTTGGCCTGCAACCGGTGATTGTGCCGGATCTGTCGCTGTCGCTGGATGGGCATCTGGCAAACGGTGATTTTTCGCCCGTTACCCAGGGAGGAACGTCGCTGCGCATGATTGAACAGATGGGGCAAAACCAGGCCACCTTCGTGATTGGTAACTCGCTGGGGCGTGCAGCAGGGTTACTGGCGCAGCGCAGCCGTGGCGAAGTGATCACCCTGCCACATCTGATGACGCTTGAAGCGTGCGACACGTTTATCCATCGATTGAAAACGCTCTCCGGGCGGGATGTCCCCGCGTGGATTGAGCGCCAGCGCGGGCAAGTTCAGGATGCGATGATCGATTGCCATATGTGGCTACAGGGTGCCGCTATCGCCATGGCAGCAGAAGGTGATCACCTGGCGGCGTGGTGCGATTTCGCCCGCAGCCTGGGCATGATCCCTGGACCGATTGTCGCGCCGGTCAGCCAACCGGGATTGCAACATCTGCCGGTCGAAACGGTAGTGATAGGCGACCTGGAGGATATGCAGGATCTGCTGTGTGATACGCCTGCCGCGTTGCTGGTGGCCAACTCTCATGCCGCCGATCTCGCCACACAGTTTGATTTGTCGCTTATCCGCACCGGTTTCCCGGTTTATGACCGTCTGGGAGAATTTCGTCGTGTACGCCAGGGCTATAGCGGCATTCGTGACACGCTGTTTGAACTGGCGAATGTGATGCGTGAACGCCATCACCCCCTTGCAACCTATCGCTCGCCGCTGCGCCAGCACTTTGGCGACAACGTTACGCCAGGAGATCTGTATGCCGCATGTTAATCGTCAGTTCAGCACTATTTGCTCGGACGAATGGTCAATGAAAGTCGCCTTTGCCAGTTCTGATTATCGCCATGTGGATCAGCACTTTGGCGCCACGCCAAAATTAGTGGTCTATGGCGTCAAAGAGAGCGAAGTCACGCTGTTGCGGGTGGTGGATTTCTCCGTGCTCGCCGGGCACCAACAAGAGAAGCTCAATTGTCGCATTCACGCGCTAGAAGATTGCGTCACGCTCTACTGCGTGGCGATTGGTGAAGCTGTTTTTCGCCAGCTTTTGCAAGTCGGCGTGCGCGCGGTACGTGTACCACAAGAAACCACGATTGCCGGGTTGTTACAGGAAATTCAGCACTACTGGTATGACAAAGAGCAGCGTAAAACCGCCCGCAATCCGCAACGCTTCGCCCAGTTTCTGCAGGAACAGACATGGCAGGAAGAAGATGAGCATTAGACACAGTCCATGTCGGTTGTGTGACAAAGCCAACATAAAATTGCGACACAGCGCAAAGTTTTATGTTGGTCTCAATTTTTAATTTATTGAAATATAACGTTTTTCTCTTCTGGTACTGCTTTTGCTTGGTTGTCATAACCCGCCGTTGATTGAGGCGGTGAAATGCGCAACGGCGCTTTCCGTCATCTCTCCTGGGAGCCAGGCACATGTGGAATTACTCCGAGAAAGTGAAAGATCATTTTTTTAATCCCCGTAACGCGCGGGTGGTAGATAACGCCAACGCCGTGGGCGATGTGGGATCGTTGAGCTGTGGCGATGCGCTGCGACTGATGCTACGAGTAGACCCGCAAAGTGAAACCATTCTCGAAGCCGGGTTTCAGACGTTTGGCTGCGGCAGCGCGATTGCCTCCTCTTCCGCTCTCACCGAGCTGATTATTGGCCGCACGCTGGCGCAGGCCGAGCAAGTGACCAACCAGCAGATTGCGGATTACCTCGATGGCCTGCCGCCGCAAAAAATGCACTGCTCGGTGATGGGTCAGGAGGCGCTGCGGGCGGCAATCGCCCATTACCGTGGCGAAACGCTGGAAGATGATCACGAAGAAGGCGCACTGATTTGCAAATGCTTCGGCGTCGATGAAGGGCAAATTCGCCGGGCGGTACTGAGCAATGGCCTGACCACCCTTGAAGAGGTGATCAACTACACCAAAGCGGGCGGCGGCTGTACCGCGTGCCATGAAAAAATTGAACTGGCGCTGACCGATATTCTCGCGCAGCACCCGCAGGCCGCTATTCCCGTCGCCACAGAGAAAGATCCGCACTGGCAGGAAGTGGTCGATGCGATCACCGAATTACGCCCGCATATCCAGGCCGATGGTGGCGATATGTCGCTCCTGAGCGTCGCCAATCACACCGTGACCGTCAGCCTTTCCGGGAGTTGCAGCGGCTGCATGATGACCGACATGACGCTGGCCTGGCTGCAGCAAAAACTGATGGAGCGTACCGGCTGTTATATGACCGTTGTGGCCGCCTGAGCCACCACATTTCAACCGTTGGGGGAGAAACTATGAAACAGGTCTATCTGGACAATAACGCCACCACCCGTATCGACCCGATGGTGCTGGAAGCGATGATGCCATTCTTAACCGAACATTACGGTAACCCGTCGTCGATTCACGACTTTGGCACCCCTTCCCGCGCCGCGCTTGAACGCGCACACCAGCAAGTCGCCGCGCTGCTGGGCGCCGATCACAGCAGCGAAATCATCTTCACCTCCTGTGCAACCGAAGCCACCAGCACCGCGCTGCACGCCTGCATCGAGTTGATGCCTGAGCGCCGGGAGATTATTACCACCGCCGTTGAACACCCAGCCACCCTCGCCGTGTGTGAACATCTGGAACGTCAGGGCTACCTTATTCATCGCATTGGCGTCAATACCAGCGGCGCGCTGGATATGGAACAGTATCGTCGCGCACTGAGCACACGTGTGGCGGCGGTGAGCGTGATGTGGGCGAATAACGAAACCGGCGTACTGTTTCCGGTTATTGAGATGGCCGCCATGGCGCAGGAATATGGCGCACTGTTTCACTGCGACGCGGTACAAGTGGTTGGCAAAATTCCACTGGATATCGCTCGCACGCAGATCGATATGCTCTCCTGCTCGGCGCATAAACTGCACGGCCCGAAGGGTGTTGGCTGCCTCTATTTGCGTCGTGGCACGCGCTTTCGTCCTCTGTTGCGCGGTGGGCATCAGGAGCGTGGTCGCCGCGCCGGTACTGAGAATATCGCCGGGATTGTTGGCATGGGCGCAGCGTGTGAACTGGCGCAGATACACCTGCCAGGTAGCGTAGGCATCGCCAGCCTGCGCGATCGCCTGCAAAACGAACTGGTGAAACAGGTGCCGTCAGTGATGGTGATGGGCGGCGATCAACCTCGCGTCCCTGGCACGGCGAACCTGGCGTTTGAATTTATCGAAGGGGAAGCCATTTTACTGCTCCTCAACCAGGCCGGGATCGCCGCCTCCAGCGGCAGCGCCTGCACCTCTGGCTCGCTGGAACCGTCGCATGTGATGCGGGCAATGAACATTCCCTACACGGCAGCGCATGGCAGTATCCGTTTTTCACTCTCGCGCTACACGCGGGAAAAAGAGATCGACTATGTAATAGAGACGCTGCCAGGCATTATTGCGCGTCTGCGCGCACTTTCCCCGTACTGGCAGGAAGGCCCGACACCCGCCACATTTACGCCGGTTTACGGCTAAGGCGGCAACATGCCCAGCGTACTGATCAATGACACCACGCTGCGCGACGGCGAACAGAGCCCCGGCGTTGCCTTTTGCGCTAGCGAGAAAATCGCCATTGCCGAAGCGCTGTTTGCCGCCGGCGTGACCGCGCTGGAAGTCGGCACGCCAGCGATGGGGCGCGAAGAACGCCAACGGATGCGCCAGGTGCGCCAGCAACTGCCTGACGCCACGCTAATGGCCTGGTGTCGCATGAACACCGACGAAATCGCCCAGAGCGCCGATCTCGGCATGGACTGGGTGGATATCTCGCTGCCCGCCTCTGATAAGCTGCGGCAGTACAAATTGCGCGAACCGCTGCCGGTCGTGCTGGATAAGCTGGCCACACTGATTGCACAGGCGCGACACCAGGGGTTACAGGTCTGTATTGGTTGCGAAGACGCTTCACGCGCCAGCGATCGGACATTGGCGGACATTGCGCAAGTCGCCATCAGCGCAGGCGCACAGCGGTTGCGTTTTGCCGATACCCTTGGCCTGCTCGACCCGTTAACCACCACACAGCGCATCAGCGCCCTGCGCCAATGCTGGTCCGGTGAAATTGAAATGCACGCCCATAACGATCTCGGAATGGCGACCGCCAATACGCTGGCAGCGGTACGCGCCGGAGCAACCAGTGTGAATACGACCGTGCTGGGTCTTGGCGAACGCGCCGGAAACGCCGCGCTGGAAACCGTCGCGCTCGGTCTGAGCCGCTGTCTGGGGCTGGATAGCGGTGTGGATTTCACGCAATTACCGTTGCTCTGCCAGCAGGTCGCCGATGCCGCCCGGCGCCCCATTGACCCACAACAACCGCTGGTTGGCGCGCAGGTATTCACCCACGAATCCGGCGTGCATGTCGCCGCCCTGCTGCGCGATCGCGAAAGCTACCAGGCCATCGACCCGGCGCTGATGGGGCGTGAGTACCGGCTGGTGCTCGGTAAACACTCTGGTCGTCAGGCCGTGGAAGGCGTGTTTACCCGGCTGGGCTATCACCTTAACGCCCTGCAAATCGACCTGCTGCTGCCCGCCATTCGCCGCGTGGCTGAGAGCAGCAAACGCACCCCGCATGACGATGAACTGATCGCGCTTTACACCACATTGTGTGGCACAAGCGCCCCACACCTGGCGAGAGGCTAAAGATGGAATGGTTTTATCAGATTCACGGCGTGGCTGAACTCGACAGCGCCGAATCCTTTTTTACCTTTTTCTCCGTTCCTTATGAACCGCTAACGCTGCGCCGTTGCTGCCTGCCGGTGCTGCGCGAATTTCATCAGCGCCTGCGCGACAATGTACCGCTGCGTAATCTGCTCGAGGTCACTCCCCCCGAGCCCTGGCTACTGGCGCGCAAACTGCTGGCGGAAAGCTACGAGCACTGTACAACGGAGTACACATCATGAAGCGAAAGTATGCGTTCGGTGAGGAAGTCCGCGTTAGCCGCGCTATCCGCAACGATGGCACCATGCCGGGTTACCGGCGCGGTGATTTGCTGGTGCGCCGGGGTAGCACGGGTTTTGTTCGTGAACAGGGCACTTTCCTGATGGATAAAGTTATCTATCAAATCCATTTTCCCGACTGCGGCTTGATTGTTGGCTGCCGTGAACAAGAATTGCTCCCACTTTCCGAACCCTGGCACGCCGGGCAGTTCCAGTACGGCGATACCGTCGCCTGCCGCCACGCGCTGGCCATCGGCGACAACATTGTAGTGGCCGCCGGAGAACAGGGTCATATCACCGCCACGGGCCAGGGAGAGGATGCCGATAGTTACACCGTCACCTTTTCCGGGCGCTGGTTTCAGGTTTCCGCCAGCGCCATGATCTTACTGGAGACGCCACTATGATGCCGTGGGAGCGTTTCGCCCGCCGACGGCTGGCGCTGACCCGCTGGCACTGCGAGCCGGAAAACATCCCGGCGGCACACCAACAAGCATTTGACCGTGCCTGGGCGCGCCAGCGCCAGCTCGAACAGGCGGTCGTTAATATGACACGCGACGAAATCATTACTGACGATGCACGTAATGCCGTGGCGGCATCACTGGCACCGCAGCTCAATGAAAGCCCTTTTTCCCCAGCCGAGCGCCAGGCGGTGATTGCGCATCATGTGCACCTGGAAACGCAGTTTGCTGAAATAGCAAGCACAGCCCCCGTCCCGGACGAAGAGAGCGTGCTGCGTTGGTATCAGCAACATCGGGCGCAATTTATGCGCCCGGAACAACGCTTAACCTCGCACTTGCTGCTTACCGTAGAGCAAAATGATGCCGAGGTACGAAAGCAGATAACCCCTATTTATCAGCAAATCAGTAACAACCGCTCTGCCTTTGCCCGGCTGGCAAGACACCACTCGCACTGCCCCAGCGCGCTGGAAGGTGGGCGTCTGGGCTGGGTAAGTCGCGGTCTGCTCTTTCCGGAACTGGAAAAGGTGCTGTTTACGCTACAAACAGATGAGATTAGCCAGCCTGTCGAAACGGCACTCGGCTGGCATTTGCTGTGGTGTGAACAGATTCGCCAACCCGCACCGATGGCCCAGGAGGAAGCGCTGGCGAAAGCGCGGGAGTATTTGTACCGCCAGTCCCAGCAGCAGTGGCAACGTCAGTGGCTGGCATCCTTATTACAGGCGCGCTGAAAAGCCCGGCGATGGTTGTCAACCGGGCTTTTCAGGCATTAGAGAATCAGCGGTTTGAGCGTGTCCAGCCACGCCTCAATGCGTTCATCACTCAGGTCGTACTGGTTATCTTGATCCAGTACCAGACCAATAAAGTTATCCGCCTCAAGCGCGGACGACGAACCAAATGTGTATCCCTCATTCGGCCAGTGACCAACCATCTGCGCACCGCAGCTTTTCAGCGTGTCGTACAGCGGGCGCAGGCCACTGGCGAAATTATCCGGGTAACCCACCTGATCGCCCAGACCAAACAGCGCCACCGTTTTACCACTCAGGCTATCGCTTTGCAGTTGGGTGACAAATTCACTCCAGGACTCATCCTCGCACCCCGCCGCAAGCCCCGGCAACTGCCCGTCCCCAAGCGTCGGGGTGCCTAATACCAGCACCGGATAAGAGAGAAAGGTTTCAAGGTCGGTCCGGTTGATATTGACCGGCGCATCCGCCAGTTCACCCAGTTTTTTATGGATCTGTTTGGCAATTTTGCGGGTCTTGCCGGTGTCGGTGCCGAAAAAAATTCCAATATTTGCCATAACACGCGCTCCTGTTGAAAAAGAAATTCCGCCGAGAAAATGCGGTGAACGCGTTAGATATTGCGAAGAGCGTGCCAGTTTTCGTTACGAGCAACCCCTGCACCAGAATGGTTATTTATGCACCAGTCTGGCGCTTTTTTTGGCAGCGCATCTTCTCGCAAATGCCCACCAGACGGGCCTTTGGCGCTTATATCGCGCTGAATACCGATCTGGATCAAGGTTTTGTCGGGTTATCAGCCAAAAGGTTCACTCTTTGCATGGTTATACGGGCCTGACATGTTGTCCGGGCGAAAGTCGCCAGGTGGCACAAATTGTCAGAACTACGACACGATTAACTGACCGCAGGAGTGTGCGATGACCCTGAATATGATGATGGATGCCAGCGCCCCCGAGGCAATTGCCGGTGCGCTCTCGCAACAACACCCTGGGCTGTTTTTTACCATCGTTGAGGAAGCCCCCGTCGCCATTTCACTGACCGATGCCGAAGCCCGCATTGTCTATGCCAACCCGGCGTTTTGTCGCCAGACCGGCTATGAACTTGAAGCGTTGTTGCAGCAAAATCCCCGCCTGCTTGCCAGTAAGCAAACACCACGGGAAATCTACCAGGATATGTGGCACACCCTGTTGCAACGCCGACCCTGGCGCGGGCAATTGATCAACCGTCACCGTGACGGCAGCCTTTATCTGGTCGAGATCGATATCACCCCGGTGATTAACCCGTTTGGCGAACTGGAACACTACCTGGCAATGCAGCGCGATATCAGCACCAGTTATGCGCTGGAGCAGCGATTGCGTAATCACATGACGCTGACCGAAGCGGTGCTGAATAACATTCCGGCGGCGGTGGTCGTAGTGGATGAACGCGACCATGTGATCATGGATAACCTCGCCTACAAAACGTTCTGTGCCGACTGCGGCGGAAAAGAGCTCCTGAACGAACTCAATTTTTCAGCCCGTAAAGCGGAGCTGGCAAACGGCCAGGTATTACCGGTAGTGCTGCGCGGCGCGGTGCGCTGGTTGTCAGTCACCTGCTGGGCGCTGCCTGGCGTCAGCGAAGAAGCCGGTCGCTACTTTATCGATAATACGTTGACGCGCACGCTGGTGGTCATCACCGACGATACTCAACAGCGCCAGCAGCAGGAGCAAGGACGGCTTGACCGCCTTAAACAGCAGATGACCAGCGGCAAACTGCTGGCAGCGATCCGCGAAGCGCTCGACGCCGCGCTGATCCAGCTTAACTGCCCTATCAATATGCTGGCGGCGGCGCGGCGTTTAAATGGCAGTGATAACAGCAATGTGGCACTGGATGCCGCGTGGCGTGAAGGCGAAGAAGCGATGGCGCGGCTGAAACGTTGCCGCCCGTCGCTGGAACTTGAAAATGCGGCAGTCTGGCCGCTGCAACCCTTTTTTGACGATCTGCGCGCGCTTTACCACACCCGCTACGAACAGGGTAAAAATTTGCAGGTCACGCTGGATTCTCATCATCTGGTGGGGTTTGGTCAACGCACCCAGTTGTTGGCCTGCCTGAGTCTGTGGCTCGATCGCACGCTGGATATTGCCGACGGGCTGCGTGATTTCACCGCACAAACGCAGATTTACGCCCGCGAAGAAGAGGGCTGGCTCTCGTTGTATATCACTGACAATGTGCCGCTGATTCCGGTGCGCCATACCCACTCGCCGGATGCGCTTAACGCGCCGGGAAAAGGGATGGAGCTGCGCCTGATTCAGACGCTGGTGGCACACCACCATGGCGCGATAGAACTGACGTCACGCCCCGAAGGGGGAAGCTGCCTGACCCTGCGATTCCCGCTATTTCACTCACTGACCGGAGGCTCAAAATGACCCAGCAAACCGAGTCGGGTAATACCGTCTGGCGCTTCGATTTATCCCAGCAATTCACCGCAATGCAGCGGATAAGCGTGGTACTCAGCCGGGCCACCGAGGTCGATCAGACGCTCCAGCAAGTGCTGTGCGTATTGCACAATGACGCCTTTTTGCAGCACGGAATGATCTGTCTGTACGACAGCCAGCAGGCGATTTTGAATATTGAAGCGTTGCAGGAAGCCGATCAGCAGTTGATCCCCGGCAGTTCGCAAATCCGCTACCGTCCGGGCGAAGGGCTAGTCGGTACGGTGCTTTCACAAGGGCAATCTTTAGTGCTGGCGCGTGTTGCTGACGATCAGCGCTTTCTTGACCGCCTCGGGCTGTATGATTACAACCTGCCGTTTATCGCCGTGCCGCTGATCGGGCCGGATGCGCAGACGTTTGGTGTGCTGACGGCGCAACCCATGGCGCGTTACGAAGAACGGTTACCTGCCTGCACCCGCTTTCTGGAAACGGTCGCCAATTTGGTGGCACAAACCGTGCGTTTGATGGCACCACCGGCAGCGCGCCCTTCCCCGCGCACAGCTATCACGCAGCCCGCCAGCCCGAAATCTTGCAGCGCTTCACGCACATTCGGCTTTGAAAACATGGTCGGTAACAGCCCGGCGATGCGCCAGACCATGGAGATTATTCGCCAGGTTTCTCGCTGGGACACCACCGTTCTGGTGCGCGGCGAGAGCGGCACCGGCAAGGAACTGATTGCCAACGCCATCCACCACAATTCGCCGCGCGCCAGTGCGCCATTTGTGAAATTCAACTGTGCGGCGCTGCCGGACACACTGCTGGAAAGCGAATTGTTTGGTCACGAAAAAGGGGCATTTACCGGCGCGGTGCGCCAGCGTAAAGGCCGTTTTGAGCTGGCCGACGGTGGCACGCTGTTTCTTGACGAGATTGGGGAAAGTAGCGCCTCCTTTCAGGCGAAGCTGCTGCGCATTTTGCAGGAAGGCGAAATGGAACGTGTCGGCGGCGATGAAACATTGCAAGTGAATGTGCGCATTATTGCCGCGACTAACCGCAATCTTGAAGATGAAGTCCGTCTGGGGCACTTTCGCGAAGATCTTTATTACCGCCTGAATGTGATGCCCATCGCTCTGCCCCCGCTGCGTGAACGCCAGGAGGACATTGGCGAGCTGGCGCATTTTCTGGTGCGTAAAATCGCCCGGAACCAGAATCGTACGCTGCGCATTAGCGAGGGGGCTATCCGCTTGCTGATGAGCTACAACTGGCCCGGTAATGTGCGTGAACTGGAAAACTGCCTTGAGCGCTCTGCGGTGATGTCGGAGAACGGCCTGATCGATCGGGACGTGATTTTGTTTAACCATCGCGACAATCCAACCAAACCGCCGGTTATCAACGTCACGCACGAAGATAACTGGCTCGATAACAACCTTGATGAGCGTCAGCGGCTGATTGCGGCGCTGGAAAAAGCGGGATGGGTACAAGCCAAAGCGGCGCGATTGCTGGGGATGACGCCACGCCAGGTCGCCTATCGCATTCAGACGATGGATATTACCCTGCCAAGGCTGTAAACAGCGGTTGTGGCATTCGGCACATTGTCAGCCAAATGCCACAAAACCGACAACACCACAAAATAAATAGTCATATTTTTTAATAGGTTATAATCGGAACGGGATTTGCACCACCGAAGGATAATTCCGTAAACGGAGGTACCTTCTATGATGTCCTGCTCATCCGCCGCTGGCGGTTCCCGCTGCCAGGCAACGCCGGCTGAACCGCTTTCTGATGCCGTTGCCGGTAAAGTGGCTCTGCACCCCTGCTACTCAAAAAGCGGTCATCACCGCTTTGCGCGAATGCATTTACCGGTGGCGCCTGCCTGTAACCTGCAATGTAACTACTGCAATCGCAAATTCGATTGCAGTAACGAATCCCGGCCTGGCGTTTCATCGTCACTCTTAACCCCCGAACAGGCGGTCGCGAAAGTACGGCAAGTTGCGACGGCTATTCCGCAACTCTCCGTCGTTGGTATTGCAGGGCCTGGCGACCCACTGGCGAATATCGGACGGACATTCACCACGCTGGAACTGGTGCGTGAACAGCTCCCGGATATGAAATTGTGCCTCTCAACCAACGGATTGATGCTGCCAGACGCCGTTGAACGGCTGGTCAATATCGGCGTCGATCACGTTACGGTGACCATCAATACGCTCGATCCGGAGATCGCCGCGCGGATCTACGCCTGGCTGTGGCTGGAGGGCGAACGTTATAGCGGGCGCGAAGCGGGTGAAATATTGATAGCCCGTCAACTGGAGGGCGTTCGTCGCCTGACGGCGCAAGGCGTGCTGGTGAAAATCAACTCGGTACTGATCCCCGGTATTAACGACTTCGCGCTGGCCGATGTCAGCCGCGAACTGCGCGGGGCTGGCGCGTTTATTCACAACATTATGCCGCTGATAGCCCGCCCGGAGCACGGCACGGTTTTTGGGCTTAACGGCCAGGCGGAACCCGATGCAGAGATGGTAGCGCGCGTGCGCGAAACCTGTGGTGAAGTGATGCCACAAATGACGCACTGCCAGCAGTGCCGCGCGGATGCCATCGGCATGCTCGGCGAAGATCGCAGCCAGCAGTTTGCACTGGCACCCGTAGAATCGGCCCCGCAGCCGTGGCTACCGACCCTGTTTCGCCGCGCGCAGCTTCACGCCAGCATCGTCACCAAAGGCGAATCCGAGGACACGGAGGCCTGTCTGGTAGCGGTAGCCTCGACGCATGGCGAGCTGATCGACTGCCATTTTGGCCATGCGGACCGCTTTCGTATTTACAGTTTATCGGCTGCGGGCGCCGTGTTGGTCAATGAACGTTTCACACCGAAATATTGCAAGGGTTCAGATAACTGTGAGCCGCAGGAAAGCGATGCGCGGATGGACGCCGTGCTCGACTTATTGGCCGATGTGAAAGCCGTCTTCTGCGCCCGAATCGGCTACGAGCCCTGGCAAAAACTGCAATCGCGTGGCATTCAGCCCTGCGTTGATGACGCCTGGCAACCCATCGCTTCTTCGCTGCTACGCTGGTGGCAAACTGCGCCAACAGAGGGGCAAAACAAGGGGGTAGCATAATGCGCGTTGATGACTGGCTACGGCGCTTGCTGTGGCTTTATCTGCACGGTGAAGGTTGCTACCCGGAAAGAATGGGTTTAAGCGTGAGCGACTGGGAAAACTTGCAGGCACGTTTCGCGCCCCCTGCGCCAGACATGCCTGCGGACTGCCGTTTGCGACAAAAACTCATGAGTGAACTCAACGCCACGCGTACCGCAGAGCGCGCCGAACTTGCCCTGTGGCTGGAGTGCCATATGTCGGCAGATGCCGCACCGATGCAGCACATTATTGCCAGTGCATCACTGGCTTTTAACCACCTGTGGCAGGATCTGGGGCTCAGCTCGCGTGCCGAGCTCAGAGAGCTAATGAGTGATTGCTTCGCCCCCCTTGTTGAGATGAACAGCAACAATATGCGCTGGAAAAAGTTTTTCTACCGCCAACGTTGTCTGCATAGCGAAGGCGAAGTGGTGTGCCGCTCGCCGAGTTGTGACGCTTGCTACGAACGCCCGCTCTGTTTTGAACCCTCCTAAGGAAAAAAGCCTGATACACCGGTCATCAGGCTTTAATACCGCGCCAAAGTCCCTGCTGCCTGGGCACTTCCCGCTTTGCTGGCCTACGCTTTAACAATAAAAGTCAAATATTTTGCCGCAGTCACACGGTTCCGGTAGCCAGGGTGTTAATGTTGCTTATATATTTGGAAAACTTATACAAAAGTACACGGTGTACGAGGTGGCGAATGTATTCTTTTGTGGCCAGACAGGCGATTTTTGATAACCAATTAAACACCGTCGGTTACGAACTTCTCTTTCGGAACAGCATGGATAACCGCTTCCCCGACATCTCTGCGGAACAGGCCACCACACAGTTAATCGAAGAGCAGTTTCTCAGTGCGCCGGTGGGCCGTAAGAGCGACAACAGTACTGTTTACGTCAATTTTCCCTACCAGTTGCTGGTTGAAGGCCTGGCAGAAACGCTGCCGATAAATCGCGTGGTGATTGAAATTCTGGAAAACGCCGAGCCGGATATTAAACTGCTGGAAACCGTCAAACGTATGCACACGCTGGGTTTTCGCATTGCGCTGGATGATTTCGCACCCGGAAACCAATGGGAAGCCTTTATGCCTTATGTCAATGTGATTAAATTTGACATAAGGAGAAGTCAGCACGAAGAAATTAGCGATTATATCCGCGCTAATCGGGACTTATTGCGCCATACGGTTTTTCTCGCCGAAAAAGTGGAAACCTATGAAGAATTTGAGTCTTTTAAAAAGTTAGGCTTTCATCTTTTTCAGGGTTATTTTTTCAGCAAGCCGGTGGTCACCAGAAGAAATAAACTGGCGCAGAATCGTGCGTTTGCCATGAAGCTGATGCAGGAAGTTAACGTCGAATCGCCCAATTTAAACAAAATAGAAGATTTGCTGAAACGCGATGTTTCACTCTCTTTTAAAATTATGCGTTATGCGCAAAACATTTTATATAACACGCGCGGCATTAGCGGTTTTCGCAATCAATCACTACGTGACATCGTTGTCTACCTTGGTATCAGCGAAATGCGGCGTTTTGTGCTGGTGGCGTGTCTGACCTCTTTCGAAGAAGTCACCAACACCGAAATCTATTACCTGAGCCTGATCCGCGCTAAGTTCTGCGAACTGGCGGCGGCGCGCACTTCGCCCAATAACATCTCTAATGACGCCTTTATGGCGGGCCTCTTCTCGCTGCTGGATGTGATCCTCGGGCTGCCACTGGAAGAGCTGATGGCGCAGATCGCCGTCTCGCCGGAAGTAGCCAAAGCGCTTGAGGCCAACAGCGGGGAACTCTACCCCTATGTGCGACTGGCGCGCCTGTATGAGCAGCGGATGTGGGATGAAGCCAGCGACGTGGCGCATGAAATCGGCTTACCCAATTCGGCGATTTCAGAACTGATGAACCAGGCAGCAAAATGGGCTGATGAACTGCCGATTACTATTTCCCATTAATTTTTTCTGCGCACTGAACACCGTGCGCAGAAAATAAACCCCAGCACAAAGATACCATTTGAAACAATATTTCACTTAACATAAGTATAATTCACCCACGTTTTTAACAACCATCCTTCCCTTAATCTAAATTAAAAATCTGATGTGTGCTATTGCACAAAAATCATAACAATATGTGATTGAGATCAGATAAATAGATCAATTTTTCCTAAAATATTGCCGTTATTAATATTACCTTTCTTTACTTAGTTGTGGATTATGAAAAAAATAGCGCAGGCCACCGTATTAACCAAACTGCTCATCGGCTTCTCCATCTTGATTGTGATGATGTTGTTGCTGGGCGTTGTTTCTATTTATCAACTTAACAACACCAATAAGAATATTGAACAGTTCCGCGAAAGCAGAACGCCTGGCGTTCGCTATACCCTTGAAATGCGTGGCGTATTAGCCGAAATGCGCTTGCAACAAGTGCAGTATATTTCCTCGACCACGCCTGCGTCGCTGGATCAACACCGCGGCGAATTGCTGCAAAACCAGGCAACCTTTCTTAACGCCCAGCAGCAGTACGCAAAAATCTCTGCCAATGAACCACCAGAGATGCGCGCCCTGTTCACTACCGTGGTGGATAACTTTAAAAACTTTGTTGATGTTAACGCCAAAGTGATCGATGCCATGAATCGCGGCGATGCCGCAGAAGCAGCCAAAATCAGCGGCGCGGTATCCGCGAAATATCGTACCCAGTTGATGAAAGATCTGGCGACGCTGGTGGATATGGAAGTCGCGATTGGTGATAAAGCCGGGGAAGATTCTCAGGCAGGTTATCACCAGGCGCTCTATCTGTTGAGCGGCTTACTGCTGCTGGCGCTGATTGCCACCGGTATTATTGCGCTGTTTATCTCGCGTAATTTGTCGCGCCAGCTTGGCGGCGAACCGGCCTATGCGATGTCGATTATGAAGGCGGTTGCTGACGGTAAACTGGGCACACAAGTCGCGCTGCGCGAAGGCGACAGCGAAAGCCTGCTGGCAACCATCCATTTAATGAACAGTAAACTGGCAGAAATCATCACCGGTATTATTGACGGCAGCGAATCGATTTCCCACGCCGCAGGCGAAATCGCCGAAGGCAACAACGATTTGTCGCAGCGTACCGAAGAACAAGCGGCATCGCTGGTGCAAACGTCGTCGAACATGCAGCAAATCACCGAAAACGTGAAGAGTAATGCGGAAAACGCCCGCAAAGCGAGCGATCTGGCGCGCCAGACGTCACAAACGGCGGTGAAAGGCGGTAAAGAGGTGCATGACATGCTGAAACGCATGCATGAAATCTCTGACAGTTCGCAGAAAATTGTCGACATTATTTCGGTGATTGAAGGCATCGCCTTCCAGACCAACATTCTGGCGCTGAACGCGGCGGTTGAAGCCGCGCGTGCTGGTGAACAGGGCAAAGGTTTCGCCGTGGTGGCCGGTGAAGTGCGCAACCTGGCGCAAAAAAGTGCCGATGCGGCGAAAGAGATCAAGCAGTTGATTGAAGGCACCGTAGAGAAGATCACTGACGGTTCCCGCTACGCCGATACCGCCAGCCGCGCGATGGAAGAGATTGTGACCTCGGTAAACAAAGTAACGGATATTGTTGCTGAGATCTCTGCCGCCTCTACCGAGCAACATCAGGGGATCAAAGAGATTAGCGTTGCTATCGATCAGATGGACCAGGTGACCCAGCAGAACGCCACGCTGGTAGAACAAGCGGCGGTTGCCGCACAGTCGATGACCGAACAGAGCGAAATGCTGCGCGACTCCGTGCGCTTCTTCCAACTGGCGCGTTAATCGCACCCCGTGCCACCCGGCATTATTGGGTGGCACGGCATTTCTTGCTACATGACGATGCTTTTCGGTTCCATAAACGCCGCCAATCCCCAACGCCCCATTTCCCGCCCGATACCTGAATGTTTAAACCCGCCAAATGGCGCGGCAGCCTCATGCGCCAGCGTATTCACTAACACCCGTCCAGCGGTGATTTGCCCGGCAACGCGGTGTGCGCGTGCGGGATCGCGACCCAGCACCAGCGCGCTCAAGCCATAATCGGTGTCGTTGGCGATAGCGATCGCCTCGGCTTCATCCTGATAGGCGATCACCGATAACACCGGGCCAAATATTTCCTCCTGAGCGATGCGCATGGTGTTTTGCACATTGCTAAAAAGCGTTGGTCGCACCGACCAACCTCGCTCTTCACCTGCTGCGCGCCCTTCTCCGCCCGCTAACAGACGCGCCCCTTCCTGCTGTCCAAGGCGAATGTAAGATTGCACGCGCTGCCACTGTTTTTCACTGACCATCGGGCCCACTTCCGTTGCTGGATCGCGCGGATCGCCCGATTTCACCGCCGTTACCGCTTGCGCTAGTGCGGCTTCGCACTCGGCTTTGCGTGACACCGGCACCAGAATGCGCGTGCCCGCGATACACGCCTGGCCGCTGTTCATAAACCCGGCCTGGATCGCCAGCGGCACCGCGTCAGCCAAATCAGCGTCCTCCAGGATTATGGTCGGCGACTTGCCGCCTAACTCCAGCGTCACGCGCTTAAACGTATCTGCCGCATTACGCAAAATGGCTTTGCCGGTGGCCGTCGAGCCGGTAAAAGAGATTTTCGCCACATCCGGATGACGGCTGAGCACCTCGCCAACCACCTCGCCGCGCCCGGTAACGATATTGAAAACGCCCGGTGGCAACTGCGCCTGGTGCAGCGCGTGAGTGACGATTTGGGTTTGCAACGCACTCATCTCGCTCGGTTTCACCACCGCCGTGCAGCCTGTGGCGAGCGCTGCCGCCAGTTTGCCGCAGATAAACCCGGCATTGCTGTTCCACGGCGTGATCAATCCGGCGACGCCGAGTGGTGTCATCACGACGCGCGCCTGACCCACCACGGATTCGAACTCAAACGCTTTCAGCGCGTTGATCGCCTCGTCGATAACCGATACCGGATAACCCGCCATCCAGTTGGCGCGCGATGCCGGTGCGCCGTACTCCTGCACAATCGCCTGCAACAACGCGGGCTGGCAGGCGGCCAGCGCATCGCGCATACGCATTAGCGCGGCAATTCGCTCATCGCGACTGGTTTGCGACCAGGCCGGAAACGCCGCTTTCGCCGCAGCGATCGCCTTTAGCGCATCGGCTTCATTGGCGAGCCGCACCTGGCCTGTTACTTCCCCGGTTGCCGGGTTAAACAGGTCGAAACGCTCCGTCCCCTGCGGCGTCACCCATTCGCCATTTATTGAGATCTGTTCAATCGCATGCATAACCACCTCCTCTTCACAGTAGAGCCAGTGTGGCACGCCTTTATCGCGCTGATAATCCACGCTATGCTGCAAAGGTTGTTGCGAAATTCGGGATAATCTATGCATCGTTCAGGTTTGATTGAGCTGGAAGTGGTGATGGCGGTCATGCGCCGGGGCAGTTTTCGCGCCGCCGCGCAAGAGCTAGGAATGTCGCCCACGGCGGTGAGTAACGCGATTGCCGGGCTGGAAAGTCGCCTGGCGATTCGGCTGTTTCACCGTACTACCCGCAGCGTGGCGCTGACCGAAGCCGGACAGCGGTTTGTTGCCCGCGTTGGCCCGGCACTGCGCGAGATCCAGCACGCTCACGAGGAGATTCACAGCGTGCCGGATGAACCTTCCGGCACGCTGCGTCTGAATGTTCCGCAAGCTGTCGGGCAACTGTTCCTTGATGATCTGCTGGTGCGCTTTCTGGCGCGCTACCCGCAGATGCGCATGGAAGTCGCCTCCGAAGCGAAGATGATCGACATTGTCGCTGAAGGCTACGATGCCGGGATCCGCCTGGCAGAGTCGATTCCGCAGGATATGATTGCCGTGCCGCTCACGCCGGATATCCGCATGCGCGTGGTGGCGACGCCGGAGTGGTTTGCCGCGCACGACACGCCGCAGACGCCAGACGATTTACGCCAGCACCAGGGCATTTGTATGCGCATGTCCAGTGGCGGAAATTACCGCTGGGAGCTGTCGCGCGACGGTGAGCGTCTGTCGGTTGCCGTTCCGCCACGGCTGTCGACCACCGATCTGTTTACCTCGATTGCCGCCGTGCGCGCGGGGCTGGGCGTGGGCTTTCTACCGGGGTTTTACATTGAAGAGGATTTGCGTACCGGGAGGCTGGTCAGCGTGCTGGATGAGTGGACACAGCCGTTTAAAGGGCTGTGTTTGTACTACCCCGGACACCGCCACATCCCTGTGGGGTTGCAGGCGTTTATTGCCTTTATCCGGGAGTCGCGTTAATTACTCGAGGTGCGCGCGATCGAGACCGTAGGCTTTATCCAGCGCACCCGGTAAGGTTTGCGACAGCACCATCAGGCGGTTCCAGCTATTAATGATGGCAATGGAAAACGCCAGCTCGGAGAGTTCCACTTCGCTGAAATGTTCCCGCGCCTCACGGTACAGCTCATCAGGCACGCCATGCGCGTCGAGTTTGGTCAGCGCTTCACACAGCGCCAGCGCGGCTTTCTCTTTGGCGGTAAACAGCGGCGATTCACGCCAGATAGCCACATGGTAAATGCGCAGTTCGCGCTCACCGTGCAGTTTCGCCTGCTTAACATGCATATCCAGGCAGAATGCGCAGCCGTTGAGCTGCGAGGCACGGATATCGACCAGATTTTTAATACCAATATCCAGGCTGCTGGCGTGCGACGCCTGGCTGGCATCGCCGAGGGTTTTAATTAATGCCGGAACGGTCTGGAACAGATTTACGCGATTGCTCATCGTCTTTAGCCTCGTTTATGGATTCAACAGCCGCTATAGTACGCGCTTATGCCATAGTAAAAAGATGCAAAAACCGTAAATAGAGGTAGGACATGAAGCCGGGTTACAAAGCTATTTATGAGCAGTATCGGCGCAGCATTGCCAGCGGGTTACTGAAGCCGGGTGATAAAGTCCCTTCGGTGCGCGTGCTGGCCAGTGAATTAGGCGTGGCGCGAAAAACCGTGGAGACTGCCTGGGCGATTCTGGTCGGCGAAGGTTATCTGGTAAGCCATGGCGCGCGCGGCACGCGGGTTAACCCGGATTTAGTGCTGAGCGAACCGTCTGCGTCGGACATGGCGCCTCAGACGTTAGACGAACCACCGCGGATTGCGGATGTACTGCGCGATCACCCCGGTTTTCTGCGACCGGGTATCCCTTCGCTGGATGCCTTCCCCTACAAAAAGTGGCTGCTGTTGTGCGGCAAAGCGGTACGTTCTATGTCGCCGCTGGAAATGACCAACCCGCCACTGCTGGGTTACACGCCGCTTCGTGAAGCGATTGCCCATTATGTGAATGTGTCGCGCGGCTTGTCCTGCACGGCGGATCAGATTTTTATCACCAGTGGCTATAGCAACAACCTGCGTCTGATCCTCAATGCGCTGACTACGGTGCGCGATAAAGTGCTGTTTGAAGATCCCGGTTACTACTTTGGCACCCAGGCACTGAAACGCGCCGCCAATAATCTGCACTTTGTGCCGGTGGACCACAACGGCTTAAATGTCGACTATTTGCAGCAATACCACCGCGATGCTCAGTTGGTTTTTGTGACACCGTCACATCATAGCCCGCTGGCTGTCACCCTTTCTCTGCCGCGCAAACAACAATTATTGGCATGGGCCAGCCAGCATAATAGCTGGATCATCGAAGATGATTACGACGGCGAGTTCCACTACACCCGCAAAGTACTTCCGTCTCTGAAAAGCCTTGATACTGATGATCGGGTTATCTATATGGGCACCTTCAGCAAGACGGTGATGCCAGCGTTGCGTATTAGCTATATTGTTATGCCGCGCGCGACACTTGTCGCGTTTCGTGAAACGGCAGAACTCACCGAAAGCGGTCAGCCAGTGCTGACGCAGAAAATCCTCGCGGCGTTTCTCGGCGAAGGTCACTTTTATAAGCACTTAAAAAAGATGCGCACACTCTATTCGCAGCGCAGAAAGTATGTGCTGGACGCACTGGAGCACGTTTATCCGGGGCTTTTTACCGTCGAAGTGAGCGATGGCGGGATGCATATCACCGCGTTTTTACGCACCAGTACGCAGGATATAGAGGTGGCGAACATCTGGCAGCGGCACCAGTTGCAGGTTAGCCCGCTCTCTCGCTGGTACAACACACCCGCCAAACGCTACGGTTTGATTATCGGTTATACCAATGTACGTTCGCAGGAAGAGGCGCTGGCGCTATTGCAGCGCCCGGCTGAGGAAACACGGGCGCTGCTAGCGGCCAATAATGTTAAGGCAAGCTACTGACGAAGGAGAGATCCCACGCCGTGGCGAGAAGCGAGAAGCTGACCAGCAGGGTCAACGCTAAAGAGATAGTTCTGTCGGACTTTTCCATCGCACGTCCCTCTCTGTTGTGGGTTTCGCTATCAGACTGAAAAAATCGTAAAGATGGATCACTCTCCAGAACAAAGTTTAGGTGAGTTGGTAATTTTTGCCTGGTGTCATTTTGTGCGGAAGCACATCGGCATCCACCATTTGCAGTAAATCAATTTCGATGGCGTTGCTGATAGCGTCCAGCGGCAGATCGTTATCCTCTTCACCAAACGGGTCTTCCAGCTCTTCTGCCAGCGTATCCAGCGAAATAAAAGTGTAGGAAATCAGCACCGAGATAAACGGGGTCATAAAGTGCAAATCTACCACCAGCGCGAACGGGAGCATGATGCAAAACAGGTACACGGTGCGATGCAGGATTAACGAATAGGCAAACGGCAGCGGCGTGGTGAAAATGCGCTCGCAGCCGGAGAGCACGGCGGACATATCGTGCAACCGCTGGCTGATGCTGCTAAATAAAACATCCGAAAGCGCGCCCTGTGCCCGGCGCTCACCTAACCATTCGCCCATTAACAACAAAATGCGGTTGGCCGGTGAATGCGCGTTCAGCACGTTATGCAGATCGTTTGGCGTCAGGTATTTCGCCAGCACGTCGCCCTGTGGCTTGCGTCGCAACGTCATGCGCAGAGAGTGGGCAAAGGCGATTTGCAGCTGAATAAAGTGTCGTAACCCTTCGTCGTTTGGCAGCGTGGTTTTCACTTCACGCAGCAGTGACCGCGAGGCAATCATCAATTGTCCCCATAACACCCTTGCTTCGCTGTAGCGGGCAAAACAGGCATTGTTACGGAAACCTAAAAAGATAGCGATAGCCACGCCGAGAATGCTGAACGGCGCAACGGTCAGCTTAATTCCCAGCGAGGTGTACCACGGCAACATCAAGATCACGGCGATGGAGAGCAGGAAATTCATCAGCAAACGCGACGTGATTTTTGGCAGTACGGAACCGTGCCAGACGAAAAGACGGGGAAGCCAGTGTTGTTGAGGTCGAACGATCATCTTGAATTGTGTGCATTAGGGAGAGCGGCCCTATTAAACGTGATCGCAATCACGGTTGCAAGTTTGATAACAAATTGTGACGGATAATCACTCTGCCCGACGATGGCTGGCGCAGAGGTTGCTGAAACCTGTTATACAACTATTTAAAGGTATGTTGTAACTAATCAAAGACAAGTACAGCATTCACGTTGTTACTGGCTTAACCTGTTAACAGTTATTCCACTCACCGTTCGGATTCATAAAAAGAAAAAACCCGGCCGAAGCCGGGTTAGACATTCACTTAGCAACGTGCAATTAGCACAGCGGTTTAACTGCATCGCGCATGCCGCGCAGCAGGATAGCGTCCAGATCCAGCGAAACCTGTTCAACCAAACCAGAAACTTTGCTCAGATCCTGCTCCCAGTGATCGCTTACGGACAGCACCGCTTTTACCAGTTCGCTGGTGCTGATCTGGCGATCGCCGTGCTGGCTCCACAGCTGCTGATAACGTTCAATCCAGTGCGCGTCGTCCTGCACCGGATACGCCTGCCCGTTACGCTCACCGCGATAGAACGCAATCAACGCCGCCAGCGCAAAAGTCAGGCGCGCCGGCAGTTTGCCGTGGACTTTTTGCCCTGCCAGCAACTGCGGCAGAATACGGGTGCGGAATTTGGTCATGCCGTTCAGGGCAATCGAAAGCAATTGGTGTTTGATATACGGGTTACGGAAACGCCCGGTCACCGCACTGGCGAAAGATTCCAGCTCATCGCGCGGCAGATCCAGCACTGGGATAATCTCTTCGTAAATCGCTTTTTCCACAAACGCGCAAATTTCGCTGTCGTTCATGGCTTCGCCCACAGTATCCAGACCCGCCTGATACGCCACTGGCACCAGTGCAGTGTGCGCGCCGTTGAGGATTGCCACCTTGCGCTCTTTATACGGTTTAATATCGTCAACAATCAGCACGTTAAGCGGGAATTTATCCAGACGCAGCTCAGACGCCAGCGATTTCGGCCCCTGAATAACAAACAGGTAGAAATGTTCAGCGGTATCAAGGAACGAATCCTGGTAGCCCAGCTCCGCTTCCAGTTTCGCCACTTCATCACGCGGGTAACCGGTAACGATCCGGTCAACCAGCGTGGAACAAAACGCGTTGGCAGTATCCAGCCACTGGGTAAACGCGGCACCCAGCGCCCACTCCTGCGCATAACGCAGCACCAGCTCGCGCAGCGCGTCGCCGTTATAGTCAATCAGCTCACAGGGAATGATCACCCAACCTTTGTCCGCCGCCCCCGAAAAGTGTGTGAAACGTTCGAACAGCAGGCGTGTCAGTTTTGCCGGGTAGCTAACGGCCGGGGCATCTGCAAATTTATCGCCCGCGTGGTAGCTAATACCCGCTTCCGTGGTGTTTGAAAAGACAAAGCGGATATCCGGGTTATGGGCAAGTTTCAGGAACTCGTCGTACTGCGAATAGACGCTGATTTCACGGTTCACAGAGCGGATCAGGCGCGCGTCGCTCACCGCTTCGCCCTGCTCGTTCAGACCGCGAATAATCGTGGTATACAGGCCATCCTGAGTGCTCAGGGACGGCGGGAAATCACTTTGAATCGGGCGAACAACCACCACACCGGCGTTAAGGTCGGTGTGCTCATTCAGCAGATCGATTTGCCAGTCGACAAAAGCGCGCAAAAAATTCCCTTCGCCGAACTGAATAATACGTTCAGGGTATTCAGCGCCGGGAAAGTTGCGACGGTTTAATGTGTTCACAGTGGGTTCCTTTTTTGATTAGTCATACAACCTGGGAAGATTGGTGTAATAACTTACCAGACTTTTAGACCATGAAACCCTGTTTTGATCAAAATGGGATGTCTTATTGGCGGGAATTATACGAACTTGTAAAAAATTGTCGTCGCCGTCACATTTCCGTCTGGCATCAGCGCGAAGCGTGGGATCTCACCCACACGTTGCCAGCCGCATTGCTGGTAGAACTGTTCCGCCCCGCTGCCGGTGGAGGTATCCAGCACCAGCACGGTTTTGCCGTGCGCCAGCGCTTCGTTTTCCAGCGCATCCATCAGGCGGCGCGCCAGCCCCTGACGACGGGCTTTTTCATGCACCAGTAATTTTGACACATCGGCGCGATGCGGCTGATTTTCAGGTTGTTCGAGCACCACTTGCACGGTGCCGACAATCTCCCCGGCATCATCTTGCGCCACCAGCACAATGCGTTCCCCGCGCGCTGCACTTGCGGCGACGCCAGACCAGAATTGCAGGGATTTCTCACGCGAAAGTGGATGCATAAAACTGACGGAAGCACCGCCGGAAACACAGTTTTCCAGCACGTCACAAAGGGAATGAATATGTGATGCAAGCGCTTCGCCCGCCAGAGAATGGATATGATAAGTGGTCATTTTTGTTCCTTAAAAATGACCACTATCAGCTTTACAACTTATTAACACAAGTCCATCAAACATAGGTTTTTATGATGGATCAGCGGCCGCGATGGTTGCGCTCTTTCATGGCATACATCTGTTGATCTGCCGCCTTCATCCACGGCTTCAGTTCACCGCAGCCATCATGATCAAACTCGCTAATCCCCCACGAGAACGCCAACTTCCACGGCTTACCGGAGCTCTGATTCCATGCGTCAACCTGTTCGACCAGATGCTGCATTGCAATCCATGCACCCTGCTCATCGGTATCGGAAAAGAGAATCGCGAATTCATCGCCGCCGTAGCGCACCCGCAGATCCGCTTCGCGCAGGCTGGCGCTCATCACTGACGCCATCGCTTTCAGCGCTTCGTCGCCCTCGGCATGGCCCCAAGTGTCGTTAATCTCTTTAAAATTGTCGAGATCGATCCACGCCAGCGTTAATGGTTCCGCGCGACGACGCGATCCCACAATGGCAAACTTCGCCAGACTTTCAAAACCGCGGCGGTTAAATAAACTGGTCAGTTCGTCCGTAGTGGCCGCGCTCATCACCGCGAACTCATCTTCAACGATCATGGCAAAATCTTTCAGGTAGTCCCGTTCTGCGTCCGTGAACTGCCGCGCGGTGCTATCCACCAGGCAGAATGCGCCAACCACCGCGCCGTCCGGCAAACGTAAGGGATACCCCGCATAGAAGCGGATATCCATCTCGCCGGTCACCAGCGGATTATCAGCAAAGCGATCATCGCCGTGGGTATCCGGAATGATCAACGGTTCGGTATGCAAGATGGTGTGACCACAAAACGTGATCTTCCGCGGGAGCGGTTCACGCACGGTACCCGAAGTAGATTTAAAGAAAAGCATCTCTTCATCGACCAGCGTTATTAGCGCCGCGCGAACATCGAACATGCGCTTAGCCAGCCGGGTAAGCCGGTCAAGACGCTCGGTGACACCCGTTTCCAGAAGCCCGGAGTCGCGCAGCGACGCCAGTCGTTGTTCCTCATCTGCGGGAATAGCAGGTATTTTCATAAGGGGCCGTTTCCATTCTCAGGCTGTTAATGCGCAACACAATAAAAAGTGTCGTTAATTTCACGGCATACAGCATAAAGCGTAGCTTATTCAGCACGTTTGTCAGTGTGAGTAGATCTGGTTTTTTCCCAGCCGCTTTGCCTGGTAAAGCGCGTCGTCGGCGGCTTTTAACCAGTCGGTAACACTGTGCATTTCCGGTAGCGCACTGGCGATACCGATGCTCAACGTACATTTGAACGCATGCTCCTGCATCACTGTCATTACCGCAGCCGCATCCATGATCCGGGTTGCCACCGCATACGCTTCTTCTGCAGGCGTATCGGGCAATAAAATCACAAATTCATCGCCACCGAGGCGCGCGGGCGTGTCCGTTGTGCGGGTGGCAATATGCAAAATTTTCGACACGGTGACCAACAGCATATCGCCAATTTTATGGCCAAAGCGGTCATTCACCTCTTTAAAATTATCAATATCGATAAACATCAACGAAGAGTGGCGCGGCGTCACGTGCAGTTTTTCCAGCTCGTACTGAATCCGTTTTTCCAGCAAGCGGCGATTGGCGATATCAAGCAACGGGTCCATCATCGCGATACGCTCAAGTTCGCGGCTTTTTATCCGCAACCTGACGGCAATGCTGTCCGTGAGTACGCTGAGTGCCAGGATATAGATCCCAATCAGCGGCAACGTGGCGAACATCGTTCGCTGTGTCACCTGCAATTCCAGCGGCATGCCAACTGCCAGCCAACTGAGCAAGAACGCCGCAAGCATGGCCAGCGCCGCTTTACGCATCAATACAAACCCGCCCGCCGATAAGCGGTCAGAGAGTAAAATAGTGGCGATCACCACTGAAGGCAGCGGGTTGACCGCCATCAGCGCAATCCAGAATCCGCCCGCGCCGGCGTCAAAGACCAGGTGTTGATGTTCAATTTGCAGCGGCATCTTCGCGTTGCGCGCGCGTAAAAACGCGATGGTAGGCCATAAAAACGCATTGGCACACAGCAACACTACGCTCCACACGGGGCGATGCAGTTCAAGAAGGACGGAAAGAATGGGGAAAAAGCAGAGTAGCGTTCCCAGAATACGCATCAGATACATTCGCCTGGCAAAACGTCTGCCAGGGATCCGCTCGTTTTTATTCAAATTATCTGATCCGCTCATAACGCGATGATTCCGCTACGTATACGCAATAATAGTATTGACGATAAAAATTAGTAGCAAGCAATTTAATAAGTTATCGATATTAATTGCCGCTATCGTCATCATCAGGTGCGAGACGCGCGAGGAATTATCCGCCGATAGCGCTTCCCGCCTTTTCCAGCGCGTTGTGTTCACCGTCCGTCGTACAGTTACGCCCGCGCTTTTTCGAGCAATAGAGATTTTCATCCGCCAGCGCCAACAGCGCGTTGAACGTTGTCGTTAATTGCCCGGCCTCGGCTTTCCCATGGCTGATACCAATGCTGACCGTTAAATGCAGCGTTTGCTGCCGCCATTTGAAGGGGTACAGCGCCACTGTTTCGCGCAACGTTTCCGCCAGATGTTTACCTTCACTGGCGTCTTGTGTTGCCACGACCACAGCGAACTCCTCGCCGCCCATGCGGGCGAGCACGCCGCGCTCGCCCAGCGCCTGCTGCACTTTTCGCGCAAAGGCGGTCAGCACACCGTCGCCACATTCGTGACCGTAGCTGTCATTGACACTTTTGAAGTAATCAATATCCAGCAACATCACCGTGATGTGTTTGTCGGCAAAGCGTTTTGCGTCGCGGTTTAACGACTCATACAAACCCGAGCGCGAATAAACGCGGGTAAGGAAATCGAAATCGGCGCGCAGGGAAACCTGGCGCATCAGGCGATTTATCGCCTCAACGCTGACCGAGACAATCACCGGGCAAATCGCCATGGTGGCAATCCCCAGGCGCGCGGAGAACATATGTGGTATCTCCAGCGGCGAACTGACGAAAATATTGATATAGCCACTGGCGACAAGGATTATCTCCAGCCCACCGGTCAGCAGCGTCACCAGGCAAGTCAACGGCAGCGAGTAACGCACAGCACACCAGATCAGCGCCGGGAGCGGAAATGCCAGGCTGCCTGCGCCGCCAATCGCGACCGACGCCACAATCGATACGCCGACGGCGAGCACCGGCATTAAATTGCGCATCTCCACATTAAGCGGTTTACGCGGCCAGCTCATGGTCAGCATACAGGGCAGGATCAGCACGCCTGTTGAGAACTGCTCGCCAAACCAGTCGGCCAGCAGCAGGCCAAACCCCTGACCATTGATCCCCACGGAGCCAAGTGCGCCAAAAAACGCGCACAGCAGCGCGGCAAGCAGACAGTAACCAAAGAGTTTCAGCGCGTTAACCGGCTCCGGCGCTTTGGTCATCTGGTTGCGTTCAAGCCCGATAAGCTGCGCCATGGTGATGATAAACACCATATTGGAGAAATTGATAATCAGCGACGCCAGGCCCCAGGAGGTGGTGATGGCGTCATACGCCAGCATGGCAACATAGCTAATCAGGTAGTAATGCCAACGCTGCAACCAGGCATAACGTGCGAAAACACCGGCCATCACCGCATTGAGCGGCCAGAAGAGGGAAAGTTCTTCCACCAGGCGCATCATCGCACCCAGCAAATAAAACAGCGTTGTCAGGATAAACACCATGGCCGCATTACAGTACGGCGTCTCTTCCCGAAAAAGACGGAAAGGGGATGAAAAAAATGCACGCATCAAATCTCAATCCATATCACTAACGTTGCTATCGTCCCGCAGCACCAGCGGTGCAGGCTTACCCGACGCTTTTCAGCGCGGCGCATTCATCTGTATGACCAGCCACTGGTAAATCACCTCAACAATGTAGTGTTGTTGCGATTCCGTTAGCGCCTGACCATGCGGGATGTTGTGCCACTTTTCCAGACATCCACGGCAGCAGGTGGCCGTGGCATGCTGAGCGATAAACACCGGGTGCCCGCGCATTGGCGTCTGTTTACCATCATTTTGTGGCAGTGCTGGCGCAAGGCGTTTTGCGACAAAATCCGCGGCGTGGGAAGCAATTACCTCAGCACCTTTATCCAGGCAGTACTGGCGTTCTTTCACCCCGAGGCGAAAGCGCGAACGGAATGTTGACCGTCCCAGCCGGGCAAACAACGGCGCGAAATCATTCATCAATACACTGATCTCCCCAACTTGCGCGTTAAGGCTTCCAGTACCGCGACACCGGCCAGTGAGTTGCCCGCCTCATCCAGCTCCGGGCTCCAGACCGCAATCGCCATCTCATGCGGCACAATCGCCACAATGCCACCGCCGACCCCGGATTTCGCCGGTAACCCGACGCGCCAGGCAAACTCTCCGGCGTTCTGGTACATGCCACTGGTCGCCATCAGGGCGTTAATCTGCCGCGCCTGCATCGGCGTCACCACCGGCGTCGCCTGCTGTGCGCTATGCCCGCCATCGGCGAGAAATAAAAAGGTGCGCGACAATTCGGCACAGCTCATTTTGAGTGCGCAATAGTGGAAGTAGTTCTGTAACACGGTGGCGACATCGTTATGAAAATTACCGAAGGACTTCATCAACCAGGCGATGGCCATGTTGCGGGCGGAGTGCTCGAATTCAGAACGCGCCACCAGGCTGTCGTAAGCGATATCCGGCGCAGCGCAGAGTTTGCGCACAATTTCCAGCATGCGCTGGCGCGGCGCGCTAAGGCGGCTTTGCAGCATATCGCACACCACCAGCGCCCCGGCGTTGATAAAGGGATTACGCGGCTTGCCCTGCTCAATTTCCAGCTGTAACAACGAGTTAAACGGCTGACCGGAGGGATCTTTGCCCACCCGCAGCCAGATCTCCTCTTCCGCGTAGTGGTTCATCGCCACCACCAGACTCAACACTTTGGAAATTGACTGAATAGAGAAACGCTCGTCGGCATCGCCCGCCTGGAAGTGTTCGCCCCGCACAGTGCTGATGGCAATGCCCAACTTGTTGCCGCTCACCGACGCCAGCGCCGGAATGTAATCCGCAACCTTGCCGCGCCCCAACAGCGGGCGTACTTCAGCGAGCACCGCTTCCAGTACGCCGTTATCCATCACCGTTGCCACTCTGACTCCTTGCCCACAGGCCAAAAATGGCCTGCGAGTATAACAGAGGCGAATGAATTGCGTCAGGCAGGAAGTCGAAAACGCGCAACCGCTTGCATCAACTGATGGGAATCGTTGTGCAGCTTTTCGGAGGCTTCGGTTGCGGTCGAGACCAGTTCGCCAGTGCGGCGGGCAACATTGTTGAGTGAGTGCAGGCGGCGCGTCATTTTGTGAATGCTGTCGCCCTGGCTGAGCGTGGCGGCAGAAATTTCACTCAGGACGCCGCTTAAATGCCCGACCAGCCCGGTCACTTGCTGCAGGTTATCTTCGAGGCGGCTCACCGCGTGAGTGCCGTCATTGATACCCTGCAATGAGTGGTTGATCAATTGCTGAATGGTTTGCGTGGAGTGGCTGCTCTTGCGCGCCAGCAACCCCACTTCTTTCGCCACCACTGCGAAACCGCGACCGTGGTTGCCCGCATGCGCCGCTTCAATCGCCGCGTTCAGCGCCAGAATATTAGTCTGGAAAGCGACGCCATCAATCATCGCCACAATGTTGCGCATCTCCGCCGAGCGCTCGACAATCTCGCGCATCGATTGATTCACCGTATCCATCATTCGATCGCCACCGGCGGCTACTTCCCGCGCCTCATCGGCCTGTTTACGTGCCTGCTCGGCAAAGCCGGTATTGCCTTCGACATGCGATTCCAGCGTGGCGATATGTTCGGTCACATCCGTTAGCTCTTGCGCCTGTTTCGCTGACTGCTGATACAGCGACTGGTTACCCTCAGCCAGGCTACGAATGGTACTGACCATCGACGAAGTGGCGTCGCTGACCTGCATCACCAGTTGCTGCAACCCCTGCTGCATGGTACCAATGCTGAGGCCGAGCTGGTCAATTTCACGGTTAAAACGTTTAACAGGTGGTAATGGCGTGCCCAGATCGCCTGCCGCCAGAATATTGATATGCGCTATCAAGTTGCGCAGCGGCGTAATCACCCAGCGCGACATGGCAAACCAGACCAGCACCGCAATCACCACCAGCAGCGCAGGCACCAGCACAAACACATGCTGCAATTGCGCAAGGTTATTCATCAACGCCTGGCGTCCCTGTTCGGCGCGCGCTTCGCTGGTCTGCTGGAAACGGGCATAGTTGTCATTGAAATCCGCCTGAAACGCCTGCGCAGGCACGGCAAAGAAAGCGTCAATAGACTGAGTTTTCACCAGCCCGTCGGCCTGCTCTTTCAGCGCACCGTAAAAGAGCTGATAGCTGTTGATCAGCGCGTCGTCTTTAGGTGGGTTGAGCGCCAGCCATGCTTGCCAGGCTTTTTGCGAGGTCTCCAGCGCTTTGTGGGTTTCATCCATCAGGCTGTGCCAGCTCCCTTCCGAGCCGGTCTCTTTATCCTGCATAAAATAGACGCCTGCCCGGTTGAGCAGATCGCTTGCGGTCAGGAGCGCAATGCGCGCTTCATCGACCCGCACCTGTTGCAGGTGCGTTTGTTGGTTGAGTTGTTCATTATGCTGTGCGCTGCGTAGCGACGCGGAAAGGACAAACGAGGAGGCGATTTGCAGCGCTGAAAATAACCCGATGATGCAGAAAATCCCGGCGAGCAAACCAAACTGTCGTGGAGAAATACGCCGCAAAATACGGCGGGAAATTTGCTTTAAGTTCATGATATTCTTCTATAACCACAAAGTTGCCGTGAGTCTACAAAAGGATCATGACAGGTCCATGACAGCCAGCAGTGACGCGCCCCGCCGGGGCGCGTTTGGCTTACAGACGATCTTTCCACACCGTCTGGATATTGCAAAACTCATGCAGGCCGAAGTGCGAAAGCTCGCGGCCAAAACCACTCTTTTTCACGCCGCCAAAGGCCACACGGGCATCGCTGGCGCTGTAGCCGTTGATAAACACGCCTCCGCACTCAAGATGTTCGGCAAAATGCTGCGCCTGCGCAGGATCGGCGGTAAAGACGGTGGCGGACAAGCCGAAATCACTGTTGTTCGCCATCTCCAGCGCATGCTGTGCATCGCGGGCCGTCGCGATCGCCGCGACCGGGCCAAACAACTCCTGGCGAAACGCGGTCATGGCGGGTGTAACACCGCTCAGCACGGTGGCCGGGTAGTAATTCCCTTCGCCCGCCGTTTTCTCACCGCCCAGCAGTAGCGTTGCGCCCTCTTTGATGCTGGCTTCGACCTGCGCATGCAGTTCATCGCGCAGATCAAAGCGCGCCATTGGCCCCAGGTAGTTCTCTTCCACGTCCGGCGCACCCTGTTTTAACGCGGCGGCGGCAGCAACAAATTTCTCCGTAAAGGCCTGCGCAATGCCCTCTTCAACGATAAACCGTTTCGCAGCGGCGCAAACCTGCCCGGTATTCTGGTAACGTCCTGCCACAGCGGCTTTGACCGCCAGTTCAAGATCCGCATCATTGAGCACAATAAAAGGATCAGAACCGCCCAGCTCCAGAACACATTTTTTCAGCGCCGCCCCGGCCTGCGCGCCAATAGCCGCTCCGGCACGCACGCTGCCGGTCACGGTAATGGCGGCAATGCGCGGATCGTTAATCGCCTGACTCACACCGTCGTTGGTGGCGTTCACCCAACCAAAAACGCCTTGCGGCATCCCGGCTTCGGCGAAAATCTCGCCCATCAACGCCGCGCAACCCAGCACGTTTGGCGCATGTTTTAGCAAATAGCTGTTGCCCGCCAGTAGGATCGGCACTGCACCGCGCAGCACCTGCCACAGCGGGAAGTTCCACGGCATCACCGCCAGAATCGGCCCCAGCGGGCGGTATTCAATGGTGGCACGCTGCTGCTCAACCTGCGTTGGCTCACTGCCCAGCATTGCCGGGCCGTGTTCTGCGTACCAGTCACAGAGCGCGGCAGATTTGTTCACTTCCGCACGGGCCTGCAAAATCGGTTTGCCCATCTCCAGGCGGATCATCTGCGCCATCTCTTCGCCGCGCTTACGCAAAGCTTCGCCGAGGTGACGTAATTTTTCCGCGCGTTCGGTAACCGGCAACAGCCGCCACTGGCGGTAACCGCTGGCCGCCAGTTCAATTGCCGTATCAACCTCTTCATGGCTGGCCCACGGCGTTGCACGCAGGGTTTCTCCGGTTGCCGGGTTGATGGAAAGCGCGTGCGTCGTTGAGGAAATAGGCATACATACTCCGCTAAATAGGTTCAGGACTTGCGCAAGAATGGCGCAATTTGTTATTTCTTAAAACTGAATAATATTAACTTCACCGTTCACGAAGAGAGAATGGCATGGACTTAACCCAGCTTGAAATGTTTAACGCCGTAGCGCAGACCGGCAGCATTACCCAGGCGGCGCAGAAGGTGCACCGTGTGCCGTCGAATCTGACGACGCGCATTCGCCAACTGGAGTCCGATCTTGGCGTGGATCTGTTTATCCGCGAAAACCAGCGCCTGCGCCTTTCTCCCGCCGGGCACAGTTTTTTGCGCTACAGCCAGCAGATCCTCGCGCTGGTCGATGAAGCGCGCATGGTGGTCGCCGGTGATGAGCCGCAAGGCCTGTTTTCGCTCGGCGCGCTGGAAAGCACCGCCGCGGTGCGCATTCCGGCGACGCTGGCACAGTACAACCAGCGCTATCCGCGCATTCAGTTCGATCTCGCTACCGGCCCTTCCGGCACCATGATCGATGGCGTGCTGGAGGGGCGGCTGAGTGCGGCGTTTGTTGACGGCCCGATTATGCATCCTGGCCTGGAAGGCATTCCGGTTTACCGCGAAGAGATGATGATCGTCGCGCCTGTCGGTCATGAAGTGATTACCCATGCGGCTCAGGTGAACGGTGCCAGCATTTACGCGTTTCGCGCCAACTGCTCTTACCGTCGCCATTTCGAAAGCTGGTTTCACGCCGATCGCGCCACACCGGGAAAAATTCATGAGATGGAGTCTTATCACGGCATGCTGGCCTGCGTCATTGCCGGGGCGGGCCTGGCGCTGATGCCGCGCAGTATGCTGGAAAGCATGCCTGGTCATCACCAGGTGGAAGCCTGGCCGCTGGCGGAGAACTGGCGCTGGCTCACGACCTGGCTGGTGTGGCGGCGCGACGCGAAAACCCGCCATCTGGAAGCGTTTATTGCCCTGTTGAATGCGGCTCCACAACCAGCGCCTTGTGCATAAAAATACTCAGCGGATCGGCGTTGTACGGCGCAAAAGCTTCACACATTTGATAACCGCAGCGCTGATACAGTTTCACCGCAGCATGCTGTTCAATGCCGGTTTCCAGCCGCAAGGTATGACACGATTGTCCGGCGGCGGCCTGCTCCAGCGCGGCAATTAATTTTTCCCCCAGTTGCTGGCCGCGATGGCGAGGATCGATAAACACCCGCTTCATCTCGCCGCTGCCGTCGCCGTTCAACACCACCGCACCACAGCCGACAGCCTCGTCGTGATGCACAATTTTTCGCAAAATCAGCGTCCCGGCGGGTAATGCCGCTAAATCAATCAAATGGTTACTTTCCGCCGGGTAAAGTGCGCTCTGGTAGGCGTCCAGGGCTTCGATCAGGGCAATCAGATCCGGTTGTGTGGCCGTGGCATCAACAATGCGGTACATAGCAAACTCCTTGTTATTAGTCTGTTAAAAATAAACAAGAACTTGCCACCACTGTCATATGAATAACCTATAGCTACGCCTCCTGACGTTGCACTCTGAAGAATATAGGTTGTACCTTACGCAACATACGATGCAGAAAATGGAATATCCATGAACACCAAAGCCCGGAAAGTGATGATTATCGGCACAGGCAATGTCGGCGCGTCTGCCGCTTACGCCCTACTGAACCAGAACATTTGTGAAGAGTTAATTCTCGTGGATCTGGACCAGAAACGGGTGGAAGGTCACGCCCAGGACCTGGCAGATGCCGCAGCCTATATGCCCGGTATGATGACCATTTCCACCCGCCCGGTTGAAGAGTGTGCGGATGTGGATATTGCGGTGATCACTGTTTCCGGCGGCGCGTTAAAACCAGGACAAACGCGCCTTGATGAACTGACCAACACTGCGCGTATTGTTAAAAATATCGTGCCTTCCATGATGGCAAACGGCTTTAACGGTATTTTTCTGGTGGCAACCAACCCGTGCGACATCATTACCTGGCAGGTGTGGAAACTTTCCGGGCTGCCGCGCAACCAGGTGATTGGCACCGGCGTCTGGCTGGATACCACCCGCTTACGCCGCGCACTGGCACAGGCGCTGGATATTGGCGCGCAAAGTATTGATGCGTTTATCCTCGGCGAACATGGTGACACCCAGTTCCCGGTGTGGTCGCATTCGTCGGTATATGGTTCGCCGATTGCCGATGTTTACCGGCGCAAAACCGGCCAGCGGCTGGATGTCGACGCGCTGGCGGACAAAGTGCGCCGCCACGGCTTTGAGATTTACGCCCGTAAAGGCTGTACGGAGTACGGCATTGCCGGAACCATTGCCGAGATCTGCCGCAATATTTTCACCGGCAGCCACCGCGCGCTGGCGATCTCCTGCATTCTGGACGGGGAATATGGCGTCAGCGACGTGGCGATTGGCGTACCGGCTGTGCTGGCGCAAAACGGGGTTCAACAGATTATTGAACTGCAACTGGAAGGTGACGAAGTGGCGAAATTCAACCACTCCGCAGAGGTTATCAAAGCGAATATCGCCCGCTTGCCGTAACTGACGCCGTTAACCGGCAATGGGTTTGCTATGTCCGTGACTGTAAACCGCGATGGTGTTGAAGTGATGTCTGCGTCTGCACATTGCAGGAAGAAAGCAGGAAGAAATCGGCCCGGCGAAACAATGCCGGGCTGTGTTTAGCGTAAGAACACTTTGCCCAGCAGATAGAGCGTTGCCTGACCGCCAATCAATACGCGATCGCCGCGCCATTCACAGCGTAAATCGCCGCCGCGCGCGGAAACCTGCCGCGCCTGTAGGCTGTTTTTACCCAGTTTTTCGCCCCAGTACGGGATCAACATACTGTGCGCCGAACCGGTCACCGGATCTTCCGCCACCGCTTCGCCTGGGCAGAAAAAACGGCTGACAAAATCAACGTTCTCACCGGGCGCGGTCACGCAGACCATTTTGCCAAGCGGTTTCATTGCCGCGATATCCGGCGTTAAGGCTTCTACCTGCGCCTGATTTTCCAGCACCACCAGATAATCCCGCGCCACGCGCACTTCTTTGGCGCTTTCAATGCCCAGCGTTTTCAGCAGCAGCGCCGGAACCGGGCTTACCACTTGTGTCGACCAGGCCGGGAAATCCAGCGTCAGCCAGTCGCCGTTGCGGCTCACTTTAAGTTCGCCCACAAACCGGGTGGTGAAGAGGATTTCGGTGTCCGGGTAATCCAGATATTCAAAGATCACGTGGGCGGCGGCGAGTGTCGCGTGGCCGCAAAGATTGATCTCATCTTGCGTGGTGAACCAGCGCAGCTCAAAACCGCTGTCGTTACGCACGAAGAAAGCGGTTTCGGACTGGTTATGCTGCTGCGCCATGCGAAGCAGCACATCATCCGCTAACCATTCAGTCAGGGGACAGACGGCGGCGGCATTACCGCCAAAAGTGCGGTCGCTAAAGGCGTCGACCATATAGAAATCGATGGTTTGCATAGCATTTCCTCTTTTTGTCTTCTGTTTTTGAGCGCTATTGGGAAACGTTGCAACAGGTATTTTTCATATGGATAGAAAGTGAGATCTACATCACAAAATGTTTGTATTTTCGCCAGTAAAGGCAGTAAGATCGCCCTCTCTTCTTTTTCCCAACCAACCCCAAATACCCTTATGACTACGAATACCGTTTCACGAAAAGTTGCGTGGCTGCGGGTAGTGACGCTTGCTATCGCCGCATTTATTTTCAACACCACCGAATTCGTGCCTGTGGGTTTGCTGTCGGATATCGCGCAGAGCTTCGACATGGAAACCGCGCAGGTGGGGATCATGTTGACCATCTATGCCTGGGTTGTGGCGTTAATGTCGCTGCCCTTTATGCTGCTGACCAGCCAGATTGAGCGCCGTAAGTTGTTGATTGCGCTCTTTGTGCTGTTTATCGCCAGCCATGTGTTGTCGTTCCTGGCATGGAGTTTTGAGGTGCTGGTGCTAAGCCGCATCGGCATTGCTTTCGCCCATGCGATCTTCTGGTCGATTACCGCTTCGCTGGCCATTCGCCTGGCGCCTGCCGGTAAAGGCGCGCAGGCGTTGAGTCTGCTCGCTACCGGCACCGCGCTGGCAATGGTGCTCGGGCTGCCGATGGGTCGTATCGTCGGGCAATATTTCGGCTGGCGCACCACCTTTTTCGCCATCGGTATGGGTGCGCTGGTCACGCTGGTGTGTCTGGTGAAATTGCTGCCACCGCTGCCGAGTGAACATTCCGGTTCGCTGAAAAGCCTGCCGGTGCTGTTCCGTCGTCCGGCGTTGATGTGCATCTACCTGCTCACCGTGGTGGTGGTTACCGCGCATTACACGGCTTACAGCTACATTGAGCCGTTCGTACAAAACGTGGCCGGCTTTAGCGCTAATTTCGCCACGCTGCTGCTGTTAGTGCTTGGCGGCGCGGGGATTATCGGTAGCCTGCTCTTCGGCAAACTGGGGAACCAGCACGCCTCTGGCCTGGTGTGCAGCGCGATTGGTTTGCTGGTGATTTCGCTGGTGATGATGCTGCCCGCCTCCGGTAGCGAAATGCATCTGGCGATGCTGAGCGTGGTATGGGGCATTGCGATTATGATTATCGGCCTTGGCATGCAAGTAAAAGTGCTGGCGCTGGCATCGGATGCTACCGATGTCGCAATGTCGCTGTTTTCCGGAATTTTTAACATTGGTATCGGCGCGGGCGCGCTGGTCGGCAATCAGATAAGCCTGCACTGGTCGATGAACGTGATTGGCTACGCCGGGGCGATCCCGGCGATTGCCGCGCTGGTGTGGGCGGTGGTGATTTTCCGCCGCTGGCCGGTGAAACTGGAAGAGCAAACCCACGCCAGCCACGTTTAAACCGCGCGGTTACCGTGCGGTAGAGATAACTTCATCCATCACCGTGGTTTGCCAGTCAAACCACGGGTTCCACGTCAGGCGAGCATGAATTTTGTTCGCCTCTACCAGCCCCCAGTCTGAATACCACACCTCTTGCCCCGCCAGACAACGCTTTGCCGCCTCTTCTGACTGACCATTCGCACAGAGCAGTACGCTGCCTTTGCGCCCGTACAGCGGGTTAAGCGGCGAAAAGAGCACCGACATATGGGAAAACTGGCTGATGCGCTCCTGCGGTACGTAATCCGGCTTCACGCGTAAGCGCGGCATTTTCGCGGCTTCCGGCGGCGGCGTGCCGTACCAAATTACGCGGCTGGCGGGGTGGGTGAAGTTGCGGTCGAAATGATCAAGGATCCAGCGGGTATCGAGCACCGAATCATGCTCGGTTAACACCAGTAGCGTCGGTTTTGTCCACGACTTACGCGCAAGCAGTCGCTGCGCGCTGGCGCTGGTACGCCAGAACTGGGCGAAACCGTTGGTCGGCACTCGTAAGTAGCGGGTGGCAATTTGCTGCGGAAAAACGGCGCTCGGCGGGCGCAACCAGTCGCGAAACAGCGCCACCGTCGGGGCGAGAAAATCGTAACCGGTACTGGATTTAAACGCCGGGGAAAACAGCAATAGCCCCTGCACGTTGTCATGCGCCATCGCATATTCCAGCGCCAGATTCCCGCCAGTGGAAAAACCGCCGAGCCAAAGGGTATCAACCTCTTTACCCAGAATATCGGCCTGCTCACGCACCACTTGCCGCCACTGAGAAACATCGACATCCAGCAGATCCGCAGGCCGTGTGCCATGACCGGGTAACAGCACGGTGCGCACCAGAAAGCCCTGTTTTGCCAGTTCGGGGGCAATATCCACAAACGATCCTGGCCCGTCGCCCAGACCGTGGATCAGCAAAATGCCTTTGTGCGCGGGCTTAGCCGGACGCCATTCCTGTGGTGTGTTGAGCCGCAGTTCGCTCTCTTTGTCCAGCGTCTGAAAAGCCCGGTGCGCGGCGACAAAATCACGCGTTTGCCGTTGATATTCAGTGAAGCTTTTTTGCGCCAGCGGCGGTTGTGCGCCGGGGCGTTGCTGACAGCCGGTTAGCGCAACCAGCGCCACGATCAAGCAGAAGAGAAATGTGCGCATCAGGCTCCGGCATGAAAAGTGGTGATGATTTCCAGCACGCCATTAATGATAAATTGCACACCCATACAGACCAGCAGAAATCCCATCAGCCGTGAAATGGCCTCAATACCGCCCTTACCCACCAGCCGCATAATTGCCCCGGAACTGCGCAGGCTGATCCATAAAATCAGCGCCACAATGGCAAAAATCAGCGTTGGCGCAACGGTGATGACCCACTCGGGAAATTCGGTGCCGTGGCGAATAGTCGAGGCGGAACTGATGATCATAGCGATAGTGCCAGGCCCGGCAGTGCTCGGCATGGCCAGCGGTACAAAAGCGATATTCGCGCCGGGTTCCTCTTCCAACTCTTCTGACTTGGTTTTCACTTCGGGTGATTCATGTGGCTTTTGCGCCGGAAACAGCATGCGAAAACCGATAAAGGCCACAATCAATCCACCGGCAATGCGCAATCCCGGAATGGAGATCCCGAAGGTGTTCATCACCACCTGGCCTGCGTAGTACGCCACCATCATAATAATGAAGACATAAACCGAGGCCATTCGCGCCTGCTCGTTACGCTGCGCGCTGTTCATATTGCCCGCCAGCCCTAAAAACAGCGCCACAGTCGTTAACGGGTTTGCCAGCGGTAGCAATACCACCAGCCCAAGGCCGATGACTTTAAATAGTTCCAGCATCTGACGGTCACTCCTTGCAAGGTCAAAACCTCGCCAGTATAGCCATAACGCGGCGGCAATGGCATGCCCACACGCAACTCATGTCTTTATAAAATAATTACTTTCAGTGAGTTACGAAGGGATTTTTTTCCTGACATGAAACGTTTTAGCAAATAGTGGCATCGGTGAATTCATTCGGTTGACTTATATTTGCCTGAGCAATAATATCTGCCGTGACTAATCTACTTGCCGGGGCAACCATTGTGAAAAGCACGAATGATCTATTTAACGACATCATTCCTCTTGGCCGCTTGATCCACATGGTTAACCAGAAAAAAGATCGTTTACTTAATGATTACCTGTCGCCGCTGGATATCACCGCCACCCAGTTTAAGGTGCTCTGCTCTATCCGCTGCGAAGTGTGTATCACCCCGGTAGAACTGAAAAAAGTGCTTTCCGTCGATCTCGGTGCCCTGACCCGCATGCTGGACAGGCTGGTTTGCAAAGGCTGGATCGAACGTAACCCGAATCCGAATGACAAGCGCGGCGTGCTGGTGCGGTTAACCGCCGAAGGCGCGGCGCTGTGTGAGCAATGTCATCAATTAGTAGGGCATAACCTGCACCAGGAATTAACCAAAAACTTAACGACAGAAGAAGTGGCAACCCTTGAGTATTTGCTCAAGAAAATTTTGCCGTAAAAAAACAAAGAGGTATGACGATGTCCAGACGCAATACTGACGCTATCACTATTCATAGCATTTTGGACTGGATCGAGGACAACCTGGAATCGCCGCTGTCGCTGGAAAAAGTGTCAGAGCGTTCTGGTTACTCCAAGTGGCACCTGCAACGGATGTTTAAAAAAGAGACTGGTCATTCGCTGGGCCAGTACATTCGCAGCCGCAAGCTGACGGAAATTGCGCAAAAGCTCAAGGGAAGTAATGAGCCGATCCTGTATCTGGCAGAGCGTTACGGGTTTGAATCGCAACAAACCTTAACGCGCACGTTTAAGAACTATTTCGACGTGCCGCCGCATAAATTCCGCGTGACGGATATTCCGGCAGAGTCCCGGTATCTGTTCCCGCTGAATCACGCTTGTTAATTTAATCGCCTGTAGTAAAAGACGTATCGAGGAAAGTATGAAACGTATCGCCTGTGCCGCTGTCACCCTGATGGTGCTGTTATCCGGCCAGAGTTATGCGGAGCAAGTTAATCATCCCGCACAGCAGAACAACCGTGACGCGATGATTTTACCCACCGCCCAACAGACATCGCCTTTTGATTTTAACCATATGGGCGTGGGTAGCGACAAATCCGACGCATTAGGTGTGCCGTATTATCATCAGCGCAGCTAAACGTCTTGCCCCGCATTAAGCGGGGCTTTTTTTATGCTTAAGCGCGTACCGCCCGACGCAGACGAAAACCAAACACATTGATATACAGCCCCGCCATCACCAGCACGGCACCGACCAGTTGTAACATTGAAAGCGTTTCTCCCAGCAATAACGCAGCACTCGCCATGCCGACCACCGGCACCAGCAGTGACAGCGGCGCAACACGCCAGGTTTCGTAGCGACCCAGCAACGTTCCCCAAATGCCATATCCCAGAATCGTGGCAATAAACGCCAGATAGACCAGCGACAATAGCGTCGTTAAATCAATACTGACCACGCTTTGCAGCATCAACGCCGGGCCGTCGAAAACCAGCGAGGCGACCATAAACGGCACGATGGGGATCAGCGCGCTCCAGACCACCAGCGACATTACCGCCGGACGCGAGCTGTGCTGCATGATTTTTTTATTGAAGATGTTGCCGCAGGCCCAGCTAAACGCCCCCGCCAGCGTCAACAGGAACCCCAGCAGCGGAACATGCTGTCCATTCAGGCTGGACTCAATCAGCACCAGCACGCCCAGCACCGCAAGCGTGATGCCGACCAGTTGTTTTAACTGTAAACGTTCACCAAATACGCCCGCGCCGAGAATAATGGTGAAAAACGCCTGCGCCTGTAACACCAATGACGCCAGCCCTGCGGGCATACCAAACTTGATCGCGCAAAACAGAAAAGCGAACTGCCCGAAGCTGATCGTCAGGCCGTAGCCCAGCAACAAACGCAGCGGCACCTTGGGTCGAGCAACGAACAGAATGGCCGGAAAGGCCACCAGCACAAAGCGTAACCCGGCCAGCATCAACGGCGGCATATTGTGCAGGCCAACTTTGATCACCACAAAATTCAGCCCCCACGCTACAACTACCAGCATCGCCAGCAGGACATCTTTACGCGCCATTCTTCGCCCTTGTTTTTTCAACTTTTGTAAACAATTTACGTTAACGCAAAAAATTGAACAGCGACAGATCATCAATTCAGGTAGGTCAGTTTGGGCATTTGCCGACAAAACTGCGGTTGTACATCACACTTTATGCATGTTAAAGCTGTATACATCACAAAAAAATATAACAACAGCATGTCGGGCAGGAACATGACCACCAAGCAAACACGCTCCACCACCGCTTTACTGGCCTCTTCACTTTTATTAACCATCGGACGCGGCGCCACGCTGCCGTTTATGACCATCTACCTTAATCGCCAGTACGGGATGGCGGTCGATCAGGTCGGTTATGCGATGTCTATCGCGCTCACTATCGGCGTAGTGTTCAGCCTCGGCTTCGGCATGCTGGCAGATAAATTCGATAAAAAGCGCTATATGTTGCTGGCGATTGTCGCCTTTATTGCCGGTTTCGCCGCAATCCCGCTCTCACACCATGCCGGATTGGTGGTGCTGTTTTTTGCCCTGATTAACTGCGCTTACTCCGTGTTTTCCACCGTACTGAAGGCTTACTTTGCCGATACGTTGGCGCCCATAGCGAAAGCGAAAATTTTCTCGCTCAACTACACCGTGCTCAATGTCGGCTGGACCGTCGGTCCGCCGCTCGGCACATTATTGGTAATGCAGAGCATTAACTTGCCGTTCTGGCTGGCGGCTATCTGTGCCGCCTTTCCGCTGGTCTTTATTCAGCTGTTTGTTCGCCGCGTCGCGGTTGGTGAAAGCCTCGATAGCCCGGTTGCGTGGAATCCCTCCGTCTTGCTGAAAGATAAAGCGCTCGGTTGGTTTACCTTATCGAATTTTCTCGCCTCGTTTGTCGCCGGTTCGTTTGCTTCCTGCCTGTCACAATATGTGATGACGGTCGCCAGCAGCGAGTTTGCCGAACGTGTGGTGGCCGTCGTGCTGCCGGTCAACGCCGCGATTGTGGTCACGTTGCAGTACGCCGTTGGTCGCAAACTGACGGCCTCCAACCTGCGCCCGGCGATGGCAATGGGCACCTTCAGCTTCGTTATTGGCCTTATCGGTTTTATGTTATCCGGCGATAACTTGTGGCTTTGGGGGCTTTCCGCCGCAGTGTTTACGCTGGGAGAAGTGATCTACGCCCCCGGTGAATACATGCTGATCGATAACATCGCGCCGTCGGGAATGAAAGCGACCTACTTTTCGGCGCAGGCGTTGGGCTGGCTGGGCGCGGCAATGAACCCGTTACTTACCGGGGTTATCCTGACCACACTGCCCGCCGCATCACTGTTTATCATCCTGATGGTGACCATTGTTGTGGCGTGGCTGATGATGCTCAAAGGGATGCAGGCTCGGCCCCTTGGCAGGTTGCAGGCGCAATAATAAAAAAACGGCGCTCAGTGCGCCGTTTTTATTTACCATACCTGTTCGGCGATTTTCGTTACCAGCCGCACTTTGTCCCATTGCTGGGCAGGCGTGATCGTGTTGCCCTCTTCGGTGGAAGCAAAGCCGCACTGTGGGCTGAGGCAAAGCTGGTTGATATCGACAAACGTCGCCGCTTCCTGAATACGCGCTTTTACCCCTTCCGGGTTTTCCAGTTCGCCATTTTTAGTGGTGATAAGCCCCAGCACTACCTGCTGTTTGCCCGGTCGGACAAAACGCAATGGCGCGAAATCGCCGGAACGGTCGTTGTCATATTCGAGGAAGAACGCATCAACGTTCACGCTACCGAACAGCACTTCCGCGACGGGCTCGTAACCACCTTCGGAGATCCAGGTGGAACGGAAATTACCGCGGCATACATGCAGACCGATGGTTAAATCGTCCGGTTTATCTTCCAGCGCCTTGTTAATCACACGGGCATAAATGCGCGCCAGTTCATCGGGATCGTCGCCACGTTCGCGGATCTGTCGGCGCTGGTCGTCGGAGCAGAGATAAGCCCAAACCGTATCATCCAGTTGCAGATAGCGGCAGCCTGCGGCATAGAACGCGTGGATCGCATCGCGCCAGGTGGTCGCCAGATCGTCAAAGTAGGCATCAAGCTGCGGATAAACCGTGACGTCGATATCTTTACGCCCCCCGCGAAAATGCAGCACGCTTGGGCTGGGAATGGTCATTTTAGGCTGCGCGGTGCCGCTGATGCTTTTCAGATAACGAAAATCTTCCAGCATTGGGTGATCGCCAAAGCGTAATTTACCGGTGACGCGCACGCCGTGGGCTTTGGTTTGTACACCGTTAAACTGAATACCTTTATCGGAGTCGTAGCGTTCCACGCCTTCGAGACCGTCGAAGAAATCAAAATGCCACCATGCACGACGGAACTCGCCGTCGGTAACGACATGCAAACCGCAAGCACATTGTTGCTCAACCACCTGGCGAATCGCGTCATTTTCAACGCTGCGCAATTGCTGAGCGCTGATTTCGCCCTGTGCAAACTGCTGACGCGCCTGCTTGATGGCGTCCGGACGCAAGAAACTGCCGACTACGTCTGCACGGAATGGGGCCTGATGTCGCTGCATATTACTCTCCTCTGCGCCGGGAAATGATTTCCCGACGTGATAATTCATTATTTGAATTTTTAGACTTCTGGACGGCTAAACATCCAAACAAAATGTCATAGGGCAGGAAAAGCAGCAACCGAGAAAATTTCACGGCACATGAGAAAAATTCAACATGTCACCGTGAAAGATGAATAAAAGGATCAGAAGCCCGCTTCGCTTTCGCCGCTGGCAAAAGTAAAACCTTCATCTTCCCAGCCGGTGATGCCACCAATCATGATTTTAACCGCCAGCCCCAGGCGCGCCAGTTTCAGCGCAGCGCGATCGGCACCATTGCAGTGCGGTCCGGCACAATAGACCACAAACAGCGTATCCGCAGGCCAGCGGGCCATGCGTTCTGCGGTCATCATGCTATGTGGCAAATGCACCGCCCCCGGCAGGTGACGGCGGGCAAAACTCTGTGCACTGCCGACCACATGCAATAACACAAAATCCTGCTCGTGATGGGTAATAGCGTGATGGACATCGGCGCAGTCGGTTTCTACGCTCAGGCGGTGCTGGAAATGGCTGGCGGCCTCTTCCGGCGATGCAGCGGGGATATTGCTTACGTAGCTCATCGTCTTTTCTCCTTGTTTGTGTTAACACTAATCTAACTAACACAGGACAACCTCACTGCCCCCTTCTATGCCAGATAACACCAGGATAATGACAACTTCACGACATGCTCCTGTCCGCCATCGTGTGGTCGCGCTTGCTTATGATGGGCTGTGTACTTTTGAATTTGGCGTCGCCACTGAGATCTTCGGTTTACCGCGCCCGGAGCTTGGCGATAACTGGTACACCTTTACCGTTGCCGCAGTGGATGAAGGTGAATTACGGGCGACGGGCGGTATCCGTGTGATGGCGCAAGGCGGGCTGGAGCTACTCGACAACGCAGACACCATTGTGGTTCCCGGCTGGCGCGGCGCGCAGATGCCCGTACCGCCCGCATTATGCAACGCGCTGTACAATGCCTGGCAGCGCGGCTGTCGCGTGATCTCCATCTGTTCCGGGGTGTTTGTGCTGGCCGCGGCCGGTTTGCTTAACGGTCGCAAAGCGACAACGCACTGGCGCTATACGGACATGCTACGGGAAGCCTATCCGTCGATTATCGTGCTGGATGACGCACTCTATTACGATGAAGGGAATGTGATGACTTCGGCGGGCAGCGCGGCAGGGATTGATTTGTGCCTGCACGTCGTGCGCGAAGATTTTGGTATTGACGTCGCTAATAATGTCGCCCGGCGTCTGGTGGTGCAGCCGCACCGGGATGGCTCGCAAACCCAGCAGCTTCAGCGCCCGGTTGCCCGCACGCGTGAGAGTCGCCAGTTGGGACAGTTGTTCGATTTCCTTCATCAACACTTAGCAGGCAACCACACGGTGGCGTCGCTGGCGAAACAAACGGGCATGAGCCCACGTACGTTTTTGCGCCGTTTCGAAGAATCAACCGGAACCACCCCCGCACGCTGGATTTTGCAGGAACGATTACGCCGGGCTGAGGATTTACTGATTCACTCACGAATGAGCATTGAGCTGATTGCCGGGCACAGTGGATTCGCCACTGCGGCTTCACTGCGCCACCATTTTCAGCAGCAGCGTGGAATATCTCCGGCGGCCTACCGCAAAAAATTTACCGTTATCGCGAAATAATTAACACGGTTCATCTTTTATTAATATTTACCTGGCTATTATTTCTCCATCGCAGCCACCAATTAAGGCTAGAGAGGCAAATTGGTTAATTAAAGGGAGAGTTAGCACAATGGCAAATATGCATGTTTTTATCGCAGTACTGGGCGTTATCCTTTTTTCCGGGTTCCTTGCTGCTTATTTCAGCCACAAATGGGATGACTGATGATCGCTGATAATCCCCCGCCGATATGGCCCCTTGCGAAAAAACGTAAGGGGCCATTTCTTTTTGTACGTCCAGGACAAACAGGCAAAAAAAAACCGCCCTTAAAAGGCGGTCAATGCTTGCATGGATAGATTGCTATTGTTCTACGCGCTAACTCAAACGGCAGGTTAACGGACTGCTAACCAATCTAGCACTGCTTTCCTCAATAAAACCTAAACAAGCGGAGAACGCCGCCCGCTCGCTTCACAGCTGAAACGGGTTTCATCGAAACGTTTTTCTGCTGAAAATTCTCTTTTGCTATTGAAATTACAGAAGATATATCTTTCGACGTATAAAGTTTGTGATAACGTCGGATCTCCATTTCACAGGCCGGAGGGGTTATCCCCAATATCAAATTTAAATGCCCGGTTTGCAGCAGCCAAAAGTTTTTATTTACCACATTCTGCCCGGGTCAACGCATGCCTCATGGGGCCATTTGCTCGGTTTGTGGCGCAAGACTTACAGCCAGATCCTGTATACCCGTACTCCGAAGAAGGCGGTGGCCAAAACAAGTGTTATAGGAAGGGCCTCATTTGAGGCCCTTTTAATTACCTTAATTCAGGCATTTTTCGCTTTCCCTAAAGAAAAGCCGCTCACTTTAGCAATATGTACGCGTAATATTGTCCCTTTTACGCTCGTCCAACCGCCATTTCCCGTCATCCACGACGGATCTTTAATATGTAAATAATTAAGCGGAATATCGTGACCTTCTTCAACGCGATAATCATTAGCCAGATCATCAAAGAAAAGCGCGATGGAATTTTTCAGCGACGCATCATCCCCCTGAATAGATCGAATAGATTTCGCGGTATATAACGCATATTCCTGCCCGGAAACGAGTTCACCCGCCACCACCTGGCCGCCGACAACCAACGTCACCACCATACCTGCGCCAAGATTGGCGCAGGAGACCAGATGCGATAAGGCGCTATCCTGTGTGCTGACCGTTTTCGTCGCGGCCTCTGAGACTTCACGTTCATTTGCCATTTACACCTCGCGTACTGCATAAAAAAACCGCCCACAGGCGGTTGTTGATCAGTAGAATTTCCGGATGGCTTGTTCAGTTTCCTGCTGGCTGACAAGGTCAGAAAATCGGGCAACGAGGAAGGTTTCTCCGTCCAGTTCCCAGGGTTCAATTGGGATTTCCAGAAAAGAGCTTTGCTCATTTTTAAACGTGACCGATTTTGCATTATCTTCCACGGTCACGTTTTCAACCTTACCACCGGCGCGTATTACCACTACATTTTTGGTCATGTCGGTTACCTCAGTTGCTTAAATAGCACTCGACATTAGCACAGCCACTTTCTCAATGCCTGCGTAATGCCACAGAATGTTAAGCTGTAAAATCAGGTTCTTTAATTTGGCTTAATGAGAAGGATAACGCTACGCCAGGAAGTGTGAACTCGCCCACAATTTAATAAATGAAATGGGTAAAAACAGGGATTTGAGCCGTGGTGATTTAAGAAAAACGCCAGAGGCCTTTAAGAAAAAAAAGCCTCTGGCGATGCAGATTACGGTGATGCCGGGTGCCTCCCGGTGAGCCTGCTCCAGCCCGCAGAACCCGCTTTCACCCCAAAAAGGTATGACTGGTAGCCCCTCCGCGCAGGGGGATTCATCACCACGTCCACGTTATTTGCCGGGCATATTCAGGTCAATGCTCCAGCGGGTTATGTAAGTTTTTAAAGCAATTTTCTCGCGCTATTCACTCAATCCCCGGTTTTTTAGCATCGGTTCTATCTCAGGATCGTGACCACGCCACTGGCGGTAAAGCGCCGCCAGATCTTCGCTGTTGCCACGCGACAAAATCGCCTCGCGGAATTTCTGCCCGTTTTCACGCGTTAAACCGCCCTGCTCCACAAACCACTGGTAGCCATCGTCTGCCAGCATTTGCGTCCACAGATAAGCGTAATAACCCGCCGCATAACCGCCGCCGAAAATATGGGCAAAATAACTGCTGCGATAACGCGGCGGAACCGTGGCCAAATCGAGATGCTCTTTGCGCAGCGCTTGCGCCTCAAAGCTCTCCACATCGCTTACATTCTCGCCGTCTGCCAGCGCATGCCAGTTCATATCCAGCAGCGCGGCGCTCAACAGTTCGGTCATGTCGTAACCTTTATTAAACTGCGTGGCGCGTAACATTTTCTCGCGCAGTGCGTCCGGCATCGGCTCACCGCTCTGATGATGACGGGCATAGCGCGTAAACACCTGCAGCTGGCTGGCCCAGTGCTCATTGATTTGCGACGGGAACTCGACAAAATCACGCGGCGTATTGGTGCCGGAGAGGCTGGCGTAGCGCTGGCTGGCGAATAGCCCATGCAGGGTGTGACCAAATTCATGGAACAAAGTGATGACGTCGTCCCAGGAAAGCAACGCCACTTGACCGGCCGCAGGTTTCTGGTAATTACAGACGTTGTAAATCACCGGTTGTGTGCCGTTGAGCGTGGACTGCTCGACGAAGTTGCCCATCCACGCACCACCGCTTTTTGAGTCGCGAGCGAAAAAATCACCGTAGAACAACGCTAACCCGGCACCATCCGCGTCAAAAATTTCCCATACGCGAACATCCGGGTGATAGACAGGAATATCAAACCGTTCAGTAAAGCGAAGGCCAAACAGCTCGCTCGCCGCCCAGAAAACACCGTCGGTAAGTACGGTATTGAGCGCAAAGTACGGTTTGATTTGTGATTCATCCAGCGAATACTTCGCCAAACGCACCTGCTCGGCATAAAACGCCCAATCCCAGGCTTGCGCGGTAAAACCGCCCTGCTGCGTATCGATGACCTGCTGGATATCGGCCAGCTCTCGCTCGGCACGGGCTCGCGCGGCGGGCGCGATATTACGCATAAAGTCCAGCGCCGCCTGCGGCGTTGCCGCCATCTGATCGGCAATCTTCCAGCTGGCAAAATCGGCAAACCCAAGGAGTTTCGCTTGCTTAGCGCGTAATTGCACAAGGCGTAACACAATAGCGCGGGTGTCGTTGGCATCCCCTTTTTGCGTTCGCAGCCAGCTCGCGTTAAACAGATTTTCACGCGTCTGGCGATCGCGCAAAGCCGCCAGTGCCGGTTGCTGTGTGGTATTCAACAACGACAACAACCAGCGGTTTTCCAGCCCTTTGGCTTTTGCTGCCTCGGCAGCAAAAGCCATCTCTTCTGCACTCAAACCATCAAGCTGATGGGCATAATCCACCACCAACCCGCCGGCTTTGTCCGCCGCCAACAGCCGCTGGTTAAACTGGCTCGTCAGGGTGGCTGATTCGGTGTTCAACGCTTTCAGCGTGGTTTTGTCCTGCACACTCAGTGTTGCGCCCGCCAGCATAAAGCGTTGATAGGTGGTTTCCACCAGACGCAAGGATTCTGCATCCAGAGACAGCGCGTCGCGCTGCTTCCATACCGCTTCCACGCGGGCAAACAGGGCGTCGTCGAGATAAATATCGTTCGCCAGCTCAGCCAGCTCGGTAGAAAACGCCTCGTCCAACTGCTGTAAAAAGTCATTGGTATGGGCTGATGTCATGGCAAAAAAGACGCTGGTGACATACGTGAGCAGCGCGCCGCTGCGTTCCAGCGCCAGCAGGGTGTTGTCGAAATCCGCTGGCGCCGGGTTTTGTGTGATAGCGGCGATTTCAACGCGTTTTTGCCGAATGCCTTCATCAAACGCTGGGCGGTAGTGCTCCTGGGTAATCGTATCGAAAGGCGGAGCCTGGTAAGGCAATGTGCTGGCAGAAAAGAAAGGATTAGTGACCGACATATTTCGCTCCTGAATGCGGTAATTCATCTCAGAGTAGGCATCCGCCGCGCGCATCGCAATCATTTCTCTGCTTTCGCGCATTAGTCTGCGTTTTTTGCCACACTGTATGCGGGATAAGTTGTGTTACCGCTATAAAGCGGTGCATGCTATGTCGCGACACCACAAAAAGCGTTGAGGAACAGTGAGATGATTATTCTGGTTACCGGGGCAACTGCGGGTTTTGGCGAAGGTATTACACGCCGTTTTATTCAGAACGGCCATAAAGTGATTGCCACAGGCCGCCGTCAGGAGCGTTTGCAGGAGCTGAAGGACGAACTGGGCGATAACCTCTATACCGCACAGTTGGATGTCCGTAACCGCGCGGCGATTGACGAGTTTATCTCTGCCCTGCCCGCCGCGTGGCGCAATATAGATGTACTGGTTAACAACGCAGGCCTGGCGTTAGGTCTGGAGCCAGCACATAAAGCGAATGTCGACGACTGGGAAACCATGATCGACACCAACAATAAAGGCCTGGTGTATATGACGCGCGCGGTGCTGCCGGGCATGGTTGAACGTAATCGCGGCCACGTGATCAACATCGGTTCTACTGCGGGGAACTGGCCCTATGCAGGCGGTAACGTCTACGGCGCGAGCAAAGCTTTTGTGCGGCAATTCAGCCTGAACTTGCGTACCGACCTCAGCGGCACCGCCGTGCGCGTGACCAATATCGAGCCAGGCCTGGTGGGTGGCACCGAGTTTTCGAATGTGCGCTTTAAAGGCGATGACGCGAAAGCCGGGAAAACTTACGAGAACACCACTGCGCTGACGCCGGAAGACGTTACCGAAGCGGTGTGGTGGGTTGCCACACTGCCGAAGCATGTCAATATCAACACCCTCGAAATGATGCCTGTAAGCCAGACATATGCCGGTCTTAGCGTACACCGCGAAGGGTAATTCTCCCGCCCGGCCTGCGGGCCGGGTATGGGATGCACGCCAAATTAATGGTATGGTAGACAGGTTAACCCTTTAAAAAGTAAGAGCGAATGGCCGCTGAAACGCAACTCAACCCTACACAACCCGTCAATCAACAAATCTACCGCATTTTACGGCGGGACATCGTCCATTGCCTGATCCCACCGGGCACGCCGCTGTCCGAAAAAGAGGTGTCGGTGCGGTTTGACGTTTCACGCCAGCCAGTACGCGAAGCCTTTATTAAGCTTGCAGAAAACGGGCTGATCCAAATCCGCCCGCAGCGCGGTAGCTACGTCAATAAAATCTCCATGACGCAGGTACGTAATGGCTGCTTTGTTCGCCAGGCCATTGAATGTGCCGTCGCCCGCCGCGCTGCGTCGATGATTGACGACAGCGCCTGTTACCAGTTGGAGCAAAATCTTAATCAGCAGCGTACCGCTATTGAGCGTAAGCAACTGAATGACTTTTTCGAGCTGGACGATAACTTTCACCACAAACTGGCACTGATCGCCGACTGCCAACTGGCGTGGGACACTATCGAAAACATCAAGGCTACCATCGACCGCGTGCGCTATATGAGCCTTGATCATGTTTCGCCGCCGGAGATGCTGCTGCGCCAGCATATGGATATTTTCGCCGCGCTGGAAAAACGCGATGCTGACGCCGTTGATCGTGCTATGACGCTGCATTTGCAGGAAATTAGCGAGTCAGTGAAGACCATCCGCCAGGAAAATCGCGACTGGTTCAGCGAAGAATAACGTTTCTCCCTTCTTATCTCCGCCAGGTCACATTTTTTCGCGCAAAAAAGTGTGACTTTGATCAAAAACAAAAACTCATCGGCTCAGGGGCGTATTTATAAGGCGTCCATTTCGGGGACATCTTCTGCCCCGTTTCGTTTTGCGGATTTCAATAAGGAGAAACTACCATGATGACGTATGATCGTAATCGTAACGCTATCACCACCGGGACGCGCGTGATGATTAATGGCACTGGCCGCACCGGCAAAATCGTCGCTATTCACGCCGAGGGGCTAAACCCTGCGCAACTGCGCCGTAGCAAAACGGTGGAAGTAGAAGGTTGCGAAGGTAAATTCGAACCGGTTGAACTGATTCGTCTTGGCTTGCACTAATTTGTTAAAAAAGAATGCCGCCGCGGCGGCATTCACTGTTTCAGTATTGAGTTAAAGATTCGCAGTTAAAGTGCTACAGCGTACTGTGCCACCGTGGCTTTCGCGCCTTTCTCAAGCAATGTCAGATAGGCTTTTTTCACCTGAGCGACAAAAGTCGCGTCTTTCGGCAATTCATTGCCAAAAATCGCCTCAATCGCCAGCAGTGCCTGCACACGCGCTTCGCCTTCCGCGCTGCTATTAACCGCGTTCTGAATCACCTCCAGCAGCGGATCGCACACCTCGATCGCTTGCCCCTGCTCGTCGACGCCGCCGACATAGCGCATCCAGCCAGCAATTCCCAGCGCCAGCAGGGAGAAATCACGCTGATGAACTAAATGCCAGCGCACAGAATCCAGCATACGCTGTGGCAGTTTCTGGCTACCGTCCATGGCAATCTGCCAGGTGCGGTGACGCAACGCAGTATTGCTGTAACGCGCGATCAGCAGGTCGGCGTAATGCGCCAGATCCACACCCTGAACTTTAAGCGTTGGCGCTTGCTCTTTTAACATCAACGCATGCGCTGCGCGGCGGTAATTCTCGTCTTCCATGCACTCGTTAATGTGCTGATAACCCGCCAGATAACCCAAATACGCCAAGAAGGAGTGGCTGCCGTTAAGCATGCGCAGTTTCATCTCTTCAAATGGCACGACATCCACCACCAGCTCAGCACCTGCTTTCTCCCACGCCGGACGACCCGCCACGAAATTATCTTCAATCACCCACTGGCGGAACGGCTCACAGGCCACGCCTGCGGGATCGCGCACACCGGTCAGTTGCTCGATTTTATCCAGCGTTTCGGCCGTCACAGCCGGAACTATTCTGTCGACCATGGTTGACGGAAACGTCACATTGGCTTCAATCCAGTCGCCCAATTCTGCGTTCACCGCACGCGCGTAAGCGCAGACCACATTACGGGTGACATGGCCGTTTTCCGGCATGTTGTCGCAGGACATCACGCTAAACGCCGGTAACCCGGCGGCTTTACGGCGCGCCAACGCTTCCACTACCACGCCCGCGGCCGATTTTGGCTGCTGCGGGTTTTGCAGGTCGCCGACAATTAACGGATGATCGAGCATCAGTTTGCCGGTCGCCGGAGAGTGGCAATAGCCTTTCTCGGTGATGGTCAGCGAAACAATGGCAACCTGCGGTTCACACATGGCAGCGAGCACGGTTTCCAGGCCATCCACTTGAGCGTGCAACGCGCGTTTTGCTACGCCGACCACGCGCGCAGTCCACGCATCAGCAGACATTTCCGCAACGGTATAGAGGTTATCCTGCTGCTTGAGATCGGCAATTTGCTGCTCACCGCCAATCAAATTGACCTCGCAATAGCCCCAGTCACTGTCATGCTCTGCGGCAAGAATATCGGCATAAACTGACTGATGCGCGCGGTGAAACGCGCCAAAACCAAGGTGCACAATACGCGCAACCAGTTTGTTACGATCATACGTGGGTAACGTGGCTTTCGCCGTTAATAGCCTGTTTTCCATGGTGAGACTCATCTTATTAAGTGAAACAGTGGTTCAATAGATTACGGACTGGCATAAACCAGACTATGATTTGCGACAGGATTTGCGGACTACACTAACTAGAATGGTAACCAAATATTTCAAAAACGCTCCTGCTTACCTTTGCGGTTAAAGCAATAAATGTATTCAATGTGAATTAGCTGAGTTGACGCGATTGCGCAGGCTGTGTGGCGGCGAGGGAAGAGACGTTTTAAAAAATAGTACAACCGCGTTCGCGAGCAACGCGCATGAAAAGTTCAAAGAGTAAATCAATCAGTTAGCAAGCGGTGAACTTCGTGACTACCCGCTTTCTGAAGCGGTCACATGCAGAAAATCCCACCGGGCCAAAATCTGTAGCCGCGCCCTACCTCTTGAGAATCACCTGCGCCTAAAGTAGTTTTGCGAGCCGAATACCGCCTCGGTGGTTAATCAAACCGTGCTAACAGAGCGAAATTATCGCAAGAGAAAATGGCGTATGAGAACACGCCGAGTGTCAAAAACGGCGTACATCACGCGCGTCCCCAGCCAGCAACGATAATCAACATTCCGCACATGGCGATGAGCGCCCCGAGCCAGTCATAAACACTGAGTTTGACACCATCGACCACATGTAGCCAAATCAACGCGGTGCAAACATACACGCCGCCGTAAGCCGCATAAACGCGCCCACTCGCCGCCGGATGCAATGTTAATAACCAGACGAATATTCCCAGTGCGAACGCCGCGGGAATAAGTAACAGTGGCGTGGCGCCGCGTTTTAGCCACAGCCAGGGCAAAAAGCAACCGACGATTTCACACAGCGCAGTGGCAAAGAACAGGAGTGTTGTTTTCAGCATCAGAGGCACGTTGATTCAAACTTGGTTGAACTATCATACCTGATAATGCTCTGAGAGTGAGTTCCGGCTGGCTATCCCGTGTGGCTGAGATCGCATAGAATAGAGTCATATGGGCATCTTATTTCTCCCCCAATTAAGGAAATCGCAATGACTAAAACACTTAGCAAACGCCTGTGCCTCACCGCAATGCTGACGCTGGGTGCCATCGTGTACACCACCTCCGCACTGGCCGAAACCAACCGTCTGGTGATTGAATCTGGCGATAACGCGCAAAGCCGCCAATCCGCAGCGATGGAAAAAGAGCAATGGAATGACACCCGCAGCCTGCGCAGCAAAGTGAACAAGCGCGTGGAAAAAGAGTGGGATAAGACCGATGTCGCGTTTGATGCGCAGGACAAATGCCAGAAAAGCAGCAACCTCAACGCCTACTGGGAACCCAACACCTTGCGTTGTCTGGATCGTCGCACCGGACAGCAAATTCGCTAACCACTCCGGGCGCGCACAGCGCCCGACTTCCTGTTTAAATAAAAGGATTTTTCATGAGTGACGCTTATACCGTCCGCCTGCGCCCGCTCGAGCGTGAGGATTTACGCTTCGTTCATCAGTTGGATAATAACGCCAGCGTCATGCGTTACTGGTTTGAAGAACCCTACGAAGCCTTTGTTGAACTTTCTGACCTGTATGACAAGCATATTCACGATCAAAGCGAACGCCGTTTTGTGGTCGAGTGCGATGGCGAAAAAGCCGGGTTAGTGGAACTGGTGGAGATCAACCATGTTCACCGCCGTGCAGAGTTTCAGATAATCATCTCCCCGGAATTTCAGGGCAAAGGGCTGGCATCAAAAGCGGCGAAGCTGGCGATGGATTACGGCTTTACGGTACTCAATCTGTACAAGCTCTATCTGATTGTTGATAAAGAGAACGAAAAAGCGATTCACATTTACCGCAAGCTGGGATTTATGGTCGAAGGCGAATTGATCCATGAGTTCTTTATTAACGGTGAGTACCGCAACACCATTCGCATGTGTATTTTCCAGCAGCAGTACCTTGAAAACCACAAAACAAGCGGCCCGACACTACTGAAACCCACCGCGCAATAAAGCACGGTGGTCAGCGGCATCAATAATACTCGATGGTGTTTTTGATGCTGTATTTGTGCGTCACCTGTGGCGTAACACTTTCGTCCACAATCTCCAGGCTGCAACTCACCGGGTTATCATGGCTGTCGTATTCACAGGCCTGTTTCACATTGCCCAGCGGCTTATCGTTCAGCGTGCTGACAGAGGTGTAATCGAGCTTTTTGCGCTTATCTTTCGAAGGCGTAGACACAACAGACAACGTCGCGTCTTTCGATGCCGTGGTTTTCCCCAGCGGATACCCCTCATCGTCATAGCGGTATTTGACCTCTATCTCCTTGCCTGTTGCGCGAACCACAAACCCGTTATCGTCGGTGTCCCAGGTTACGCCTGCTGAGGGGAACTCCGCCAGTTGGCATTTGCCCTGTAAACGCAGACGTTTTTCCTGCGATTCCGCCTCGACATAGTAGTTAGCATCCAGCACCAACGACACGCCGCTGTTGTTTTCCAGATCGTGCAGTTCAAGCGTATCGAAACATCCCTCTTTCGACATCGTTCCGGTAACGCGTTTCGTGACTTCACCTTTGTCGTTAAGCAACGTCTGGCTAAAATCTTTAACCGGGCCACGCAACGGATCAAAATCGAATTCATTCGAGAAGCTAGCCATTTCTGGCGTGAATGAAACAGGTCCCTTCGGCTTATCACATCCGGCAAGCGCCACTGCCAGAGAGATAAGTAACAGCTGTTTTTTCAATGGGTTCACCACATTTTTCTTTTGTAATGCGCTTATATTAGCAAAAGCTTTATAACTTAGGGCAATGACTTCTTTGTGGTTATGCCTGGCTATTGACGATTAACAGCAGCGAATAGCCAGTGCCACTCACGCCTATCAGCAATAAAATCAACGACGAGAAGGTAGCAAAACGCCCACTCTGTTTCGTCGGTAGCCAACGTTTTACAGCCAGGATATAAAGCGTTAAAACACTAAAATCCAGCACCACCCAGATAGCAGTAAGGAGCGTGATACTGGCGGAAAACTCGCCGGTAATGCCGGTAAACTGCGGGAAAAAAGCGATAAAAAACAGAATATCCTTCGGGTTAGCGATGGCTGTCATAAAGCCCACAACAAACCCGCCTTGCCCGCCATTTTGAGAAATTTTTTTGCCTTTTTCTCGCCGCAAAGCGTGCAATGCTTGCACCGCAGTAATCGCAATAAAGAGCGAACCGGCCAGTCCTACCAGATTTACTAGCCTGGACGAAAGCGTAACAACGCCTGCCAGCGTTAACCCCGCCAACGCAATAAGCGCCAACGAGGCCAGATTAGTGCCTGCCAGCGTTAAAAACGCACGCGCGTGGTTGCCCCGCGCCGCTGCCGCGCACACCAGCGCCACCACCGGCCCGGGCGTTACCAGCAAGGTTAGTACCACACCAATGTATGTTCCCAGCAGCACCACATTAATTGAACCCATCATCTCCCTCCTTTTATTTATTGACGGAGTATCGCCAGAAAGCGCTGGGCTGAAAAACGAGTTAAACTGCCGTTCGCTATGCAAAAAACTCACAATGGATAACGAACAAATGAATCAAAACCTGCCACCACTTTACGCATTACGGGCATTTACCGTTGCCGCGCAAATGGCATCATTTAGCCAGGCGGCCCTTTTTCTCAATGTCACGCCCGGGGCAGTCAGCCGCCATATCCGTACGCTTGAGGAGTGGTTTGGATGTCGTTTGTTTCAACGCCATGGCCCAAAAATTTGGCTTACCGAAGCAGGAAGCCAGCTGGCTGTTCGTTTACAGGACGGTTTTTTGCAACTGGAAAATGCCTGCCAGACACTGCGCAGCCATCAGCATCAACTGCGGCTCAAAGCCCCGTCGACGCTGACAATGCGCTGGTTATTAAACGTGTTGAGCGCCTTTCGCCAGCAACACAGTACGCCACAGGTGGAGATCAGCAGCGTATGGATGGATATCGACACCGTCGATTTCCGCACAGAGCCTTTCGATTGCGCCATCCTGCTGGGCAACGGCCATTTTGGTGAGTACACGCAAAGCCTGCGTTTATTTGATGAGTGGTTGATCCCGCTCTGTGCCCCGGCGCTTAAAGCGTTGGCGCAGCGCGAACTGGCCAGTTGCGCCTTGATTCACCCTTCACGCGATCGCCGCGACTGGCGGCGCTGGCAGGCAGGAAGCGGTTTATTTCCCACACTCGCTCTTGGCGGCGGCGCGGTTTTTGACACGCTGGAACAAGCCTACCAGGCGGCAATCGGTGGTCATGGCGTGGCGGTCGGCGATCTGCTGCTCAGCCTGCCCGCGCTGGCGCAAAATCTGCTCACGCTCCCCTTCCCAAAAGCAATTAACACTGGCGACAGTTACTGGCTGGTATGGCCAAAAGATTCGCCGCGCAAAAAGAATATCGATCATCTCGGCGAATTTCTGTGCGCCGCCGTACCGGTCTATTTCCCGCCAGAGGTGGAGTTATTAAAATAACGATAACGGCTTATTCAGATGATTCAGATATTTACCTTTTGTGGGCATCTCAGATGCTAAGCTTAGAGCAGACAAAACAGAAGGAGACGAGGATGCACTATTCACGTTGGCTTTGCGCATTACTGCTGGTGAGTTCTCTACCGGCGTTCGCCGCGCCGGATTCATGTGAACGGGTTAAAACCGATATTCAGCAACGTATTATTAATAATGGCGTCCCGGAAACGGGATTTACGCTGACCATCGTGCCTAATGATCAGGCTGACCAGGCAGGTTCGCAGGTCGTCGGTCATTGCGCCAATGACACCTACAAAATTCTCTACACCCGCAACAGCGGCGCTGCTTCCCAGAGCGAAGAAGGCGCTGGCACGCAGTAAATCAAATCCCCCTTAATTTCAGGGGGATTCCCTTCCCTTTGATCACGCTTAAGATTCTTCTACTTCCTAATGATTAACATGTTCACTTCATTAGCCTGCTTTTAATACGCCAGGTAATTTCTTTTTATTATAAATAATAATGGAGTGAGCTATGTCCGATACTGAACACCAGGGAGGGATCAGCCGACGAACGTTGGTGAAATCCACTGCTTTAGGGTCGCTTGCGCTGGCCGCCGGGAGTTTTTCTCTGCCCTTTGGCATGCGATCTGCCGCCGCCGCCGTGCAACAAGCAATGCAACCCGCGCCAGACAAAGTGGTGTGGGGAGCCTGCTCGGTCAACTGCGGTAGCCGCTGCGCGCTGCGTTTGCATGTCCGTGACGATGAAGTCTACTGGGTCGAAACCGATAATACCGGTGACGATATCTACGGCAATCACCAGGTTCGCGCCTGCCTGCGCGGGCGTTCTATTCGCCGCCGTATTAATCACCCGGATCGCCTGAACTACCCGATGAAACGCGTCGGTAAACGCGGCGAAGGTAAGTTTGAACGTATAAGCTGGGATGAAGCGCTGGATACCATCGCCAACAGTTTGAAAGGCGTGGTGCAAAAATATGGCAACGAAGCGGTATACATTAATTACTCCTCCGGTATTGTCGGCGGCAACATTACCCGTTCTTCCCCTTCCGCTTCGATTATTGCCCGTTTGATGGCGATGTACGGCGGTTTTCTCAACCAATACGGCACCTATAGCACCGCGCAAATCTCCTGTGCGATGCCTTACACCTACGGCGCTAACGACGGCAACAGCACCTCGGATATCGAAAACACCAAACTGGTGGTGATGTTCGGTAACAACCCGGCGGAAACCCGCATGAGCGGTGGCGGCATTACCTATTTCCTTGAGCAGGCACGTGAACGCTCTAATGCGCGGATGATCGTTATCGATCCGCGTTATACCGATACCGCAGCCGGGCGCGAAGATGAGTGGGTGCCCATTCGTCCTGGCACCGACGCTGCGCTGGTTGCCGGTATGGCGTGGGTGCTGATTAGCGAAAATCTCGTTGATCAACCGTTCCTGGATAAATATTGCGTCGGCTACGACGAAAAAACGTTGCCTGCGGATGCCCCTGCTAATAGCCATTACAAAGCCTATATTCTCGGCCAGGGCGAAGACGGTATCGCCAAAACCCCGCAGTGGGCATCGCGTATCACTGGTATTCCGGCCGATAAAATCATCAAACTGGCGCGGGAAATTGGCAGCGCCAAACCGGCTTATATCTGCCAGGGCTGGGGGCCGCAGCGCCAGGCAAACGGCGAGCTGACTTCACGCGCCATTGCCATGTTGCCGATCCTCACCGGCAATGTCGGCATCAACGGCGGTAACAGCGGCGCGCGCGAATCCACCTACACCATCACCATTGAACGGATGCCGATGCCGGAAAATCCGGTGAAAACCTCGATTTCCTGCTTTACCTGGACCGATGCCATCGCGCGTGGCCCGGAGATGACCGCCAAACGCGACGGCGTGCGCGGCAAAGATAAGCTTGATGTGCCGATTAAATTCATCTGGAACTATGCCGGTAACACCATTACCAACCAGCATGGTGACATCAACCGCACTCACGACATTCTGCAGGACGACAGCAAGTGCGAAATGATTGTGGTCATTGAGAACTTTATGACCTCATCCGCCATGTATGCCGACATTCTGCTGCCGGATTTGATGACCGTTGAACAGGAAGACATCATCCCCAATGATTATGCCGGGAACATGGGCTACCTGATTTTCCTCCAGCCCGTCACCGCGCCGAAGTTCGAACGTAAACCGATTTACTGGATAACCAGCGAAATCGCTCGTCGCCTGGGGCCGGATATCTACCAGAAATTTACCGAAGGGCGCACGCAGGAAGAGTGGCTGAAATACCTGTACGCCAAAATGGTCGCCAAAGATCCGCAACTGCCCTCTTATGAAGCCCTGAAAGCAATGGGCATTTATAAGCGCAAAGATCCGAACGGCCATTTTGTCGCCTATAAAAAATTTCGCGACGACCCGATCGCCAACCCGCTGAAAACCCCCTCCGGCAAAATTGAAATTTACTCCAGCAAGCTGGCGGAAATTGCCAAAAGTTGGGAGCTGGATAAAGACGAAGTGATTAGCCCGCTGCCGATTTACGCCTCAACGTTTGAAGGCTGGGACGATCCTGTGCGTGAGAAATTCCCGCTGCAATTATTCGGTTTTCACTATAAAGCGCGCACCCACTCCAGCTACGGCAACATTGATGTGCTGCAGGAAGCGTGTCGCCAGGAGGTGTGGATCAACCCGATCGACGCTGAACGACGTGGGATCAAACAGGGCGATATGGTGCGCGTCTTTAACGAACGCGGAGAAGTCCGTATCGCCGCGAAAGTGACGCCGCGCATCATGCCGGGCGTCAGCGCGATGGGCCAGGGGGCCTGGCATCAGGCCAATATGGACGGCGATCGCGTCGATCACGGTGGCTGTATGAACACGCTGACCACGCACCGCCCTTCGCCACTGGCGAAAGGCAACCCGCAGCACACCAATCTGGTCGACATTCAAAAGGTTTAAGGAGTAGCCGATGACAACCCAGTATGGATTTTTTATCGATTCTGCCCGGTGCACCGGTTGCAAAACCTGCGAACTGGCTTGTAAAGATTATAAAAACTTAACCCCGGACGTCAGCTTCCGCCGCGTGTATGAGTACGCCGGCGGGAACTGGCAAGAAGATAACGGTGTCTGGCAGCAAAACGTGTTTGCCTACTACCTGTCGATTTCCTGCAACCACTGCGAAGATCCGGCGTGCACCAAAGTCTGTCCGAGCGGTGCGATGCATAAACGGGAAGACGGTTTTGTGGTGGTGGACGAAGATGTTTGCATCGGCTGCCGCTACTGCCATATGGCCTGCCCATACGGCGCGCCGCAATACAACGCGGCAAAAGGACATATGACGAAATGCGACGGCTGTTATGAGCGTGTCGCCGCGGGTAAAAAGCCAATCTGCGTGGAATCCTGCCCGCTACGCGCGCTCGATTTCGGCCCGATTGACGAACTGCGTAAGCAGCATGGCGAACTCTCCGCTATCGCCCCGCTTCCGGCGTCGCACTTCACGAAGCCCAATATTGTCATCAAACCAAACGCCAACAGCCGCCCGACGGGTGATACCACCGGCTATCTGGCAAACCCGCAGGAGGTGTGAGATGGGAAACGGATGGCATGAATGGCCGCTGGTTCTGTTTACGGTGCTCGGCCAGTGCGTGGCGGGCGGGTTGATTGTGACGGGCTTCGTCTGGATGAACGCCAAAGATGACAATATCGGCCAGATACGGATTGTCCGCAGCCAGTTTTTGCTCTGGGTGTTGATGGGCATCGGTTTTATCGCCTCGATGATGCACCTCGGTTCACCGCTGCGTGCGTTTAACTCGCTGAACCGTATTGGCGCATCGTCACTGAGTAATGAAATTGCCGCTGGTTCGCTGTTTTTTGCCGTCGGCGGTTTCTGGTGGCTGCTGGCCTGGCTTGGCAAACTCCCCGCCGCGCTGGGACGCACTTGGCTGATTGTTAGCATGGTGCTGGGGGTGCTGTTTGTCTGGGCGATGACGCGGGTTTACCAGATTGATACCGTGCCGACCTGGCATAACGGCTACACCACCGCCGCCTTTTTCCTCACCATGTTGACGGGTGGGCCGCTGCTGGCGGCGTTGCTGCTGCGTCTGGCGGGCATGCGCTTTCCGGCTTCGCGTTTTGCCACCATCAGCGTTGCGGCACTTATCACAAGCGTTGCAGTGGTGATGTTGCAGAGCATGCAGCTTGGCGAAACCCACAGCTCAGTGCAGCAAGCGGTCGCGCTAGTACCGGATTATGGCCTGCTGCAGGTGGTGCGCTTATTGCTGGTCGTCCTTGGGCTCGGTCGCTGGATCTGCCCGCTGGTGATGCGCAGACAGCCGAAAGCCAGTAGCTTGCTGGCCGGAGTTGTGCTGGTAGTCGCCGGTGAAATCATTGGCCGTGGCCTGTTTTACGGCCTGCATATGACCGTTGGCGTTGCCGTCGCGGGTTAATCACAGTGCGCGGGGAGACCCGCGCTTTTTGGAGAAAGCATGACGGACGCAACCCGCGAGTCCTTTATTTTTACCGCCCGCGTGCTGGGCGCGCTGTTTTACTATCCGCCAGAGAGCGAACCCTCCGCGCCGCTCATCGCCGCACTACGCAGCCGCGAGTGGCTGGAACAATGGCCGTTACCGGAAGAGACACTGATTCCGCTGGCCGACGCGTTCGCGCTGCCTTGTGACGAGCCGCTAAATGAGGCATGGCAACGGTTGTTTATCGGCCCGTGGGCGCTGCCCGCACCGCCGTGGGGTTCGGTATGGCTGGATAAAGAGAGCGTACTGTTTGGCGACTCGATGCTGGCGCTACGTCAGTGGATGCGCGACAACAATATTGCGTTCGATACCGGGCAAAACGAGCCGGAAGATCACTTCGGTACCTTGCTGCTGATGGCGGCGTGGCTGGCGGAGCAAGGCAATCACACCGCCTGCGATCAATTACTGGCCTGGCATCTGCTGCCGTGGAGCGGGCAATTTCTTACCGAGTTCTGTAATAACGCACAGCACCCGTTTTTCAACGCGCTGGGGCAACTTGCGCGGCTTACGCTGGCTGAGTGGCAATCACAGTTGCTTATTCCGGTGGCGCAAAAACCGCTGTTTCGCTGAAAATGCCAAGCGGAACGTCTTTGGACGTTCCGCTTGGGGGAAAACAGTGTAAGTAATTAAAGATTATCCGCTGCACGCCATTTATCAGGTCAAATAAATCCATCTTGCATCGACGCTTATAAATTGCCCATCAGAGTTGCTGCATCTTATGAGAAATATAGGTCTTTATATTTGGCCAATTATGAAAATTAGTCCCTGAATAAAGATCGCTGAACCCTTCAGCAAAAACTTCTTCGGCACCAGCTTCACTGCCACCTTGCCAATAATAATTATCGTCAGATGTGGGATCGGTGTGTCCTAAATCCTGTTCCCAGACGGAAACAAAACTACGTCGTCTACTCAAAAAATCGCCAATATCACCCGCGCCTGTTTCGCCCATCTGAGCCTTTTCGCCAAAACTGCGATCCAGAGCATGCGCGTATTCATGCAAAACTAAATTTGTTGAGCTGTGCCCCTCCGCAAGTGACCACGCGCCTTGTTCATTCAGACTTACCGCAACAATCGTTTCATCAGGATGAATCGACGCATCAGCCCCTTGTCCCAACGCGCCAAGGCCTGGGACGGTATCCCATGTAACACCCTCAGGCCATCCCCCGGCGTTACACCTTTTAAATGTCGTCGGCTCGGATACGTGCGCAGCACCGTGCCATTAAGGTCGTGGAGATAATTGAAGTTCGCCAGCCCGGCGGCATACAGACGCGGGTCAGCGCTTTGTGACGGCAGGCCACGCACATCAAACTGATGGCGGGTGATGCGCTCGTCGGTGGTGTCCGGATGGCGGTGATACGCAATGTCGCGCACCATTAGGCTTCGGTTATCAAGCACCGCAACTGACGTTTTTTTTACTGTAAAGGGATGTGCTCATTAACATTTTCTCATAGACGTTTGTGCTTAATGCAACCCTCGGTTACACGAAAAGTATAGGTTGCAGGCGTTACTTTTATCCGGGATGTTTTTTAAAAACGCTATGAGAAATGAATAAATCCATAATGAGGAAAATAAAACAGAACCATGATATTTACATAAAAGTATAATAGCGACGCAGTCACTATAGAAATAAAATACATTAATAACAAAATAATATCCAAAGGCTGAAACGAGATGAAGCCTCCATCAACTTTGCCCGGCAACCAACACCCCAAAAGCTTTTAGAGCATATATAGAAAAAAACGCAAAATCAGCTCATTCCGATTATTTAATCCGATTGAAAAGCAGCTTGTTATTTTCCCTCCCATTATGTTTGTCTTTATTCTATTTTCAGCAAAACAGCGGTTCTGATGGCCATCATGACCACTAAGAGCAGAAGGCAAGCAAGGGAGTCGATAAACTAGCGCGGCTGAAATACTATGCGCCAGATCTGCGACGGCAATCTGGATGGGAAGTCCGGAACGTTTTGCAACCGACGATCGAGCTGTGACAACAGAGAGCCAGCCAGCGTGATGCCACGCCGTCTGTTCATTACTTCCCGCCAGACTTACACCCTCTAAACCCTGTACTGGCGGGAAATGTGCCGGGCGCCCTTTCCATGGGTGTACAAACGATATAGATCAGCAGAAGCTCATTACATAAAATCCAGGCGCACGCCCATAACGAGGATAAAATGTCGATTCATATCATTAAGATAGAAACAATGTTCGCGTATCTCACGAGATCAATGATGTATGATGTTGTAGTGGTGTTTTTGTATTTTTATCCCTCCGGGAACAAGTAGCTGAGGACGATAAAAAGTCTGCACCACGCTGTTTATATCACTGGCGACTTCACTTTGAAGTTTTTTCCTTGTCCCTTCTCCCAGTTTTTTAAAATCATTTACCACTGTTAACCTGAGCCCTTCACTCATGTCTTTACCGTAATAGATTGAACCAACAGTAGCTTCTCCTTCGTCATCATTAAAGTTCCATCCCAAACTGGAACTGAACTCCTCAAAATCTTCTTCGGTAGTAAAAAATGCTCTTTTCCTTTCGGAAAGCTCTTCTCGTTCAAGTGGATCAAGGATGTCGTGAGTTTGTAAAAGCGAAAATTCTTTATGTTCTTCCAGTGCTTCATAACTAATATGATACCCCACGTTGCCAAACCGGCTTTTCCCTTTTCCCATCTCACTCTTTAGACCTAAAGAAAAAAAAGCAAAATGCGTGGTTCCCAGCAAGCCTATATCTAAAGCATCAGTATTTTCTGCATTAAATTCTATTCCTTGTTGCTCAAGCTGATGGCGAGATAAAAAATGCACGCTTCCGTCAAAGCTTGAAAAATCTTTATCCGAATGATGTGTAACATTAAAAGGTGTGTAGTTAAATTTTTCCAAAAAATCCGACTCTAGTGAGCCTTCGGCAGGTTCATTGAAATGTGCTAGTACCCTGTCAAGATTACGTCCGGATTGAAGGGCTATAATATCAAGTGCATCGTCAATATCCTCCGGTTCTTCCTCAATATAGTCGCTGAACATTCTTCCTTTAGTAAGCATATTGTAATAAGCCTCTTTGACAACATCGTCCGCAACAAACCCGTTCTCATCATAAAATCTGACAGGGTTATTTCGCACCATTCTGAACAAGTTTATACCGTCTATGCTGCCTGACGGATCAGCGGAAAGCCACCTCCCCACCCACGGCTGGTAATAGCGATATCCATAATAATAAAGCCCCGTCGCGTCCTGCTCCTTGCCGGAGTAGCGAATCGTTTTGTAGTCCGCTTCCAGCTGGCTGCGGGCCGCAAACAGTGCTGTGCCACCATACGGGTAATACTCTTCCTGGCTGATAAGTTCGCCACTGCCGTCCACTTCCAGACTGCTGCTGCCGGTGAGGTTGTCGTAGCTGTAACGAATCGGGTCATTAGCAATTCCGGCAGGCTGACCGCTTTCCCAGTGCAGCACCCGTACCTGCGCGCGCCCGGCTTCTCCGACGGTTATCACCTGGAGGGTTTCCGTGTTGCTGCTGCGCAGTTCCAGACCCGGCAGGTAAATCACCTTTTTCGTCTGCGTACCGTTACCGGTCAACTGCGAGGTGATTTTCAGCACGCGCTGGCTGCTGGCGTCGTAACGGTAACTTTCATTGTCGTCCGCTGCGCCGTCGCGGGTGACGGGCGTGACTTTCTGCAGTTCCTGACGCGCCGTCCATACCAGCGACTGACCGGGCAGCATCTGTTTCTGCTGACCGCCGGCGGTGAACAGCGCGTCGACATCCGCCGGATTTTCGGTGAGCGTACTGAGCACCGCGCGGTTGCTGCGGTCGGACACCGTCATGCTGGTGGTGTAGTTATTGCCGGACGCGGGTGCGCTGTGCTGAATTTTTGTCAGATTACCGGCGTTGTCGTAGGTGTAAGTGCGGGAGTAGTTCGTGTAGGTGGCGTTATCGAAGGAGGTGAAATCAGGAAGGTTGCTGTTCTGCTGTGCCGCACTGGCCATTTCGCGCCCGGTGGCGCTGACCAGCTGGTACAGGCTGTCATAGGCGTAGGTGTTTTCGGGAACCACTTGCTGATTGCGCCAGAAACGCGTCTCCTCGGCATCGTTAGTAATCACCAGCACGTTGCCCACCGGGTCGTACTCGTAGCGCAAATCCTGCAGCACTTTTGTCGTTGTCGCGCGTTCGGTTTTAATACCCACCAGCCGCTGGGTTTCGGCTTCATATGAATACGTGGTCACCACGCCATTGCCGTGCTCCTCGCGCAGTTTCTGCCCGGCGGCGGAGTATGTCAGGGATTTGACTATGACCTGCTCTGAACCGCCGCTGACCGTCAGCCAGCTCCCTTTCAGCAGGCCCGCCACGTCATACGCCACGCGCTGGATATTGCCTTTTGCGTCGGTGGTGGTCAGTACATTTCCGGCGGCGTCCACCGTGCTGGTTGTGGTGTAGATTTCACCCGCCAGCAGGTCGTTCCACGCCGAGGCATCCGCGCCCTGCCAGTCCGCTTCTGCATCATCCGGCAGCAGCTGGCGGGTAACGGAAAGCGGTACGCCGCTCAGCGAAACGCTGCCCGTCGAAAGCAGTCCTGCCGGGTCGTAATGGCTGACCAGTTGACCGGCGAGGTTGTGGCTCTGTTCATCCGCCGACGCGCTGCCCCAGATAAACCGCTCAGTGACGTGCGCGCTGTCTCCGGCAATCTGTTCCGTCGTGCTCAGTGGTCGCCCCGGCAGGCTGGCCTCTTCATACTGAAAAGTTCGGGTGACGGCGGCGCTGCGCTCGTTGCCTGCACCGATATTGCTGATCTGCAAAAAAGCCCGCTCTGCTGCGTCGTTCAGGGCAACGGATGTACCGGCATCCGCACTTTGCGTGCGCAGCGCCGTACCGTTCAGATCATGGAGGTAACTGAAGTTCGCCAGCCCGGCGGCATCAAGACGCGGGTCGGCACTTTGTGACGGTAAACCGCGCACGTCGAACTGGTGATGGGTGATGCGCTCGTCAGTGGCGTCCGCCGTGTCGGGATGGCGGTGATATGCGATTTCACGCACCGCCAGGCCCCGGTTATCCAGTATCGAAACGGTCGGGGTCTTACTGTAAAAGGATGTGCTCATAAGATTCTCCGCTTAAATTGTCTACTTTTGCATCAAATGCAAGAAAAAGTATAAGCAGAGAAACAGGAACTGCAGGCTGTGGGCGAACGGCCCGCGTCAGGCCAGTATACGGTCGGCAACTAACATGCCGGTCGCCATTTGCAGGTTGATGTATTGCGCCAAATCGCGCTGTTCCGGGCGCGGCAGATACGGTAACTCCCCGACCAGCGGCGCGGGCAGTTTTTTGCTCAGCACGTTGATAATTTCGGCGTAGTGCGCAAGCCCTGGATTGATGCGGTTCGCCACCCAGCCAATCAGCGGCAAGCCGTCGCTGGCGATGGCCTGCGCGGTCAGCAAGGCGTGGTTGAGACACCCTTCCTGAATACCCACCACCATAACCACTGCCATCTGCTCCTGCACCACCCACTCCGAAAGCGGGCGTAAGTCGTTCATTAAGCTACGCCAGCCGCCAGTGCCTTCCACAACCACATGATCGACGCGATCGCAAAGATCAGCCAGACCATTTGACAACAGGGTGTAATTAATGGGGCAACTGTGCGCGACGCTGCTCTCTTCTTCGCTTAATGCGATGGGGTTGACCGCCTGGTAAGGTAGCTCCAGTGACGAAACGCTTTGCAGTACCAGCGCGTCTTTATTGCGCAGCCCTTCCGGCGTCTCTTTACTCCCTTTGGCAACAGGTTTGTAACCTGCCACCGTTTTACCACTGGCTGCCAGTGCCTGGAGTAGCGCGCGGGACGCTACTGTCTTTCCGACAGAAGTGTCTGTACCCGTTACAAAGAAACGCTTAAGCATCACTCAACCCACCGTTGTTCTACGAAAATATAAACCAGGAAAATAATTCAGTGGGGAAAGTCTAAGGTAACTGCCAGGGGGCAAGATTGAGGTAGCGCAATTTTTATGGCAACAGTGTAAAAATGTTACCCCTGCAACAAACGGATAAGTAAAGATCCGTTATACATCGCGTCTTTTACCAGCGCCGCACCGGCCATGGTGCCCTGGTTGGTAAATTGCGTGCTTTCCACGCTAATGTGCTGGCTGTACGCGGGCAACGCCTGCTGGCGAATGCACGCGGCAATGGCGGGGAAAAGAACGTCTGCCGCTTTGCTGAGCGGCGAGCCAATCAGTATTTTTTGCGGATTGAACAAATTCACCATGATGGCAAGAATGCGGCCAATGTTCGCACCCACGCCGCTAATGATATCTTTCGCCAATAAATCGCCCTGCTGCGCAGCCTGGCAGAGCCATTCCACGGTAAGCGGCTTTTGGTGCAGCATCGAACTCATTGACTGGCTCATGCGCAATTGCGCGAGTTCCAGCACACTCTCGACGCTGGCAATGGTTTCGAGGCAACCGTGGTTGCCGCAATAACAGCGTTTGCCATAGGGATCGACCTGCGTGTGACCAATTTCCACCAGACTGCTGCTTCCCGCATGCAATAAGCGCCCGTCGGTAATCACCCCTGCCCCAACGTTGTGATCGATAACCACCTGAATGACATCCCTTGCCCCGCGCGACGCGCCAAACAAGGCTTCAGCCATCGTCCATGCGCTGATGTCATGCTGGACATACACCGGCACGCCAGTGTGCTTTTCCAGCGCTTCACCCAGCGGCATATCTTTGACATCGTCATAAAAGGGCATGCGGTGAACAATACCGTTTTCGGTATCAATAATGCCGGGCATCGTAATCGCGATAGCGGTCAAACGTTCCAGTTTGTTCTGGTGGCGGGTAAAAAAGCGGTCAATATGCAGAATAATGCGATCCAGCAGCGGCAGTTCAGCCACCAGCGGTAACTCAAGGCGGTCTTCCACCACCAGCTTACTGCTAAGGTCACGCAAAGAAAGGAAGATCTCTTCGCGGCTAATGCGCAGAGAAAGGTAGTGCCAGGCTTCGGTCTCGACAACCAGCCCGACCGCCGGACGTCCGCGGCTGCCTGGCTCCTGAATTTCCGTCTCCTGCACGAGGTGGGCTTCAAGCATTTCGCGCACAATTTTCGTAATACTGGCCGGAGCAAGCTGCGCCAGGCGTGAGAGATCGATGCGCGACACCGGGCCAAGCTGATCAATCAGGCGGTACACCGCCCCCGCGTTGGTCTGCTTTATTTGATCAATATGCCCAGGCTGACTATCAGCAACCACCTCTGACTCCCTTATTTTCACGCTTCGAAATAAACGTTCGGCTATGGTGAAACACTTCACTGGTCGCCGTCAAATATTTACCCCGGCGTGTGATTTACAGCACATTTTGCAATGACTTATGCACAAAATTTATCCGTCAACCGCGGCGAACAACTGCTGCTTAAAGCGTGCGGCGGCACTGCCCTGCTCATGATGTTTTGACCAGACTAACCACATTTCCGATACCGCATCTGCTTCAATAATCGGCACCCAGCGCATTTCCGTTAGCTGCACACGCCGGAATGACGCCGGTAAAATCGACACCCCTAACCCGGCCGCCACCAGGCCGATAATGGTCATCGCTTCACCCACTTCCTGCGTAATGGTTGGCGTCAGCTGATAACGGCGCATCAGACCGAGGATCTCGTCATACAAACCTGTACCGACATGGGGATCAAAAAAGACAAACGGTTCCTGCGCCAGCTCGACCAGCGATACCGCCGAGCGCAGTGCTAAAGGATGATCTTTGTGGATCATCGCCAGCAACGGCTCACGCAGAATCACCTCCCAGGCCAGCGTCTCCGGTAACGGCGTGTTACGCATCAGCCCCAAATCCAGCAGGCCTTCATTTAGCGGTGATATCTGTTCGCGGGTGTTGATTTCGCGCGTCTGGATATGCACATCCGGGTAACGCTGACGGAACGACGAGAGCGTGTCGGAGACCGCTTTTATGAACGGTGCGGAGGAGGTAAAACCAATGCGCAGCTCCCCGGTCTCTCCCTGGTGCAAGCGCATGGCGCGGGCGGCAGCTTCATCAACCTGGCTTAAAATTTGTCGGCTATCCGCCAAAAACTGCCGCCCGGCGGGCGTGAGCGACACACTGCGGTTGGTGCGGGCAAGCAAGCGTGCACCGACTTGCTGTTCGAGGATCTGGATTTGCTGGCTTAACGGCGGCTGCGAGATATTCAGCCGCGCCGCCGCATGACCAAAATGCAGCTCCTCGGCGACAGCAATAAAGTAGCGCAAATGCCGCAGTTCGATATTCATATTTAAAACATCTTATTTGAGATTATTAATATATTAGACAGAATATTGTCACTTTCATACCCTTAGCGACGTGGTAAGCCCGTCACCAAAATCACGGGTATAAACGTTAAGGATCTCTAGTGAGTCGTACAACAACCGTTGACACCGGGCCGGCAAGCGTCGTCGACGAAAAACCAGTCTCTTTGCCGGGACACTTTATTAAACGTGGTACTCCCCAATTTATGCGCGTCACACTGGCGCTCTTTTCCGCCGGGCTGGCGACATTCGCCCTGCTGTACTGCGTTCAACCCATTTTGCCGGTGCTGTCCCTGGAATTTGGTGTCTCCCCAGCCAGCAGCAGTATTTCCCTCTCCATTTCCACTGCCATGCTGGCGATTGGTCTGCTGTTTACCGGTCCGCTTTCTGACGCCATCGGGCGAAAAAAAGTGATGGTTACCGCGCTGCTGTTGGCATCGTGCTGCACATTGTTATCAACAATGATGACTAGCTGGCACGGGATCCTGGTGATGCGCGCATTGATTGGTCTATCACTGAGTGGCGTCGCCGCGGTTGGCATGACCTATTTAAGTGAAGAGATCCACCCCAGTTTTGTTGCCTTCTCGATGGGGCTGTATATCAGCGGCAACTCCATTGGTGGGATGAGCGGACGCTTGCTGAGCGGTGTGTTTACTGACTTTTTCAACTGGCGTATTGCGCTGGCGGTGATTGGCTGTTTTGCGCTGGCCTCCGCGCTGATGTTCTGGCGGATCCTGCCAGAATCACGCCATTTCCGCCCAATCTCGCTGCGCCCAAAAACACTGTTTATCAATTTCCGTCTGCACTGGCGCGACCAGGGGCTGCCGCTGCTGTTCCTGGAAGGCTTTTTGCTGATGGGCTCGTTCGTCACCCTGTTTAACTACATCGGTTACCGCCTGATGCAATCGCCGTGGACGCTGAGCCAGGCGGTGGTGGGCCTGCTTTCCGTCGCCTATTTGACGGGCACCTGGAGTTCGCCGAAAGCCGGGATGATGACCAATAAATATGGGCGCGGGCCGGTAATGGTCGGCGCAACCGCCATCATGCTGCTGGGACTGCTGCTCACGCTGTTCTCAACGCTGGGGTTAATTTTCATTGGCATGCTGCTGTTTACCGCAGGCTTTTTTGCCGCCCATTCCGTCGCCAGCAGTTGGATCGGCCCGCGCGCACGGCGCGCCAAAGGCCAGGCGTCATCGCTCTATTTATTTAGCTACTATCTTGGTTCCAGTGTGGCGGGGACATTAGGCGGTGTGTTCTGGCACAGTTATGGCTGGAACGGCGTCGGCGGTTTTATCGCCGCCATGCTAGTGATTGCCATTTTGGTGGGAAGCAGGCTCCACTCTCGCCTGCATTAATGCCGCGATAGTCAAAGGCCCTGCGCATGCGGGGCTTTTTTGTTTACGCTGTACCCGTGTGTGTCAAAACAGACTAAAAATCGAGGCCGTGCCCATTAATTCCCGCACCGCATCAAGTGCCAGTAGAGCAAATATTACCCAAACAAATGGATTCATAATTTTACTGAGTCACGCGTTGGCATTGGTTATTTAAATAGATTATTCCTATTATGGTACAGTTCAGGAAATGTATTGAATAACTACTACTTTTAGGTGGTTACACGATCGTACGCTAAAAATCAGAGGCATTATGGACAAGCATAATTATCACCAACTCACCCGCACATTCCTGCGCCTGTCGCGCTTTTCACACCTCGCTTCTATTGCCAGTTGGGATATGTTTGCCATGATGCCGCCAGGCGGTAGCGCGGCGCGCGGCGAAGCGCTGGCAGAATTAAGTGTCCTGCGCCACCAGATCCTGACCGATAAACAGGTCGGCGAGTGGATTGCCAACGCGCGGCAAGAAGATCTGGACGATATTGAGCAGGCCAACCTGCGCGAAATTGAACGGCACTATCAGGAAGCCGCGTTGCTGCCGGAATCGCTGGTTGAAGCGCAGTCGCTGGCGGGCAGCAAATGTGAGCACGCCTGGCGCACACAGCGCCCCGCCAATGACTGGACAGGCTTTTCAGCCAACCTGAAAGAGGTGGTTAAACTAGCCCGTGAAGAGGCCAACTTGCGGGCCGCCGCGAAAGGATGTTCGCCGTATGATGCGCTGCTGGATAAATTCGAGCCGGATATGACCAGCGCCCGGCTTGATGAACTGTTTGGCGAGGTAAAATCCTGGCTGCCAGATCTGCTGAAAAAAGCGGTGGCAAAGCAGGAGCAGCAAGCGCTGATTGCCCCGCAGGGGCCGTTCCCGATTGCCGACCAGCGCGAGCTGGGTTTGCAGGCGATGAAGGAACTCGGTTTCGACTTTAACGGCGGGCGCCTCGATGTCAGTGCCCATCCGTTCTGCGGCGGCGTACCGGAAGATGTGCGTATCACCACGCGTTACGATGAAAATGAGTTGCTGAGCGCGCTGTTCGGCGTGGTGCATGAAACCGGCCACGCGCGTTATGAACAAAACCTACCGCGCAGTTGGCCGGGCCAACCCATTGCCCTGGCGCGTTCCACGGCGATCCATGAATCACAAAGCCTGTTCTTCGAAATGCAGTTAGGCCGCAGCGAGGCTTTCCTGCGCCGTCTGCAACCGGCCATTATTGAACGTTTCGGTATGCAACCGGCGTTTGAAGAGCACAACTTTGTCGCCTGGAACCAGCGTGTAAAACCGGGTTATATCCGTGTCGATGCGGACGAAGTGAGTTACCCGGCGCATGTCATTCTGCGCTATGAGATTGAACGCGCGCTGATCGACGGTGAGATTGAAGTCGACGACATTCCCGGTTTGTGGAATGAAAAAATGCAGGCCTGGCTGGGGCTTTCCACCGAAGGCAACTACCGCAACGGCTGCATGCAGGATATTCACTGGACCGATGGCGGCTTTGGTTATTTCCCGTCGTATACGCTCGGCGCCATGTACGCTGCTCAGTTGTTCCACGCCGCGCGTACCGCGCTGCCGGGGCTGGACGAGGCGATTGCCGCAGGCGATCTTACGGAGCTATTCGACTGGCTGCGACAAAACATCTGGCAGCACGGCAGCCGCTTCAGTACCGAGCAGCTTATTCAAAACGCCACTGGCGAAGCGCTAAACGCCGACTATTTCCACCAGCATCTTATCCGCCGTTACCTCTGATACACCTGCGCCGGAGCTGAAGTTTCGGCGCGGTCCCTCGCTCTGTACATTACGTTACACGCCGAAACCAATCACTCACGGAAGGCGTTCAATTACAGGGATATAGTTCTTTCAACGGCCCCGCAGTGGGGTTGAATGAAGAAACCAATTCGAGGATATCGGAATGAAAAAAGTATTAGCTCTGGTTGTTGCCGCTGCTCTGGGTCTGTCTTCTGCTGCTTTCGCTGCTGACACCGCTACTTCAACTCAAGCTCCGGCTGCTGCTCCGGCAGCAACAACCGCTGCACCGGCTGCGACCACTAAAGCTGCACCGGCTAAAAAAATGCATAAGAAACACAAAAAAGCGGCTAAACCGGCTGTAGAGCAAAAAGCTCAGGCTGCGAAAGTGAAAAAACACCACAAAAAAGCAGCTAAACCGGCTGTAGAGCAGAAAGCTCAGGCTGCGAAAAAACACCACAAAAAACACGTTAAACACACTGCGACCAAACCGGCTGCACAACCGGCTGCATAAGTAAACGTATCTGATACCGGCGTTCGTATCAGAACGCTGTGATAAGTCGGCGCTGAGCCCTTCGGGTGAAGCGCCGTTTTTCTCTGGAGGGCCTATGATGCTGCGACGTTATCGTTTTGAAGTGATTCTGGCGATGTTGATCATCTGCGCACTGATTGCCGTCCGCTTTTATCTTTATTAATGTAGCACGCTGATTTTACTCCCACTTTCTTCTCGTCCCGTCTATATTTGTTTATCTGGGCTTACGTTAATAATCATAATTACCCCACCAGAGTGTGATATGCGAAAAACCGTTGTGCTGTTGCTGGGACCGCTGTTTTTGTTTTCCGCTGTTGGACATGCTGACGATGGCGGCGATGACGCAATAAGCGCCCGTGATGTGAAAACGCTCTTTTTTGGTCATGATGACAGGATCCCTGTTCCCACCCCGACAAAAGCACCGTGGGATGCGATTGGCCAACTGGAAACCGCCAGCGGCAATCTTTGCACAGCAACGCTGATTTCTCCGCACCTGGCATTAACCGCCGGGCACTGTCTGTTAACGCCGCCGCACGGCAAAGCGGACAAAGCCGTAGCACTGCGCTTTGTTTCGCAAAGAGGCAGTTGGCGGTATGAAATTCACGGTATCGAAGGCCGTGTCGATCCGTCGCTCGGCCACCGTCTGAAAGCCGACGGTGATGGCTGGATTGTCCCTTCTGCCGCCGCGCCATGGGATTTCGGGCTAATCGTGTTACGTTATCCACCGTCAGGCATCACGCCCCTGCCGATCTTTGTCGGCGATAAAGATGAGCTCACCGCCGCGCTAAAAGCGACCGATCGTAAAGTTACGCAGGCGGGTTATCCGGAAGATCACCTTGATAGCCTGTTCAGCCACCAGGATTGTGTGGTCACGGGTTGGGCGCAAAATAGCGTCTTGTCGCACCAGTGCGACACGCTGCCGGGCGACAGCGGTTCCCCCTTGATGTTAAAAACTGATGCGGGCTGGCAGCTCATTGCCGTACAAAGCTCGGCGCCGGCGGCGAAAGACCGCTGGCGCGCCGACAACCGCGCCATTTCAGTAACCGGTTTTCGCGACAAACTGGAAGCGCTAGCCAAAGAGTCAGACGAGTGATTCAGCGCTGTCGCAGCAAAGGTAACTGCAAAATATCATTGAGCGGCATCGGCGCGCTGAAATAGTAACCCTGTAGCTGGTCGCAGCCGGCCAGCCGCAGCAGTTTCATCTGTTTCTCATTTTCCACACCTTCCGCCACCACCTGCATGCCCAGCGCGCTGGCAATACGAATCGTGCCGCTCACCAGCGCCGAGGCTTGTTCATCGTCGTCCACCAACCCGGCCAGCGATTTATCAATTTTTATGGTGTCGAAATTAAAGCGCCGCAGGTAACCAATACTCGAATAGCCCGTCCCGAAATCATCCAGCGCAACCGCCGTGCCCAACGCTTTCAGATTGGCGATGGCCGAACGGGCGCGCTCCGGATTTTCCAGCACGTAAGTTTCCGTCACCTCCAGCTGTAAGCGGTGCGCCGGGAACAGGCAGGTTTCCAGCACCCGCGCCACTTTGTCTTCAAATTCCGGATCGCGAAATTGCGCAGGGGAGATATTGACCGACAACTTCAGGTGGTTAAGCTGCTGCAAATCGCTACAGGCGCGGCGCAGTACAAACTGCCCGAGCGCGTAGATAAGCCCGCTGGTTTCGGCGACCGGGATAAAATCATCCGGCTTAAGTTCGCCATCCGGCCGACGCGGCCAGCGCGCCAGCGCTTCAACGCCAATCATCGTCTGGCTTTGCGCATCGACAATCGGTTGATACCAGACATCAAACTCATCGCGCTCCAGCCCGTCACGGATATCATTTTCAATCATTAATTGCCGTTCACGCGCGCTGTTCAGCGCCGCGTCATAATGGGTCATCCGCGCTTTACCGGTAATTTTTGAGTGATACATGGCGATATCCGCACGGCGAAACAACTCTGAACTGGAACACTCCAGCAGCGTACCGCTGGCAACGCCGATGCTGGCGCCAATATGGATAGTACGTTTACCCATGCGCACGGGTGTCTCAAGATAGCGCAACACGTTATGCGCAAAATCATCGGCTTTTTCCAGTGACCACGGGCCGCTGAGTGTCAGGGCAAACTCATCACCGCCCATCCGTGCCAGCATGCCACCGGTCGGCACTTTTTGCCGTAGCGTATCGGCTATCGTCACAATCAGCCGGTCACCAACATCGTGGCCGTAGATGTCATTCACGTCTTTAAAGCCGTCGAGGTCGATAAACACCACGCTAATCATTTCGGGATCGCCGATTGCGCTCAGGCTGTCGAGGTGTTCGATCAGCGCACGGCGATTAGGTAAACGGCTTAGCCAATCTGTCAGGGCGATTTTGCGCGCCAGCTTTTCCCCGCGCGACAGTTTGTAGAGCCCGGCGCTACTGAGTGCGATAAACAGCAGAATCAAACCCGCTGCAAGCGCGGCTATCTGGCGAATGTTGACCGCTGCCGCCTGCGCGGCCTGCGCGCCTGGCAAGTGTGGCGCCCAGCGTAGATACCCTAAGGTTTCCCCTGCCGATCCGCGCAACGGTACGCTGGCTACAGCGGCATTTCGCGGCTGCAAACGCAAATCATCAATTTGAAAGGTATTTCCCAGATCGCTAAGCAGCTTCGCGTTGAGATGACGGGTGATCACCAGATAGCGGCGCGTCGCGTCATAGACGTTAAGCCGCCCGGTTGCAGGGCGAATAAGCCCGATACTGACAAATGCCACCCCTTCAGGCGTGCGGGTGATACCCGCAAAAACCTCCTTCCCCTCGCGCAGCGGCTCGCTGTGGTTGCGAATCAGCGCGGCCAGCCCGTCGCCAAAAAACGCGAGATTAGGCTCCGTAAAAGGTTGGCTGCGAAACGCGCCCCACAGCACGGCGAATTTCTCATCCAGCACAAAGGTGCCGTCGTACAGATTATTGATTTTAAAGCCTTCGCCCCAGGTACTGTGCAACCACGCAGTATCCAGTTGTGGGCGATACACTTCACGAACCGCTTCATCCCAGACGGCGTTATCAATGACCAGCGAACGGGTTCTGTTTACCGCCGTCTGAATCGCGCCCTGCACAGAAAGCTCGGTGCGATGTTCATCAATTTCATTGGCCTTGGTGCTAATGAGGTGCAGCGAAAGATAGAGCAGCGCGACAACGGAAACAATGAGCCCGATACCGGCCATAAAGAGCATGACAAACAGCGTCCTTGCCGTGGGAATATTGCGCCAGCTTAACGGATTAAACATTGGCCGTCCCTTACTGGTGTCCAGGGAAACAGAGGTGTGAAGAGATAGTATCCTAAGCGTAATACAGCCAGCGAATTTCATTGCCCACAAACGTGGGCAACTTAACATTAGGCGAGTTTTATCAGCGTCATACCGACAATCAGCAGTGCCAGGCCAAGCCAGCCTTTATAATTCAGGCGCTGCCCAAAGAGCACCCAACCGGCGGCGAGGGTGGCGACGATGCCAAACCCGCCCCAAAGCGCATATGCCACCGAGAGATCGATACCCTTTACTGCCTGCGATAAGGCGCTAAATGCCGCTAAAACGGCGAAAAGTGAAGCGAAACCATACAACTTGCGGCGAAAACCGTCTGAGAATTTTAAAAAGATGTTCGCCGCAATCTCCAACACAATCGCCATCGCCAGCCACAGGCCGTGAACCCACTCAAACGGCAACATGGTTACGCTCCTGGCGCACGGTTTTGCGCGTCCCGGATTTGATCAGCACTATCCCCAGCACCAGCGTGGCCAGACCGGCGGCTTTCAGCGGCGACAACGGTTCATCAAAAAGAAAGACGCTACAGACAGTAATAATGAATATGCCAACGCCTTCCCATAATGCGTACGCCACGCCGAGGGCTATTTTTTTAACCGCGAATGACAGAAAAATATATGACAGCGCAATCATCACCAGCATTAAAATAAAACCGGGATGACTATCGCTAATACTTGCCCATTTCATCGACAAGGTGCCGGTTATTTCAGCAATAATTGCCAGGGCTAATAGAATCCAATAAACCATTTTTTTCTCCTGCTTGAGAACATACTTTCCTGCGGCTTACCGCACGACGGAAAACCGGAAAAACAACGATGTCAGCCGGGCACAACGTGCCAGCTCAGGCAGAGAGAAAACTACAGCGCAGAGCGCCAGTACTGGTCATCTGCCAACAGGCAGCAGGAAGAAGACGGGAGGGAAAAATCAGGTTTTAAGACGCTGAACAGAATGTCCATATAATTACAATTATCCGCGAATTGCTTCTCATCGTGGCGGAAATAAATTGTCCTCAGTAGTTAAACACCGCCCATATTTATCACAGGCTAAGATTTTACTCAAAGTCTTTGCACTTCTTTACGACAAATAAAAAACGCCGCCGTAATTCAATAGACGGCATTTTTATATATTATTGCGCTTGTTTTTCCGTATTTGCCCGCGACTGCGCCAGCAAATTCCATGAGGTAATAAACAGCGCGGCAATCGTCGGCCCTAGCACAAAACCGTTAATGCCAAAGAATTGCAGCCCGCCGAGCGTAGTGAGCAGGATCAGGTAGTCCGGCATGCGGGTATCTTTGCCCACCAGCAGCGGGCGCAAAATATTGTCAGCCAGCCCAACCACAATCACAAAATAGAGCGTCAAGACGGTCGCGGTGACCAACTCGCCGGTAGAGTAGAGAAAGATCACCGCCGGGATCCAGACAATCGCCGTCCCCACCGCCGGAATCAGCGACAAAAACGCCATTAGCGTCGCCCACAGCAGGCTGCCGTTGAACCCGGCAAACCAAAACCCGATACCGCCCAGCGCTCCTTGCACAATTGCCACGACCAGCGTGCCTTTTACCGTCGCGCGCGCCACACCGGCGAATTTCAGGAACAGGCGGCGTTTGATGGTCGCCGACAGCGGCACCACGGCGTAGATTTTACGCACCAGCTCTGCCCCATCTTTCAATAAAAAGAACAGCAAATAGACCATCAAACAGAAGCCGACAGTAATTCCCAGCGTGCCTTTACCGATCAGTACCGCGCTACCCGCCAGATAACGCCCAACGCTTAGCGCCACGCCGGAAAGTTTTTCACGAATCGAGGCGACCGAATCGAAATCATTTTCACGCAGTGAATTTTTTGCCCACTCCGGCAGATGCGCGATCCCGTTGCTTAACAGTTGCGGCAAATCGGTGCCGTTATTCTGCAACCGCTGGTACAGGCTGTTTACCTCCACGGCAATCGAGGAGAGCACCATCATCAACGGAATAAAGACAATCACGCATATCAGCAACACGGTGATAAGCGACGCCACACCGTTACGCCCGCCGAGCAACGCCGATAAACGCATGCGCAGCGGGTAAAAAATCAGCGCCAGGATCACCGCCCAGATAATGGCGGAGTAGTAAGGTTGGATCAGGCTGAAAAACGCCAGACTGACCAGTAATAACAGAATAATAAAGAAGAAATTATTACTTTTAAGTGTTGTCATCCGGGACATCCAATGGGGAAACTGCCCATCAGTGTAGAGTGTTACCCATTGATTGTAAAAACAGAGCCGCCTCAGGCAGCAGAGCCGTTTCGCTACCCCAGCGCAAATATGAATGCACTGGCCGTGTTATCTACACAAGAAGATTTTCTACTTCAGAAAAGGCTAATGCTTTGGAAAAATACCAACCCTGGGCGCAGGATTCCGGTAAATTGCCTTGCAAAAAAAGATGTTGAGCTTCATTTTCAACGCCTTCAAAAACGATAATGCGTGGCATATCTTTAAACATCGCGATAAGGCCAGGAAGAATATGGCGGTTGATGGATTGCGTACCAATAGAATCCGTTAGTGATTTATCTATTTTTATTTCATCAACGTCCAGCATGGACAGCCATTTTAAATTCGAATAACCGGTACCGAAATCATCCAGCGCAAATAACACGCCATGCTCTTTATATAAACATATTGACTGCATAATATCTTCTATGCGACCACTCTGCCTTTCGGTGATTTCCAGCATGATATGTTTCCCTGCCACGCCTTCTTGTTGCAGGATATCGATAAGCCGCTGATAGAAAACCTTTGAACAGATATCTGAACAACTGACATTTATGCTTAGTGTGATATCTTTTTCTCTCAACGCGGCGCCGCACTCTTTGATAGCATGCTCAACCACATAGAGACTTATCTTATTAATCAAGCCATTTTCTTCTGCCAACGGAATGAAAATATCCGGCCCAATATTTCCCATCTGTTTATCATTCCAGCGCAACAGCACTTCCACCCCGATAATACTTTTATCCTTCACCCGATAAAGCGGTTGATAAACAAAATGCAACTCTTTATTAATGATAGCGTTTTCTAATCGGGTTAATAGTGACTGATTCTCATGCTGATTTTTACTGATTAACGCACCAATAATCAGCCCCACCAGAGAAGCCACGCAAAACAGAAAAACAAGAATATAAACGTTATCGTTGAACACAAAAGAGTGTCTGACACCAGCCACAACGCATATATCATGCCGCGGATCACATGATTTCACCGTAATAAAAAAGAGCTCATGCACTTTACCATGCTCGATGTCTTCGAGCAGCGATGTATTATTGCCTACGCGGAAAAAATGTTGCTTGTGATTGAAGTCCCCAACAACCGCATTAAAACCCCACCGGGTAGAATCTTCGCGAAAACGAGTAAAGGCGAAGGGTGACACGGTGACAGAAAAATTATTGTTATAAACGACATCAGCAGCAATGTTACTCTCAATCAGCGCATCAAAAACCCAGGTATAACTGCCTCTGCTCACTTTATTTTTGAAAACATTGAGCGATAAGGGAGCCTTATATTTTCCCCACAGCGCTGAACAGATTATTCTGCCGCCTTCAACATAGCCAATATCTTTTATCAGCGGATAAGGCCATAACCGTTCTCTTAAAGCATGCAGATAAGGATCGCTACAAGGTGTATAGACGGAAAAGTCTTCGCGCAACGCGTTAATTTCCTGCACCTGAAGAATAATATTATCGCTGCGGGAAAGTATCGACTCTGAATAATCCTCTACCTTTTCGTGGATAAAAGCATAGTAGGCGACCTGCGCAACAATATAAAAAAAAGCAAAAGATAATAATAACGCTGCTATATATATGGAAATACTTTTTTTCAGCACCTTTATCATTTTGAATACCTTTATGCAGACCACCCTGCGCTGGCGGTCTGCCTGTCATCAATCCTTTTTGTAGAAAATTATTGGCAACATCCTGGTTACTTTATCTATTTTCGACGCTGAAAAATCCTGCACGCGCCCCACTTCCTTATCGGCGCTTTTTACATTTACTTTAAAGACATCTCGGTTTTGCGTGTTATGAGCCCGCCTGGCTTCCCCCTCATTCATGGCGTTTTTCTTTATCCAGCAGCAGGCTGAACGCCGCCGGTAAAACGGTAAGCGTCACCAGCGTGGCGACGACCAGTCCGCCGATAATCACATACGCCATTGGCCCCCAGAACACCTGATGTGAAATCGGGATCATGCCCAGAATCGCAGCGCATGCTGTCAGCATAATCGGTCTGGCACGGTGCTCAGCGGCGGCCGCAATCGCCTCGTTCGCGGCCATCCCCTGTGCCAGATTGCTGTCCACTTCGCTTATCAGGATAACCGCGTTGCGAATAATCATCCCCGCCAGCGCAATCACGCCAAGTAATGCGACAAACCCCATCGGCGTTCCGGTCGGCAACATCGCCAGCACAATGCCCGGCAAACCAAATGGCGCCATTAACACCGCCAGCAACATACGGGAAAAACGCTGCAACTGGAGCATTAACAATACCAACATCACAATAAGCGTCACCGGTAGCACCGCGTAAACCGAGCTATTTCCCTTTGCCGATTCCGCCACCGTGCCACCCTCTTCAATCCGGTATCCGGCAGGCAACCGGGCGCGCAGTTTATCTACCGTCGGTCGCAGGCCAGCCGATACATTTTCTGCACTCACACCGGGTGCCAGATCGGTTTGCACGGTAATAAACGGCAGCCGCTGGCGACGCCAGATAACCGGATCGCCCACACCCCAGCCCAGGGTTGCCACTTCGTTCAGTGGGATTTTCGTACCGTTAGCGCCGGGCAACATCAGTGTCGATAACGTGCCGATATCCAGCCGCTCATGATCGTTGCCACGGAGGACCACATCCACCAGCCGATCGTTATCCCGCACCGTGGTCACGGTGCGGCCAGACCAGACAGTATTCAGCATTTGCGCAATGCTCTGCGATGAAACGCCAGCCGCCCGTGCCGCAGTCTGGTTTACCTGCAGGGTGATGGTTCTTTCCGGCTCACCGGCGGTCAAATTCACTTCGCGGGTAAGCGAAGATGCGCCAATTTTTGCCGCCAGGCGGCGCGCGAGTTGTTGTACCTGCGCATAATCTGGCCCGCTCACCCGGTATTTCACTGGCCACCCCACCGGCGGCCCTAACTCCAGCGGCGAAACGCGCGTTGTCAGGTCGGCGAACTGGCTTGCCAACACACTATTCAGTTGCTGGCGCAGGCGATCGCGCGCCGCCAGATCTTTTGCCACGACAACCAGTTGCGCCGTGTTTTCATTGTCCCGCAAAACATCCATCGGCAGATAAAAACGTATTGCGCCGGAGCCGACATAGGTCGTGTAGTGATCAATATCCTTGTTACCGTTCAACACTTTTTCCAGCCGCTCGACTTGCCTTTCCGTTTCCGACTGCGCGGTATTGGCGGGCAGCGACAGGCTGACCAGCAATTCGGGGCGATCCGAGGCCGGGAAAAACTCCCCCTGCATTCTGGTAGCGCCCTCGCTCGCCAGCGCCAGCGCCGCCAAGGCGATGCCAATGGTCAACAAACGGTGGCGCAGCACACGTGCCAACAGAGCCTGATACGCACGCGCCACGCGTCCGCTGCCTTTGTTGTGCCCTTCTATTCTGGCGGGAAGCAGCCAGGCGCCAGTCAATGGCGAGAACAGGATTGCCACCACCCACGAGCAAAGTAGCGCTATCAGCACCACGGCAAACAGCGAAAAACAGTATTCGCCAGCGCTGGACGCGGCAAAGCCGACGGGAATGAAACCGGCGATCATCACCAGCGTCCCGGTGAGCATCGGAAACGCGGTGGTTTTAAAAGCATAGGTGGCGGCACTTTTGCGCGATTCACCGGCTTCCAGCCTGGCGACCATGGTCTCTACGGTAATCATCGCGTCATCGACCAGCAGGCCAAGCGCAATGATCAGTGCGCCCAGTGAAATACGTTGTAAGCCAATGCCGGCCAGCATCATTCCCGCGAAGGTCATCGCCAGCACCAGCGGTATGGCGGCGGCCACCACCAGCCCAGCCCGCATTCCCAGCGAGACAAAAGAAACGGCAAGGACAATCAGTACCGCTTCGACAAGCACCCGGACAAAGCCGCTAACTGCATCGCTCACGACAACAGACTGATCGGCAACTTTTGTCATCTCAATGCCATGCGGCAGTTGTGCTTTAAACTCCGCCATTCTGGTGTTCAGCACCTGGCCGAAACGCAGCATATTGCCCGTGGATGCCATTGAAATTGCCAGCCCAATCGCGGGCTGACCGTTGACACGAAACACCGGCGCTGGCGGCTCGGCAAGCTGGCGGCTCACGGTGGCAATATCGCTTAAAGGGATATAGCGATCGTTAATATGCAAAGTCACCGCCCGCAGGCTCTCTTCCGTGGTCAGCGCGCCGCTGACCCGCAGCGCAACGTTATCCTGCCCGGTACGAATAATACCGGCTGGCTCGACGGCATTTTGCGCACTGAGCGCATCACTCATCTGCTGGATATCGAGCCCCATTCCGGCCAGTTGCCGGGGAGAAAAAGCAATGACAATCTGTTCTTGCTGTTCACCCAGCAGGGTAATTTTGCCGATATCGTGCACTGACATCAGGTCGCGGCGAATCTCTTCTACCCGATCGCGCAGTTCACGCGCAGTGTAGCCATCCGCCGTGAAGCCATAAATCGTGCCGAACGTATCATCAAATTCATCATTCACTGCGGGTCCTTGCACGCCCTGCGGCAGTGAAGGCGCAATGTCCTGCATCTTTTTGCGCACCTGATACCAGATGTCCGGCACTTGCCGTGGCGGGGTGTCATCTCGCAGATTCACATAGATAACGGCGCTGCCCGCCCGGCTTTCGCTTTCGATGTAATCCAGCCACGGGATCTCCTGCAGTTTTTTCTCCAGCACATCGGTGACCAGCCGGGTAGTGTCGGCAACCGTCGCACCTGGCCACTGCGCGGAAACAACCGCCGTTTTGATGGTAAACGCCGGATCTTCATTGCGCGGCAGGTTTTCATAACAGAGGATGCCGGTGGCGATAATCAGCATCATAAAAAAGCTCACCAGTTGCTGGTGTTCAAGCGCCCAGGCCGAGAGGTTAAAGCGCGATTTGGTTTCAACAGAGCTCATGGCTGCAGCTCTCCTGGGATCACTTTTTCACCGGCGCGCAGTTTACTTACGCCCGCAGTGATGACCCTGTCACCGGCACTGATGCCGCTTGCAATCACCGCAGAAGATGCCGTGTAGCCCGCAAGCGTGACCGTACGAATCTGCGCCTGCGACTGTTTGTCGATAACAAAGACCGCCGGCTGATCACCGACGCGGCTCAACGCCGAGGCAGGCACGACAAAACCGGGCGACATTGATACCGGCATGTTAACGGTGGCGCTGGCTCCCAGCGCCATCGCCGCCGGAGGGGCCTGCAGCGTTACCCTGACCTGCCATGTACGCGTTTGCGGATCGGCCTGCGGGCTGATATCCCGCAATATACCGGTGGTTTTCTGCGTTGGGTCGGACAGCAGCGTGACCGAAAATGGCGGCGTTTTTGTTGCCTGTGCGGGCAGTAATTGTGGATCGGCGATAGCAAAAACCACATCGCGCGCGTCGCTGGTCGCCAGCGTGAAGATGCTTTCCCCGGCGCTGACCACTTGCCCCGCCGAGGCGCTAACGCGGGTGATAACCCCATCGGCAGGCGCGGTCAGTTGTGTCCAGGCCAGATTATCCTGCGCATTGCGTACCGCCGCAGCGCTGCTTTTAAGACGCGATGCGGCTGACTGCCAGTCGGCACGCGCACTATCAAGCTGCGTGCGGGCAATCGCGCCAGAGGGCATCAGTTTCTGCATCCGGTTCAGATTCAGCGCGGCAAGCTGTTCAGCGGCGCGGGCGCTTTCCATATCGGCGGTGGCGCTGGCCAGTTGGTTCTTGCCAGTCTCACTTTCCAGCGTGGCGAGCACCTGCCCGGCATGTACGCGCGCCCCGATATCCACCTGCCGGCTGACTATGCGGCCATCCAGCCGAAAAGCCAGCACCGTTTCATCATGAGCGCGGATCTCGCCGGTTCGTACTGTCCCCGGGTTTGCCGAAGCCGCCGCGGCAACCTGATAACGTACAGGTCTGGGCGGCGCGGCGTTGTCTGTTTTTTTTTCGCCGCACCCCGTCAACAACAAAATGATCGCCGCCATAACCAGCAACGGAAGCAGAGCGAGGAAGGATAAAGCGCGAGCCGTATTAAAAAGATGGTGCAGGCTCTGACGAAAATAATCGGTGAATTGTTCTGACATAACGCCACTCCGGATCGGTAATGGCGCCATTTAACGTGGCGTGCGTCGAGAATCACTCCACGTTTCGTCAAGAATTCATCAAGAGTGCAATTTTTTTTCGCCGCGGCCGTCCACAGGAAGCGTGATACTGATTCGCAACCCGCCTTTTTCGGGGAGCGACGCGCTGATACTGCCGCCGTGAGCAACACATATCGCCCGTGCGATAGAAAGCCCCAGCCCGCTGCCGCCGGAATGCCTGGCGCGTGAGGTTTCCGCGCGGGTAAAGCGATCGAACATGATCGGTAGAAAATCGTTTTCCACGCCCGGTCCGTCATCCTCAAAATCGATCTGCCACGCGTTACCCTGCTTACTGAGATGGATCGCAAGCTGACCGCCCCGCCGGCCATAGCGCAGCGCATTTTCCATCAGCACGGTAAAGACCTGCCCCAGCCGGAACGCATCGCCGGTAAACAGCGAAGATGAACGGGAGGTCACCGCCATGGTAATTCCTGCGGCATCAGCTTGCGGTTTCATCCAGGTGACCTGCTCGGCTAACAGATCTTCCAGAGACACAGGTTGAAGATTAAGCGTCAGTTGACCAGCATCAGCCAGCGAGAGCAGATGCAGTTCATCCGTAAGGCGGCTCAGGTGTTGCAGCTGTTTCATTACCATCCCCAGTTGTTGCTGGCTGGGTTCGAAGACGCCATCAAGCATCCCTTGCAAACGACCAATAGCGGCCGTAAGCGGTGAGCGCAGCTCATGTGCCATCGCAACGTGCGACGCGCGCAACTCCCGGTCGTATCGCGCCAGCTGGCGGGTCATGTCGTTAAAATCGCTGACAAAACGCACCACTTCGGCGGGTGCGTCTTTTACCAGATCCGCCTGGCGACCAAATTCGCCTTGCGTCACTTCATCGGCCGCCTCACGCAAATGGCTGAACTGTAAAGAGAGTGGCCGGGCGTAACGTAGCCCCATAATCACAATAAAGGGGATCATCACCAGTACCAGCACGCCAACCATGATCCAGTCGGCCGAGGCGATGGACGGCTTCGAATAGCTTATCCCCCACCATTTATCAACGATCTCATGGAAACGCACCGGGTTCGCCTGCGGATTGTCAAGCAGGGCAAGGTACTCCGCCTTCACCGCAGACGGCATATCATGCAAAACCCAGTAGTTTTGCACGGCACAACGCAGCCACATACACAGGGCAATGACAATGACAGCGCCGATAGCCAGCGCGATGATGCGCGCACAAATCCAGCGCCACAGCGATTGATGAGCAGGATTTTTCATGGTTGGCGGAACCTGTACCCAATACCGCGCACATTCGCTAAAACGCCCGTAACGCCCGCGTTTTCCAGCTTTTTGCGCAAGTTATAGACGTGCGTATCGACCACGCGCTCCAGCGCTTCGCTCTCCGGCAAACAGTGCTCCAGCAAGTGCTGGCGGGAAAACGGCAAGGTCGGATGGCGCATCAGTGTTATCAGAATAGAAAACTCGGTTGGCGTCAGTTCCAGGCTGCGCACACCGTTTTCAGCCTGCGTTACCGTTGCCGTGATGGTGACGGTATCCACCTCCAGCGTTTGCCAGCGGAGCACCTCTTCTTGCACAGCCGTTCGTTTGCTGCGCCGCAGCACCGCCTGCACACGCGCCACCACTTCGCCAGGGTGATACGGTTTCACCACATAATCATCGGCTCCGTATCGCAATGCCCCTATGCGCTCAGAGGTATCCCCCATGGCGGTGACCATGATCACCGGCACATCATTAATGCGTCGTAGCGCCGCCAGCACCTCGGTGCCATTCATGCCCGGCAACATGATATCCAGTAAGATCAGATCGGGTTTCCAGCGCTGCGCCATTTCCAGCCCAGTCAGACCATCTCCGGCCAGCGATACGTTATAGTTTTCACGTCGCAGATAGGCTTCCAGTACGCTGGCCGCGTCGGCATCATCTTCAATCACAAGCACTCTACGGGATATCATTTGCTTACCTTGACCATTTCTTAATAATTCCCTGACCGTTTATTGATATGACCTGTCTATATTCCTTGTCAGGACATGGCGAACCTTCGCCGCAGCATACTACTCCACCCAGCGAGATGTGATGATGATAATGAGAAAAACCGTGTTGTATAGCGCCTGTCCACTGCTGGCCCTGTTTGCCTCCACGGCCAGGGCCGACGACACCCCTGCCGTGCAAAACGGGGTGACAGTGGGTATTGGCGGGCAATATGCCCCGCGCTACAGCGGTTCAGACAAGCAACGAGTGCAGGTGGTTCCGCTGATTCAGGCCCGCGATAATGCGCTCTTTTTTGATTCGCAAAAAGGGCTGGGTTATGACCTGCAAACCGACAATGGTATTTATCTGGAACATACGTTGGGCTATGCGTTAGGCCGCGCCGATCGTGATTCTGGCTGGCGGGACGGTGCCGAAAACTTAAAAGGCATGGGCAATATTGATGCCACGATGAATACCGCGCTGGCGGTTGGCTGGCAAGCCACGGACTGGCTGACACTGGAAAGCAAAGCCACCCTGCCACTTACCGACAGCCAGGGTGTGCAGTATCAAGTGTCGCTCACCTTGCTGCCGGTGCAAACCACCCGCGATACGCTGGCTTTTCAGTCTGCCGCGCTGTTTGGCGATAGCCGATATATGAATACGTTTTACGGTGTCAGCCAAAAGCAAAGCCTGCGTTCCGGCTATGCGCGCTACCACGCAGACCAGGGATTTTACGGGATCGATAATAGCCTGACGTGGAGCCATCAATTTGATGCCCACTGGGGAACATTGTTGAGCGCCAATTACACCTGGCTGGACGATCACGCGGCAGACAGCCCAATTGTACTGCGTCGTAACGAAAGCTCGGCGGTGATTGCCATTACGTATACTTTCTAAAAGGTGCGGGGGCCCATGGGCAAAAACGATTAAATAGGGGTTGCCTGCGGTGTCGTTTACCTGGCGGCTTATCTGACCTGTATCAGCAACTGACCGTAAAAATGCTGCTGCAGTAGCCAAAATGAATGCCGCGCTGAACACAGGACACTGTGCGGCATACAAAAAACGGCGATATCTGTCTGGTTTGATGCATTTCTTATGCAATAATTCTGAAGTATTTAATTAGGTGATTATTTGTTTTAAGCAATAAATATTCCTCTATAGATCGGTGCGTTACGTTCTATTGCCACCATACATTTCATTTACGCTATTCCTGCTCTCCATGATCTTTCTTTAATTTACGTTAACAATTTCACTTTCTTTCAAAAAAATTGTTGCATCAAATTTATACAATATATCAACGATCGATCACACAACAATTGATAGATATAAACTATCTATTTTCATTTTTATTAAGATTTTAACGATCGATCACTAATCTATACATTCTCATGGCCGATAAAACGTAGATGCCGACCGCTATAGCGGCCAGGCATGCAGATAAAATTCACTAAGGAAAGACCATGGAAAATACAACAACGATTAGCAAGCCAAATGGTATAAGTATCAGAAATAAGATAATGCTATCTTTCGGGATATTATTATTGTTATTACTTTTTATTGCCGGAAACGCGATTTACCGGCTTGATGAAGCGAAGAATAAAATATCCAAGATCGTCACCGAAGATTACCCTACCACCGCGCTGGGTAATAATTTAATCCGCGATGTTAATGGCTCAACGACGCTGTTTCTTAATGCGATCATTGAAAAAGATGCAGCTAAAAAGGCACAGTTGATTACAGACCTTGCAGCCAAGTCTCAACAAATAAGCGAACTGTATAAGCAACTGAATCAACAAGCCGATGATAAAGCGTCTCAGGCTCTGTTAGAAAAAATCACCGCCGCGCGCAGCCTGTATATTCAGTCTCGCAGCAAAGTCATTGGCAATATTCAAACCAACCCTGATGCAGCCATCACGGAATATTCAATTAATACACGTAATTATGAAAGCCAGTATATAGAGAAGATTAATAATTTTATCAGCCTGCAACGGGATGAAATGCAAACGTCATATAGCGATTTTTTGCATGATTACAACCTGAGCAGAATGGTGATGATCTCTATTACTCTGATCTGTTTTATATTCGGCATTATCATGGCAATCATTATTTCACGCGCCATTGTTGGCCCTATCAAGCATGCCGTTGATGCGGCAATCAGAATTGCGAAAGGCGATCTGGGTACCGAGATAAAAGTCACCTCAAAAGACGAAACGGGGCTACTGACAGGCGCAATCGGCCACATGCAGGAAGAGCTGAAAAAAATTGTGCTGGAGATCCGCAGCGGCGCGGAAAATATCGCTACTGGCGCATCGCAGATCATGGCCGGAACGCGCGATTTATCTGCCCGAACGGAAGAGCAAGCCAGTTCCATTGAGCAAACCGCTGCCTCCATGGAGCAAATCTCTTCAACGGTTAAGAATACGGGTGATAATACGGCAAATGCGTCGCAGCTTTCTGCAAGAGCAAGTGATGCGGCGAAAGATAACGGTAAATTAATGACCTCGCTGACCCAGGAAATCCACAATATCAGCAGCTCGGCGGACAAAATGTCTGACATCATTAATTTGATTGACTCTATCGCCTTCCAGACCAATATCCTGGCGCTTAACGCCGCGGTTGAAGCGGCACGCGCGGGTGAACACGGCAAAGGGTTTGCCGTGGTGGCACAGGAAGTTCGCAATCTGGCGCAGAAAACGGCGAACTCGTCGAAAGATATTCGTGCGCTGATTGAAAACTCGACGCAGCAGAGCGTGCGCGGTCTGGAAATGGTGCGTCAGGTGAACGGTAAAATGGACGAAATGGTCGAGAACGTGGATAACGTCTCCAGCATTCTGAAAGAGATCGAGCAAGCGAGCCTCGAACAGAGTGATGGCGTACAGCAAATCAACATTGCGATCGGTCAGATTGATACCACTACCCAGCAAAATGCGGCGCTGGTTGAAGAGTCGGTTGCCGCGTCTGAAATGCTCAACGAGCAAGCCAGAGTAATGAAAGATTTGGTGAGTGTTTTCAGGGTTCCGGCGAGCGCCTGATCTGTTTCCATAACCTTGTGTCCGCTACCCCTCAGCCAGAAAGCGACTGGCTGAGGGATAAAACACGGAAAACCTAACCGTGGAAGAGAAAAAAACAGGCCCCCTGACTTACGCCCAGGCGTAAAAACGGATTCGCCGAACAGCCCCCAACTCAGGCGCGATGCCCCTATTTAATGTAATAATTGCGAACTGATTGGCGCTTTATATCGCTGCATATAAAGTTTTACCTCATCAATAAATTCACGCTCTGAGATCGTGCTGGCATTAATTTTTTTGGCAATTTGCTGTGAGAAATCAATAAAACCTCTCACATCGTTTTCATGCCCCACCAGCGCGGCTCTGCCTATATTTTCAAGGGAAAGTTTGAGATTCCATCCTTTATCATTTTTCACTTTTCTTTTTACCGTATTTTTTAAAAAATTCGTCGCCATTGCCTCGGCACTGGCTAATGGCATTTCTATCCCCTCCAATAGAATCATCTCTGGTTTCTTCGGCGCGATATCGGCGGCCTCATCAACAGCGTTGAGCATATTGTCCGACACGGAATGAAGTGCCGCCGCACTTTTTATATGCGCCTCCTGGGCGACGTCAGCAGGTTCTTTAAAATCGCTATGTTTAATTTTTTCTATTGCTTCCTTTTTTTGCTCTTCGGTAAAGACTCTACGCACTCTTTTACGGCGGGTATTGCTGGCCATTGCTGTCAGGCTACTTTCCGTTACGTCATCTGCCTGAGTCAGCGCTTCACTCGTCGAAATTGCCGAAATATCCGCAGCGATCTCTTCCACCGGAGAAGCGATGAGCGGTGTGGGTTCACTCTTCTCAGAGGGATTTAAGCGCAGTGCTTCCAGCGCCTGGCTCATTTCTTCAGGGCTAAATACTCTGCGTCGTCTGTCGTTTCTTTTACTGTTCTTTATCCCCGTATCGCCAGACATGGACGCTGACGGGCTGGATCCTTGCTCTTCGCCATCCAGCGCTTTCGTCGGCATTAATCCGTCTTTATCACTCAGTGTTACAGGATTATTCCTGACCATTCTGTAGAGATTTAGCCCATCAAGCGTTCCTGCCCGGTCACTGGATAGCCACCGCCCCGCCCACGGCTGGTAGTAGCGAAACCCATAGTAATACAGCCCGGTTGCGTCACGCTCTTTGCCGGAGTACCTAATGGTTTTGTAATTTACTTCGGCCTGGCTGCGCGCCGTCAGGAGAGCCGTTCCACCGTACGGATAGAACTCTTCCATGCTGATGATTTCGCCCTCTCCGCTCAGCTCAAGCTGGCTGCTGCCGACCAGGTTATCGTAGCTGTAGCGTGTCTGGTCGTTCGCGATGTCTGCGGGTTTGCCGCTCTCCCAGTGCAGCACACGCACCTGCGCCCGTCCGGCTTCGCCGACGATAATCACCTGCAGGCTTTCTTCTGCATCGCCGTTTGTGGTACTTCGCAGCTCCAGCCCCGGCAGGTAAACCACTCGCTGCATCTGCGTACTGCCGCTGGTCTTTTGCATGCTGATTTTCAGGATCCGCTGGCTGCCGCCGTCATAGCGGTAGCTTTCCTGGTCGTCTGCGCTGTCGTCACGCGTCACCGGGCTCACCTTCTGCAACTCGTTACGCGACGTCCAGATCAGGGGCTGCCCCGCCAGCAGCTGTTTTTGTTGTCCACCAGCCGTGAACAAGGCATCCACATCAGACGGAGTAGTGGTCAGGGTGCTTAATACTCCCCGGTTACTGTGATCGCTGACGGTAATATCGGTTGTGTAATTGTGGTTCGTCGCGGGTGCGCTGTGGCGTATTTGCGTCAGATTACCGCCATTATCATAGCGATAGGTACGGATAAAACGGGTATATGCTGAGCTGTCTGTCGGAAGGGGAACAATGAAGGACGGTAAGTTGCTGCCCTGCTGATCGGCATTTGCCATCTCGCGTCCGGTGGCGCTAATCAGCTGATACAGGCTATCGTAGCTGTAGGTATTTTCAGGCACGACTTTCTGATTGCGCCAGAAACGGGTCTCTTCCGCATCGTTGCTGATGCTGAGCACGTTGCCCACGGGATCATATTCATAACGCAGATCCTGCAACACTTTCGCACCGGAAACGTGTCCCTCCGGGCGCGCCGTTTTTATTCCAGCCAGGCGCTGTGTCTCCGGTTCATAAAGGTATGTCGTCACCACGCCGTTACCATGTTCCTCACGCAACTTTTGACCCGCCGCGGAGTACGTCAGAGACCTCACGATAATTTGCTCTGTGCCGCCTTTCACTGTCAGCCAACTGCAGGACATCATTCCAGCCACATCGTACGCCATACGTTGCTGGTGACCCACTGCATCGGTGGTCGACAAAACTGCCCCGGTGGCATCGGAGGTTGTCAGAGTGATATAGGTTTCCGCCTCCAGCAAGTCGTTCCATGCGGAAGCATCCTGCCCTTGCCAGTTGACCTCCGTGTTCGGGTCGTCCACATCTTTCAGCAGACGGCGGGTAACAGAGAGAAGCACGCCCGTCAGAGCAACGCTGTCCTGCTGTATCAGACCTGCGGTGTCATAATAGCTAACACGCAGTCCGGCAAGGTTCTGCGCCTTCTCTGCATCGCTGTTACCGGCATAGACAAAGCGCTCTGCAATGCGGGCAGCTTCGCTGTTGACCTGCTCGGTGATACTTATCGGGCGGCCAGGCAACGAAGCGTCCTCGTACTGCCAGGTGCGGGTTACGGCCTGGTTTCTGTTCTCTGTACCATCGTCAGCGGTGTCAATATTGCTGACTGTTATAAACGGTCGACCCGCAGCATCGTTCAGCGCCACGGACGTTCCGTTATCAACGCCCTGTACACGCAGGACGTTTCCGGTCAGGCCAGTCAGGTAGCTGAAGTTTGCAAGGCCAGTATCGTGCAGGCGCGGGTCAGCGCTCTGCAGCAGGAAACCACGGACATTGTACTGGTGGTGGGTAATACGCTCACGGGTGGTGTCCGGCGAGTCGGGATGGCGATGATACGAGAATTCACGCACGGTCAGGCCACGGTTGTCGAGAACCGTGGCCGTCGGGGTTTTGCTGAATAAAGATGTGCTCATAGGAATCTCCTGGGGATGGTGTGCAGCCCGTCAGGCTACACAGAGATCATAGGAGACTTGCACTGGAGTGGGTACTTTCAGGGCTGGCTATATAAGACAAACAGCTAATCCTCAAAACCGTTACGGTTTCCAGTGACACTCCAGGCCGCAAACCGTCTGGATGAAGCTGCACAGGGCTTGCGCGCCTTCAGCAATAGTTGGAAAGGTGGCCGAATGGTATATACCCTCGCCATCTGCGCCAAACAGATGCTGATATTCCGGCTTAACATCGATGGAAGTGAATCGCCTTAACGTCTCGCGATTGCAACGAATGCGGTAACCATTTTTAAAGCGTTGTAGCATATGCACACCGGTAGTGGTATTACCGGTGCTTCTGGCAATATTTAACATCTAAGCATCTCCTCAATACGCGAAAAATAGTAACCCCCACATGACTGAACTTATGATGCTGTGCTATTTCCCTGTATTTTTTGGCAGCAAGTAATCCGGTGTTGTACGCCGGGTTATTAAGCCAGTGGTTTTAAAATGATATTGATAAGGGCCATCAATATAGAACGGCAACTCAATGATAGCCTTGTGGCTACTGCGCACATCCAGATAAGCAAACAGCTGGTAAATAGTCAGATCAGGGCAGAAAGCACGATTGTCATCACTGCATATCGTACCGTCATAGCGACTGATTCCATCGTCGTCATATTTCGCCGCGATTTCACCGCCTTCTACAGGGAGAGTTAATTGACCCTCTGAAACGTAATACATAATTTTCGGGTCGCTAATCACGCCTGCTTTCTCCTTCTGCATCACCAGAATCGTCGCCTTTGCTTGTTTATAGGGAGACGAAAGCTTTGCGACATCCTCAGACTCCAGCGTATACAGATACGTTTTTTCGCCCCGCATTTCGTCGCTATCTTCTGATACTTTCCATTTACCCGGCATCGCTGTCTCAAGGTAGGCATTTGCGAGCTCATAGTAGGCATTAACCCTGCTATCCGTTTCCTTTATATCTACGCCAGGCTGCATAACATTTTCAAAAGCAGCCAGCAATGGCGCGCTTTTTAATTTGACGACAGGTTCCGACGTACTGGCATCCAGTTTCTTGAGTTCAGGGAGATATTTAGCCCGATATGTATCACGATAAATTGATACGCACTTAGCGTCTTTGGCTACCGCCATTTCATAGTTTTCTAATGCCGTTTTCGTCAGGATCATAAGCTGCTGACTATCGCGAATTTCAACACTATCCACGTCCATCGCTGCCGGACATTTATTTGCTGCGGTTTTAGGTGCTGCACTCGCGTTAAAGCTGGTGCAGGCCGCAAGCAGCATGGCCGATGCGTAGGTTATTTTTTTGATCATGACTCATTCCTGTGTGTATTTATTATCTGTTTGGGTTGCGCCTGTATCTCGCATCGCCAGGCGTTCACGTTTAAATGTTTGCGGCACTTATATGCGCAAAGACCCGATTATTCGCTTGCACTCACAAACCGACACGCAGTGGCTCGCGGTAAGAGAACGGCTTCAATGCACTTGCATCAGGCATAAATGAGATTTTCCCTACGGAGAACAGTCTATTTTCACCCGCTTTCAGGTACCAGCTTTTGGCGAGACTTTTTAGCTAAATTCTTTGCTACTTCAAAGATTTCCTGAATGTGGCCCGCAGCGCCTCTTGATCAGCGACTGAATTTAGCAATACTGTATATAAATACAGTTAACCGAGTTCATCATCATGCGCTTCATCCCTTCCACCGAGAGTGATCACATCGTTCCCCTTCCGCTCTTTACTGAGCGCGTTCCCTGTGGGTTCCCAAGCCCGGCGCAGGATTATGTCGAGGAGCAACTTGATTTAAACAAACTGGTCGTAAAACACCCTAGCGCGACTTACTTTGTCAGGGTCAGCGGGGATTCGATGATCGGTGCAGGGATTAGCGATGGTGATTTGCTGGTGGTCGATCGCTCATTGAGCGCCGGGCACGGTGACATCGTTGTTGCAGCGGTTGCCGGGGAATTCACAGTGAAGGAGTTACGGACCCGCCCTGTTCTCCAGCTCATTCCGCATAATGTTCAGTATGCGCCGATTATTTTCCAGGCTGAGGAAGAGTTGCAGATCTTCGGCGTCGTGACATTTACGTTGAAATCAAACCGACATGTTCGCGCTTGTTGATGTGAATAACTTCTACGCCTCCTGTGAGACGCTGTTTCGCCCGGATCTCCAGGGGAAACCTGTCGTTGTTGTATCCAACAATGATGGATGCATTATTTCGCGATCGCGTGAGGCAAAAAATCTCGGCATAGATATGGCTGCGCCTTATTTCAAGATCAAAGATGAGCTTCATCGTCAGAACGTTACGGTATTTAGCTCAAATTATGCGCTGTATGCCGACCTCAGCAATCGGGTTATGTCGACACTCTCTGAAATAACCCCTTCCGTCGAGCTTTATTCCATTGATGAGGCTTTTATCAATCTGTCTGGCGTATCAAACTGTATTGCACTTGAGGCATTCGGCCACCAGATCCGTAATCAGATCTTGAAAAATATCGGGCTGACAACGGGCGTTGGCATTGCACCAACGAAAACCCTCGCCAAGGTGGCCAATTACGCCGCCAAAAGATGGGCCAGCGCCGGTGGTGTTGTGGATATGTCCTCCAGAGAGAGGCAACGTAAGTTACTGTTTCACGTGCCGATACATGAGGTCTGGGGCGTAGGACGCCGCATTAGTAAAAAGCTGGCGTTAATGGGCATTGAAAACGCGCTGCAACTTGCCGACAGCTCAACCTGGGTTATTCGTAAACACTTCAATGTTGTGCTGGAACGTACCGTGCGGGAACTGCGCGGCGAATCATGCCTGGCATTTGATGAGTTTCCACCAACCAAGCAGCAAATTATTTGTAGCCGCTCTTTTGGCAAGCGAATTACTCAGTATTCAGATATGCATCAGGCAATATGCGCCTATGCTGAACGCGCGGCAGAGAAATTACGCGCTGAACATCAATTCTGCCGATTCATCAGCGTCTTTATTCGTACCAGCCCACATGCGGATAATCGTATTTACTACGGAAACCAGGCATCCGTGACGTTGATGACGCCGACCAATGATACGCGCGACATTATACGTGCAGCGACAAGCTCGCTGGAGCAGATATGGCGGGAGGGACATCGCTATATGAAGGCTGGCGTGATGCTTTCAGATTTTTTCAGCAGCGGCGTTGCCCAGCTCAATCTATTTGATGAAAACCGCCCCCACGCGAACAGCGCGGTGCTGATGGAAACCATTGATCGTTTAAATACCTCAGGAAAAGGAAGCGTCTGGTTTGCAGGACAAGGAATTGAAAAAAACTGGGCGATGAAACGCGAAATGCTTTCCCCCGCCTATACAACACGCTATTCCGACCTGCCTGTCGTGAAATAAAGATCGTACAGAAGCCATAGTCGACCGCGATTTTCATCAACAAATGCGCCGATGGACTGGCGCATTTGTCATATCAGACATGCTTATGCATGGCTGTACTCTTTTACCAGTTGACGCAGATCCAGCTCAGAGGAGTAATCCACGTCCGGCATTGAGAAACCATTCAGCGCGTAAAATTCGGTGAGATACCCGGCAAAGTCGCCAATGGTTTTAAAGTTTTCGGTGGTGACCCGTTTTCTTAGCAACTCCACTGCTTGCTGGACATCGGGGCGCAGCTCGAAATCATCAAGGCGGATCCGCCGCTCGTCATCCGTGATGACGTTGCCCATTGGCGGGTAAAGGTGGTTCAGCATCAGTCTGTGCATCTGCTCAATGCAGGTTTCATGCAACCGCTTCTGCTTCATTACCTTGTACAACAACGTAATATATAACGGAAACATAGGGATAAACGCGCTGGCTTTGGTCACCAGCGCTTTGCAGACCACCGCATAGGCATGACCATTAATGCGCTGGAGCTGTGCGTCAAGATGATCGGCTGTTGCGTGCAGATGGGCTTTCGCCGCGCCTAACGCGCCCTCTTTATAGAGCGGCCACGTTGATTTCGGGCCAGTATAAGAGTACGCCACCGTTTTGAACCCCTCAGCCAGCACACCAGCAGCCGATAACATATCAATCCAGCGTTGCCAGTCTTCCCCGCCCATGACTTTTACCGTATCGGCAAGTTGTCGTTCGGTCACCGGTTCCAGCGTCTGGTTCACCATCTTGCGGGTTTCCAGGTCAAAACCCGGGCCGGAAAAAGCTTGCCCGCGCACGCCAAGCGTTGAGGTATAGCGCGTGCCATCCGGGCAAATACGCACGCCAGAGGCAACCGAATAGACAAGCAGATCAATGCTGCCGCCAAACTCCTGCTTGATGTACGCAATCACGTCGTTGCGGGTCGTATCGGAAAAAGCATCCGCGATAAAATTTTTCGCGATAAGCCCTTTCTCATGTGCCCGGCGACGAAAAAAAATATTGTTATACCATCCGGCGCTGCCCATACCTTTTTCACCCGGACTTTTTTCAAATGAAACGCCAATCGTATCGGCACCGCCACCAAAGGCCACCGCGATGCGTGAGGCCAGCCCATATCCGGAAGAGGCACCAATCACCAACACCTTGCGCGAACCATAGATTTCCCCATGCGATTCCACATAGTTAATTTGTTTATCAATGCCCAAGCGTAAACCTTCAGGATGGCAGTTCTTAGCCACATTGCCTTGAATAATAAGCTCCATCAGTTCACCTCCTCAGCCAGCGCTTTTTCCAGCGGCGGCAAAACGACGGCTTCACCGACAATAACCTGATCCCCATGCTGATTGGTGCACGTGGTTTTGAGCCGCACCCGGTTTTTTTCACAATTAATCGCGATAACTTCCGCCGTCGCCGTAATCGTATCGCCAATAAATGTTGGCTTAATAAATTTGAGGTCTTGTCCGAGATAAATAGAACCGTTGCCGGGTAATTTATTAGCAATGACCGCAGAGATAAGTCCACTTACCAAAATACCATGAACTACGCGTTGCCCGAATATACTTTCCCGCCCGGCACTCTCATCCAGATGAACGGGGTTGGTATCGCCTGATGCCAATGCAAAATCTGCGACGTCATTATCCGTCAATGTTTTTTTAAACTCTGCACACTGACCAATATGCAAATTGTGGATTGAATTAACCATAAAGCACACGTCCTTTTCAGATATATTTTGAAAGCGTTTAACGGAAGCATTTAGAGAAACAACTAATTGCATCCATATACACCTGCTTTTCCCAATTCCGTCAACCCCCATCGAGTTCTCATTAGCTATAAGAGTAACTTTATATTTATTTTTTTCAGATACAGCGCATTTATAAATAAATTCTTAAATTAGTTTTTTTACTTAAGACAAAATCGAAATGCGGAGCCGGCCTCATGGCGGTGAGTAGAGAAAAAATTGTGTTACCAATAAGATGCTTCCCACACCGTCAAGAAAGATCTACATGCAATCCTTATTAAAAGTTAAGAAAAAGATCATTACCAATTGAGCGATGATGAATGAAAAAACAAACAGACAAAGTCAGAAAATAAGGTTAATTACGAAAAAATAAGGAGCGTTTTAATTCTAAAGCCATTTTTAACAACTTTTAAGTATTGACGCATATCAATACTGCAGAAAGTTCTCTGGGCATTAATAGTTGAATCATTTAAATCAAAAGGTAATACAAATGAAGGACACGGATATTGTCGTTCTTGATTGTGCAAGAACTGCCATCGGCGTGCTTAATGGATCGCTTGCAGAAATTAGCGCGCCTCAATTAGGCGCCACGGTGATTAAAGCGCTTCTGGAAAAAATGGGAATTGCAGCAAAAGAGATCGATGAAGTTATTATCGGTCAGGTTCTTACCGCAGGAAGTGGACAAAATCCGGCGCGCCAAACATTAATTCAGGCAGGTATTCCAACCGATGTTCCGGCGCTGACAATTAATAAAGTGTGTGGTTCGGGGTTAAAAGCGCTGCAACTGGCATGGCAGGCGCTGAAATGTGGTGATGCCGAATTAATTATTGCCGGAGGGCAAGAAAGTATGAGCCAGGCACCGCATGTTTTACCCCATTCACGCAGCGGCATGAAAATGGGTAACTGGCCAATGCTGGACAGCATGGTGAAAGATGGCCTCTGGGATGCTTTTCATGATTATCACATGGGCATCACTGCCGAGAATGTGGCCGAAAAATATGCGATCACACGTGAAGAACAGGATGCTTTCGCCCTTGCGTCACAACACAAAGCGGCGATCACGTTAGAAACGCACCGTTTCGCCAGCGAAATTGTTCCGGTTGACATCACCCGACCTCGTAAAGAGCCCGTCCTGTTTGATACCGATGAATTTCCCCGTCCGCAAACATCGCGTGAAGGCTTAGCCAAACTCCGGCCAGCCTTTAAAGCCGACGGCACCGTCACCGCCGGCAATGCCTCAGGCGTTAACGATGGTGCGGCAATGGTGATCCTGGCTACGGCGAAAAAAGCGCGTGAGTTGGGGATCGCTCCGCTGGCCAGGATCGTGGCGTTCAGTACTTCAGGCGTCTTGCCAGAAATAATGGGAACCGGCCCCATCACAGCGTCTCGTCATGCGCTCGCCAGGTCGAACTGGCAGGTTGATGAGCTGGATCTTATCGAAGCTAATGAAGCCTTTGCCGCTCAGGCCATCGCCGTTAACCGGGAAATGGGTTGGGATCTCTCCAGAGTGAATGTCAATGGCGGCGCGATTGCGCTCGGCCACCCTATCGGTGCATCAGGCACGCGAATTTTCGTCTCTTTGCTCCATGAAATGCAGCGCAGAAAAAGCAAAAAAGGTCTGGCAACGCTGTGCATCGGCGGTGGCATGGGTATCGCCGTCACCGTCGAAATAGAATAACGCCGCTATTAAAAATGTTATTTAACGTGAGGAAATGATGATGGGTAAAGTTGCGCTTGTGACCGGTGGGATCCGCGGTATTGGTGGAAAAATAAGTCTTCACTTTCTGCTGGAGAATTACCAGGTTATCGCGATTGATACGGATGCGGATCGCCTGAAAGAGTGGGTTGAAATCCAGCAAGCAGCAGGGTTTGCCAAAGCCGATGCTATTCGATGCGACGTTAGCGATTACGCACAGTGTCAGGACGCAGTAGGCACGCTGCTGAAGCAATATGGCCATATTGACGTTCTGGTGAATAACGCGGGTATTACTCGCGATGCCACCTTAAAAAAAATGGATAAATCACAATGGGATGCGGTTATTCAAGTCAACCTGAACAGCATGTTCAATATGACCAAACCCGTTCTGGATAACATGCTGGCAAACCAGCGCGGGCGTATCATTAATATATCGTCGATAAATGGCCAGAAAGGACAGTTTGGCCAGGCTAATTATTCGGCCGCCAAAGCGGGTGTGCATGGTTTCACAAAAGCGCTGGCGCAGGAGGTAGCACGTAAAAATATTACTGTTAATACCATCTCCCCCGGCTACATCAACACCGAAATGATGCAGGCCATCCCCATCGATGTGCTGAAAACTATTGTGGCGCAAATCCCCGTTGGTCGCCTCGGCGAAGCCGATGAAATCGCCGAACTGGTCATGTATCTGTCGAGTGATAAGGCCGGGTTTATTACCGGCTCCAATATCGCCATCAATGGTGGCCAGCATATGTATTAAGGATATGTTAATTACGGGCCTCACCGGCGATACGTCTGGTGAGGCCATATCAGGGACTCAGGATCTTTTATCATGCTAGAAAAATTAAGTTCGTTTGTTGAGCTCGCGCGCAGGAAAAAGCCGAAAATAGTTGCCGTTGCCGCAGCAGAAGATTCTCATGCACTTGAAGCCATTAAATGGATTAGAAATGATGGACTGGCAGAGGCTATTCTGATTGGTTGCCGGAATAAAATAACCTCGCTCGCCGAAAATCTGAAATTTGATATCAGCCATATCGAAATAATAGATATTCCAGATAAAACTGAAGCCTGCAAAGAGGCGGTGCGAGTCGTCAAATCCGGGCAAGCGCATATTTTAATGAAAGGACTGGTCGATAGCGCCATTTATCTGCGAGCGATTTTAAATAAAGAGACTGGCATTGCGGCATCACGGCTTGTCACGCAATTAGCCTTTATCGAAAGCCCTCATTATCACAAGCTGTTTGCGATAACTGATGCGGGTATTACCATTACACCTGACCAGCAAGATAAAGCCACGATGATTGCTCAGTCGGTTAATGTCCTGCATCAGGTTGGGATCGCAGTGCCCAAAGTCGCGCTGATTGCCGCAGTTGAGCATATTACGCCAGCAATCGCCGCTACCGTGGATGCCGCGGCGCTGAGCGGCATCACTTACGATAACTGTATTGTTGAAGGTCCGCTGTCCATCGATTTGGCTTTTAATAAAGCATCCTGTCGACATAAAGGGTTGCATTCCCAGGTTGGCGGCGATATTGACCTGGCCATCCTTCCGGATATCAACAGCGCCAATGTCTTTTATAAAACGGTGATGCAGCTTGGCGGAGCATTGAGCGCAAGCACACTGACGGGAACAGCAAAACCGGTGGTATTTACCTCGCGATCAGACACCGCTAAAACAAAATATTTTGCTATTGCTTGTGCGATATCTCAATGCAAGGACTGACTATGTATATTTTGGTGATAAACCCAGGTTCAACGTCTACGAAAATTGCGGTATATAACAACCGCACGCAGCTTATTTACCGCACATTTAATCATAATGAAAATGAAATGGCGGCTTTTTCCACAATTCTGGATCAAAAGGCCTTTCGCAAACAGATTATTCTCGACGTATTGCAGGAGCATGGTTTTCGCTTAAATGACATTGATATATTTATCGGCCGCGGTGGACTGGTTCGTCATTTGCAAAGCGGCGTTTATCGTATAAATGATGATTATATTCACGATGCCAGTGTCGGGCTGAACGGTGAACATGCTTCTAATCTGGGAGCCATATTGGCCTGGGAACTCGCGCGGGTGGTAAATAAAGAAGAGATGGCTTATACCGTTGATCCTGTCGTCGTCGACGAATATGACCCGATAGCAAAAATATCCGGAATACCGGATATTTCACGCGTTGGCGCTTTTCACGCGCTGAATCAAAAGGCAGTCGCGCATCGTTATGCCACGGAAACAAACCGCCCCTATTCCACGCTTAAATTGATCGTTGCTCATTTAGGTGGCGGTATCAGCGTGGGTGCTCACCGCAATGGCCGTATTGTGGATGTGAATTCAGCCATGGGCGGCGATGGGCCATTCTCGCCAGAACGCGCAGGCCGCCTGCCCAGCTATGAATTATTAAAACTGTGCTTTTCAGGGCAGTACACGTATGCGCAATTGAAGAAAAAGTTGATTGGCGAAGGCGGCGTCTATGGTTATCTCGGCACCAAGGATATCCGCGACGTTGAACAACAGATTATGGATGGGAATAAAAAGGCGCGGGACATTCTGGAAGCGATGGCCTATCAAATAGCCAAAGAGATCGCCTCGTGCGCCGCCGTACTGGAGGGATGGGTCGATGCCATCGTCATTACCGGCGGCATTGCCTATAACAGAAGAATTGTCGAACTTATTCGTCAGCGCATCAGTTTTATTACACCTGAAATCGTCGTTTATCCTGGTGAGGATGAAATGTTCGCGCTGGCCGATGGGGTGCTGGCAGCGATGGAAGGTCAAAGAGAGTTAGTTGAATACTGAACAGGTATAAATGATGGGTAAAAAGAATATTGTATTGTTTCCAAATCAAATCACCGTGACAAAACCTAATGGCAGTGTATGCCTGAACATCAATTTCAACGATGGGCGGGATGATATTTCAATTGAGCTGAATAGTACGGAGACAGAACATCTTTCAAGCGCGCTGGGTACCCGGCAAAATGAAATCCTTATTGCGGCCGAATATGCGGATTAAAAAAATAACGGGAACCTGACCGGTTCCCGCCTTTTATTTACCATTCACAAGCTAATTTCCAGTCACTACTGCGTTCTTCAACGGCTGCGTTTTGCATGCCGTTCCCAGTTATCCTGCTTCGCCTGCTCAGACTTGCGAAGCGCGACATAGCAAGCACCACTTCCGCCATGGTGCGGCAACGCGGTACAAAACGCCTGAACCTCATCAAATTCAGGCAACCAGCGCGCCAGATAACTCCGAATGATATTCGCATGCGAACCGTCTTCACGCGCTTTACCATGAATGATATGCACATTGCGTAGCCCATCCTGGCGCGCATGATAGATAAAACGGAACACCCTTTGTCGGCACTGCTCTACCGGCAGGCGCAGTAAGTTCAGGCTTGCCTGTTGGCCGTATTTCCCCTGGCGTAATTTATCAAGCACCCCTTGTTGCAGGCCTTCTCGTTTGAACTCCAGTGGTGAACCAAGCGGAACAATATCCAGAAACCCGGTGGTCAGAAAGTTGTCGAGTTGCAGCATGTCGACGCGTTGTAACGTGCGTGAATTGTGGCTCGGTTGCCAGTGCACATCGGCACTGCGCTTCAGGGGTTGGACATCTTCCATGGCGTCAAGGAAAAGCGATTTGTCGTCAGGGTTCATAGGGCAATCCTCCAGCTACTTCTGACCCCGTACTATAGCTGGCAGGGCCTGAGCTCACAATGATGGGTGCCAAATTGGCTTTTGCACATGAAAAAGGAATAACGGTCGGTTCTCCTGGACGATATTCCAATAACATCACTCTTAGTAATGTTATGAAAATCTAAGCTTAAGAAAAATTAATATTCTGAATTTCAGTTAAAATATCGTGAAATCAATCACCAATTCTTACTGGAAATATTATGCAGGAACGCTATAACTATATTTACCGCGCAAGGATGAAAATGCATAAAATAACGAACGGATGCGCTGCTGTGTGTACTGTAGAGCCTGACGGATGTCGGCAGGCTCTATTTTTTTATTCGCAAAACAAGTGCAATATATCATCTATTAAATAATGCATACTTCGCAGACTATTATTTCACCAGCTTATTTCTTTGCTCAGAATATAGGCCCTTTTGGGGTATAGCAGCATCGCTGTACGTTTGATAAATTGACGCCGTTGCCCATTGAAAGGATGCCAGATGCTGACTTTGCTTGAAGATAATATTTCCACGCCGCTTGGCCCGTTGTGGATACTGTGTGACGAACAATTCCAGCTTCGCGCGGTTGAATGGGAAGAACACAGCGATCGGATGGTTGAATTACTGAATATCCACTATTGCCGGGAGGGTTACCAGCGAGTGGCGGCGCATAATCCGGGCGGATTAAGCCAAAAATTGCAGGATTATTTTGACGGCGATCTGGCCGTGATTGAAACACTGCCGACGGCAACTGGCGGCACGCCTTTTCAGCGCGAAGTATGGCAAGCGCTACGCACCATTCCCTGTGGTCAGGTGATGCACTATGGTCAGTTGGCGGGAAAACTGGGACGCGCAGGTGCAGCGCGCGCTGTTGGCGCAGCGAATGGTTCCAATCCGGTGAGTATTGTCGTGCCTTGCCATCGTGTTATCGGCAGTAACGGCACGATGACGGGATATGCGGGCGGCGTGCAGCGAAAAGAGTGGTTGCTACGCCATGAAGGGTATCTTCTATTGTGAGAAAAAACGCATATTTAGCGTTCTTTTCCCCCTCTTTTGTGGTAAAGGCCTTAGCGAAATGATGGAATTTCAAAGAGATGGTGCAATGTCATCTCTTTTCATTTCTGCCTCCCGTTTTATTAATCGTGAATTGACGTTTTACCAGGCTTACGCGCCCAGCAAAAAGATGTTAAAATTGACCAATATCAATTACGGCGTTGAGCAGACCTATGATCCCGGAAAAGCGAATTATACGACGCATTCAGTCTGGCGGTTGCGCAATCCATTGCCAGGATTGCAGCATTAGCCAGCTTTGCATCCCCTTTACTCTGAATGAACATGAGCTGGATCAGCTCGATAACATCATTGAGCGTAAAAAGCCCATCCAGAAAGGTCAGACCTTGTTCAAAGCCGGGGATGAATTGAAATCGCTCTACGCTATCCGTTCCGGTACGATCAAAAGCTACACCATTACCGAACAGGGCGACGAGCAGATCACCGGTTTCCATCTGGCGGGTGATTTGGTGGGCTTTGATGCCATTGGTACCGGCCATCACCCGAGTTTCGCACAGGCGCTTGAAACATCCATGGTTTGTGAAATCCCGTTTGAAACGCTGGATGACCTCTCGGGTAAAATGCCCAATCTGCGTCAGCAGATGATGCGTCTGATGAGCGGCGAGATCAAAGGCGATCAGGATATGATTCTGCTGTTATCGAAGAAAAATGCAGAAGAGCGCCTGGCTGCGTTTATTTATAACCTCTCACGCCGTTTTGCACAGCGCGGTTTCTCCCCGCGTGAATTCCGCCTGACGATGACGCGTGGCGATATCGGCAACTATCTGGGCCTGACCGTGGAAACCATCAGCCGTTTGCTGGGGCGTTTCCAGAAGAGCGGAATGCTGGCGGTGAAAGGGAAATATATCACCATTGAAAATAGCGACATGCTGGCGCAACTGGCCGGCCATGCACGCAACGTTGCCTGAGTTTTTCCCCGCTTGATATCACCTTTGCCTGGTCATTAAATTTATCTGATTTATTGATCTGGCGAAGGCTTTCCCCTGTTTCATTCAGCACTTATGGGTTATCTTTTACTGACAGACTGTGGTGACAGATGTAAGGAGACCCTGTATGGCTAAGTATCAGAATATGTTGGTCGCCATCGATCCCAATCAGGACGATCAGCCAGCGTTACGACGTGCTGTGTATTTGCATCAACGGATTGGCGGCCGCATTAAAGCGTTTTTGCCGATTTATGACTTCTCTTACGAAATGACCACCCTTCTGTCCCCTGACGAACGTACCGCAATGCGCCAGGGCGTCATCAGCCAGCGTACTGCGTGGATCCGTGAGCAGGCGAAATACTATATTGACGCGGGTGTGCCAATCGAAATCAAAGTGGTCTGGCACAATCGTCCCTTCGAAGCCATCATTCAGGAAATTCTGGCGGGTGGACACGATTTACTGCTGAAGATGACCCACCAGCATGACAAACTGGAATCCGTTATTTTTACTCCAACCGACTGGCATCTGCTCCGTAAATGCCCGTGCCCGGTGTGGATGGTGAAAGACCAGCCCTGGCCTGAAGCCGGACGTGCCGTTGTCGCAGTCAATCTCGCCAGCGAGGAGATTTACCACAACTCGCTGAATGAAAAACTGGTCAAAGAGACGCTGCATCTGGCCGAACAGGTTAACCATACCGAAGTTCATCTGGTTGGCGCTTACCCGGTGACGCCTATCAACATCGCGATTGAACTGCCGGAGTTTGATCCCAGCGTATACAACGACGCAATTCGCGGTCAGCACTTGCTGGCGATGAAAGCGTTACGGCAGAAATTTGGCATCGATGAAAAACTCACGCATGTGGAGAAAGGGTTACCCGAAGAGGTGATCCCGGATCTGGCTGAGCACCTGCAAGCAGGGATTGTTGTGCTTGGCACCATCGGGCGAACCGGGATCTCCGCCGCCTTCCTTGGTAACACTGCCGAGCAAGTTATTGATCATCTGCGTTGCGACTTGCTGGTCATTAAACCCGATGAGTACCAGACGCCCGTCGAGCTGGACGACGAAGAAGACGACTAAACAAGCAACCCGCCGCGAGGCGGGTTTTTTTATACAGCCGTTTGTTCCCTTTGTGGTTCTGCGGGCGACGTTTCGACAGCCACTCCCCCTTTCACCACTACGCACGGCAGTGCCAGTTCAATCCCCTCTGCAGCCAGATGCTCCATGATGCGGATATTGATTTCTTGCTGAATATCCATGTAGGTGTTGTAGTCCGCCGAATTGACGATATGCACCACTTCAAAATTCAGCCGATCGGTACCAAACCCCAGGAAATGGGCGCGGTCAAAGCGCGTGTTGCCAACATCAGTGATGATGGCGCGTACCATTTCACCCACTTTACGCAGCTTCTCCGGCGGCGTAGTGAGCGCCAGACCAAAGGTGAAGACGATGCGCCGGGTCTGCATACGTTTGTAGTTATGTAGCGTTTGTTGAAGCAAGATGGCGTTACCGCAAACAATCTGCTCCCCGCTCAGGCTACGAATACGCGTCGTCTTCAGGCCAATATGCTCAATGGTGCCAGCAACGTCGCCGAAAACGACGAAGTCACCGATCTCAAAAGGTTTATCAAAGCCGATAGAAAGCGAGGCGAAAACATCGCTGAGAATGGTTTGCACCGCCAGCGCAATGGCGATACCGCCCACGCCAAGGCTGGCGACCAGCGCGGTAATGTTGACCCCGACATTCGCCAGAATCGATAACAACATCATCGTCCAGAGCATCATGCGCAGCAGCAGACCGGCAATCACCATGGTGACCGGGTTTTTACTGGTATTGGGCGAGAACATCAAGTGACGCATCCACGACACCACGCCCTGATCAAGCCAGAGGGCGATTTGAACCGCCAGCACTAAAAACCAGGCGTGCCCGAGTGTGGTAAACAGGTGATTGGGGAGATCGACAAACCGCAGGCTGAAGAGTAACGCCGCCACAAAGAGCAGGAATTTGCTGGTGCGCCTGAGCATATCCACCACAACATGCTGCAGCCTGCCGACGCCGCTCTGTTTTTCACTCCAGTTGCGCGCGCCTTTCAGCACCACATTCAGTAAGTAGGTGAACAGCCAGTAGACAACCAGCGTAACGATAACCACCGTGGCAAGACCAATCCAGAATGATGACAGCATCAATATGGATATGAAGTCAAAACGTGACAAAAACGTCATCCTTCCTCCTCATAAAAAACATGAAGATAAAAGTATAGACACACTGCTTTCGCCAATGCAGACCAAAAAAAACCGCTCCGAAGAGCGGTTTTTCAATCGATACGCATTACAGCGCTTTGAGGATAGCGTCAACGCTGGCTTTGGCATCGCCAAACAACATCTGCGTGTTCTCTTTAAAGAACAAGGGGTTTTGCACGCCCGCGTAACCGGTGTTCATGGAACGTTTGAACACAATCACGTTCTGCGCTTTCCACACTTCCAGCACCGGCATACCTGCGATCGGGCTCTTCGGATCATCCTGCGCCGCCGGGTTAACCGTGTCGTTCGCACCAATAACCAGCACGGTGTCGGTGTCGGCGAAATCATCGTTGATTTCGTCCATTTCCAGCACGATGTCGTAAGGCACTTTCGCTTCTGCCAGCAGTACGTTCATATGGCCCGGTAAACGTCCGGCAACCGGGTGAATACCGAAACGCACCTTCACGCCGCGCGCGCGCAGTTTTTCGGTGATTTCCGCCACCGGATATTGCGCCTGCGCCACCGCCATGCCGTAGCCTGGGGTGATGATAACCGAATGCGAGTTTTTCAGCAGCTCGGCGGTCTCTTCGGCATTGATTTCACGGTGCTCGCCCGCTTCTTCATCGCTACCGGTTGAGGAACCATCAGTACCAAAACCACCGGCAATCACGCTGATAAAGGAGCGGTTCATCGCCTTACACATAATGTAAGAGAGGATCGCACCGGAAGAGCCGACCAGCGCACCGGTAACGATCAGCAGGTCGTTGCTGAGCATAAAGCCCGCCGCCGCCGCCGCCCAACCGGAATAGGAGTTCAGCATGGAAACCACTACCGGCATATCCGCACCACCGATAGATGCCACCAGATGCCAGCCAAACACCAGCGCAATCATCGTCATGATCAACAGCGCCAACACTTGCAGACCAACACTTTCAGCGCGTACAAACACCAGCAGCAACACGAAGGAAACCACTAATGCCGCCAGATTAAATTTGTGGCGATGCGGCAGCATCAGCGGCTTCGAGGAGATCTTCCCGCGCAATTTACCGAAAGCGACGATAGAACCCGTGAAGGTCACCGCACCAATGAAGATGCCGAGGAACACTTCCGTCAGGTGAATATTCACCAGCACCGGATCCAGTCCCACTTCGTGGTCAAGATAGCTGTTAAAACCGACCAATACCGCAGCCAGGCCGACAAAGCTGTGCAGTACCGCCACCAGCTCTGGCATTTCGGTCATTTCAACTTTCTTCGCCAAGCGAATACCAATCGCGCCGCCGATAATCATCGCCACTAAAATCCAGGCGACATTCCCGGTGTCCGGGCCAAAGATGGTTGCAATTAGTGCAATCGCCATCCCGGCGATACCAAAGTTATTCCCCTGCTGAGACGTTTCGTGTTTAGAAAGCCCCGCCAGACTGAAAATAAACAGGATCGCGGCAACAATGTATGCAGCTGTAACTAATCCTCCAGACATCTGTTACCCCTTAGTTCTTCCGGAACATTTTCAGCATGCGCTGAGTGACGGTGAAACCACCAAAAATATTAATGCTGGCAATCAGTACCGCAATAAAACTCAAGAAGCTGACCCAGCCGCCGTGACCAATCTGCAAAAGCGCACCAACAACGATAATGCCGGAAATCGCGTTAGTCACCGACATCAGCGGCGTGTGCAGTGCATGCGAGACGTTCCACACCACGTAGTAACCCACCACGCAAGCCAGTGCGAAGACGGTAAAGTGGCCGAGGAACTCTTTCGGTGCAACATCGGCGAGCCAGCCAAACAGGATGATCGCCAGAGCCATAAAGGCATATTTCCGCCACGGCGAAGCCGGTTTGGCCTCTTCTTTTGGTGCAGCGGCAGCTTTTGGCGCAGCCTGCGGTTGTGCAGAAACCTGAATCGGCGGTGCCGGCCAGGTGACTTCACCGTCGCGAACCACGGTAACCCCGCGAACCACAACGTCATCAAAATCGACAACCACGTTGCCGTCTTTCTCAACGCACAGCAATTTCAGCAGGTTGACAAGGTTGGTGCCGTAAAGCTGGGAAGACTGCGTGGGCAAACGGCCAGGCAAATCGGTATAACCGATCACTTTCACGCCATTGGCGGTGGTGCTGACCTCGTTCGGTACCGTGTATTCGCAGTTACCGCCGTTTTGCGCGGCAAGGTCAACAATCACGCTGCCCGGCTTCATGGAATCCACCATTTCACGGGTGATCAGCTTCGGTGCGGGTTTCCCCGGAATAAGCGCAGTGGTGACAATGATGTCGACATCTTTCGCCTGGGCTGCGAAGAGGTCCATTTCTGCTTTGATAAAGGCTTCGGACATCACTTTCGCGTAACCGTCGCCGCTGCCCGCTTCCTCCTGGAAATCCAGCTCCAGGAACTCGGCGCCCATACTCTGCACCTGCTCTTTGACTTCAGGACGCGTATCGAACGCACGCACAATGGCCCCAAGACTGTTGGCCGCGCCAATCGCTGCCAGACCGGCAACACCCGCGCCAATCACCATCACCTTCGCCGGTGGCACTTTACCTGCCGCCGTGATCTGCCCGGTAAAGAAACGGCCGAATTCATGCGCCGCTTCAACAATCGCACGATAGCCCGCAATATTGGCCATTGAGCTCAACGCATCCAGCGACTGGGCGCGGGAGATGCGCGGCACGGAATCCATTGCCATCACAGTAATGTTGCGCGCGGCCAGCTTCTCCATTAATGCCGGATTTTGCGCAGGCCAGATAAAACTCACCAGTGTCGTGCCCGGATTAAGCAGCGCAATCTCTTCGTCATCCGGCGCGTTAACTTTGAGGATAACGTCTGAATGCCAGACGTTGCTCCCATCGACAATCGTCGCCCCAGCCTGGACGAACGCATCGTCGTCAAAACTTGCCAGCTTGCCCGCGCCGCTTTCAATCGCGACGGTAAAACCCAGTTTAAGCAGTTGCTCGACCGTTTTCGGCGTCGCTGCAACGCGGGTTTCATTGGCCAACCGTTCTTTAGGTACACCAATACGCATAGTTTTCCCTTCCATCGGTTTTAGATGATGGTTTGTCAGTGGTTCCGGCGCGGTTATTTACTCAACGCTGCGGAAAATAAAACAGTAACAAACTTTCTATAACCTACTGAAAATAACGCCTGTGATCCACAGCCGGAAAAGAGAAATTATGCATTTATCCGTGAAAATTAACTGTTGGAGGCCGCAGGCAAGGTTATTTGCCTTAAATTCCCGCATACAGGCCGATATTCCGCTCAAGCAAAGCGGCAAAACACGATTAATCTCCAGTGAAGATTCGCTTTTTAACAATGTATTAACTTAAAAAAGTCATAACCTTTATCGGTTTTGCTGGTCAAGCGTCTGTTTTTTCAACATATCACTAAAGGTTATCGTTATTTCCCCCTCAGCCGCACAGTCAGTGAAAAATGACGCAGACAGTCGCGCTGTTTAAATGCAATAATCACCGACGTTTTCCCAACAACAACACCAGTTTATGGTTTGCGCAAGGCGAAGGATTATTTTTATGAAGCTTAAGTACACCCTCCTGGCGTCAGCACTTCTCTCGGCAACGGCATTTACCGCCAACGCAGCGACAGAGTTAACACCGGAGCAAGCGGCAGCGGTAAAACCTTACGATCGCATTGTGATCACCGGCCGTTTTAATGCCATTGGCGACGTCGTTAACGCAGCATCCAAACGCGCGGATAAAGAAGGTGCCGCATCATTTTACGTTGTTGATAGCTCCGACGCGGGCAACAGCGGCAACCAGCGCGCGACGGTTGATTTATACAAGGCTGACGCAGCAAAAGCGGAGCGCCCTGCTTTCCGTGTTATTAACGGCGTGACGGAGCTACCGAAAGATCAAGCGATTGCGCTTCAGCCGTACGATACGGTGACCGTTCAGGGTTTCTTCCGCACCCAGCCGGAAGTGAACGACGCCATTACTAAAGCCGCTAAAGAGAAAGGCGCAGCCTCTTTCTTTATTGTTCGTCAGGTTGATGCAAACCAGGGCGGCAACCAGATAATCACAGCCTTTATTTATAAAGCCGACGCGAAAAAGCGCGTTATCCAGAGCGCGGATGCTATCCCGCGTGACTCGGATGCGGGCCGCGCCGCGCTGGCAAAAGGCGGTGAAGAAGCGAAAAAAGTTGAAATCCCAGGCGTCGCCAGCGATGCGACCGCAGGCGTCGGTGTCGGTCGTTTCTTCGAAACCCAATCCTCTTCCGGCGGTCGTTACAGTGTCACTCTGCCTGACGGCACGAAGGTTGAAGAGGTGAATAAAATCACCGCTGCCCAAATGGTGCCTTTCGACAGCATTAAGTTCACCGGCAACTATGGCAACATGACCGAGATCTCTTACCAGGTCGCCAAACGCGCCGCGCAGAAAGGTGCTAAGTACTATCACATCACCCGCCAGTGGTCAGAAAGCGGCAACAACATGACCATCAGCGCCGATCTGTATAAATAATCTGCATTTATGCATCAGGCGGCTACGGCCGCCTTTTTTATTTTTTTACCCTTTTTCGTGAAATTGTCGCCCCACCTCATTGCATGGCTCGTCGACTCTCCGTAAAATCCCGCGCCTTAGTGATATCCACCATATTTATGCGCCACGGCAAAATAATTATTCTGGATTAGTTGCTTTTTTGACAGGATAACCATGGAAAAGAAACTTGGCCTTAGCGCTTTAACTGCGCTGGTTTTAAGCTCAATGCTAGGCGCAGGCGTTTTCAGCCTGCCGCAAAATATGGCGGAAGTTGCCAGCCCGGCAGCGCTGATCATTGGCTGGATAATCACTGGTGCAGGAATTTTATTACTCGCCTTTGCCATGCTGATCCTGACCCGCATTCGCCCGGATCTGGATGGCGGCATATTTACCTACGCCCGCGAAGGTTTTGGTGAGTTGATTGGCTTTTGTTCGGCCTGGGGATACTGGCTGTGCGCGGTTATCGCTAACGTCTCTTATCTGGTTATCGTCTTTTCCGCGCTGAGTTTCTTTACCGATACACCGTCGTTGCGCTTGTTTGGCGATGGCAACACCTGGCAATCGATTGTTGGCGCATCCGCGTTATTGTGGATTGTGCATGCGCTGGTTCTGCGCGGCGTACAAACCGCTGCGAGTATCAATCTGGCAGCGACGCTGGCGAAACTGGTGCCGCTCGGGCTGTTTGTTGTGCTGGCGGCGCTGGCGTTTAACCTCGACAAGTTCCGCCTTGATTTCAGCGGCATTGCGCTGGGCGTTCCGGTGTGGGAGCAGGTTAAAAACACCATGCTGATTACCCTGTGGGTATTTATTGGTGTCGAGGGCGCGGTTGTGGTCTCCGCCCGGGCGCGCAATAAGCACGATGTCGGCCGCGCCACACTGCTCGCCGTGCTGGCGGCATTAACCGTCTACCTGCTGGTTACCCTGCTTTCGCTCGGCGTTGTCCCCCGCCCGGAACTGGCGGAAATGCGCAACCCATCAATGGCCGGTCTGATGGTGAAACTGCTGGGTAGCTGGGGCGACGTCGTTATCGCGGTGGGTTTAATTGTTTCAGTCTGCGGCGCGTACCTGAGCTGGACGATTATGGCAGCGGAAGTGCCGTTACTGGCAGCAACCCATAAAGCGTTCCCGAAGATCTTCGCACGGCAGAATAAAAACAACGCACCGGCTGCCTCTTTGTGGCTGACCAATATCAGCGTACAGGTTTGCCTGGTACTTATCTGGCTCACCGGTTCGGATTACAACACGCTGCTGACCATCGCGTCAGAGATGATTCTGGTGCCCTATTTCCTCGTCGGCGCGTTCCTGTTGAAGATCGCGCAGCGTCCTTTGCACCAGGCGGTGGCAATCGGCGCTTGTCTGTATGGTTTATGGCTATTGTATGCATCCGGTCCGATGCATTTATTACTGTCGGTGGTGCTCTATGCACCGGGTCTGCTGGTGTTTATGTACGCCCGTCACACGCATGAGATGACGGAAATGCTCAAGCAATATGAAAAAGCGCTGATTGGCGCATTGCTAATCGCCGCCGTTCCAGCCACCTGGATGCTGATGCGCTAGTGCAGGCGGCTCCAGCAGTAAATTAACAGCCAGGCGCTGAGGCTCCAGCAGATTACCGCACAGCCCAGCGCCGGCCAGACCCGCATAAAACCGGTGAAATACCAGAGCGACAACAAATAGATAAAATAGGGAATAATGGCCCACATGCCGAACACGATCGTGGTGCGCAGCGCCTCAACTCCACGTTCGGTGGCGACAATATAGTGCGCAATCAGCGCGAAAGTCGGAAATAACGGGATTAACCCGGCAATATAGTAATTTTTTGTTTTGGCTAACAGACCAATCAACAGTACTACCAGCGCCCCGATAGCCGCTTTAATCACCAACCCCATGATTTTACCTTTATCACTGCAACAACAACGACCTACAGCATAACGGAAGCCTCTTCGTTTAGAAAAGATTAATGGCAGCTTATAGCAAGGCGGTGTATGTTGACGTTTTTGAACAATCGCGATGGCTTATGAATAAGATCGTTTTTGTGGAAGATGACCCGGAAGTGGGCGCACTGATTGCTGCTTATCTGGGCAAACACGATATGGACGTCATTGTCGAACCCAGAGGTGATCGTGCCGAAGAGGTAATCGCCCGCGAAAAACCCGAACTGGTACTGCTGGATATCATGCTGCCCGGTAAAGATGGCATGACTTTGTGCCGTGACCTGCGTAACCAGTGGAACGGCCCGATTGTGCTGCTCACCTCGCTGGACAGTGATATGAACCATATTCTTTCACTGGAGATGGGTGCCAACGACTATATTCTCAAAACCACGCCGCCCGCCGTATTGCTGGCGCGCCTGCGTTTGCATTTGCGCCAGCGCAGCAGTGCGAATACCGTCGCCGAACCCGCAACTCCCTCGCTGAAACAGCATAAGACGATCAGCTTCGGCACCTTGTCTATCGATCCCGTTAACCGCCAGGTACTACTGGCCGGGCAACAAGTCGCCCTCTCCACTGCCGATTTTGAATTGTTGTGGGAATTAGCGACTCATGCCGGGCAGATTATGGACAGGGATGCGCTGCTGAAAAACTTACGTGGTGTAAGTTACGATGGCATGGATCGCAGTGTTGATGTGGCGATTTCCCGTCTGCGTAAAAAATTGCTCGACAGCGCAACGGAACCCTACCGAATTAAAACCGTCCGCAACAAAGGCTATCTGTTTGCCCCGCATGCGTGGGACAACTAAAACGCACAACCAGGTGTCGCTATGAAAAAGCTGTTCGTCCAGTTTTACCTTTTGCTGTTCGTCTGCTTTCTGGTCATGACGATGCTGGTGGGTCTGGTTTATAAATTCACCGCCGAGCGCGCTGGCCGCCAGTCCCTTGACGATTTGATGAAAAGCTCGCTGTACCTGATGCGTAGCGAGCTGCGCGAGATCCCGCCCAATCAATGGGCCAGGACCCTGAAGGAACTGGATCTCAATCTGTCGTTTAATCTGCGCATTGAACCGATGAGCAAATACACGCTGGAACCGCGCCCGGCGCAACGGCTGCGTGAAGGCGATATTGTAGCGCTCGATTCGGAATACACATTCATCCAACGCATTCCCCGCAGCCACTATGTTTTGGCGGTCGGCCCGGTGCCGTATCTTTTTTTCCTGCATGAAACGCGGCTGCTGGATATGGGCTTGATGGCGCTGATTGCTATCTCTCTCGCCTTTCCGGTATTTATCTGGATGCGCCCGCACTGGCAAGAGATGTTACGGCTTGAATCGGCAGCACAACGCTTCGGCGAGGGGCATTTAGAAGAGCGCATTCATTTTGACAGCGCCTCGAGTTTTGAGCGGCTCGGTATCGCCTTTAACCAGATGGCGGACAATATCAACGCACTGATCGCCAGTAAAAAGCACCTTATAGACGGCATAGCCCACGAACTGCGCACGCCGTTGGTCAGGCTGCGTTACCGGCTGGAGATGAGTGAAAACCTCAGCGAAACCGAGCACGCGGCGTTGAATCGCGATATCGGGCAATTGGAGGCATTGATTGAAGAATTGCTGACGTACGCCCGTCTCGATCGCCCGCAAACCGAGTTGAAACTCACCTCGCCTGATCTGCCGGCGTGGTTCAGCAGCTACCTTGACGATGCGCGCAGCATGAACCCGCAGCACACCTTTTTGCTGACAACAACGCCCGGTGAAGATTACGGTGCGCTGGATATGCGCCTGATGGAGCGTGTTCTGGATAATCTGCTGAACAACGCCCTGCGTTACAGCCAGCAAACGGTAAAAGTCACCTTACAACGCGAAGGCTCACAAGCCTGCATGATCGTTGAAGATGATGGTCCCGGCATTGCGCCCGAAGAGCGCGAACGGGTGTTTGAGCCCTTTGTTCGCCTCGATCCCAGCCGCGACCGCGCGACCGGCGGCTGTGGCCTGGGTCTGGCGATTGTGCATTCCATCGCACAGGCTTTCGGCGGGGAAGTCAGTTGCGGGCAGAGCGAACTGGGCGGCGCGAAATTTTCTTTCCACTGGCCGATTTACCACAACATTGTTTTGCCCTCCTGACCATTAACTGCACAGTGGCCGAATCCTGGCGATTGTGCTACAACTATAAGTATGTTGTAACTAATTGGGTGCAAAATGGCTGCCTTAGATTTGATCGAACGCCTCAACACGACCTTCAGGCAACTGGAACATGAACTGGCTGCGCTAAAAACCGAGCTCGCGGCCTGCCGGTTAATGGCCGCTCGCGTATTTAGCCTGCCAGATGTTCCCAAAGGCGCGGAACACAACCCGCTTACCGCGATTCATGTCGAGCAACATCTTGGTCAGCAGGCGGCAGAACTTGCCCATAATCATTACACCCATTTATTTATTCAACAGCAGTCGGAAAACCGCAGCAGTAAAGCCGCCGTGCGGCTGCCAGGCGTTATCTGCTATCAGGCGAGTGACGCCACGCTTAGCGCGCTGACTGAACGCATCAGCACAGTGAACGCACTGAAATTAACCTTTGAGCGGATAGTCACCCAGGAATCGGGACTGGCCCCCGCTGCCCGGTTTGAATGGGTACACCGCCATCTGCCGGGGCTTATCACCTTAAATGCTTACCGGACACTGACGGCCATTCGCGCCCCGGCGACGATCCGTTTTGGCTGGGCGAATAAGCATATTATTAAAAACCTCACCCGCGATGAAGTGCTGGCGCAACTGGAAAAAAGCCTGAAATCTCCGCGTGCCGTCTCTGCGTGGACGCGTGAAGAGTGGCTGGGGCGCATTGAGCAGGAGTACAACGATATTGCCGCCCTGCCAAAACAGGCACGGCTGAAAATCAAGCGCCCGGTGAAAGTGCAGCCCATTGCCCGAGTCTGGTATGCCAATTCACAAAAGCAGGTGCAATATGCCTGCCCGACACCGCTTATCACACTGATTTCAGAAGAGAATGGCGGAACCGTCCCGGATATTGGCGAGCTACTGGATTACAACGCGGACACGGTTCAACACCGCTATAAACCGCAGGCGCAGCCGCTGACGCTGATCATCCCGCGGCTGCACCTGTATCTGGCGGGTTAAGCCTGTTTTAAACTGCCAACCATCGATTCCGGACGCACCCAGCTGTCAAACTCGGCTTCCGTCAGGTAGCCGAGCGCCAGCGCGGAGGCTTTCAGCGTCAGCCCCTCTTTGTGCGCCTTTTTGGCAATTTCCGCCGCTTTGTCGTAGCCGATATGGGTGTTCAGTGCTGTCACTAACATCAAAGACTCATTCAGCAGTTGATCAATACGCTCGCGGTTGGGTTCAATCCCCACGGCGCAATGTTCGTTAAAGCTCTCCATCCCGTCCGCCAGCAGACGTACCGATTGCAGGAAGTTGTGGATTACCATCGGGCGGAAAACGTTCAGTTCAAAGTTGCCGGATGCGCCGCCAATATTCACCGCCACATCATTGCCCAACACCTGGCTGCATAACATGGTCATCGCTTCGCACTGCGTGGGGTTAACTTTACCCGGCATGATCGAGCTACCCGGTTCGTTTTCCGGAATCGCGATTTCGCCAATACCACAACGCGGGCCAGAGGCGAGCCAGCGCACATCGTTAGCGATTTTCATTAATGAAGAAGCCAGCCCTTTCAGCGCGCCATGCGCATGCACCAGTGCATCGCAGGTCGCCAGTGCTTCAAATTTGTTGGGCGCGGTAATAAACGGTTGACCGGTAAAGCTGGCCAGCTCTTGCGCAACGCGTACGGCGTATTCCGGATGCGTATTCAACCCGGTGCCCACGGCGGTGCCGCCCAGCGCCAGTTCACTCAGGTGCGGCAAGCTCTGTTCGATATGTTTGAGGTTATGCTCAAGCATCGCCACCCAGCCGGAGATCTCCTGGCCCAGCGTCAGCGGCGTCGCGTCCTGCAGATGAGTACGGCCGATTTTGACAATGCTGGCAAACGCGGTGGCTTTCTCATGAAGCGTCTTTTTCAGCACGTGTAACTGCGGGATCAGTTGCTCACGCACGCCTATCACCGCCGCTACATGCATCGCTGTCGGGAACACGTCGTTAGAGCTTTGGCTTTTGTTCACGTCGTCATTGGGATGGATCTTGCGTTCCATGCCGCGCACACCGCCGAGGATCTCGCTGCCGCGATTGGCCAGCACCTCATTCATGTTCATGTTGCTCTGCGTACCGGACCCGGTCTGCCAGATAGCGAGCGGAAACTCATCAGGATGTTGACCGGCCAGCACTTCATCTGCCGCCGCGATGATCGCGCGCGCTTTCTCTTCGGGCAGCAGCCCCAAATCCTGATTAACTTTCGCCGCTGCGCGTTTGGTCAGCGCCAGTGCGTGGATCAGTGAGACCGGCATTTTTTCCGTTGAGATACGAAAATGCTCAAGCGACCGCTGTGTTTGCGCTCCCCACAGTTTATCTGCCGGGACGTCGATTGCGCCCATCGAATCTTTCTCACTGCGATGCGTTGCCATGACTCTCTCCTTGGTTACAAAGTGATATTGGGTTGCGACATTGCTCACCTGCAAACAAGTAAAAGTATTGATGCTTTTTATAATGTTGTTTACTGCTTTGTGCCTAAAACAACCGCCCCGAAGGGCGGTCAATACTATTTAACGCAGCGGGCGCACTGGCCGGATTGAATTTGCTGGAAGAAGTCGTTGCCTTTGTCATCCACAAGGATGAACGCCGGGAAATCTTCCACCTCAATTTTCCAGATAGCTTCCATACCGAGCTCCGGATACGCCACACACTCAAGGCTTTTGATACTGTTCTGCGCAAGGATCGCCGCCGGGCCGCCAATGCTACCAAGATAAAAACCACCGTGTTTATGACAGGCATCCGTCACCTGCTGGCTGCGGTTACCTTTCGCCAGCATGATCATGCTGCCGCCCTGCGACTGCAGTTGATCGACATAAGAATCCATACGCCCGGCGGTGGTCGGCCCCAGCGAACCAGACGCATAACCTTCCGGCGTTTTTGCCGGGCCCGCGTAGTAAATCGGGTGATCTTTGATGTACTGCGGCAGATGTTCGCCGCTGTCCATCAGCTCTTTGAGCTTCGCATGAGCGATATCGCGCGCGACAATAATCGTGCCGGTGAGGGACAAGCGCGTAGACACCGGATATTGCGAAAGCTGAGCGAGGATCGCTTTCATCGGGCGGTTAAGATCCACTTTCACCGCTTCGCCTTCACCGGCCTCGCGCAGCGCTTCAGGAATGTATTTGCCAGGATTTTGCTCTAAACGCTCCAGCCAGATGCCATCGCGGTTGATTTTACCTTTGATGTTACGATCGGCTGAACACGAAACGCCCATGCCAACCGGGCACGACGCGCCGTGGCGCGGCAGGCGGATCACGCGAATATCATGCGCAAAATATTTACCGCCAAACTGTGCGCCAAGACCGAGATTCTGCGCTTCCACCAGCAGCTCTTGCTCCAGTTGCACATCGCGGAACGCCTGTCCGTGCTCGTTACCTTCGGTTGGCAGCGCGTCATAATATTTGGTGGAGGCAAGTTTGACCGTTTTCAGCGTCGCTTCCGCCGATGTACCGCCAATCACAAAAGCGACATGGTACGGCGGGCAAGCCGCTGTACCGAGGGTACGCATCTTCTCAACCAGATAATTCTTCAGCTTCGCCGGGGTGATCAGCGCCTTGGTTTCCTGGTAGAGATAGGTTTTATTCGCCGAGCCGCCACCTTTCGCGATGCAGAGGAATTTATACTCGTCGCCATCGACGCTATAGAGGTCAATTTGCGCAGGCAGGTTGCTGCCGGTATTAACCTCTTTGTACATATCCAGCGGGGCGTTTTGCGAATAACGCAGGTTCTCTTCGATATAGGTATTGTAAACACCGCGTGCCAGCGCTGCTTCATCCCCGCCGCCGGTCCAGACGCGCTGCCCTTTTTTGCCCATGATGATCGCCGTGCCGGTGTCCTGGCAGGTCGGCAGGATACCTTTCGCGGCAATGTCCGAGTTGCGCAGGAATTGCAGGGCGACATATTTGTCGTTTTCGCTGGCTTCGGGATCGGCAAGGATATCGGCGACCTGCTGCTGGTGCGCCGGGCGCAGTAAAAATGAGGCGTCGTGGAAAGCGTGTTGAGCCAGCAGGGTCAGCGCTTGCGGATCCACCTTCAGGATCTGCTGGCCCTCGAACTCAGCCACAGAAACATAGTCGCGGCTTAGCAGGTAGTACTCGGTGTCATCCTTTCCAAGCGGGAAAGGATCCTGATAATAAAAGGGTTTGTTCGACATTGTTCTCTCACTTACGGCTGATCTGGTTATTGTTCAGGCAGTCAATCCATCTGCCTGTGTTAAAGCGAGTCGCCATATCCTACACAATTTTTTAACAAAAACTGAGACTAGTACGACTTTTTACCCCCACAGGTTACTTCCGTCGGCTTTGTTGCTTTAATAACGCCATAATTTCATTAATGAGAAAGGGCTTGATAATGCAAAAACTCATCAACTCCGTGCAGAACTACGCCTGGGGAAGTAAAACGGCATTAACGGATCTCTACGGCATTGCCAATCCTGACAATTTGCCAATGGCCGAATTGTGGATGGGCGCACACCCGAAGAGCAGCTCAAAGGTGCAGGATGCCAGCGGCCAGACCCGTGCGTTGCGTGAGGTGATTGATCAGGATAAAACCCGCCTGCTGGGCAGCGCCGTCACGAATCGTTTTGGCGAATTACCGTTCCTGTTTAAAGTGCTGTGTGCTGACCAGCCGCTGTCAATTCAGGTGCATCCCAACAAGAAAAACTCCGAAATGGGTTTTGCCAAAGAGAACGCCGCAGGCATTCCGCTCGACGCCGCAGAGCGCAACTACAAAGATCCAAACCATAAGCCGGAACTGGTGTTTGCCCTGACGCCGTTCCTTGCCATGAATGCCTTCCGCGAGTTTTCCGACATTGTTTCCCTGCTGCAACCGGTGGCGGGCGCACACCCGGCTATCGCGCATTTCCTGCAAGCGCCGGGTGCAGAGCGCCTGAGCGAGCTGTTTGCCGCGCTGCTGAATATGCAAGGCGAGGAGAAATCCCGCGCGCTGGCGGTGCTAAAATCCGCGCTTGGCAATCACTCCGGCGAACCGTGGCAGACCATTCGCCTGATCAGCGAGTTCTACCCGGATGACAGCGGCCTCTTCTCTCCGCTGCTGCTGAACGTGGTGAAACTGAACCCAGGCGAAGCGATGTTCCTGTTTGCCGAAACCCCGCATGCCTACCTGCAAGGCGTGGCGCTGGAAGTGATGGCGAACTCTGACAACGTACTGCGCGCCGGGCTGACGCCGAAATACATCGACATCCCGGAACTGGTAGCGAACGTAAAATTCACGCCCAAACCGGCCAGTGAGCTACTGACGCAACCGACGCAGTATGGCGCGGAGCTGGATTTCCCGATCCCGGTAGACGACTTTGCGTTCTCCCTGCACGATCTCAGCACCAGCGAAACCCAGCTGGCGCAACAGAGCGCGGCCATTGTCTTCTGCGTGGAAGGTGAAGCGGTGCTCAGCAAAGCGAGCCAGCAATTAGTGCTGAAAGCGGGTGAGTCGGCGTTTATTGCCGCCGACGAATCGCCTGTTGGCGTAAGCGGCACTGGTCGCGTGGCGCGCGTGTTTAATAAGTGAGAGTAAGTTACTGAACTTTTTAGCAAGGATTGCTAAGCTTGAAGGCACATCACTCGACATCCAGGCGGCGTTAACCGCCTGGTTTCTTTTTTAGGGATAAATAGTATGAAAAAAACGTGGGTTGCCGCAGGGATTATCGTCGCGCTCGGTATCGTCTGGACGGGCGGAGCCTGGTACACCGGCAAACAACTTGAAGGTCGTCTGGTGGAGATGGTCAGCCAGGCGAACGCACAAATTAAGCGCAACGCGCCGGAGGCCAATATTGAGATCTCTGCGCAGGATTACCAGCGCGGTCTCTTTTCCAGCCAGTTAACCCTGAACATTAAACCGCTCGCCGGTAGCACCAATACCTGGCTGAAACCGGGGCAAGCCATTGTTCTGCACGAAACGGTCGATCATGGTCCCTTCCCGCTGGCGCAGCTTAAAACCTTTAGCCTGACGCCTGCGATGGCTTCCGTGCATACGCAACTGGTCAATAACGAAGTGACAAAAGGGTTGTTTGATATCGCCAAAGGCCAGGCGCCCTTCTCTGCTGACACCCGCATTGGCTACAGCGGCGATACCCGCACGGATGTCACGCTGAGCCCGCTGAATTCAGAAAAAGACGGCGACAAAGTTGCCTTTAGCGGCGGTCATTTCCGCTTCAGCGCAGACAGCAAAGGTAACGCGTTGTCGCTGAGCGGCGAAGCCGAAAGCGGCCTGGTGGATACGGTGAATGAATATGGGCAGAAAGTGCAGCTGTCGTTCAATAACCTGAAAACCGACGGCTCCAGCGAAATGTCCAGCTTTGATGAGCGTACCGGCAACCAGAAGATGAGCCTCGATAAGCTCGCCATCTCTATTGAAAATAAAGAGATGGCGCTGCTCGAAGGCATGAACTTAACCGCCAAATCTGACGTTGCGGACGACAAAAAGAGCCTCAACAGCCAACTGGATTACTCCCTGAACAGCCTGAAAGTGCAGGGCCAGGATCTCGGTAGCGGAAAACTGACGCTGAAAGTGGGCCAGATTGACGGTAAAGCCTGGCATCAGGCCAGCGAGCAGTACGACGCGCAAATCCGTGCCTTAATGGCGCAGCCGGATATCGCGCAGAACCCGGAACTCTACCAACAGAAAGCCACCGAAGCGTTCCTCAGCATTGTTCCGCTGTTGCTGAAAGGTGAACCCGTATTGACCGTTGCGCCGCTCAGCTGGAAAAACGCCAAAGGCGAAGCGACCTTTAATATGTCCCTGTTCCTGAAAGATCCGTCAACCGCGACCGGCACGCCGCAAACGCTGGCCGATCAAGTTGACCGTACGGTGAAATCCCTCGACAGCAAGCTGACGATCCCGCTGGATATGGCCACCGAAATGATGACGCAGGTGGCAAAACTGGAAGGTTATCAGCAAGAGGACGCGGCGAAACTGGCGAGCCAGCAGGTAAAAGGTCTGGCGGCGATGGGCCAGATGTTCCGCATCACCACCGTGGAAAACAACAGCATCCTCACCAGCCTGCAATATGCGAACGGCCAGGTGACGCTGAACGGCGAAAAAATGCCGCTCGAGCAGTTTGTCGGGATGTTTGGCCTGCCGGGGCTGCAACCAGGGCAACCGGACGACGCAACACCGCCCGTGCCTGCGGTACCACAGCAGTAATTTCCCAGCCCCTTTCGAGGGGCTTTTTATTTTCTACCGGGTCATCTTGCCGGAATCCGAAAACGACAGCCCTGTTACCGGCTCGCGCTTTTTGCGCGACAAAAACTGATAAAACCGTCTGCGCTCTGCGCATCCGCCAGAGCATTCTTTTTACGTAAGGAGAGGTTATGGCGGGGAAAACCGCGCAAAAAGCGAATCTGTGGGCATTTTTCCAGCAGCTCGGTAAAACCTTTATGCTGCCCGTCGCACTGCTGTCGTTTTGCGGCATCATGCTCGGCATTGGCAGCTCGCTGAGCAGCCGCGATGTGATAACACTGCTGCCGGTATTGGGCCACCCGCTGCTGCAGGCCATTTTTATCTGGATGAATAAAATTGGCTCGTTCGCGTTCAGTTTCCTGCCTGTGATGTTCTGTATCGCGATTCCACTGGGACTGGCGCGTGAAGATAAGGGCGTGGCGGCTTTTTCCGGTTTTGTCGGCTATGCGGTGATGAATCTGGCGGTGAATTTCTGGCTCACCGCGCAAGGCATATTGCCCACTACCGATGCGTCTCTGCTCAAAGCACATAACGTGCAGAATGTGCTTGGTATTCAGTCCATTGATACCGGGATCCTCGGCGCGGTGATTGCCGGGATTATTATCTGGCGTTTACATGAACGCTTTCACACCCTGCGCCTGCCGGACGCGCTGGCCTTTTTCGGCGGTACGCGCTCGGTGCCGATTGTCACCAGTGTCGTGATGGGCGTGGTGGGACTGACGATCCCGTTGGTCTGGCCGTGGTTTGCCATGGCGATTAGCGGCCTGGGGCACATTATCGATCGCGCCGGGGATTTCGGGCCGATGATTTTCGGCACGGGCGAACGCCTGCTGCTGCCCTTTGGTTTGCAACATATTCTGGTGGCGTTGATCCGTTTTACGGAAGCTGGCGGAACGATGGAGGTCTGCGGACACAGCGTTAGCGGCGCATTGACCATTTTCCAGGCGCAGCTTAACTGCCCGCAAACACACGGTTTCGCCGAAAGCGCGACGCGTTTTCTCTCACAAGGCAAGATGCCCGCTTTCCTGGGCGGCTTACCCGGCGCGGCCCTGGCGATGTACCACTGCGCACGGCCTGAAAATCGCCATAAAATAAAAGGGTTGATGATTTCCGGCGTGATTGCCTGCGTGGTGGGCGGTACGACCGAACCGATCGAATTCCTGTTTCTGTTTGTCGCCCCGGTGCTCTATTTAATTCATGCCTTGCTTACCGGCCTGGGCTTTACCGTGATGGCCGTGCTCGGCGTGACTATCGGCAACACGGACGGCAATGTGATTGATTTCATTGTCTTCGGCGTGCTGCACGGCATGGCAACAAAATGGTATCTCGTGCCCCTGGTTGCCGCCATCTGGTTCGCCGTTTACTACGCCTTATTCCGTTTCGCTATCACCCATTTCGACCTGAAAACACCGGGACGCGACAACACAGTGGCGGAAAGCGCAGATTCGGCAACGCAAGGTGTGACGGGCAAATCCGGTTATGACGTTCCTGCCCTGCTCAATGCACTCGGCGGAGCGGATAACGTCGCAACACTGGATAACTGCATCACCCGCTTACGCCTTTCGGTGAATGAGATGGATAAAGTGAATGTTGATGCCCTCAAGACAAACCGCGCGATTGGCGTTATCAAGGTTAATGAACATGACTTGCAGGTGGTGATTGGGCCACAGGTACAGTCGGTAAAAGATGAAATGGCGCAGCTCATCAATTCGCAACAATTTGGTACATCGGTGGAGGCGGAATAAAAATGACCACTGACACGTTCGATTTCTCCATCCCTATTGACCGCCACGGCACCTGGTGTACGCAGTGGGATTATGTCGCCGATCGCTTTGGGCGCGCGGACTTACTCCCCTTCACAATTTCCGATATGGATTTTGCCACCGCGCCGTGCGTGATTAACGCGCTACAACAGCGGCTTACGCATGGCGTGCTGGGTTACAGCCGCTGGAAAAACGAGGAGTTTCTGGGTGCCATCTCGCACTGGATGACCAGCCGCTTTAATACGCAGATTGACGCTGAAAGCATTGTTTATGGTCCGTCGGTTATCTGGATGATTGCCGAAATGATCCGCCAGTGGTCGCAGCCGGGTGATGGCATCGTGGTTCATACCCCGGCGTACGACGCGTTTTATAAAGCCATTCAGGGGAATCAGCGGCAGTTGCTGGCCGTACCGCTACAACACAGTAGCGACGGTTGGGTCTGTGATATGGCGCAGCTCGAAGCCGTTCTGGCAAAGCCGGAGAGTAAAATCCTGCTGCTGTGCAGCCCGCAAAACCCGACCGGGAAAGTGTGGACTCACCATGAACTGGAAACCATGGCTGCACTGTGTGAGCGTCATAACGTAAAAGTGATAAGCGATGAAATTCATATGGATATGGTCTGGAGCAGCCAACCGCACATCCCCTGGAGCGCTGTTGCACGCGGGCCGTGGGCACTGTTTAGTTCGGCATCGAAAAGCTTCAATATTCCCGCGCTGACCGGCGCGTGGGGGCTGATTGATGATGCGCCGTCGCGCAATGGCTGGCTTGAAGCGCTGAAAAACAGCAATGGCCTCTCCTCTCCGGCGGTGTTATCGGTCGTCGCCCATATCGCCGCTTATCGGGACGGTGCGCCGTGGCTGGATGCGCTTCGTGCCTACTTACGCGCCAATCTGGTTTATCTGGCAGAGCGCCTGAATCACACCTTTCCGGCGCTGAACTGGCAAGTGCCGGAATCCACCTATCTGGCATGGATAGATTTGCGCCCGTTAGGTATTGATGATTCCGCACTGCAAAAAGCGCTGATCGAGGAGCAAAACGTGGCCATTATGCGCGGCGATACTTACGGCGCAGAAGGCCAGGGGTTTGTTCGCCTCAATGTCGGTTGCCCACGGGTGAAACTCGAGCAAGGCGTGAAGGGATTAATCGCGGCATTAGCGTCGCTTCATTAAGCCAAAATTTGCGCAACTCGCCCTCCGGGTTGCGCAAGATAGCTTTTTACCGCCTTTTGTCTCTATAATGGCGAGCACTTTCTTAAAATAAGAGTGCGACCATGATTGATCCCAACCTGCCGTTAACTGATATTCATCGCCATCTTGACGGAAACATCCGTGCACAAACGATTCTGGATCTTGGCCGCCAGTACAATCTGCCCCTGCCTGCACAAACACTCGAAGCACTGCGTCCACACGTTCAGGTCACCTCCAATGAACCGGATTTAGTCAGTTTCCTCGCGAAACTTGACTGGGGCGTCAAAGTGCTGGCGTCGCTGGATGCCTGTCGCCGCGTTGCCTACGAAAACATGCAGGATGCCGCGCTGAACGGGTTGCATTACGTTGAACTGCGCTTTTCGCCAGGTTACATGGCAATGACCCACAACCTGCCGGTGGCGGGCGTTGTCGAAGCGGTGATTGCCGGCGTGCGCGAAGGGAGTCGTGATTTCAACGTGCAGGCGCGCTTAATCGGCATTATGAGCCGCACCTTTGGCGAGGCTGCGTGTTTGCAGGAACTGGACGCGCTGCTGGCGCACCGCGACGGAATCACCGCGCTGGATCTGGCCGGAGATGAGCTGGGTTTCCCCGGCAGCCTCTTCCTTTCTCATTTCAACCGCGCGCGTGATGCGGGCTGGCAAATAACGGTTCATGCCGGTGAAGCCGCTGGCCCGGAAAGCATCTGGCAGGCGATTCGTGAACTCGGCGCAGTGCGAATCGGTCACGGTGTGAAGGCGATTGAAGATGCCGCACTGATGGATTTTCTTGCCGAACAACGTATTGGCATCGAATCCTGCCTGACGTCGAATATTCAGACCAGTACCGTGCCATCACTCGCCCGCCATCCGCTTAAAACGTTCCTTGAGCATGGCATTCTGGCGAGCATCAATACCGACGATCCGGCGGTGCAAGGTGTCGAGATTGGTCATGAATATCAGATTGCTGCCCCGGCTGCCGGACTGAGCCGCGAGCAGATTCGCCAGGCGCAGATTAACGGGCTGGAGATGGCCTTTCTCAGCGCGGCGGAAAAACAGGCGCTGTGCGATAGCGTTGCGAAGGCGTAAGAATGGCGTAAAGAAAACCGCTCACGGCAATGTGTGAGCGGTGATTTTTCAGGTCAGACTCAGCGTAGAACGATGTTTCGCAGATTCAATACCCAGCTCAATCAGCTCCATTATCTGGATTGCCTGACTGGCCGGAACCGGGTTTTCCCCCACGCCGTTCAGCGCGTCGCGAATGGCCGCATAATAGGCCGGGTAGTTGCCCGGTAGCGTCAGCCAGTTCTCTTCCTTACGCTCTTCTCCGTCAACACGGGTTAACACACCGTCGCGCATGTCATAACCCCAGTCTGCCTGCGGCAGCCGCGCGCCGCTTTTCAGGCACTCCTCCTGCGGGTCCAGCCCATATTTCACATAACTGCCGCGCGAACCATGCACGATGTAACGGGCCGATTCTGCGGCGGCCAGCAGGGTGCCATGCAACACAATCCGGCGCTGCGGATAGGCAAGCACCGCGTGAAAATAGTCTGTGGACTGCGCGCCAGGGCGTAACTGCGCCAAATCCACGGTCATTGATACCGGTAAGCCGAAGAGGTTAACCGCCTGATCGAGCAAATGCGGCGCCAAATCATACCAGATGCCACTGCCGGGCCCGCCTTGCTCGCGCCAGCGGTTACGCACCTGCGGGCGGAAACGGTCAAAATGCGATTCGAAATAGGCCACCTCACCCAGCGCGCCGTCGGCGAGCAAGGCTTTGAGCGTCAAAAAATCACTGTCCCAACGGCGGTTATGGAACACCGACAACACACGTCCGAAGCTGCGTGCCAGCGCATCCAGCTCACGAGCCTGTGACAGTGTCACCGTAAAGGGTTTATCCACCACCACATGTTTGCCCGCTTCCAGCGCCGCTTTGGCCAGCGGGAAATGGGTATCATTCGGCGTGGGAATGACAATCAAGTCAATTGACGGATCGTTAAATAGGTGCTTCGGCTCAGAGACAACCGGCACGCCAGGCCAATCCGCTTTCACTTTCGATTCATCGCTGCTGGAAATCGCTGCCAGCTCCATCCCCGCCGTTCCGGCAATTAATGGCGCATGAAATGTTTTGCTGGCATAGCCATAACCTATTAATCCGACACGGATTTTATCGCTCATAGAGTGGTCTCTCCTTATTGGAACGTCTATTTCACACCATCTACCAGGTGGCGACAACCGCTTCAGTAACCCATTAGTGAAACGAATGAATTTACCGTGCTCAGCCCTGGTTTCTGCCTAAAAAATCTGCTTAAATCTGCAACCAGGCACCGGTATTTATTGATAGCCGCAGACGAAAGTAAACATCAGGGAGTAGTAAAAGTATGGCCGGAATTTTCAATCGGATTATTGAATTAATGGGCTGGGTGGTACTCGGCGTATCGACCATTCTTTTGGTTTTTGCCAGCCATATCGATAATTATCAACCTCCTGAACAGAGCGTCGCGGCACAAAAGAAATAATTGCCGCCATAAAACGCGCAAAGTGCAATCAAGCTTCATATGTTTATTGCCAGTCATGGCGAAGGGCGTTAATCTTCACAGCCGGGTGCTGTTCTGGTGCCTGGTTTCACCTGAAAAGAAAACTCTTAATTTAGTGGCGGACCATTCCTGCGCTATTTACGCCCGGGTAATAATGTTTATTATTCGTACAAAATTAGCCCGCGTGTATTTTCTGCCTCTTTTATTATATGGACACCCTTCGACATGACCGTTCAGGACTATTTATTAAAATTTCGCAAAATCAGTTCGCTTGAAAGTCTGGAAAAATTGTTCGATCACCTCAATTACACGCTGACCGACAGCGGTGAAATTATCAACATGTACCGTGCAGCGGATCATCGCAGGGCTGAATTGGTTTCTGGCGGCCGCCTGTTTGACATTGGGTGCGTTCCGCGCTCGGTATGGCGCTACGTGCAGTAACGCCGCTGGCATTCGTCGTGTAATGCTTTATACTCCTCGCCCGGCGAAATCATTCACAGCATTAATGCCTTCACAGAGGAATACGCATGACAACGACTCCCGCAGAAAGAATCGGAGGCTGGCTACTCGGCCCTCTGGCCTGGTTGCTGGTCGCGTTATTAAGCACCTCGCTGGCATTATTGCTTTATGCCACCGCATTAATGACACCGCAGTCGGTTACGGCGCTGGGCGCGCAACCGCTGAAACAAACCATACTGTGGTTCGTCTCTTTCGCCTTCGCTATTGCCATCTGGTATTACACCTTCTGGCTGGTTATCGCCTTTTTTAAACGCCGCCGCAGCGTGCCGAAGCACTATATTATCTGGCTTATGGCCTGCCTATTGCTCTCCGTTAAAGCCTTTGCGTTCGCTCCCGTCACCGATGAACTGGCACTGCGTCAGTTACTCTTTCCGCTGCTTGCCGCCGCGTTGATGGTGCCCTATTTCAAGCGCTCAAGCCGCGTGAAAAGGACCTTTGTTAATCCGTAATAACCTTACAGTTATCCTGTTGTCGCCCGGTGCTGTTTGACCGATAATAGGCGGCTTTTTTTATTTCAGGCCACATAATGACAGACTATCTGCTGCTATTTATCGGAACGGTGCTGGTCAACAACTTCGTACTGGTGAAGTTTCTTGGCTTGTGTCCGTTTATGGGCGTTTCCAAAAAACTGGAAAGCGCAATGGGTATGGGACTGGCGACCACCTTCGTGATGACGCTGGCGTCCATCTGCGCCTGGCTCATCGATACATGGGTGCTGATCCCGCTGGATTTAGTCTACCTGCGCACGCTGGCGTTTATCCTGATTATCGCCGTGGTGGTGCAGTTCACCGAAATGGTGGTGCGGAAAACCAGCCCGGCGCTCTATCGTCTGCTGGGTATTTTCCTGCCACTGATCACCACTAACTGCGCGGTACTCGGCGTGGCCCTGCTCAATATCAACCTTGGGCACAATTTCATGCAATCGGCGTTGTATGGTTTCGCCGCCGCCGTAGGGTTCTCATTGGTTATGGTATTGTTCGCCGCGATTCGCGAACGCCTTGCCGTTGCCGATGTGCCCGCGCCCTTTCGCGGCAATGCGATTGCGTTAATCACTGCGGGCTTAATGTCTCTGGCCTTTATGGGCTTTAGTGGTCTGGTGAAACTGTAATATGAGTGCGATTTCCATAGCCGTTGCCGCACTGAGCGTGCTGGGGCTGCTGTTTGGCGTCATTCTGGGTTACGCCTCCCGCCGTTTTGCGGTTGAGGATGACCCGGTTGTTGAGCGCGTTGATGAATTATTACCCCAAAGCCAGTGCGGGCAGTGTGGCTACCCTGGCTGTCGCCCTTACGCTGAGGCGGTCGGATTGCAGGGTGAAAAAATTAACCGCTGCGCCCCCGGTGGCGAAGCGGTGATGCTCAAAATCGCCGCGCTGCTGAATGTCGATCCGCAACCGATTGATGGCGATGCCGCAGCACTTGAGCCTGTGCGTATGCTGGCGGTAATCGATGAGAACAATTGTATTGGCTGTACGAAATGCATTCAGGCTTGCCCGGTAGACGCCATTCTCGGCGCAACGCGCGCCATGCATACGGTGATGAGCGATCTGTGCACCGGTTGTAATCTTTGTGTGGATCCGTGCCCGACGCAGTGCATTGAGCTGCGTCCTGTGGAAACGACCACCCATAGCTGGAAATGGGATTTGCAGACCATTCCGGTGCGTAATATTCCTGTGGAACACCATGCTTAAGTTATTTTCCGCTTTCCGAAAAGAGAAACTGTGGGATTTTCACGGCGGCATTCATCCGCCAGAAATGAAAACCCAATCAAACGGTACGCCGCTGCGCCAATTGCCGCTGGCGAACCGCTTTGTGATCCCCCTCAAGCAGCACCTCGGCGCTGAAGGCGAGCTGTGTGTACGCGTGGGTGACAATGTGTTGCGCGGCCAGCCGCTGACGCGGGGGCGTGGCCGTATGTTGCCTGTTCATGCGCCGACTTCCGGCACCGTCGTGGCAATTGCGCCCCACTCCACCGCGCATCCCTCTGCGTTACCAGAGATGAGCGTCATCATTGAAGCGGACGGTGAAGATCGCTGGATTGAGCGCGATGGCTGGTCGGATTACCGTTCGCATAGTTACGAAGCACTCATTGAGCGTATCCATCAGTTTGGCGTTGCAGGGCTTGGCGGTGCGGGCTTCCCTACCGCGGCAAAACTGCACGGCGGTGGCGATAAAATCGACACGCTGATTATTAACGCTGCGGAATGCGAGCCGTATATCACCGCTGATGATCGTTTAATGCAGGATTGCGCGGCGCAAATTATGGAAGGTGTGCGCATTCTGGCGCACATCCTCAAACCGCGTCAGGTGCTTATCGGTATCGAAGATAATAAACCGCAGGCCATCTCCATGATGCGTGCGGTGCTGGCGGGTAGCCACGATATTCAGTTGAAAGTCATTCCAACGAAATATCCCTCCGGCGGCGCCAAACAGCTTACGCAGATCCTCACTGGCAAGCAGGTGCCGCACGGCGGGCGTTCGTCGGATATCGGTATTCTGATGCAAAACGTGGGTACGGCGTACGCAGTAAAACGCGCGGTGATCGACGGCGAGCCCTTAACAGAGCGCGTTGTTACGCTGACCGGTGAAGCGGTGACGCGTCCTGGAAACGTCTGGGCGCGTCTGGGAACACCGGTTCGCCATCTGCTCGATTACGCCGGTTTCTGCCCTTCCGCCGAGCAACTGGTGATTATGGGTGGCCCGCTGATGGGCTTCACTTTGCCGTGGCTGGATGTGCCAGTAGTCAAAATCACCAATTGCCTGTTAGCACCATCAGCCAGCGAAATGGGCGAACCGCAGGAAGAGAAAGGCTGCATTCGCTGCAGCGCTTGCGCCGACGCCTGCCCGGCCGATTTGCTGCCTCAGCAACTCTACTGGTTCAGTAAAGGCCAGCAGCACGACAAAGCGACGGCACATAATCTTTCCGATTGCATCGAATGTGGTGCCTGCGCCTGGGTTTGTCCGAGCAACATTCCGCTGGTGCAATATTTCCGCCAGGAGAAGGCAGAAATTTACGCCATCGCGCAGGAAGAAAAACGTAACGCTGAAGCCAAAGCACGCTTTGAAGCGCGCCAGGCACGTCTTGAGCGCGAAAAAATTGCCCGCCAGCAGCGTCATAAGCAGGCTGCCGTTCAACCTGCCGCCAAAGATCAGCAGGCAATTGATGCCGCACTGGCGCGCGTACGCGAAAAACAGACGACCGCCGCACAGCCCGTCGTAATTCAGGCCGGTGTCCAGCCCGATAACAGCGAAGTGAGTGCGGCGCGCGAAGCACGCAAAGCGCAGGCACGTGCCCACCAGGCAGAAAAAGCCCAACAAGCGCAAAACAGTGCCGCCACGGACGAAACAGCCGATCCGCGCAAAGCTGCGGTTGAAGCAGCTATCGCCCGTGCCAAAGCGCGCAAGCTTGCCCACAGCCAGCCCGATGCATCCGCAGCCAAAGCTGAGCAACCGCAGGTTGAAACCGAACAATCACCGGCTGAATCTGCGCCGGTCGATCCGCGCAAAGCTGCGGTTGAAGCAGCTATTGCTCGTGCCAAAGCGCGCAAGCTCGCCCACAGCCAGCCCAATGCATCCGCAGCAAACGCTGAGCAATCCCAGGTAGAAGCCGAACAATCACCGGCTGGATCTGCGCCGGTCGATCCGCGCAAAGCCGCGGTTGAAGCGGCAATTGCTCGTGCCAAAGCGCGCAAGCTCGCCCAGAGCCAGCCCGATGCATCCGCAGCAAACGCTGAGCAACCGCAGGTTGAAACCGAACAATCACCGGCTGAATCTGCGCCGGTCGATCCGCGCAAAGCTGCAGTTGAAGCAGCTATCGCCCGCGCCAAAGCGCGCAAATTAGAACAAAAACAAGCCGCCACGCAAACTGATGATGTCTCGTCTTTTGCACAGGCTGCCAACGACGACCCGCGCAAAGCCGCAGTCGCCGCAGCCATAGCCCGTGTTCAGGCGAAGAAGGCTGCACAGCAAGCTGTTAACGAGGATTAAATGGTTTTCAGAATCGCAAGTTCCCCTTACACCCATAACCAGCGCCAGACCTCACGAATTATGCTGCTGGTGACGCTCGCGACCGTGCCGGGCATTGCTGCGCAACTGTGGTTTTTCGGTTGGGGAACGCTGATACAGCTCATTCTCGCGATTATCAGCGCACTGGCTGCCGAAGCGCTGGTCCTGAAATTACGCAAGCAGAACGTGGGCGCGATCCTGGCAGATAACTCTGCCCTGTTAACCGGTCTGCTGCTGGCTATCAGTATTCCCTCTTTCGCCCCGTGGTGGATGGTGGTGCTTGGCACCGTGTTCGCTGTGGTCATCGCTAAGCAGCTTTATGGCGGTTTAGGCCACAACCCATTTAACCCGGCGATGATTGGTTATGTGGTACTACTGATCTCTTTCCCGGTGCAGATGACCAGTTGGCTGCCGCCGTATGAAATCGCACGCACCGTTCCCGGTTTTATGGATGCGTTACAGGTTATTTTCACCGGTCACACGGCCACAGGCGCGAATATGGAAACGCTGCGCATCGGTTTTGATGGCATCAGCCAGGCGACGCCGCTCGATACTTTTAAAACCTCATTACATGCCGGGCACAGCGTCGAGCAGATCCTTCAGTCCCCTATCTATAGCGGCGTGCTAGCCGGTGCGGGCTGGCAGTGGGTCAACCTCGGTTATCTGGCCGGTGGACTGTTCCTGCTGTGGCAGAAAACCATTCGCTGGCATATCCCGGTAAGCTTCCTGCTGAGCCTGGCAATTTGTGCAACTCTCGGCTGGATTTTTGCCCCACAATCGCTGGCTGCGCCGCAGCTGCATCTGCTCTCTGGCGCAACCATGCTGGGTGCTTTTTTTATTCTCACCGATCCGGTTACCGCTTCGACCACCAACAAAGGTCGTCTGATTTTTGGCGCGTTGGCGGGCGTGCTGGTGTGGCTTATCCGCAGTTTTGGCGGCTATCCGGATGGCGTGGCCTTTGCCGTATTGCTGGCGAATATTACCGTGCCGTTGATTGATTACTACACGCGCCCGCGCGTGTACGGGCATCGTTAAGGAGCCGCCATGCTAAAGACAATGCGTAAACATGGCGTGACGCTGGCGCTGTTCGCCGCAGGTTCTACCGGGCTGACCGCCGCAATCGACCAAATGACGAAAACAACGATTGCCGACCAGGCTGCGCTGCAACAAAAAGCGCTATTTGATCAGGTGATCCCAGGCGACAGCTATAATAACTCGCTGCAACAGAGCTGTTTTCTGGTTAGCGATCCGGCGCTTGGCAAAGGGCAACACCATGTTTGGATTGCCAAAAAAGACGACAAGCCGGTTGCGGCTGTCCTTGAAGCGACCGCACCGGATGGTTACTCAGGCGCAATCCAACTGCTTGTTGGCGCAGATTTCAGCGGCACGGTGCTGGGTGTGCGCGTGACGGAGCACCATGAAACGCCGGGTCTCGGCGATAAAATTGAGTTGCGTATTTCCGACTGGATCACTCATTTCACCGGGAAGCGGATTGATGGCGCGACCGATGGCCACTTTGCGGTGAAAAAAGATGGCGGCGATTTCGATCAGTTTACCGGTGCGACCATCACGCCACGCGCGGTCGTTAATGCGGTAAAACGGACCGGCCTGTACGCAATGACACTACCGGAACAGCTTTCCCGTTTACCGGGTTGTGGAGAGTAAGCGATGAGCGAAGTCAAAGAGGTTATTGTTCAGGGGCTGTGGAAAAACAACTCTGCGCTGGTACAGCTGCTGGGTATGTGTCCGCTGCTGGCGGTGACATCCACCGCCACCAACGCGCTGGGGCTGGGGCTGGCGACAACGCTGGTTTTAACCCTGACCAACCTGTTTATTTCCACCCTGCGTCGCTGGACGCCGGATGAGATCCGCATCCCGATTTACGTGATGATCATCGCCTCGGTGGTCAGCGCGGTACAAATGCTGATCAACGCCTATGCGTTCGGTCTTTACCAGTCACTGGGCATTTTTATTCCGCTGATCGTCACCAACTGTATCGTGGTGGGGCGTGCTGAAGCGTTTGCGGCGAAAAAAGGCCCGGCACTTTCTGCACTCGATGGATTCTCGATTGGGATGGGTGCAACCTGTGCCATGTTCGTGCTGGGTTCGCTGCGTGAGATCCTCGGTAACGGCACGCTGTTTGACGGCGCTGATGGCCTGTTAGGCGGCTGGGCGAAAGTGCTGCGCATAGAAGTGTTCCACACCGATTCCCCATTCCTGCTGGCGATGTTGCCGCCGGGCGCGTTTATTGGCCTCGGCATGATGCTGGCGGTGAAATACCTTATCGATCAGAAGATGAAAAAACGCCGTGAAGCGGCGGCGACAGCGGCAAACGACAGCATTCAGGCCGCGCCCGGGAAGGCATAATGAATAAAGCAAAACGACTGGAAATTTTAACCCGCCTACGGGAAAACAATCCGCACCCGACCACCGAGCTGAATTTCACCTCGCCGTTTGAGCTGCTGATCGCCGTGCTGCTCTCCGCGCAGGCCACCGATGTCAGCGTTAACAAAGCCACTGCGCTGCTCTACCCGGTGGCAAACACACCCAAAGCGATGCTGGAACTGGGCGTTGAAGGCGTGAAACAGTACATCAAAACTATCGGCTTGTTTAACAGCAAAGCAGAGAATGTCATCAAGACCTGCCGTATTTTGCTGGAACAGCACAATGGCGAAGTGCCAGAAGACAGGGCCGCGCTGGAAGCCCTACCGGGCGTCGGGCGTAAGACCGCCAATGTGGTGCTCAACACCGCGTTTGGCTGGCCGACCATCGCTGTGGACACGCATATTTTTCGCGTTTCTAACCGCACGCGTTTCGCGCCGGGTAAAAACGTTGAGGAAGTTGAAGAGAAGCTGCTGAAAGTGGTGCCTGCTGAATTTAAAGTCGATTGCCACCACTGGTTGATCCTGCACGGGCGATACACCTGCATCGCCCGTAAGCCGCGCTGCGGCTCTTGCATTATCGAAGATCTGTGCGAGTACGACAGTAAAGTCGATATTTAACGCCCGTCAGAACGGGCGCATGATGGCCAGCAGAATGATCACCGCGACGGCGATAATGGTTATGCTGGTGGCATTGCGAATCGCCCCCATGCCCTTCACCGCTTCACCTGCCGCAATACGGCGCAGCGTGGCAGAGAGAAAACCATGCAGGCCGGAAAGCAACAGCACCACGCACACTTTTACTATCAACCACAGATGCGGCATCTGACCGTGCGCAATCACCATTACCGCACCCGCAACCCACAGCAGTAACATTGCAGGGGTGGTAATTTTGCGGCTCCAGCGGCGTACATTGCCCGCCAGCGCGACACGCGCGGTGTTATCCGCTTGTGTTGCGCACCAGCCGGCAACGACAGCCATAACCAGCATTCCGCCTATCCAGACGATGGCCGCCGCGATATGTAACGCATTGAGCCATGGATGAAAGTTCATATTTCGACTCCAGTGTAATAAAGACTGCGGCAAGTCTGACAGCGTATCTGCGCCCTGTCATGAACAATGCGCGACAAATAGAAGAAAAGGTCTGGGTATTGATTTCTGACTGATGACCCAACGAGTAGCGGATAAGAGAACTCGCTGATTTTATGTCATAACTTTATGTGATAACGCTCACGTCTCTGTAAATTACTCAAAATGTCGAATAATTGCGCACAGATCGTGATATTGAGCAAATAATCGTCCGCTTATGCGTATTTAATAAGGTTATTCCTTTTTTTAGAAGAAAAAAATCCAACTGATGGCAAATTCAGTCATTATTGCTAACACGATGTTAAAAAAGAGATTAGCAATGTACAGCAAATGGTTGCAGTGCAAACTTTAATCACGTTTAGCAAGAGATATGACCAGATTGATCACATAAACCAGCCCAATACACTACCATTACGGCAAAATAGCAGAACATATGCCTCAATGTGCAATCTAACCCCCGAACAGTAGTAGAAAAATCCACTTTTATTTCAATGCTGAAATTTAACTCTGAATAACAAATAAAAACACCGAGCATTGTAATGCACTGGATCTATGTAACAGAATATGTCAAAAGACTTGCCTGAACGCGCTGGATAGTGAACATTAACCGCCGTTTTCCCCTCCCAATATAACTATAAGCGTGATGAACTCTGGTCATTGCGCGCTGAACACCCCCGTTAATATGGGATGTAAAAAAAGAGGTATATGTGTCAACTGCAAACAAACCAACGGAAAGCGTCAGCCTGAACGCTTTTAAACAACCGAAAGCGTTTTATCTGATCTTCTCTATCGAGTTATGGGAACGTTTTGGTTACTACGGCCTGCAAGGGATTATGGCTGTTTACCTGGTGAAACAACTGGGTATGTCCGAAGCGGACTCTATCACATTGTTCTCCTCCTTCAGTGCACTGGTTTATGGCCTGGTTGCCATCGGTGGCTGGCTGGGTGACAAAGTGCTGGGCACCAAACGCGTGATTATGCTGGGCGCGATCGTGCTGGCCGTCGGTTATGCGCTGGTGGCGTGGTCCGGTCATGATGCGAACATTGTGTACATGGGCATGGCGGCAATCGCCGTAGGTAATGGCCTCTTTAAGGCCAACCCGTCCTCCCTGCTCTCCACCTGCTACGCGAAAGACGACCCGCGTCTGGATGGTGCATTTACTATGTACTATATGTCCGTTAACGTCGGTTCTTTCTTCTCCATGCTGGCAACCCCGTGGCTGGCCGCGAAATTCGGCTGGAGCACCGCGTTTGGTTTGAGCGTGGTGGGTCTGCTGATCACCATCGTTAACTTCTCCTTCTGCAAACGTTGGGTGAAAAACCACGGCTCTAAACCTGATTTCGAACCGTTGCGCGTTGGCTATCTGCTGGCGACCATTGTTGGGGTCGTGGTGCTGATCGCTATCGCCACCTGGCTGCTGCACAACCAGGGCATTGCGCGTATGGTGCTGGGCGTTGTCGCTTTGTGCATTATCTGCATCTTCGCCAAAGAGACCTTTGCGCTGAAAGGTGCTGCTCGTCGTAAAATGATTGTGGCCTTCATTCTGATGGTGCAAGCGATTGTCTTCTTCGTGCTCTACAGCCAGATGCCGACGTCGTTGAACTTCTTTGCTATCCGCAACGTTGAACACACCCTGTTCGGTATCGCTTTCGAACCTGAGCAATATCAGGCGCTGAACCCGTTCTGGATCATTATTGGTAGCCCGATTCTGGCCGCTATCTATAACAAAATGGGCGATACACTGCCGATGCCGCACAAATTTGCCATTGGTATGGTGCTGTGCTCTGGCGCATTCCTGGTGCTGCCGCTGGGCACGAAATTCGCATCTGATGCGGGTATCGTTTCCGTAAGCTGGCTGATCGCAAGCTATGGCCTGCAAAGTATCGGTGAACTGATGATCTCAGGTCTCGGCCTGGCGATGGTCGCGCAACTGGTGCCGCAGCGTCTGATGGGCTTTATCATGGGAAGCTGGTTCCTGACCACGGCGGGTGCGAACATTATCGCCGGCTATGTGGCTAATCAGATGGCTATCCCGGAAAACGTGACCGATCCGCTGATGTCACTGAACATCTACGGCAGCGTCTTCCTGCAAATTGGTATCGCTACGGCGGTTATCGCTTTGCTGATGATCCTCACCGCACCGAAGCTTAACCGCATGACGCAGAGCGAAGATAACACTCGCGAAACGTCGGAAACCGCTACGGCGTAATCGTCGCGGGGAACACGAAATATTCAGCCGTTAACGCAAGTTAGCGGCTTTTTTTTTATTCCACCGCGTAATAACCTATGCCGGAAATTAGCCATAAGGAAAAGACAATGAAACTGTTTTACAAGCCGGGTGCCTGCTCTCTCGCCTCACACATTGCTCTGCGTGAGACCGGAAAAGAGGTGAATCTTGTCAGCGTTGATCTGATGAAAAAGCGCCTGGAAAACGGCGATGATTTCTTCGCCATTAACCCGAAAGGGCAAATTCCGGCACTGCAACTCGATGACAACACCCTGGTAACCGAAGGCGTGGCGATTATGCAATACGTCGCTGACAGCGCGCCTGAGAGTCAGTTACTGGCACCTGTTGGCACCTTGCCACGTTACAAGACCCTGGAATGGCTGAACTTTATCGCAACCGAGTTGCATAAAGGCTTCACCCCGCTGTTCCGCCCGGATACACCGGAAGAGTACAAGCCGACCGTACGCGCCATGCTTGAGAAAAAAATGCACTACGTGAATGAATCTCTGAGCAATAACGCGTGGATCAGCGGTGCGAACTTTACCATTGCCGACGGTTATTTGTTTACGGTGTTGCGCTGGGCACGCGCAGTGAAATTGAATATGGAAGGTCTGTCGAATATTGACGCGTATATGGCGCGCGTTTCCGCTCGCCCTGCGGTGGCGGCTGCAATGGCGGCAGAAGGTATTCAGTAAAACGTGATTGCCCACGAACGCATTGTTCAGCGGGCATGAATAAAGGCGGGCTCCCGCCTTTTTTACAGCAATGTCGCGCTAAAAAGGTGCTTAGGCTGCGCAATTTTGTCCTGCGCCGCGACCACCTGTAATTCATACTCCTGCAGATTTTTGGTCGCCAGCATAATTTCATACACCGCCGCCGTTACATGTTCCAGCGCTTCACGCACGCTCGCACCCTGCAACAATTTCACCAGTAACAACCCGCTGGTCACATCGCCCACACCGACAGGCTGACGTACGCCAAAATCCACCAGCGGACGGCTAATGTGCCAGGCTTCATTGGGTGTCACCAGCAACATTTCAAAGCGATCGGCGCTCAAACCCGCGCGCGCCAGGTGTTTCACTAGCACAATTTGCGGCCCCTGCGCAATCAGCTCGCGCGCCGCAACCACCGCTTCTTCCACCGTGTTGACCGCATGCTCGCAGAGGATCTCCAGCTCAATCAGATTTGGCGCAATGATATCGCTGGCAGGTAAGGCGTGGCGGACATGAAACTCGGCAACCCCTGGCGCAACGATACAGCCTTTCTCCGGGTGCCCCATGACCGGATCGCAGAAATATTTCGCCTGCGGGTTGGCTGCTTTCACCTGACGGACGATACCCAGAATATGCTCGCCTTGCTCTGCCGAACCCAGATAACCACTCAGCACCGCGTCACAGCGCTTCAGTTGGTCAATCGCCGCAATGCCCTGCACAATTTCGGTCAGATGGACTGGCGGCATAACGCTACCGGTCCATTTGCCATACTGGGTATGGTTAGAAAACTGCACCGTGTTCAGCGGCCAGACGTTAGCGCCCAGGCGGCGCATGGGAAACTCGGCGGCACTGTTCCCCGCATGACCAAAGACCACATGCGATTGAATGGCGAGGATATTCTTCATTGTTGGTAGCCTTGCAAGAATGGAGCAACAAAGAGAAGGGAGTGATTTCTCACTCCCTTCGGCAGGTCTGTTTTTATTTCCAGCAGATCAAGCAGTAGTTTTTCTTACCGCGGCGCAGCAGCGTGTAGCGACCAAACAGGCGATCGCCGTCAGTAAAGAAATACTCCGGATCGGATTGTTTTTCGCCGTTGATGGTGACGGCGTTAGACGCGATGGTTTTACGCGCCTGGCCACGGGACGGCTGCAGCTCAGAATCAACCAGCGCCTGCATCAGATCGGCACCTTTTTCCATCTCAACCATCGGTACACCATCCTGCGCCAACTGCTCGAAATCGGCTTCGCTCAGGTCGCTCAATGTACCGTTGAACAGGCTCTCGGTGATACGTTTAGCGGCGATTAAGCCCTCTTCGCCATGTACCAGACGTGTCACCTGCTCAGCCAGCACATATTGCGCGCGCGGCGCTTTACCGCTGTTTTTGTCTTCTTCTTCCAGCGCGTTAATTTCCGCGATATCCATAAAGGTGAAGAACTTCAGGAAGCGATAAACGTCCGCATCGGCGGTGTTGATCCAAAACTGGTAGAACTTATACGGGCTGGTTTTCTTCGGATCCAGCCACACCGCGCCACCTTCGGTTTTACCAAATTTGGTGCCATCGGCTTTAGTGATCAGCGGAACCGTCAGGCCAAAGACCTGGTTTTGGTGCAGGCGGCGAGTCAGATCGATACCCGACGTGATGTTGCCCCACTGGTCCGAACCGCCAATTTGCAGCACCACGTCGTGCAGTTCGTTCAGACAGGCAAAGTCGTAACCTTGCAGCAGGTTGTAGGAAAACTCGGTGAACGAGATACCGACATCGTCACGGTTCAGACGCTGCTTGACCGCTTCTTTGTTAATCATCTGGTTAACAGAGAAGTGTTTGCCGATATCGCGCAGGAAGGTCAGCACGTTCATGCTACCAAACCAGTCATAGTTGTTCGCAGCGATAGCGGAGTTATCGCCACAATCGAAATCAAGGAACGGTGCAACCTGTTTGCGGATTTTATCTACCCACTCCTGCACGGTGTCTTCGGTATTCAGTTTACGCTCGGTGGCTTTAAAGCTCGGGTCGCCAATCAGACCCGTGGCGCCACCTACCAGCGCCACGGGCTTGTGGCCAGCCTGCTGGAAGCGTTTCAGGCATAACAATGGAACCAGATGCCCCAAATGCAAGCTGTCAGCGGTGGGATCGAAGCCGCAATAGAGCGCGATCGGGCCCTGCGCCAGTCGCTCTGCTAACGCTTCCTCATCCGTCACCTGGGCCACGAGGCCCCGCTCTTGCAATTGTTTAATCAAGTTACTGCTAGCCATCAAAATCTCCATGTATAAAACGGACTGCACCTTTGCCGGTACACGACTTTTCGCCAGATGCGAAAGGATACTTCATGGGGGGCAGATAGAATAAAGCGCCGGAACACGGAGTGCCAGCGCTTATAGCAACATTTTTCAGGGATTACGGCGCGAGGCGGTCAATTTTCCACGCAGCGTTCTCGCGCTGGTATAAAAAACGGTCATGCAGGCGATTGGCACCGCCTTGCCAGAACTCCATCTGGTCGATACTGACGCGGTAGCCACCCCAGAAACTGGGTAACGGGATTTCGCTCTGCTGGAATTTTTGCTTAAGTTCAAGGAACTTGCTTTCCAGAATACCGCGCGCGGAGATGCGGCTCGATTGTTTTGATACCCAGGCGCCGATTTGGCTGTCACGCGGGCGGCTGTGGAAATACTTCACCACTTCCAGGGTTGAAAGCCGTTCCGCTTTGCCGGTGACCATCACCTGGCGCTCCAGCATATGCCATGGGAACAGCAGACTCACTGCGGGGTTGTGTTCAATATGGTGTGCCTTACGGCTGCCAAGGTTGGTATAGAACACCAGCCCTTTCTCATCGTAATGCTTAAGTAACACGATGCGCTGGTAGGGCTGACTATTCTCATCTACCGTCGCCACGACCATTGCCGTCGGGTCAACGAGTTGGGCTTCACAGGCCTGCCCCAGCCAGCGTTCAAACAATGCCAACGGTTCGGCGGGAAGGTCACCGCGACGCAGACCACCTTTGGTGTATTCACGGCGTAGATGCGCGATTTGCTGCAATTGATCGTTATCAGACATGGCATTAGCGAAAGTAATCATCAGGTGGGGCTATTATGCGCCCCCCTGTAAAAATCTCAACGCTGTGGAATAAGCTGGCAATTATTCAACACGATGCGATCGCGTTTGTAGACGGTGGCACTCTCACCCTTCGACCAGAAAACGTAGACGCCATCGGTGTAGCGCGAGCCAGAGGCAGAAAGCCCTTGCTGTAAGGTCAGCAATTTATCATCCCAGACAAAACTCGCCTGCTGACGGGTGTTATTCATTTTTACGGTGAGCGGTTTTTCCTCACACTGGTAAACCAGCGTATCGGTATGCATGCGTTCTACAAACTGGTTGTAATAGCTGCATCCGGCAAGCAGTGCGGGCAGGCAGACGATAAGTATTTTTTTCATAGAGTATTCCCGGGACGGTCCTGGTCACGGAGGGCGAAACGCCCTCCCTAAGCCTGGTCAGTCTAGCCCGGTGCAACTAAAGTGAAATGCGGTTAACTCTGATTCTGCCGCGGGTTAGCAGGGAAAATCGCGCCGAGCACCGAAGCCGCAGAAGCGCCAGTGACGGATGGCAGATTGCCCGGCAGCCCGGCCAGAGTTCGCCACGCAAGCCAGGCGAACGCCAGCGCCTCCATGTCGTCGCCGCTGATACCGGCTTCATCGGTGGTAGTGACTTCTGTACCTGGCAGCAGCCCCGCCAGACGCGCCATAACCAACGGATTGCGACACCCACCGCCGCAGACCAGCAAGCGTTCACAACCGCCACTGAGCAGCACCTGCTCGGATATCGTCACTGCCGTTAATTCAGCCAGCGTCGCCTGCACATCGCTGGCGCTTAAACCCGGAAAGTGCGAAAGATGGCGTTCTAGCCAGCTGTAATTGAAATATTCACGGCCGGTGCTTTTCGGTGCGGGCGTGGCAAAGTAGGCATCACTTAGCATGTTTTGCAGTAGCGGCAGCACCACTTTGCCTTCGCTCGCCCACTGCGCATCTTTGTCGTAGGGTTTGCCTTTTTGCCGCCAAATCCACGCGTCCATGAGCATGTTGCCCGGCCCGGTGTCGTAACCTCTGACTGGCTGGCCGGGGATCAGAAGCGATAAATTGGCGATGCCACCAATGTTGAGCACCATGCGCCGTTCTACCGGGTGCGCCAGCAGTGCATGGTGAAAGGCAGGCACCAGCGGCGCGCCCTGCCCGCCAAGCGCGATATCACGGCGGCGAAAGTCACCGACCACCGTCACCCCCGTACGCGCCGCGATTTGGTTATTATCACCAATCTGCAGAGTATGCGGCGCAATGCCTGTCGGCTCATGCCAGACGGTTTGCCCGTGACAGCCAATTGCGACGATATCTTCCGGGCGGAGTTGCTCTCGGTCCATTAACGCCAGCACCGCGTCGGCAAACAATTTGCCCAGCTGGGTGTCCAGCCGCCCCAGTTGCGAAAGCGTGAGTTGCTGACCCTGACAAATACCGAGAATCGCCTCTTTTAACGGCAACGGAATGGGAAACGTCAGACTCGCTTGCTGCGCGACCATGGTTTCATCGATTGCCGCCAGCACCACATCAACCCCATCCAGACTTGTTCCAGACATCACCCCAATGTAGCGACCCGATTTCATACGCCTTCCTTTAATGCGTGACAGAAGAGCACCACTCCACCATAAAGCGGGGGTTAACGCCATCGGCTGCAAACACTTTTTAACAATCGGCTGGATTTCCGTTAAGTGAAATTGCGCCGGGCTGCGCTTATAATCGCTTCGTTTAAATCTGGTTAAACTCGCTTTGATTATTATTTTCACCGGGATTTGGCAGAAGATATGACCTGGTGTTGCTAAAATGCCATATAATTTAACCATGTTGGATGCCCACAAGGGCGTTTCATGGTGAACAGGAGACTCATAAATGATGTTACGTGCACTGGCAGTTTCGCTGATTGGTTTTTCTTTGGCTGGCTGCGTGAATAACGACACGCTTTCCGGTGATGTTTACTCTGCATCCGAAGCTAAACAGGTGCAGAATGTCACTTACGGCACCATTGTTAACGTCCGTCCGGTACAGATTCAGGGCGGCGACGATAACAATGTCATCGGCGCGCTTGGCGGTGCAGTGCTGGGTGGTTTCCTTGGCAATACCGTTGGTGGCGGTACGGGCCGTTCTCTGGCCACCGCAGCAGGCGCAGTAGCCGGTGGCGTTGCAGGGCAATCCGTCCAGGGTTCACTGAATAAAACGCAAGGCGTTGAGCTGGAAATTCGTAAAGATGATGGCAACACCATTATGGTCGTACAGAAACAGGGCAACACCCGTTTCTCCGCAGGTCAGCGCGTCGTAATGGCAAGCAACGGTCGTCAGATTACCGTTTCCCCGCGTTAATTCCCGCATCGGGTGGTCACGCCAGTGGCCGCCCTTTCTTATTGCCGATACTGAATGTTGATGTAAAAAAGCCTTGCGAATGCAAGGCTTTGCTGGTCAGTCTCGCGACTGAAGCTCATTGATATTTTGTTCCAGCCGGCCAATCATTTTAATCAACAGATCGAGTTCTTCCGCAGAGATCCCGGAAAGTATTTCCCCCCGAGTTTTACGAATAACCGTCTCCATCTCTTCAATGATTGGGTCCGCTTTTTCTGTCAATTTGATCCGCTTTGCCCGGCGATCGTTGGCGCAGGTCTGGCGAGAAATAAGGCCTTTCTCTTCCAGTTGATCCAGCGTACGCACCAGCGAAGGCTGCTCAATGCCAATCGCTTTTGCCAGTTGAATTTGCGACTGTTCGGGCGGCAGCTGATGAATATTATGCAGCGTTACCCAGTGAGTCTGCGTTAATTCCAGAGGTTTTAGGCGATGGTCAATCAAAGCGCGCCAGACGCGCACTAAGCGTGCCAGATCAGAACCTAATGGCGATTCCAATTTCATCTCCTTATAATTAGCTTGCTAAGTTATTATACTCATTTTAGAATAGTTTGCAGTATTTATATTGGTAAAACAAATGTATTGCGGTTCTCGCCGGGGCTTACGTTGAGATTCCACCTGCCTTAGCAACACGCAGTGATTGGCACTTATCTAATGATAATCACCAATCTGGCGATCCGTTAGGTTGCACAGGACACAAAGTGTGAAGTTGAACTCAAGTTTCCCGAACTTACCCCTGCAAGACCTGATTTTTGGCGCATCGGTCTATTTCCCTCCCGTATTTAAAGTGGTCATGCTGGGCTTTCTGTTCTGGCTTATCGCTCACCGCCTGTTGCGCGGGTGGATTTATGCGGGTGATATCTGGCACCCCATCCTGATGGATCTCTCCTTGTTTGTTATTGCGCTGAGCCTCGCCCTCGGCTTGCTAATGGTGTGGTAATTATGCGCCTGAAATCCCTGAAATATTTCTCCACTCTATTGGTGCTGGCAGTGGCGATTGTCGCGGCCTGGTGGATGTGGAACTTTTATATGCAATCCCCCTGGACGCGTGACGGTAAAATCCGCGCTGAGCAAGTCAGTATTACGCCGCAAGTCTCAGGCAGCATCACCGAATTGAAGGTAAAAGATAACCAGTTTGTTAAGGCAGGTGATCTGCTATTTCGTCTCGACGATACGCCTTATCACATTGCTGAACTAAACGCCGAGGCCCAACTGGCTCGTACGCAAACCGATCTGGCGAAAGCGAATAACGAAGCCACTCGCCGTCGCCATCTCTCACAAAACTACATCTCCGCAGAAGATCTCGATACTGCCAATATTAGTGTTAAAGCCGCTCAGGCAAGTGTTGCGGCGGCGCAGGCGCAACTTGCACAGGCACAATGGCAATTGGCACAAACTCAGGTTAGGGCACCAGTGGACGGCTGGATCACGAACCTTTCCACCCGCACCGGGAATTACGCCACCGCCGGGCAACCAGTTTTCGCGCTGGTAGACAGCCATTCTTTTTATGTGATGGGTTACTTCGAAGAGACCAAATTGCGTCATATCCATGAAGGGGCAACAGCGAAAATTGTGCTTTATAGTGGAGACATTACGTTACAGGGTCACGTCTCAAGTATTGGTCGCGCTATCTATGATCAAAGTATCGAAACTGACAGCGGTTTGGTTGCCGATATCAAACCGAACGTGCCGTGGGTACGGCTGGCGCAGCGTGTGCCGGTACGTATTCAGTTTGATAATCTGCCCGCCGGGCTGACGCTGATTTCCGGTACCACTTGCACCGTGGCGATTGGCGGGCAGTAATGAAATTGCCGGTCTGGCTCTGGCAAAATCTGCCGTGGGTGAAAGCCTCTACCGGGCAGTGGCGCTATGCGCTGCGCAACGGCGTCGCTATGTGTCTGGCACTCACGGTGGCTTATTATCTCAATCTCGATGAACCATACTGGGCCATGACATCCGCCGCCGTCGTCAGCTTCCCCACTGTCGGCGGCGTGATCAGTAAAAGCCTCGGCCGTATTGCCGGGAGCCTGCTTGGGGCCAGCGCGGCGCTGATCATTGCCGGGCAGACACTCAACGATCCGTGGCTGTTTCTGTTTGCTATGGCTGCCTGGATTGGCCTTTGTACCTGGGCTTGCGCGCAGTTCACCAATAATGTCGCTTATGCCTTTCAACTGGCAGGTTATACCGCCGCGATTATCGCTTTCGCAATGGTCGATGTGACCGATATTGCCGAGCTGTGGGACATTGCTCAGGCACGCGTATGCGAAGTGATTCTGGGAATTTTGTGCGGCGGCATGATGATGATGATCCTGCCCGGTAACGCGGACGGTACAACCCTGCTGTCGGCATTGAAAAGAATGCATGCGCGGTTGCTGGAACATGCAAGCCTCCTGTGGCAACCAGAAACCACAGACGCAATCCGTACCGCACATGAGAGCGTTATCGGCCAGATCCTCACGACCAATTTACTGCGAATTCAGGCGTTCTGGAGCCATTACCGTTTCCGGCGGCAAAACAGTTTGCTTACTTGGTTACTGCACCAGCAGTTGCGCATGACCAGTGTGATCTCAAGCCTGCGCAGAATGCTACTGAACTGGCCCGACGCCCCGGAAAATGTGCGCCCGGTTCTCGAACAATTGCTTGCCGCGCTTGCTCACCCGCGCACGGATGCGCTTACCGTCGCGCGTATTATTGCCCCGCTCGCGCCCGGAATAAGCGGCGATTATCGGCACCACGCATTCTGGCAGCGGTTACGCTACTTTTGCTGTTTATACCTCACCAGTAGCCGCTGGCTGGCACGCGTGGAGAATGCTTCGCCGGTCAGCAGCTATACGCCGACGAGAAGCCCGGGGTTGATGCGTTATACGGATAATGCCGAAGCGCTGTGGAGCGGCATTCGCACTTTTTGCGCACTGAGTCTGGTCGGCGCATGGAGCATCAATACGCAGTGGGAATCGGGTTCGGCGGCGCTGACGCTGGCGGCTATCAGCTGTGTGCTCTACTCCGTCTCGCCCGCGCCGTTTAACTCCCTGACGCTGCTGCTGCGCACCTTGATATTGCTGTCGCTGTTCAGCTTTATAGTGAAATTCGGCCTGATGGTGCAAATCAGCGAGCTGGTGGTGTTTCTGCTGTTTTTGTTCCCGCTGTTAACCACCCTACAATTGTTGAAACTGCAAATGCCAAAACTGGCCGGGTTGTGGGGGCAATTGATTGTTTTTATGGGCTCATTTATCGCAGTGACCAATCCACCGGTTTATGACTTTGCTGATTTCTTAAATGACAATCTGGCGAAGATCTTAGGCGTTGCGCTAGCGTGGCTTGCTTTCGCCGTGTTACGCCCCGGTTCGGATGCCCGCAAAAGCCGGCGCCACATTCGCACGCTGCGCCGCAGTTTTGTTGATCAACTCAGCCGCCTGCCGCAGTTGAGTGAGCATGAGTTTGAGTCAGTCGTCTACCATCACATTAGCCAGTTAAGTCATAGCCAGGACGCCCCAGCGCGGCGCTGGCTGCTGCGCTGGGGCGTTGTGTTGTTGAATTGTTCACATGTTGTCTGGCAGCTACGCAGTTGGGAAATCCGTTCGGATCCTCTCGCCAAAGTCCGCGAGTTATGCATTGTTTTATTGCGGGATGTGATGAGTGAGCGTGGCGTCCAGCAACGAACGCTTTCTGCCACGCTGGCAGAGCTACAGCGGATTAGCGCGGTGCTGGGTAAACATCACCAGCCTGCCGCGCGAGAACTGGCTTCGGTTGTCTGGCGCTTATATTGCGCGCTCTCGCAACTGGAGCAAGCCCCGGCAGCCGGGACGCTTACTTGATCACGCCACAAGCGTAACGTGCACCGCCACCGCCGAGCGGTTTCGGTTGATCGGACATATTATCGCCGCCAACGTGCACCATCAGCGCTTTGCCTTTCACGTCCGAGAGTTTTTTCAGACGCGGAGCCACCACCGGGTCGGTCGCTTTTCCGTCGTTGTTGACGACCAGCACTGGCAGGTCGCCTAAATGTCCTGCGCCCTCTGGCCCTTCATGCTTGCCGGTGTGTTGCGGATCGAGATGCCCTCCTGCCGCTTCAGCCGCAGAGGCTTTCCCCTCTTTAATAGCAGGCTGGCAACTGCCTTTGGCATGGACGTGAAAACCATGCTCGCCGGGCGGCAGGGCTTTCAGGTCTGGCGCAAATTCCAGCCCTTTATCGGTTTCGCTGATTTTTACACTACCAACAGACTGCCCAACGCCTTGCGCAGTGACCAGGTTCATTTCCACTTCTTCACTGGCGGCTTGCGCCCCGGCGCAAACAACGAGCGCCAGCACAGCCAGACTAAAACGCTTCATATGACCTCCTTTGGTATGTTTTGCCCTGTAAGTTTAAACCAGGATGGCAGATTTCACCGGGAGGTCATTTGCCTGCGTTATGGAACGTCGTAACCGAGTGCCGCTTTGCGAATACGGAACCACTGCTGGCGCGTCATCTGTAGGTTCAATGCTCCCAGCGCTGAACGTACGCGCTCAATTTTACCCGAGCCAATAATCGGCAGTGGCGCAGACGGCAGACGCATCACCCAGGCATAGACCACCTGTTCGATGGTTTCAGCATTCAATTCCAGCGCAACGCGCGCCAGTTCATCACGCAGCGGTTGGAACGCCGCATCGTTAAACAGACGCCCGCCGCCGAGACATGACCATGCCATCGGGCGAATACGCAACTGTTGCAGTTGATCCAGCGTGCCATCCAGCAGTAGGGGCTGGTGTACTGGCGAGATCTCGACCTGGTTGGTCGCCAGCGTAAACGGCAGGCGTGACTGCAACAGTGAGAACTGAGCCGGTGTGAAGTTAGAAACGCCAAAATGGTGTACTTTTCCGCTCTGATGCAAATGCAGAAAAGCTTCCGCCACCTCATCGGCGTCCATCAACGGATCGGGACGGTGGATCAGTAATAAATCAAGGTGATCGGTGGCAAGATTCACCAGCGACTGCTCGGCACTGCGAATGATGTGGTCGCGCTCAGTAATGTAATGACCCAGCGCATGTTCCGGTTTTGCGGTGGTGGCAATCCCGCATTTGCTGACAATCTCCATGCGGGCACGCAGATGTGGAGCGAGTTTCAGCGCCTCGCCAAATGCGGCTTCACACTGATAACCGCCATAGATATCCGCGTGATCAACCGTGGTAACACCAAGATCAAGATGAGATTCGATAAAGCTAACCAGCTGTTGCGGGGACATGTTCCAGTCCATTAAACGCCAGTAGCCCATCACAAAACGGGAGAATTCCGGGCCTTGCGGCGCGAGGGCAATACGTTGAACCATAATGATTTCCTCGAAGGTAATTTGCCTTCGAGTATACGCATTTTCGCTATTAAAACAGTGAAGGTTGCTGAGGTTCTTCCGCAGGAGACGCTTTGTTTGCGCGCATTTTGCGCTGCAAGCGCTGGCGGCACAAGCGCAGCACCTCCTGCTTTTGTGTATCGGTCATCTTTTGCCAGTTAAAACGTTCATCGCGGCTACGCATGCAGCCACGACAAAAGCCACGCTCATCCGACTGGCAAATACCGCGGCACGGGCTCTGGACGGGGAAAAACTCCAGTTGTTCTGGCACAGTTGTCTCCGTTAAAACAGGCAGTTCCTTTTATTGAAGACTGCCTGTCGGCAACGTGCAAGGTGAAAAGCGCATTGTTTGCCACTTGCACCAGACCGATCGGTCTAGTAGAGTGGCGCGATGAGCAGAAATACCGAACACGACACGCGCGAACATTTACTGGCGACCGGCGAGCAGCTTTGCATGCATCGCGGGTTTACCGGTATGGGCCTGAGCGAATTGCTGAAAACGGCGGAAGTGCCAAAAGGATCTTTTTACCACTATTTTCGCTCCAAAGAGGCATTCGGCGTGGCGTTACTTGAGCGTCACTACGCAGGTTATCACCAGCGACTGGCGACCCATTTTGCCAGCGGACCGGGAAATTACCGCGACAGACTACTGGCGTATTATCAGGAGACGCTCCGGCAGTTTAGCCAACAGGGAATTATTAGCGGCTGCCTGACAGTGAAACTGTCGGCTGAAGTGTGCGATCTGTCGGAAGATATGCGTTCAGCAATGGACAAAGGCGCGCGCGGCGTTATCGCTCTGCTCGCGGATACGCTGGAAAAAGGGCGTAACGATCGCAGCTTAACGTTTCAGGGCGAACCACTAACGCAGGCGCAAGTGTTGTACTCCCTGTGGTTAGGTGCCAATTTGCAGGCCAAAATTTCGCGAAGTGCCCTGCCGCTGGAAAGCGCGCTGGCACACGCAAAGAACATCATCGCAACGCCTGTCTGATAGCAGGCATTTTTATTTCACTTTTTACTAGTCGACCGGTCTATTCAGGAGTTGTTATGTCCAGTAAATTATTTACGCCGCTGAAAGTGGGCGCAGTTACCGTTCCAAACCGCGTTTTTATGGCTCCGTTGACGCGACTGCGCAGCATCGAACCGGGTGATATTCCCACGCCGTTGATGGCGGAATATTATCGTCAACGCGCCAGCTCGGGCCTGATTATCAGCGAAGCCACGCAAATCTCCGCCCAGGCGAAAGGCTATGCCGGCGCACCGGGTCTGCACAGCGCGGAGCAAATCGCGGCATGGCAGAAAATCACCGATGCGGTTCATCGCGAAAACGGCCGTATTGCCGTACAACTGTGGCACACCGGTCGTATCTCACACAGCAGTCTGCAACCGGGCGGAGCAGCGCCGGTCGCACCGTCGGCCACCAACGCAGGCACTCGCACCTCTCTGCGTGATGCCAACGGCAACGCCACGCGTGAAGACACATCCACGCCGCGCGCGCTGGAAATCGACGAAATACCGGGTATTGTTAATGACTTCCGCCAGGCTGTAGCCAATGCGCGCGATGCCGGGTTTGACCTGGTTGAGCTGCACTCGGCTCATGGCTATCTGTTGCACCAGTTCCTTTCACCGTCCGCCAACCAGCGTACCGATCAGTACGGCGGCAGCGTGGAAAATCGCGCGCGCCTGGTACTGGAAGTGGTCGACGCGGTGAGCAAAGAGTGGGATGCAGAGCGCATTGGTATTCGCGTGTCCCCTATCGGCTCTTTCCAGAACATGGATAACGGCCCGAACGAGGAAGCCGATGCGTTGTATCTGATTGAAGAACTGGGCAAGCGTGGCATTGCTTACCTGCATATGTCAGAGCCGGACTGGGCAGGTGGCGAACCGTACACCGACGCTTTCCGTGAAAAAGTACGCGCACGTTTCCACGGCCCGATCATTGGCGCTGGTGCCTATACTCCGGAAAAAGCAGAAGAGTTGATCGAGAAAGGTCTGATTGATGCGGTAGCCTTTGGCCGCGCCTATATCGCCAACCCGGATCTGGTGAAACGTCTGCAACTGAAAGCGGAACTGAACCCACAGCGCCCGGAAAGCTTCTATGGCGGCGGCGCGGAAGGTTACACCGACTACCCTTCTCTGTGATCCTCTGATTGTTGATTGATAGCGGCGGGCCTGCGCCGCTATACTAAAACTGTGTTTCTATTCGGAACGTTAACACATTCATAAAAGAGGATATTATGCGCTTACTTCACACCATGCTGCGCGTCGGCAACCTGCAACGCTCCATCGAATTTTATACTACCGTGCTGGGCATGAAGCTGCTGCGTACCAGTGAAAACCCGGAATATAAATATTCGCTGGCTTTCGTTGGCTACGGCCCGGAAAGCGAAGAAGCGGTGATTGAACTGACCTACAACTGGGGCGTGGAAAGCTACGATCTGGGCAATGCTTATGGTCATATCGCGCTGAGCGTGGAAAACGCGGCGCAAGCTTGCGAAGCTATCCGCAACAACAGTGGTAATGTCACGCGTGAAGCGGGTCCGGTAAAAGGTGGAACCACGGTTATCGCCTTTGTTGAAGATCCGGACGGTTACAAAATCGAGCTAATCGAAGAGAAAGACGCCGGTAACGGCCTGGGTAACTGATCCCCACCGGGCGCGGTTTGCGCCCGCTGTTTTACATCCCTTCGTAAAATTTGCCATAATGCGCTGCCATTTTCCCGTATCAAGAGATCCTGATGTCCGATAACGCTCAACTGACTGGTCTGTGCGACCGTTTTCGCGGTTTTTACCCTGTGGTAATCGATGTTGAAACCGCCGGGTTTAATGCGAAAACCGACGCACTGCTGGAAGTCGCCGCCATTACGCTGAAAATGGATGAGCAAGGCTGGCTTATGCCCGACAGCACGCTGCATTTCCACGTTGAGCCTTTCGAAGGCGCGAATCTGCAACCCGAAGCGCTGGCCTTTAACGGCATTGATCCGAACAACCCGCTGCGTGGCGCGGTGAGTGAACATGACGCGCTGCATGCCATTTTTAAAATGGTGCGCAAAGGCATTAAAGATCAGGGCTGTAATCGCGCAATCATGGTGGCGCATAACGCAACGTTCGATCACAGTTTTATGATGGCCGCTGCGGAACGCGCTTCGCTAAAACGCAACCCATTCCACCCGTTTGTGACTTTCGATACTGCGTCCTTAAGCGGGCTCGCGCTCGGGCAGACAGTGCTGTCGAAAGCGTGTGCCACCGCTGGTATTGCGTTTGATGCCTCTCAGGCGCACTCCGCGCTGTATGATACCGAGCAAACCGCCCTGCTATTTTGTGAAATCGTCAACCGCTGGAAGCGTCTCGGCGGCTGGCCGCTGCCCATAGCGGATGAAAATCAGGCATAAAAAAAGCGACCGTCAGGTCGCTTTTTTATTAGCAGAAATTATTCTGCGCTCGGCTCGTCTTTATGCTTTGCCGCCGCTTCTTTGATAAGCGTCTGCAGTTCACCGCGCTGATACATTTCGATGACGATATCGCAGCCGCCGACCAGTTCACCTTCAACCCACAGCTGCGGGAAGGTTGGCCAGTTAGCGTATTTCGGCAGTTCTGCACGAATATCCGGGTTTTGCAGAATGTCTACATAGGCAAAACGTTCACCGCATGCAGAAAGCGCTTGCACCGCCTGGGCGGAGAAACCGCAGCTTGGTAGCTTCGGAGAGCCTTTCATATACAGCAGAATCGGGTTTTCAGCGATCTGGCGCTGGATTTTTTCAAGTGTTGTGCTCATTGTCTTGCTTCCTTCAACTTCTTCTACGGCAGATGTTCGCCATTGTAACGGTTCAGAGGGGCATCGGAAAATAACATTTTGTTCACCGTTCATGATTTTATCGTCTGTCGGCAAAAGTTGCCTTAGAAATATGACTTAACTCAACTCGCCGTCCCGCTTGCTGCCTAACTCTTGAGCACATAGAAACGTTTTGCTGCTTTTTTTTGCGCTTGTTAACGAAACGCAGCTATAGATGCAAAAACAGTATTAACTTTTGGGCTTTTTATGGATTAGAATCGACGAGTTTTAAAAAACCATTCGCAGGCATATTAAATGCTTGCCCTAACAGGGGATTGCTCAGTGGCGCGGATACCAAAAGCTTCAATCACGCTCTGTGCTTTGTTGTTCACCACGCTTTCTTTCACGCCATTGGCGAGTGCCTCTGAACAGGCACGAGCGTCGGCCGTGCAAAAAGCGCATCTGGCGAAAGCATCCGAACGTAAGAAAAAAAATACATCACAAAAGACATCAAAGAAAAACAGTCGCAGTCCGGCAGAAAAAACTACCAGCAAAAAAACAACGGAGAGCAAAAAAACTCCGGCAAACAAAAAAGTTTCCACCAGCAAAAAAGCCAGCAAAATCACCTCGCGTCGTAATGCATCCAGCCCGTTGAAAACCACCGCCGTCACCTGGACTGAAAAATGTACGCCGCGCAAAGGCCACAAACCGCACTGTGTGAAAGTCAAAAGCACTAACGCCATCGCCGATGTGCATAAAGTTCGTATTCAAAAAGCACAAAAAACTGCTATGTCCAAGCTGATGAATCAGATTGGCAAGCCTTATCACTGGGGCGGCACCTCGCCGACCACCGGTTTCGATTGCAGTGGCCTGGTCTATTACGCGTATAAGGATCTGGTGAAGTTCCGTATTCCGCGTACCGCCAATGAAATGTATCACCTGCGCGATGCTTCGCCGGTGAATGTGGCGGAGCTCGAGAGCGGCGATCTGGTGTTTTTCCGCACCCAGGGCCGTGGTACAGCCGATCACGTAGGCGTGTATGTTGGCAATGGTAAATTCATTCAGTCTCCGCGTAGCGGTCAGGATATTCAGGTTACGTCACTGAGTGAAGATTACTGGCAACGTCATTATGTTGGCGCGCGTCGCGTTGTAACGCCGAAAACCATTCGCTAATCCCTCACCTGCCGCACCTGCGGCAGGTAACTCCCTCTTTTGTCTGACCTTTCGATTTGCTACCCTAACCCGCACACCCAATAGGGCTATTGGGTGTCATTAAAATAATGAAAGGAGAATAGCAATGTCGTTTGAATTACCTGCATTACCGTATGCAAAAGACGCCCTGGCGCCGCATATCTCAGCCGAAACGCTGGAATACCACTATGGCAAACATCATCAAACGTATGTCACCAATCTCAACAATTTGATCAAAGGCAGCACTTTCGAAGGCAAAACGCTGGAAGAGATCGTAAAAAGCAGCGAAGGCGGCGTATTCAATAACGCCGCCCAAGTCTGGAATCATACTTTCTACTGGAACTGCCTGGCGCCGAATGCCGGTGGCGAACCAACTGGCGAGCTGGCGGCAGCTATCGCCAAATCCTTCGGCAGCTTTGCCGAATTCAAAGCGCAATTCACCGATTCTGCAGTGAAAAACTTCGGTGCGGGCTGGACGTGGTTGGTGAAAAAAGCGGATGGCGCATTGGCCATCGTTTCAACGTCTAATGCGGGCACTCCGCTGACTAGCGATGCAACCCCGCTGTTAACCGTCGATGTGTGGGAACATGCGTACTACATCGATTACCGTAATGCGCGTCCGAACTACCTCGAACATTTCTGGGCGCTGGTAAACTGGTCATTCGTTGCCAAAAATTTCGCTGCATAAACGTGGCATAAAGCAAAGGAGGGGCTTGCCCCTCCTTTTTTGCATTTCTGCTATTTATTCTGCTGCGGCATAAGCACGTTCTGGCTGTGAGCGGCCAGAGAACAGCACCACCAGCAGGCCCAGCCCGGCAATAATCGCGCCCATGACCGGTACGAAATCATAACCCAGCCCACCGGAAATCACTGCCCCACCGGCTGCCGCGCCCAGCGCGTTACCGAGGTTAAAGGCACCGATATTGACCGACGATGAAAGCCCAGGTGCTTCGTGTGCAACTCGCATTACGCGCATCTGCAACGGCGGAACCACCGCAAACGTCGCCGCCCCCCATACCACCATACTAATGGCCGCGCCCACTTCGCTGCGCGCCAGGAACGGGATCGCCAGCATGATAGCAATCAGCAAGATCAAAAAACCTTTCAGCGTGCCGGTGACCGAGCGATCCGCCAGTTTGCCACCGAGATAGTTACCAATGGAGAAGCCAACACCAATCAACACCAGCATCGCAGTCACAAAGACGGGAGTGGCATCGGTAATGGTGTGCAGCACCGGCGCAATATAGGTATACAGCGTGAACATGGCACCTGCGCCGAGCACAGTCGTCAGCAGCGCAGACAACACTTGTGGGCGTACCAGCACCGAAAGCTCTTTACGTACATCCGGGCGCTCACCTGCCCCACCTTTCGGCAGCGAAAAGAACAGGCTCGCCATGGCAATCACACCCAGCCCGGCGGTGGCCATAAACGACATACGCCAGCCAATGGTTTCACCCAGCCATGTTGCGGCAGGTACACCGCCAATGTTAGCAATGGTCAGTCCCATGAACATGGTCGCCACCGCGCTAGCCTGCTTCTCTTTCGCGACAACGCTTGCTGCCACCACCGAGCCAAGACCAAAGAAAGCACCATGGTTCAGGCTGGTGACGATACGCGCCAGCATTAATGTGGTGTAATCCGGTGCAATCGCCGATAGCACGTTACCGAGCGTAAAAATCGCCATCAAAAAGATCAGCGCGTTGCGTCTGCCACGGTGCGACAGCAACAGCGTCATCAACGGCGCACCGACCATCACACCGATAGCATAAGCGCTAATCAGCATCCCCGCCGCCGGAATAGAGACGTCAACGCCGCGGGCAATAACCGGCAGTAATCCCATCGGGGAAAACTCGGTGGTACCAATGCCGAAGGCGCCAATCGCCAGGGCAAGCAAAGGGAAATTAATTTTCATCTGTCACTCCAAAAAAGACATGCCGACTTGCGACCCTGTCGCTGAAGTCAAAAGTATGACAGCAATCACAAAAAACAGAAGTTAGCAGAATGACAAAAGATTATTGCAGAAGTGATAACAATAGCGGGGGGAAGAAAAACGAGGGAGAAGGCTCTCCCTCGCGATAGATCAATGCAGTGCAGCAGTCAGGCCGCCGAAAACAATCAGGCTCAGAACGATGACGGTAGTAACTAAAGAATACTTCAGATCGGTGCTCATCAATTTTCCCCTTTTTAATTTCCCCACAAAAAGTGAGATAACGCATTTTTGCACAAATTATCTTAAAAATCTTGCGGGAATTCACAGGAGAAACGTTTTAATACTTCCCCTTTTGCTCAAGATCAGACAAAATTCGACGCTAAATTTATTAGCGTACCGGCCATTGACTCCCCTCCTGACGTCCCGTGTCGTTTTCCCGGCGTACCGCACCCCCTTTGATGGGTACAGGGTGATTAAAGGCAAACGTTTACCTAAAGTATTATCAGGAGCTTATGATATGGTCTGGAGTGATATCTGATGGCAACGATTAAAGACGTAGCGAAACGAGCAAACGTTTCCACTACAACCGTATCACATGTAATCAACAAAACCCGTTTCGTCGCCGAAGAGACACGCAACGCCGTGTGGGCGGCAATTAAAGAGTTGCACTATTCCCCCAGCGCCGTCGCTCGCAGCCTGAAAGTCAATCACACAAAATCGATCGGCTTGCTGGCAACCAGCAGCGAAGCAGCCTATTTTGCCGAAATTATCGAAGCCATAGAGAAAAAGTGCTTCCAGAAGGGTTACACCTTAATCCTCGGCAATGCCTGGAATAGCCTGGAAAAACAGGGCGCTTATCTGTCGATGATGGCGCAAAAGCGCGTCGATGGTTTACTGGTGATGTGTTCCGAATACCCGGAATCACTATTGAGCATGCTGGAAGAGTACCGTCATATTCCCATGGTGGTGATGGACTGGGGCGAATCGAAGGCCGACTTTACTGATTCCGTTATTGATAACGCCTTTGAAGGCGGGTACATGGCCGGGCGTTATCTTATCGATCGTGGACATCGCGATATTGGCGTGATCCCCGGGCCTCTGGAGCGTAACACGGGTGCTGGCCGCCTGGCAGGCTTTATGAAAGCGATGGAAGAAGCCCTTATTACTGTGCCGGAAAACTGGATAGTACAGGGTGATTTCGAGCCGGAATCCGGCTATCGCGCAATGCAGCAAATCCTTGGTCAAACGCATCGCCCTACCGCAGTCTTTTGCGGCGGCGACATTATGGCGATGGGCGCGCTTTGCGCTGCCGATGAAATGGGTTTACGCGTACCGCAGGATATTTCCCTGATTGGTTATGACAATGTTCGCAACTCACGCTTCTTTACCCCGGCCTTGACCACGATTCACCAGCCGAAAGATTCGCTGGGGGAAACGGCGTTTACCATGCTGCTTGATCGCATCGTCAACAAGCGCGAAGAGTCACAGTCTATTGAAGTGCACCCGCGCCTGGTTGAGCGCCGCTCCGTGGCCGATGGCCCGTTCCGCGACTACCGCCGCTAACCGCTTCTGACGGAGCCGTTAATTCGGCTCCCGTAACCACTCGTCATTCAGCGTTTCACTATCCCCCAGATATTCCAGCAGCCAGTTTAACGCTGGGGAAGCCTCATTTTGTTGCCACGTCAGACAGCACGCCGCATCCGGGAAGGGATTTTCCAGGGTCAGCGCAACCCAGTCGCCACTGTCGAGGCGCGGGCGGGCAAAGTGTGCCGGTACCATTCCCACGCATAACCCTGCAGATAAGCAAGCCTCTGATGATGCCCAATCAGGGACAATCACGCGTTTCTGATTATCCAGCAGCCAAGTAATACGTTTCGGCAACGAACGGGACGTATCTTCCTGGATAAGTGAAGGCCAGTTGCGCAAGGTGTCGTCGCTAAGCGGGCCTGCCATCGACGCCAACGGATGGCGGCTGGAAACCACACATTTCCAGCTCAGCATTCCCATATCACGAAACGCATAACGTCCACCGACGGGGATTGCTTGCGTTGCACCAATCGCCAGTTCAACCCGCCCATCAGCAAGCGCATCCCAGACTCCGTTAAAGACTTCCTGATAAACCTGCAACTCAACATCACTGAAATGGCGATAGAAATCGACGATCAATTGCCGGGTACGTTCAGGTTTTACAATGTTGTCGACGGCAATCGCCAGTTGCCCGCGCCAGCCATTGGCGATTTGCTGGCACTGCTGACGAGTGACCTGCATTTTTTTGATAACAGCTCGCCCTTCTTTCAAAAACCAGACCCCGGCAGGCGTAAGTTCTACATCCCGATGACGGCGCTCAAACAGCGGAACGGCAAGCCACTCTTCAAGCTGCCGCACGGTATAGCTCACCGCAGAAGGTACACGATGTAACTCCTGCGCCGCACCGCTAAAACTGCCATTACGCGCTACAGCATCAACCACTTCCAGCGAATATTCTGACCACATAATCTGCCTGCAAAAATTTTGAAACCACTACGCAAATATTAGCGTTTCACAAGCGCTAATGCACTCCTTACACTCGACAGCCCTGATTACCTGCAATAAAGAGAACCCCTAATGCAACCTGGCAACGGATTTTTAGTCTGGCTCGCGGGATTAAGCGTGCTCGGCTTTTTAGCCACTGATATGTACCTCCCCGCCTTCAGCGCGATACAGCAAGATTTACACACATCGTCTGCGGTGGTTAGCGCAACTTTAAGCCTGTTTCTGGCGGGCTTTGCCATTGCGCAATTGGTATGGGGGCCGCTATCAGATCGCTATGGTCGCAAGCCGGTTTTACTGGCCGGGCTGGCGATTTTTGCGCTGGGCTGTCTGGGAACATTATGGGTACGCGATGCAACCTTGTTACTGGTGCTGCGTTTTGTGCAAGCCGTGGGGGTCTGCGCCGCCACGGTAAGCTGGCAGGCGCTGGTGACGGATAACTACCCTGCACATCGCGTCAATCGCATCTTCGCCACCATTATGCCGCTCGTGGGTTTGACGCCAGCGCTGGCACCGTTGCTTGGCGCCTGGATCCTTGCGCATTTCAACTGGCAGGCCATTTTCGCCACCTTACTGGCGATTACGTTAATTCTGATGATCCCGGCATGGCGACTGAAATCACCGGCGAAGAAAATTGAACACCACGAACAACCGCTAACATTTATGGATCTGCTGCGCGCTCGATACTACCGCGGAAACGTAATTATCTATGCCGCCTGCTCTGCCAGCTTCTTCGCCTGGCTGACCGGCTCGCCGTTTATTCTGCATGAAATGGGTTATGGCCCATCGGTTATAGGCCTCAGTTATGTGCCGCAAACCATCGCCTTTTTAGTGGGCGGTTACGGTTGCCGTGCCGCGTTGCAGAAATGGCAGGGTTCTCGTTTGCTGCCGTGGCTGCTGGGGGCTTTCGCGTTAAGTGTCCTCGCCACCTGGGCCGTCGGTTTTATGCCGGACGTTTCGCTGACCGCGCTGCTCATCCCCTTCTGCTTTATGGCAATGGCGAACGGCGCGATTTACCCTATCGTGGTCGCGCAGGCTCTGCGCCCTTTCCCGCAGGCAACCGGTCGCGCGGCCGCATTGCAGAATACGCTACAGCTGGGTTTATGTTTCCTGGCAAGTCTGGTCGTCTCATGGCTAATCGCAACGCCACTGCTCACCACCACCAGTGTTATGGTGTCAATGGTGTTACTGGCCGCGTTGGGCTATCGGCTACAGCGCCGTACTCAGGATGAACTGGCTGATAAAAAGGTTGTGGCTCCCTCATCGCATTGATAATTGCGCAAGCGACTATCAATAACACAGTGATTAGCTTGCTACCTGCTTTTTATTGAATCACCCGATATTGAAGCCTATACTCATTTTCGGCTGTTTCATAAATACGATAAATATTATGCATTAACGGGTACCGGATTGTACCCGTTTACCCATGGAAGGCCTTTCGGCAAGGGTTCTCTCCCTTCCTCTGTTCTACGTCGGATATCAGCCTCACGGTGAAAACCGTGAGATTTCTCACAAGCCCGAAAAAGCGTCTACGCTGTTTGAAGGTTCTGATCACTGCGAGTGATGGAGAAGTTATGAGTTCATCGTGTATAGAAGAAGTTAGCGTACGGGATGACAATTGGTTCCGTATAGCAAACGAACTGCTGGGTCGCGCAGGTATCCGCGTCAACGGTCCCGCAGCGTCAGATATTCAGGTGAAAAACCCTGATTTTTTCAAACGTGTTTTACAAGAAGGTTCGCTCGGACTCGGCGAAAGTTATATGGACGGCTGGTGGGATTGCGCCCGCCTGGACATATTCTTTACCAAAGTCCTGCGCGCCGGGCTGGAAAACCAACTTCCACACCATCTCAAAGACACACTCCGCATTGCCGGAGCAAGATTATTTAATCTGCAAAGTAAAAAAAGGGCCTGGATTGTGGGCAAAGAACATTACGATCTCGGTAATGATCTGTTTACCCGCATGCTGGATCCGCAGATGCAATACTCTTGCGCCTACTGGAAAGACGCTGAAACGCTGGATGACGCACAACGGGCAAAATTGCGGCTTATTGGTGACAAGCTGCAATTGAAACCCGGTATGCGCGTGCTGGATATTGGCTGTGGATGGGGTGGACTGGCGCAGTTTATGGCGCAAAATTACGGCGTCAGCGTGGTGGGTGTGACAATTTCTGCAGAGCAGCAAAAACTGGCACAGAAGCGTTGCGAAGGGCTGGATGTCGATATTCGCTTGCAGGATTATCGCGACCTTGACGAGCAATTTGACCGCATTGTCTCCGTTGGCATGTTTGAACATGTCGGGCCAAAAAACTACGCGACCTACTTCCGCGTCGTCGATCGTAACCTGAAACCCGATGGCATTTTTTTACTGCACACCATCGGCTCAAAACGTACCGATCACAGTGTTGATCCGTGGATCAACCGCTACATTTTCCCGAATGGCTGCCTGCCTTCAGTGCGACAGATTGCGGATGCCAGCGAATCACATTTTGTGATGGAAGACTGGCACAATTTCGGCGCGGATTATGACCGTACGTTGATGGCGTGGCATGAGCGTTTTCTTAATAGTTGGCCGGAAATCGCCGACAACTACTCAGAACGCTTTAAACGGATGTTCAGCTATTATCTCAATGCCTGTGCAGGGGCGTTTCGTGCGCGCGATATTCAGCTCTGGCAGGTGGTTTTTAGCCGGGGTATTGAACACGGATTACGCGTAGCGCGTTAAAAAAATAAACCCCGGCATGCCGGGGTTTATTTTTACTCTTCGCTGGCTGCTGCGACGATCGCCGCTTCTTTCGAGGCCAGTACGCGCTCCACGGTGTCGACAACTGCCTGCGTTTGCGGGTCGATTTCGATATTCACGCGATGCCCCAGTTTTTTCGCGCCAAGTGTCGTGCGCTGCAACGTTTCCGGGATCAAATGCACACAGAACCGGCTACTGGTGACTTCGCCTACCGTCAAACTTATCCCGTCAATGCCAATAAATCCTTTGTACAAAATATATTTCATCAGCGCGGGATCCTGCACTTTGAACCAGATCTGGCGGTTATTTTCCGAGGTGAGAATTTTAACTATTTCGGCAGTGGTCATGATATGACCTGACATTAAATGACCGCCAATTTCATCACTGAATTTTGCTGCGCGCTCAACGTTTACCGTGTCGCCCACATTCAGATCGCCGAGGTTGGTGATACGCAGCGTCTCTTTCATCAGATCGAAACTAATATGGCTGCCATTAATCGCCGTCACTGTCAGGCAGCAACCATTATTGGCAATGGAAGCGCCAGTCTCAATACCATCCAGCATCGTCTCAGGCAGCTCAACAACGTGAGTGCGGAAATTGGGTTTATCATCAATTGACACCAGTTTCGCCGTGCCTTGTACAATACCCGTAAACATGCTTACCACTCCTGTTCCATTCATACGGCCATTACCGTGTTCTTTACGCACAATAACAGGTGAAATTTACCCTTGCCAGTTTCAATCGCCCTGCCGCCCTTTTTCCCGCCGCTCTGGCGAGAAGGTAAGCGTAGCGCCGCGTGCTAAAAGATAACTTTGCTTTATGACTGGCATGGCAAAAACAGGCTTAAGCAGGTAATATTTGTACACATGTCGCACTCATCGCTGTGCGGCATCCTTTTTAGCACAAGGAAAAACTCCTTCCTGATTAGTCGTTCCATTCTTTCTTATAACAACAAGATAAAGGTGTTCTACGTGCAGAAGTATGTGAGAGAAGCGGGTCAATTACTGGCGCTCGCCGTGCCGGTTATTTTCGCGCAGGTCGCCCAGACAGCCATGGGTTTCGTTGATACGGTCATGGCCGGCGGCTACAGCGCCACGGATATGGCGGCGGTGGCAATCGGGACGTCCATCTGGTTTCCCGCTATTCTGTTTGGTCACGGCCTGCTGCTGGCGATGACGCCAGTGATTGCCCAGTTAAATGGTTCTGGACGTCGCGACAGAATTGCCCATCAGGTTGGCCAGGGATTCTGGCTGGCGGGCGTAGTCGCGGTGTTGATCATGATTGTGCTGTGGAATGCCGGTCATATTATTTACGCCATGCATAATATCGACCCACAACTGGCGGATAAAGCCGTGCGTTTTTTGCGCGCGTTAATGTGGGGCGCGCCGGGCTATCTCTTTTTCCAGGTGATGCGTAATCAGTGCGAAGGCCTTGCCCGCACCATCCCGGGTATGTTGATGGGGTTTGTCGGCCTGCTGGTGAATATCCCGGTGAACTACATCTTTATTTACGGCCATTTCGGTATGCCAGAACTCGGCGGCGTGGGCTGCGGTGTGGCAACGGCATCCGTGTATTGGGTGATGTTTATCTGCATGCGCCTGTATGTCAAACGCGCCCGCGCGATGCGTGATATTCAAGAGATGCAACGTTTTGCCAAACCTGATTTCGCGGTGTTAAAACGTCTAACTCAGCTCGGGCTGCCCATTGCACTGGCGCTTTTTTTCGAGGTGACACTGTTTGCCGTGGTGGCACTGCTCGTTTCGCCACTGGGTATTGTCGATGTCGCCGGACATCAAATCGCGCTTAATTTCAGTTCGCTAATGTTTGTTCTGCCGATGTCGCTGGCGGCGGCAGTCACTATTCGCGTCGGTTTTCGCCTTGGGCAAGGCTCAACGCTGGAGGCGAAAACATCGGCGCGCACAGGGTTAATCGTCGGTGTTTGCATGGCGGCGCTGACGGCAATTTTTACCGCATTAATGCGCGAACATATTGCCCTGCTCTACAACGAGAATCCGGAGGTAGTGGCGCTGGCATCACACTTGATGTTGCTGGCGGCGATTTACCAAATCTCCGATTCCATTCAGGTGATTGGCAGCGGCATCCTGCGTGGTTATAAAGATACGCGCTCGATCTTTTTTATCACCTTTATTGCCTATTGGGTGCTGGGCTTACCGGTGGGTTACACGCTGGCGTTAACCGATTTAGTGGTCGACAGAATGGGCCCTGCGGGTTTCTGGATGGGCTTTATTATTGGCCTGACGTCGGCGGCGATAATGATGATGCTGCGGATGCGTTTCCTGCAACGCCAGCCCTCGGCGACCATTTTGCAGCGTGCTGCACGCTAACAAAAATAGCCGCCAAAAGGCGGCTATTTCTTTGTTCGCTAATTAAGTAATAAGCAAGAATAGATATATTCTATACAGCTTTATTTATATATCCTACATGCCAGATATATATTAACGAGCACACCAGCATTACTGTTGATTTTATTCAGTATAAAAATCTTCACAAATATTTATTTGAAAACAAACCAGGATAATTCTACTTTTAATTTGTTGGCAGAAAACTCACCTGCCAATAATGCAATTAACATTCAGCTTTCTACTCGTAGAGGATATTTTATATGTTCACGACAGCTTATGCTATGAATGCGTCCGCAGGTTTTCAGTCTTCCATTTCTGATGGCAGCAGAACAACACTGGGTAAAGGACAAGCAGTAACTTATACCAATCTGCCTAACCAGCCAGTAGCAATTGTGGTTTATAATAATACCGGTAACACCACACCCTTTAATGTCGCTTATAATAACCAAAAACCGCAAAATTACAGCGTGCAGTCAGTTCAGGGACAGGGTTTTTCGCTGGGTCTTGCGTATCTTATTGACCCAAGCGTAACGAAAGCGTTTGAAATTACCGTATCCGTGCCCGATCAGGCGCAGCAGAATTCGTCAGTCGACGTTTATGCCGTTAGCCTGTTCTTACCACTGAGCGGAATTAATAACATTCAAATTCCGACCAATGGTAATGCGGTTTCTTTTAGTGGGTATTCTCGCGCTTACGCAACACCGGATCTGGCATGGTACGATTTAAATATCAACTCAACCAGCACCGGTTTGGTTGGGCTATTTTTTGAAGACAGCACAATCACAGTGGTGGGTATTAATATGCCGAAAGAATCCAGCGCGGCATTGAAGAAAGTTGTTATTAATACATCCGGGAGCGGTGTTCCGGATAGCAATATTGCGATTGTGGTTGAAAGTGGCAACCTTTATCAGAACTCTATTTTCGGCACCTCCAGCCAAATTGTTTATTCTCCCGTATCACCGGTAAATACCGTTAGCGATGGTAGTATTTCACTACAAAAAATCTCATAAATAAACGCAGACTTATTTAACCTGTCATCGAAAGATAATAAAATAATCACAGGTTCATTTTTTATTTCTATGCACACTATTTTATGGGCCTTCACGTGAAGGCCCTCTATTTCTTATGTTGATTTGGACGCTGACTATTTACCGCGATCCACATTTTCACTTCATTCACGATGTCCTGTGGGCTATCTTCTCGCTCTTCCGGCGAAGAGATGTTTCATCTAAGGCAGCGAGATGCCCGGCCAGACGTTTTAAATTCTCCGCGCATTGTTCCAATCGCAGCGGCGGTTCGTTTAACGCCCCACAGAGATCCCGCAAAAATATTTAAAGTTAACTGAACGATGAACAAACTGCCGAATCATCCAGAATCAGAACAAAAACGAGGGAAACTCTGTGCTCAGAACAAGAAGTTGTGCAGTTGATATTGAGAGAGGCGCGCAGCCGACCAGGGTTAATTTGATGAATGATTAAGATTTATTCTTTTACATCAGTAAAATAGCCGCATCTTGCGTAAAAGTTCCGCAGTCGAGCGAATTGCGTAAGAAATTTGCCATTTTCCACTTGCCACATCTCCGGCCTGCCGCTAATATTCGTCCCCGTTGTCAACCACAACATTGCGTTCATAGCTCAGTTGGTTAGAGCACCACCTTGACATGGTGGGGGTCGTTGGTTCGAGTCCAATTGAACGCACCATTCCTTTTCAGTGCGTCCGTAGCTCAGTTGGTTAGAGCACCACCTTGACATGGTGGGGGTCGATGGTTCGAGTCCATTCGGACGCACCATTCTTGGTAACTCTCAGTTTTTTATCTTTCTTTATTCATCTCAGCATGATCATCACCGCCACGCCGACTGCGCGTTAGCAACAGTGATAAAACGCCCTTCCCCGTATGCGCTGCAATCACAGACAAAAAAGCCGCACCTTGCGGCACGGCTTTCGTGTTAACGCCGGGCTATCAGAAGCCGACTTTCAGCGTGATTTGACCGCCGTAGCCGCCGGTGCCTGCGTCGTCGATGCTCCGGGTGTAGCCCGCGCGCACCCCGAGGGTAACGTTATCGCGGATCTGACCGTCGATGCCGACATCCAGCGCCGCAGCGGTGCCGTCCTGATCCGGATTGAACGCAACCTCGCTGCCTGCTACGCCTGGCGCGCTGACGTTTAGCGTGCCCTTCGAGTCGAAGGTCTGGATGAAGGACGGACGCACCCACCAGCTTACCGGTACCGGTTTACCCGTCTCTTTCAGCGTCGCGTTGTTGCCCAGACGCAGACCGGCACGCACCTGCTGGCTGTGGCCGTCGCCGAACTGCACATCTGCAACGTCATCATTGCCATCTTTCAGGTTCACGCCGCGATACTGGTACTGCACCTGCGGTTCCAGCACCAGACCTCCGCCAATCTCAAATGGCAGACCGGTTTCGAAGGAGCCAACATAGCCCCAGCCGTGGGTTTTCAGGCCGTCACCATCGCGCGGGTTGGTATCGAAGTTGTGGCGTGTGCCCTGGGCCACCACATCCATCCACCAGCCGTTCTCATGCACACCGTTGAGATAGAGGCCGCCGCTGTAGGCGTCATCGCGTACCGTACCGGCTTTCGACTTGTCGTTGCGCTGCACGTCGACGGCAGAGAGCCCCGCCGCACCGTACACCCCAACGGTCCATTCCATGGCAGAGGCCGAGCCCTGCCACAGATCGCTACCGATCTGCAGGAAGGTATAGCCGCCTTTACTATCCGGCGTATTGCCGTTGCGCAGATCGTTGCTGCCGTGATCGTGGCTCAACTGACCGGCCTGGAAACGGGCCCACATGTTGCTACCGCTTTCGGCTGCAGTCCGTGCCGCATAGCGACGGGCATCCAGCGAGCCGAGCAGCGCACTGTCGTAGTCCATTGCCTGCGCATAGACGGAGCTATAGAGATACGTCGCCGAACGGTAGTTCTGCGGGCCGTTCTCGTTGCTGCCGGCAGCAGCGGTAGTCAGATACCAGCTCTCGTCGGCGCTGCCCTGTTGCAGAGTGTAGTTATACGCACCCGCCTGCAGGCTACCGTTGAGACTGAAGGCATCATCGGTCGTGGTCGCGCCGTTGATGGCATTCACCACCTGAATGCCGTTGCCGGTGGTACGCACACCCAGACCGCCCAGACTGCGAATGGCAATCTGCGTATTCCCGGTGGCGGTGCCGCCATCCAGCACCAGGCTGTCACTCACTGCGCTATTACCGTTAAACAGGGTGTTCAGGGTAATGGTGCCGCCATTGCCCACCAGGTTGGTGACGGTGAGGGTTTTTGGGACAAACGCCCCGGTCGGTGCCTGGTAATCGATCGAGCCGCCCAGCGTCAGGTTATTGAGCAGGGAGTTGTCGGTCATCAGCCAGTTTGAACCGGCATCAACGGTCAGATCGGTCGGGTCGATCATCCCGGTCAGCATGGTGCCGTTGGTCAACTGCAGCGAGGTGCCGCGCTGGGCGATGATGTCGGTCACGGCATCAAGCCCGCTGAACACCAGCGTACCGCTCTGCAGATAGGTACCGCCCGTCTGATTAAGCGCACCGCTCAGGGTCAGCGTGTTGTCACCTTCTTTATACAGTGTACCGTTGCCGTTGATGGCCGCGTTAACGGTGCTGGCGCTGGTATCGGTGGTGATGCGCAGTTCGCCGCTATTGTTAACATTACCGGCAAGCGTCGCCCCGTCGTTGACTTTGGTTACGCCGGTCAGCATACCGCCCTCGGCGACGCTCAGCGTACCGTTCTCACTGACCACGGTGTTGTTGGCGCTGCCGTCAGCGGCAACCGACAGCAGACCACCGCCTTCCAGCAGCACGCTTTCCGCAACCTTATTGGCAATGGAGAAGCGGCCAAGCGCGTTAGTACCGTTGAGCGTGGTGTCGGTGCCCGCCATCAACGCGGCGCCGGTATTGAGATTGATATTGGTGACCGTGGCGCCATCTTCCAGCGCCAGTATGCCGCCACGCTCAATCGCCGTCAGATCCGCCGCGCCCCCGGCGCGAACGAACTGGGCACCGCCTTTGCTGACGGTAGTGGCAATAGCCGTGCCGCCGAAGGTGACACTCTGGGTGCCGTTTTCGCTGACAGTGGACGAAGTGACGATGCCGCCCTGATTGACTACCTGATCGCCGACCACCTGATTGTCGATAACGATCGCTCCGTCATTAACGTTCTGGATCCCGCCCTCACGGATAATGGTGGAGATCACCGTCCCGCCGCTGTTGACGTTCTGAGTACCGCCACCGTTAATGGTGGTACGGGTAGCGGTACCGCCGTTCAGCACGTTCTGGATCCCGCCCGCCTGGATGACGGCAAGTATCGATTCCCCCCCGCTATAGATATTCTGGATACCGCGCTCGTAGATCATAGTGCGAGTCGCGGCCCCGCCCCGGTAGACGTTCTGCACGGCCTTCGCGGAAAGATCAGTATCAACGGCACTGCCGCGCACATTCTGTTGGCTGGAGTTGATCATCGAGGTGTTCACCGCCGTCGCGCCCGCAGCGATGTTCTGCACTGCAAAATCATCCATCAGGTTGTTTTGCGCACGCCCACCGCGGTACACATTCTGGATGCTGTTACGGTTACGGGTATCGGTCACCACCGCACCGTAGTAAATGCCCTGAACCGCACCGTCGCTCAGCACGGTAGAAGTGGCTGTTCCCCCGCTAAAGATGCGCTGTTCCGCACGGGTGATTTCCGACCCGGTGGTGGTGCCGAGAACGTCCTGAATGCCGCCATCAATCACAATAGAAACTTCGGCATTGGCGTTTTTATTGATCACCTGATGCCCGCCGTTTTTCACGATGCTGACAATCGAGGTACCGTCAACCACCTGCAGGCCGCCATCGACAAACGTGAAGTCGGTGACGCCGCCAGTCGCAACGTTTTGTCTGCCGCCGCTGGAGATGGTGCCACCGTAGGTGTAACCGCCCGCGTTGACGTTCTGCACGCCCCCCTTCTCGACGCGTGTTTCGAAGGCCTGCCCGCCGCTGCCGATATTTTGCGTACCGCCCAGCAGGCGCGCTGCGAAGGATTTCGCGCCGTTATTGACGTGCTGCTCACCGCCGTTCATCACGGTGGAGATCGCCACAGCGGAGTTACTGAGGATCTGCGTCCCGCCAGCGTTAATGACGCTCTGGCGGGCCCAGCCGTACGGGTCAACGATCTGCGCCCCGCCGTTATTAATCACCGCGTCGAACGACTGACCGTTTACGCGCTGTACGCCGCCGCTGTTAATCAGCGTGCCGCTGGCCTGACCGCTCTTGGTCACCAGTTGTACCCCGCCGTCGCTGATGCTGGTGCCGGAAGCCGAGCCTTCTACCAGTTGGGTACCGCCGCCGAACACCGTGCCGTCAGATGCCGCGCCGCCAGCGGAAATGTGTTGCACCCCGCCGTTATTCACGATCGAACCGGCAGCGAGGCCGCCGTAATTGACGATTTGCTGGCCGCCATCATTGATCACTGAGGAGATGGTCGTACCGTCTACACTCTGCACGCCACCGCTGTTGATATGGGTGTCGGTAGTTTTACCGCTCCCTGACACCAGTTGCGTACCCCCATCGTTCACGCTGGCACCGGAAGCGGTACCTTCCACCAGCTGCTTGCCGCCGCCGAAGATGGTGCCATCAGACGCCGCGCCGCCGAGGTTGATGTGCTGCAGGCCGCCGCTGTTCACCGTGGTGCCTGCCGCCAGACCGCCGTTATTCACCAACTGGATGCCACCGTTGCGCACCACCGCCGAGGTCGCGTTGCCATCAACGCTCTGCACACCGCCACTGTTGATCAGGGTGCCGGTCGCTTTCCCGGTGGTCGTGACGATCTGATAAGCACCGTCACTCAGGCTGGTACCGGACGCCGTGCCCGCTACCACCTGTTTACCGCCGCCGAAGACGGTGTTATCAGATGCCGCGCCGCCAAGGTTAATATGTTGCAGGCCGCCGCTGTGGACGGCGGTGCCTGCCGCCAGGCCGCCGTTATTCACCAACTGGATGCCGCCATTGCGTACCACGGATGAGGTAGCGCTGCCGTCGACACTCTGCACGCCGCCGCTGTTGATTTGGGTGCCGGAGGTTTTGCCGCTGGCCTGCACGATCTGCAGACCGCCATCGCTGACGCTGGTCCCGGACGCGGTCCCTGCCACCAGTTGTTTGCCGCCGCCGAAGATGGTGCCATCAGACGCTGCGCCGCCAAGGTTGATGTGCTGCAGGCCACCGCTGTTGACGATAGAACCCGCGGCCAGCCCACCGCTGTTCACCAGTTGCACGCCGCCGTTGTTCACGACGGCGGAGGTCGCCGAACCGTCAACACGCTGCAGACCGCCGCTGTTGATAAGCGCACCCGTAGCAATGCCACCCACCTGGACGTGCTGGATGCCGCCGTCGCCGATGACGGTGTCGCCCGCCATGCCCGCGACCTGCTGCGTTCCCCCTAGCAGCGTCGTTTTTGATGCCGCGCCGCCGGCACGCACAATCTGCACGCCATCTTTGTCGACGCGGGTATTGTTCGCATGACCACCGCTGCGGATCAGCTGTTTACCGCCGGTATAGACGGTCGTGCCATTAGCCGTGCCGTCAACATCCTGGAAACCGCCGTCATAGATTTTGCTGTCGATGGTTTTCCCGGTAACGTGGACTTGCTGCACACCGCCTGAGTCCACGCGGGTGTCGGATGCGGTGCCTTCAACAATCTGGCTACCGCCAAACAGTAGCGCATCCGAGGCAGCGCCGCCTTCGTTGATGTGCTGCAAACCACCGGAATTAACCAGCGAGCCTGCAGCAAGCGCGCCGGAGTGGATAAGCTGCACCCCGCCATCATTGACCACGGCAGAGATCGCCGTACCGTCTACTGCCTGAGTGCCACCGCTGTTGATGATGGTGTCGGTGGCTTTACCGGTGGCCTGCACAAGCTGGTGACCGCCGTTGTTGATGCTGGTGCCGGAGGTCGTACCGGCAACAACTTGCTTACCCCCGCCAAACACCGTGCTGTCGGACGCTGCGCCACCTTCATTGATGTGCTGCAGGCCGCCATTGTTAACGGTTGCGTCGTCCGCCAGCCCACCGCGGTTCACCAACTGGGTACCGCCGCTGTTGACGACTGCGGAGACAGCGGTGCCGTCTACGGTCTGCGTGCCGCGGTTGTTGATGATGGTGCCAATGGCTTTGCCGGTTTGCTGAACCAACTGTGCGCCACCATCGTTGAGGTGCGCACCGGATACCGTGCCGGCCACGATTTGATTGCCGCCGCCAAAGATGGTGGTGTCGTCAGCGGAACCGCCGACGTTAACGTGCTGGACTCCACCGTTGTTTACCGTTGCATCCTGAGAGAAACCGCCGCTGTTGATGAACTGGATGCCGCCTGCGTTAATGACGCCCTGGACTGAACTGCCGTTAACAGCCTGCACGCCGCCAGTGTTAATAATCGTCTGGCTTGCCAGCCCGCTTTCCAGCACAGTCTGCACACCGCCAGCGCCGACAATGGTGCCATTAGCCCTACCGGCGACCGCCTGCGTGCCGCCGCTGTTAAGCTGCGTGCCAGTTGCCGTCCCGTCCGCTTCAACAATCTGTGCCCCGTCAGTGACAACGGTACCGGTCGTCTGTCCGTTCTGCCGCACTATCTGCGAACCGCCGTCCTGAACGCGGGTATCCACGGTCTGACCGCCCGCCACTATCTGAGTGCCACGGGTGCTGATGGTATGGTTGGTGGTTAAGCCGCCAGGACGCACGTTCTGGACGCCCTCCTGCACCACTTCATCCCGCGTCGAGCCGGTGACATCAAGGGTGAACGCCATTGCCCCGCTGCTTGCGAAGATGCCACCCACCGCCGCCGAGATCAACACCGCGCCGCCTGCACGCTTGCCTTTCGCCCGGGTCAGTTCTGAAACCACCACAAACGCCCGCTGAACGTCATTCCACACCAGCCGGTAACTGCAGTTAAGACTTTTTTTCATTTCTATGTCCTCGAAACCCGTCTCTCATCCGTCAGGCGGCATGTTGATCGGGGTCTGCCAATGCTGTTGTTTTGATGCCAAAGGGATTGCTTCGCAGGGCAATCAGCCGACGAAGATGGCCGATGACCTGCTTGCCAGTGATAAAACGTGTGCATTCGTACTGCCGGTCCGTGCCTTTGTGGCGCGGACACCAGAAATAGTCCTGATGATCAAAATTAAACCGCACGTCATCCCAGCAGCCGTTGCAGACATGGGTGTTGATGACGCGCCAGGGGCTATGAAATTCGCTGTTCGGCAGGCTGAATCCACTGATCAGCACCACCGGAATCCGGCAGCCCCAGGCAAGCCAGGAGAGACCGCTGCCGAGGCCGATGAAAAATTCGGCGTGCTCCAACAGCGCCACGCGTTCAGAGAGGGGCAGACTGCCGGTGAAATCTTCTGCGCCGTGGGGGATTTTGTTCCAGATGTAACCGCGGCCTACCACGCGCTCTTTGTCGATACACAAAACGCGGTAGCCCTGCTCTTTCAGATAGTCGATGACTTCATGCCAGCCGTTGCCGTTGTTCCAGAATTTGGCCTGGCTAGTGGACTGGGTCGCGATGCAGACATAGGGTTCGGCGATACGACGCGGGCTGCGCTGGCGCAGATCCGGAACAATTTCCGTAGGGTCAACGCCAAGAATATGCCCGGCGGTTCGGTGCAGACCCACGGATCGAAAATCAAATGGCTGCTTGTCGAGATCGCCGTGGAAAAACAGCCCAACGCGCCAACAGGCGTAAGGCGGCTCGCTCACGCCCGACTCAGCCTGCCACTCTTCCGGGGTAGCGCAATTAAGCTGCGGATAGACCGGCTTGAAGAGATCGACGATCGGCTGCGCCATGGTGCAATAAACGTTGCACTGGTACGTCTGTCGAAAGCGTTCGGCGTAAGGAACCCAGCCGATGAGATCGCCCAGCGTACCGCTGGGAAATGAAACCAGTACCGTTTTGCCGCGCATATCCAGAACGTGGTCCAGCAAAGGCTCCGACTGGACACCGTCCCAGACCCGTAAACGAAACGGCACATAATATTTTTTTGTGCTGATCACCCAGCCCTGCACGACATCGTCGGCAAACAGGATATTTCCCGTTTCGTCATCGCTTATTTCTACCCGCCAATTACCGGCCGGCAACAGTAACCGGGCACCGTCATTAAAATCATACAGGATACCCATCGGCCCCTGCTGGGTCGGAATTTCTGGCGGCGGAATAAAAGCACATCCATGCCCAACAACGGCAGAAGTCGTCATTACCTAACCTTCATCATGAGTAAACGTATTAAATAAGGCTGGCAGTAAATAATAAGCAGGCACCAGCCGACCTCCGGAGGTAATAATCCGGAATGAATGTTTTTATAAATTCATTGTGTCTCATTCAGAGACGTTTAAGAGTAGTAACAAGGCGTTTTATTGCAAACTCTTTCAAAAAGTTAAGATCTATATATATCAATTATTTAGTTTTTATTCATTTACGCCACCCATTCACGTTTCACATAAAAAACAATGATTTAAGCATCAGAAAAAGCAAGCAATTTAGGATTATCCTTAAAGCAAACTTTATGCGAAAACATGATATCAATTCAAAAATATAAAATATATTTCTGGCTTTTTAAGGAGTGTTCAGCCGATATATCCGCTTCGCTGACATGACAGAGTGAAGTAAGAGAAAGGCTGTCTCGACAATTATTTAAAAAGCAAACTGGCGCACATTTTTCATTTAATTCATGCCAGCACATGCTGACTCGAAAAAATAAACGGAACAATCTTATTGTTTGTTTTTCTCATTCACGGAAGGCGCGGGTAAATAAGCGTAGTTGTAGCAGAGTAATCATGTCGCCACAGAGTCGGCCATACTGATGCCGCCACTATGGCCAGGCCACAGGCAGCCTCGGTTGTGCAACGGTTGCGCAATTATGTGATAACGGTTACACAACAAATCGATAATGACGATAAATTCGTATTTTGAAACAGCGTTTTTAATTCCTTTCTGTCACTGTCGACGCTATAATGCCGCCATCCTAATTTGAATGGATTCAGCTGATTGAACTGTAAAACAAATTACTCACATCAATTTTTCCCCGATCTGGCTGAATCTCAGGCACACATTCTTCTGCACGCTTTTTTGATGTCACCTATCCTTAGACTGTGGCATCGCTCTTTTCGCAACACAGGTTTGACTCCGGAGCCGTGCGTTAACCGGAGCGTAAATTCCCAATCCTTCTCAACTCAAACTTAAAGACCAGAACTGTCATGAAAAAGACCAAAATTGTTTGCACCATCGGTCCGAAAACCGAATCCGAAGAGATGCTGGCGAAAATGCTGGACGCTGGCATGAACGTCATGCGTTTAAACTTCTCCCACGGTGACTATGCTGAGCACGGCCAGCGCATCAAAAACCTGCGCAACGTGATGAGCAAAACCGGTAAAAAAGCGGCAATTCTGCTGGACACCAAAGGCCCGGAAATCCGCACCATCAAACTGGAAGGCGGCAATGACGTCTCCCTGAAAGCAGGTCAGACTTTCACCTTCACCACTGACAAATCTGTTGTCGGCAACGCGGATACCGTTGCCGTGACTTACGAAGGTTTCACCAACGATCTGAGCGTTGGCAACACCGTGCTGGTAGACGATGGTCTGATCGGTATGGAAGTGACCGAAATCGTTGGCAATAAAGTTATCTGTAAAGTGTTGAACAACGGCGACCTCGGTGAAAACAAAGGCGTAAACCTGCCTGGCGTTTCCATCGCCCTGCCGGCGCTGGCTGAAAAAGATAAGCAAGACCTGATCTTCGGTTGTGAACAAGGCGTCGACTTTGTTGCGGCCTCCTTCATCCGTAAACGTTCTGACGTCGTTGAAATTCGTGAGCACCTGAAAGCACACGGCGGCGAGAACATTCAGATCATCTCCAAAATTGAAAACCAGGAAGGCCTGAACAACTTCGACGAAATCCTCGAAGCGTCTGACGGCATCATGGTTGCGCGTGGCGATCTGGGCGTTGAAATCCCGGTTGAAGAAGTGATCTTCGCGCAGAAGATGATGATTGAAAAATGTATCCGCGCTCGCAAAGTCGTTATCACTGCGACCCAGATGCTCGATTCTATGATTAAAAACCCGCGCCCGACCCGCGCTGAAGCTGGCGACGTGGCGAACGCCATCCTCGACGGCACCGATGCAGTAATGCTGTCTGGCGAATCCGCTAAAGGGAAATACCCGCTGGAAGCCGTGACCATTATGGCCACCATTTGCGAACGTACCGATCGCGTGATGACCAGCCGCCTGGATTTCAACAATGACAGCCGTAAACTGCGCATTACTGAAGCAGTTTGCCGTGGCGCTGTTGAGACAGCTGAAAAACTGGAAGCTCCGCTGATTGTTGTTGCTACTCAGGGCGGCAAATCTGCTCGCGCAGTGCGTAAATATTTCCCGGATGCCACTATTCTGGCGCTGACCACCAACGAACTGACCGCGCGTCAGCTGGTGTTGAGCAAAGGTGTTGTCCCGCAACTGGTGAAAGAAATCTCTTCTACAGATGATTTCTACCGTCTGGGCAAAGAAGTGGCGCTGGAAAGTGGCCTGGCATGCAAAGGCGACGTAGTTGTCATGGTTTCCGGTGCACTGGTTCCGAGCGGCACAACAAACACTGCCTCCGTACACGTTCTGTAATAATAACCGGACAATTCGGACTGATTAAAAAAGCGCCTCTGTGGCGCTTTTTTTATATTCCCGCCTCCATTTAAAATAAAAAATCCAATCGGATTTCACTATTTAAATCGGCCATTATCTAAGATGAATCCGATGGAAGCGTGCTGTTTTAACACGCGTTTTTTAACCTTTTATTGAAAGTCGGTGTTTCTTTGAGCGAACGATCAAATTTAAGTGGATTCCCATCAAAAAAATATTCTCAACCTAAAAAACTTTGTGTAATACTTGTAACGCTACATGGAGATTAACTCAATCTAGAGGGTATTAATAATGAATCGTACTAAACTGGTACTGGGCGCGGTAATCCTGGGTTCTACTCTGCTGGCTGGTTGCTCCAGCAATGCTAAAATCGATCAGCTGTCTTCTGACGTTCAGACTCTGAACGCTAAAGTTGACCAGCTGAGCAACGACGTGAACGCAATCCGTTCCGACGTTCAGGCTGCTAAAGATGACGCAGCTCGCGCTAACCAGCGTCTGGACAACCAGGCTCACTCTTACCGTAAGTAAGAGTACCTGTAATGAAATGGCGCACTCGGTGCGCCATTTTTTTTGCCTTTAATTTGCCCGTCCTTTCGTCTACTGCATTACCGTCTCATGTTGGGATTCTGCATCCACCGTTGTTCCTTTCGCACTGTTCAGTACGGATAACACACTTTCTTGCGACGCTGCCGCCGCTGTCTTGACCGGAATCGCAATCGGGTAACCTGCCCGACGATTCAACGCTTGCGTAATCATTCCACTATCGCCGCCGGCATGGTGAATAAAAGTATCAAGCGCCGGAGAGAAGTTGATAGGCACCGTCTGCGTATTTTCTTCAACATTTTGTGCCAGCGGACGATGCACCTCAATAAAATGTCGCCCATCAGGCTCTACAGCGTATTTCACCGGTTCGTTGATAATCGTCACGCGCGTACCAGCCGCAACTTGAGCAAACAGCGCCTGGATATCCGGTGCATTCATACGAATACAACCAGAACTGACGCGCAACCCAACGCTGTCAGGCGCATTCGTACCGTGAATGAGATATTCACCATTGCCAATCCCCAGACGCAGCGCAAAGCGCCCTAGCGGGTTGTTTGGCCCTGCGGGTATTACCGGTGGCAATTCAATGCCGTTCGCCAGTGAACGTGCACGAATACCTGCCGTTGGTGTCCAGGTTGGGTTCGGGATCTTCTGGCTGACCCGCGTCACAGAAACCGGCGTTTCCAGTCCCTGTTGACCAATACCTATCGGGTAAACCTGCACACTATTTTTTCCCGTCGGGAAATAATACAGCCGCAATTCAGCCAGATTAACCACAATCCCTTCGCGCGGCGTATCGGGCAAAATCATTTGTGAAGGGATGGTGACGATCGTGCCCGGTCTCGGTATGGGCGCAATCGTGTTATTGGCTTCAAGGATCAACATTGCTGCTGTGTCGAAATGGCGGGCGATCGCCTGCAGGTTTTTATCCCCCGCCTGCACGGTATAAGTCTGGTTTTGCCCAATTACACGGCTACCGTCGGCAGGCAGGGGATATTCTGCCGCACGAGCCACCTGGAGTGCGCTTAAAGCGCCGAAAAGACATAAGGAGAGCAAAGGCACGCGTTTCATACGGGAGTTCCTGTATCCACTGACAAGGTGTCAGAAAGCTGAAGATCCAGCGAGGCGTTCAATGCCTCGCGTCGTAACAGGATGAAAAATGGTCTTTTAAGTTTAGCTAATGTTGGCGGCTTTGTTGCGAATCGCGCGAATCATTGCTTCAAGCCCTTGCGAGCGGGAGGGGGTCAAATGTTGCGTGAGGGACATTTTTTCAAACCACGGGCGTACATCAAACGCCACAATATCTTGCGCGGTCATCTGCTGATAGAGCACAAAGACGATGGCAATAAGTCCTTTGACAATAGCAGCGTCGCTATCGCCAGCAAGCTCCATAACGCCCGCTTCATTACGGTGCATGACAATCCAGACCTGGCTCTGACAGCCCTGGATAATGTTCTCAGGATTGTGTGCTTCGGCACTTAATTCCGGTAGCCGCTGCCCCAGTTCAATAATATAGAGATACTTCTCTTCCCAGTTGGCACAGCGGCTAAAATTGCGCAGCAATTTCTCTTTATCGGGTAATGCGGCCATTTTTGCCTCTCAGGTTAGCCCAGCAACTGATGAATGCGTTTCAGGCCAGCCACCAGACGATCCACCTCTTCTTCCGTATTGTACATAACCAGCGACGCGCGACACATAGCGGGCACATTGTAAAACGCCATTAGCGGCATCGCGCAGTGGTGCCCCGTGCGCACCGCAATGCCGTAATTATCGAGGAAACTGCCAACATCATAGGCGTGATGTTTCCCGAGATTAAACGCGATTACCCCCTGGCGCTGCGCCGGGCCATAAAGCGTCAGATCCGGCACGTCCGCCAGTGTGTTGAGTGCGTAATGCATCAGCGTCTGCTCGTATTCACCTATCGCCTCCAGCCCCAACTTGCGGACATACTCAATTGCCGCGCCAAGCCCGATAATACCGCCCGTATTGGGCGTACCGGCCTCAAAACGCCACGGCGCTTTCGCATAGGTTGTGCCTTCAGTCAGGCTAACGGTGGCGATCATTGAGCCGCCCCCTTCCCATGGCGGCATATCCTGCAAAATGTCCTCTTTGGCGTACAGCACGCCAATACCGGTTGGCCCATACAGTTTATGGCCGGAGAAAACATAGAAGTCGCAGTCCAGCGCCTGCACATCCACTGGATGGTGCATTACCGCCTGCGCGCCATCCACCAGCACTTTCGCGCCATGCTGATGCGCCAGCGTAATGATGTCCGCTACCGGGTTTTCGGTCCCCAGCACGTTTGACACCTGAGTTATCGCCAGTAGACGCGTGCGTTCATCGAGCAGCGTTGGCAACACGTCCAGTTGCAGCGTGCCATCCTGGTTGAGCGGGATCACGCGCAACTCAGCGCCCACGCGCTCGCACAGCATCTGCCACGGAACAATATTGGCGTGGTGTTCCATCGCGCTAATAATAATATTGTCGCCCGCTCGCACCTGGCTGGTCCCCCAGCTGTTCGCCACCAGGTTAATTCCCTCGGTAGTACCGCGCACAAACACCAGCTCTTCAGGCAAACGTGCATTAAGAAACGCCGCCACCTGCACCCGCACGTTTTCCATCCGCTGGGTGGCTTCCGCGCTCAGCGTATGAATACCGCGGTGTACCGCCGCATAACCGTGGCGGAAAAATTCAGCTTCGGCATCAATCACCTGGTTCGGCTTTTGCGCACTGGCCGCACTGTCGAGATAGGCCAAAGGGAGTCCGTTCACTTCACGCTGTAGCACCGGAAAATCGGCACGAACGGCGTTCACGGGAAAACTCATATTCTGCCCCCTGCCAGGCGTTGGCTGATACGCGCCAGAACCTGTTGTTTCAATGCTTCGTCGCTAATGGCTTCCGTAAGCTCAGCCGCGAAAGCATGGATTATCATCTGTTGCGCTGCCTGTTGATTGATCCCGCGCGAGCGCAAATAAAACATCTGTTCATCGTCGATGCGACCAATGGTCGCGCCGTGGCTACATTTCACATCGTCGGCATAAATTTCCAATTGTGGCTTGGTATCCACTTCCGCCAGACGCCCGAGCAACAAATTATTGTTGGTCATCTGCCCGTCGGTTTTGATGGCGTGTTGCGCAACCTTGATCAGGCCATTAAACACCGCGCGGCCTTTATCGCTGACGATGGTTTTATGTAGCTGACGGCTGTTGCAGTAGCCCTGATTATGCTCAAGCCAGGTGCGGGTATCGCACACTTCCGATTTCACGGGCATCGCCAGGCTGTTGATGCGCAACTGCGTGTTTTCGCCATTAAGTTGCGTGCTGGTGTTATGGCGCAACACGGCCCCGCCGAGCAGGAAACTGTGGCTGTCTGCCGCCGCATCTGCCGCAAGCAAAATGTCATTATGCGCAAAGTGGTAGCTATACGGGTTTTCAAACGCCAGTTTGACGTGGTGCAGATGCGCATTCGCCGCCACATTCATCGTCAGGCGTGAACCGGTAAAGTGGCGCGCGTCGTTCAGGCTGACGTAGTGTTCGTAAACCGTCGCTTCCGCGCCCTGGGCAAGCTCAAGATGGTGGCGGTAATGGGCTGTATTCATCTCGTCGCCCGCCAGCCCTTGAGTAATATGCATAAGCAGCAATGGCTTAGCCGGCCGCTGATTACGCGCCACCTGAATCCAGGTCACACTCTGCGCCAGGCTTTCTGTCAGATGCAGGAATACTTCCGGCTGCACCGGCGCAGGCAGATCAGCCCGCACATCAGCAAAACTGATCTCAAAACCGGAACCGGCAGTGTCGTCGCTCAGCGCCGCGTTAAACTGACCATCGACAAACACCAGCCGCACGGCATCCACTGGCAATGCCAGCGCATCGCGCTGTGCGGCACCAATCGTGCCGGAGGTGCTAACAAACTGGCTATTCAGCAAGCCTTCCAGCGGCGTGTATTTCCAGTTTTCATGTTGGCGTGTCGGCAACCCTAAACGCAGCATTTGCTGCAGATGCTGCTGCGCCGATTCAGAACGCGCCCCGCCCTGGGTTTCAAACAGATGATGCCATTGCTGCAGCGCGTTACTGCTGTTCGGTAAGCCAGCCATAGCCCTGCTCCTCCAGTTGCTTAACCAGCGTGAAATCACCGGATTTCACGATGCGCCCCTGATACAACACATGAACGAAATCCGGCTTGATGTAATCCAGGATCCGCTGGTAGTGCGTCACAATGATAAATGCGCGTTTTTCATCACGCAGCGCATTCACCCCTTCAGCAACAATTTTTAGCGCATCAATATCAAGGCCGGAGTCCGTTTCATCCAGAATGCACAGTTCAGGTTCCAGCACCGCCATTTGCAGAATGTCGTTACGTTTTTTCTCACCGCCAGAGAAACCAACATTGACCGAGCGGGTAAGCAAATCTTCCGGCATCTTCAGCAGCTTGATTTTGTCTTCCATCAGATCCTGGAAGTCAAACCGATCCAGCGCCTCTTCGCCGCGATATTTACGGACCGCATTAAGCGCAGTTTGCAGGAAGAATTGGTTACTGACCCCGGGGATCTCCACCGGATACTGAAAAGCCATGAACACGCCTTCACCGGCACGGTCTTCCGGCGATAGCTCCAGCAGGTCTTTGCCTTTAAACTCAATGCTGCCGCCCACCACTTCGTAATCTTCACGTCCGGCCAGCGTCGCAGAAAGCGTACTTTTTCCGGAGCCGTTCGGCCCCATAATTGCGTGAACTTCACCGGGGCGCACGTCCAGGCTCAGGCCACGCAGGATCTCTTTATCTTCAACGCTTACCTGCAAGTCTTTAATACTTAACATTTCTTATCCTTTCATTCTTAACCGACGCTGTGTTCAAGGCTGATAGCCAGCAGTTTTTGTGCTTCAACGGCAAACTCCAGCGGCAGTTCAGAGAAGACGTCTTTACAGAAACCATTGACGATCATGGAAATGGCATCGTCTTCACTGATTCCGCGTTGCAGGCAGTAGAACAGTTGGTCTTCACCGATACGCGATGTTGTGGCTTCATGCTCAAGCTGCGCGCTGTTATTGCGGCACTCAACATACGGGAAGGTATGCGCGCCGCAATCTGGGCCAATCAGCATTGAGTCGCACTGCGTGAAGTTGCGGGCATTGGTCGCCGTCGGCATGATTTTCACCAGCCCGCGATAGCTGTTCTGGCTATGCCCGGCGGAGATCCCTTTCGAAATAATCGTCGATTTGGTGTTCTTCCCGATATGGATCATCTTGGTGCCGGTATCCGCCTGCTGATGCCCGCTGGTCAGCGCGACAGAGAAGAATTCACCGATCGAGTTATCACCGCGCAGAATACAGCTCGGGTATTTCCAGGTAATGGCGGAGCCCGTCTCAGACTGCGTCCACGACATCTTGCTGTTTTCGCCTTCACACAGCGCACGCTTGGTCACAAAGTTGAGGATCCCGCCGGTGTTGTTATCCCCCGGGAACCAGTTTTGCACCGTGGAGTATTTCACTTCCGCGTCTTTGTGGATGATGACTTCCACCACCGCTGCGTGCAGCTGATAGCTGTCGCGCACCGGTGCCGAACATCCTTCGATATAGCTGACGTAGCTCCCTTCATCCGCCACCAGAATGGTGCGCTCGAACTGGCCAGTTTTTTCTGCATTAATGCGGAAATAGGTCGACAGTTCCATCGGGCAACGCACGCCTTTCGGGATATAGATAAAAGTGCCATCTGAGGCAACGGCAGCGTTAAGCGCGGCGAAAAAGTTGTCGTTAGAAGGCACCACCGTTCCGAGGTATTTTTTTACCAGTTCCGGATGGTCATGAATCGCCTCACCGAACGAACAGAAGATGATGCCTTGCTCTGACAATTTTTCACGGTACGTCGTCGCCACGGAGACGGAGTCAAAAATGGCGTCGACCGCGACTTCTTTACCTTCGCGCACTGGTACGCCGAGTTGGTTAAAGGCCTCTTCAACTTCTTCCGTCAGCCAGGCATTTGAACCGGTCTGTTGCACTGCACCAGGCTGAGAGGCACAGGTGTCGTCGCAATTACCGCAAGAAGGCGCAGAGTAGTAACTGTAATCCTGGTAATCCAGTTTTTCGTAATGGGCTTTCAGCCAATGCGGTTCTTCCATCTCCTGCCATGCCCGGAAGGCATTCAGGCGAAACTCAAGCATCCATTCCGGCTCGTTGCGTTTCGCAGAAATGGCCCTCACGACATCTTCACTGATGCCTTTTGCCAGCTCGTCGGTGCTCAACCGGGTAAAAAAGCCCTCTTTATAATTGAGGTTGCCACCGGTCCAGGTTTTGACATCGTCAGTTGCTTCAGTATTACGAGACATAGTACCGCCTATACCCCGAAACTTTCGCCACAGCCGCATTCGTGCTGTGCTTTCGGGTTATGAAATTTGAAGATCTGATTTAAACCTTCGCGCACGTAATCTACTTCGGTGCCGTCAATAAACGGCATCGCTTGTAGCGGTACGTAAAGGCGTGCACCGTCAGATTCGTAAAGCAAATCGTCTTCGTTCGGCTCCGTCACGGTATCGAGTACATAACCAAAACCTGCGCAACCGGTCTGCTTGATACCAAGCCGCACGCCGAGCACACCAGCCTGCTTACTGGCTAACGCACGGATGTGTTCTGCGGCAGCGGGCGTCATGCTTAGCCCCCGCCACGTAAAATCTTGCGGATTAAATGATTCCATCGTTTACCTCACATCATCAGATCAAAGGCTCATAATGCTATGTTAGTGATAATGATTATCACTTCAACCTCTTTTCCGAAGGGTTATTACCCACAAGCCCTTTTTTTCGGCACATGCTATAAGCATAGACTCTGTGCAAGGGCTTTACAGGCAAGTGAAAATTTGTTTAATAAATTGATAAATAATGACTTTAGAAGGTACAACGGTGGGTAAACGGTGAAAAAGAAAAGATGCATAGCTAATACCTATTATTGAGATAGGATTTTGGAATTTTTTAATGCGAAAAGTGACTCGCTTATCAAACCATTATCTTTTCGCAAAACGGCGTCCTAACGGCGCAGCCCCACTTCAGCGCTTTGTGCTTTAAAATTAATCTCCAGTGATATCAATAGCCCGCACGTCGCTGACAAAATAGTCATAGTAAAAAGTTGAACCGGATGCTGGAATGAGTGTCCGAAAACGAGAATTTCTTACCACATTTGAGCATGTTATGGATAAAACGGCGTTGATTTTGCTGCTGCTCGCGGTGGTGGTTTTGGTGGTGGGTTTATGGTCAATATTCAGCGAAACGCTGTGGCTGGTTGTGAGTTTCCTGGAAACGTTGCTTTACCCAACTATCTCCACGCCGGGGTGACATTATGACGTTGAGCTGTTCTGGTCGCTATAGCAAAAATAGCATTGGGATAAGAAAAAACGTTCGAAAAGAGAAGATTAACCTTTTCATTTCTGAAATGAAGTCAGTAAATGTTCAGTTTTTGAAAATGTGCTCACGTCGTTGAGCCATCAAACAAGGAGAGTATTGATGAATGCAAAACCAATGATGTCTTTTTTAGATAGCGGAACGGGTTTTCCCGTGCTGTTGGGCCATAGCTATTTGTTTGATAAATCGATGTGGTTGCCGCAAATGGAAATGCTCAGCCAACACTTTCGTGTGATAGCGCCAGATTTGTGGGGTCATGGTGATTCTCCCGCGTTGCCCGGCACGCCCTCTTCTTTGACCGATATTGCCGCAGACCATTTAGCCTTAATGGACTCGCTCAATATCGACCAGTTTGCCGTGGTCGGCTTGTCGGTTGGTGGAATGTGGGGAGCAGAACTCGCTGCCGCCGCACCGGCACGGGTTAAGGCTATGATGTTATTTGATACCTTTATTGGCGATGAAACCGATCTGGCGCGTGAGCGCTACTTCGCGATGCTCAACGCCATCGATGCAACGGGCACCATTCCCCCTGCGTTACTCGACTATATTGTCGGCCAATTCTATTCGCAGTTCGCCTTGCCTGCAGACGTTCAGCAGCTCACCGCTTACCTTTCCTCCCTTTCTGCAGAGCAGTTACGCAGCAGTATTGTGCCGCTCGGTAAATTGATTTTCGGCCGACCGGATCGTATGGCCATTCTGGATTCTGTAACATGCCCGGCGCATGTGGCAACTGGCGAGCTGGATCTGCCGCGCCCGCCAGTGGAAGGGCGGCAGATGGCAGAAGCATTAGACTGTGAATTCACTCTGATTCCGAATGCGGCGCATATCAGTAACAGAGAGAACCCTGAATGTGTTTCGCAGTTGATTGTCGATTTTCTGAAACAACATTGCTGATCCTTCATCACATTGCCAAAGTCGGACAATGAGCACATCCGGCGATAGTATATTGCTAACCATTTAATTAACCGGGCGGGAAACAGGATCAGACGATAAGTTTTCCGTTCGTTTTTTATTATTACCGACCAAGCTATAACTGTCATAAAACTGTCATTATATTTTTATTTTCGGCAGTCTATTTTTACGCCTATCCCAAATACACCTTTAATTCGGCTGATAATCAGCGATACCAAAGAAAGCAATAATGCCTGGGGTTTATAAGTATTTACGCATTGTCAGCAAACATCTTACTCATGGTTAATATTGCTCATTCACTCGTGGTTTATTGTCGTAACCTAAACTTCGAGCTGGAACACGTTAAGCATATTCACGGCGAATTCTCTTTCTCGCTATAAAACAACAATCTAATGCAAACTAAATGCGATAAATACGATCATAAAATCGACGAAATATAAATAAGAAGAATAAACCACTTTGCCAATTTATAGATTTAAGCGATCATTTTCATGATAGCAATAGATACAGGCTATCAAAATAGGATAATCGATCATTCAAAACAATTTTCAATCGTTATCCGGGCCTGTGTAGAATTGAAAATTGTCCATTAGGAATGTCCTGATCTTTTGAGTGGGGGCTAAATTAGGGAAATGAAAATTAACACACTGGAAATTAAAGGCAAAAAATTCCTGATGACGGCAGAGTTTCACCCCATCATTAATCTTTCAGGAAAAAATATTCTCAGCTATCAAGCAGTGGCACAATTTTTTAACACTGAGGATTTTCTCATTCCCGCAAAGCAGATAGCAACGCTGTTCGAAGAAACGGCGGTCATCAGAAAAGTAACCGATTTTATTTTTGAGGTTATTTGTCACGTTCTAAAAATGAAGGAAACAATGGTGGTTTCATTCATTTTATCGCCGCAGTTGATTAATGATATGGGTTATCTCACCCAGCTCAGAGAACGCTGCCAGCGCAATAATATTGCCCCGCAGCGTATCGAAATAGAAATCAGCGACAAAATTACTTACTCTCAATTTATCAGTAGCTTACCTTTATTAAAGAAAGCCAAAGAAGACGGTTTTATGGTGTCACTCGGAAAGTTTGGCAGCGGACATGACCATGCGGAGCGCCTGCAGCTATTTGCATTCAATACCATTAAAATCGATCGTTCCATTGTTGATGGTATCGCCCGTCACCCGGCAAAACTTTCTACACTGTACCGTTTCATTGACAACGTGATACCTGCCGGTACGAACGTTATCTGTGAAGGCGTAGATAGCGCCGCCGACCTCGCTCTGCTTAACAGATATAACGCTGGCGGTATTCAGGGATACACATTTTCCCGTCCGCTAACTTTTAAGCAGCTCCAGCTACTGGAAGGGTTGTGAGCTCACACAAAAGCCGCTGGCGGAGGATCGGGTAAACACTCAGCATCAAACAGGCAACGCTTGTGCTATTCCTCTTCGTTTTCGCGTGTGCAGATGATCGCTTTATCGTTAGTATGCTTGCTATCCGCATAGAAGAAGGCTTTTTTACCCGTTTCAATCTGCGTGATGATATGAATCGCCGCCCAGTTGGTATCCTTGTTTTGATCCTGGCTGTCGGTATAAATCAGCGAGCGCCCGGAATATTGATCGGAAATGTCATACGGCTTCTCCTGTGGGTTCGTGTAATGCCGGCCATTGATAGTGAGCCCATCGGGTTCGACGCTGGCACGGTATTCATCGCACTGCAGCGTGATACCCGCAGCAGATGAATACGCCGATAACATGGCTAAACAGCAGCCCGCAATAAACTTGACCATAACCATCCCGTATACGTCTTGTTGGCAACAGAATAATACAACGCCCCTAAGAAGGGGCGCGTTAACAAAGGTTAGTTATAAAGCGAAGGTTCGCCGACCGGGCGAGTTTTAAAGCGCCGGTGGATCCACAGGTACTGCTCCGGTGCGCGCAGAATTTCGCACTCAATCACTTTGTTCATGTAGCTGGCGGCGGCGAACTCATCCTCAACCGGATAGTCATTCAGCGCTTGGCCGATATGCAGCGAATAACCGGAGAAATCCTCTTTGCGCACCATCGTGACCGTCAACATTTTTGCCCTGGAAAGGCGCGATAAAACATATGTGCCGTTGGTGGTTGCCGCGTTTTTAACACAGAAGAACGGTGCGAAAATACTGCCTTTGCGCCCGTAATCCTGATCCGGCGCGAACCAAACGGCTTCACCTTGTTTCAGCGCATTGACCAGCCCCTTCAGATTACGGCGATCAATCATCGATTTATTTGAACGCATACGCCCACGCGTCTGCACCCATTCCATCAGCATATTATTATGGGGACGGTAAGTTGCCATCATTGGCTGACAGAGCCCCATTACGCGCCCACCCAGCTCCAGCGACATAAAATGCACACCAACCACCATTACGCCACGCTGGCTGGCCTGAGCAGCCTGCAAATGCTGATAACCTTCGACATCAAACCAACGGCGTACACGCTTATCCGACCAAAACCACGCCATGCCGGTTTCAATCAACCCCATGCCCAATGACATAAAGTTTTTCGCGATCAGCCGCTCGCGCTGCTCATCATTCATATCGGGAAAGCATAATTCGAGATTACGGCGAGCGATACGCTCACGCCGTTGCAGAAATCGGCGTGATTGCCGACCCAGCCCCGCGCCAAGGCGGGCAAGAATAGGATAAGGAAGTTGAACGAGAAGCCAGAGCAAACCTAACCCGGCCCATGTCACCCAATGTCGCGGGTGTAAAAATGCAAACTTGAACGATGTCATCACTGTTACCTAAAAGCCTCTATTCAGTAGCGCTTAAGAGACAATGAATCACTTCATCAAGTCATTACGCGTTACAATCACTCGCTCCGGTTGCAGGCAACTGAGCGATATATCCATTGCTGAGCAATATAGCACGGAGGGCTAAAATCTTAAGCCAGGAATAATGAATAAAACATGAAGTTTTTTCGGCGGCATAACCGCCGAAAATGATCAGACAATGGCCGTGGTCAACCGGGATGAACAACACAAGCGGGATTGTTCGTCGTAAATATCGATTTGCCAGACCTGGTGCCGACCGCCCGTATGCAACGCCCGACAAACGCCGCGCACGCGCCCGCTGCGCACCGAGCGCAAATGGTTGGCATTAACCTCCAGCCCCACCACCTTCTGCTCCCCCTCCGTACACAGATAGCCAGCAACAGAACCGAGCGTTTCCGCCAGCACCACCGACGCGCCACCGTGTAGCAGACCAAACGGTTGATAGGTTCGTTGATCCACCGGCATACTCGCCTCAAGCGCATCGTCACTGATACGCTCAAAACGAATATCCAGAAGCCCCACCATATTGCCATCGCCCATTGCATTCAGGGCTTCCAGCGTAACCGCGCGTTTCCAGATCATCCCAAAATCTCCAGTAAAGCCTGTAGTGGATGGCGCACGCCATTCCCTTCGATTCGTTTAACCTGGCTGCGACAAGAGTAGCCGGTCGCCAGACAGCGATTCCGCGGCAAACGTTGCATCGCCTGATGCCAGGAAAGCTCATAAATGCCCAGCGAACTGGCATGGTTCTTCACTTCATGTCCATATGTTCCGGCCATACCGCAGCAACCAACGCTGACATTTTCCAGTACTGCACCAAAGCGCGCAAAAATCGACGCCCATTGCCCTGTCGCGCCGGGTAGCGCAGTCACTTCAGTACAGTGGCCGAACAGATACCAGGGTTCGCCGCTGGGCACTCGCTCACCGATGTTATCCAGCGCCGCGGGCAGCCATTCATGCACCAGTTGCACATGAAAATCACCGCGCTTATCGCCTAACGCCAGCTTGTACTCATCGCGGTAGCAGAGCACCAATGCGGGATCAACACCTACCATCGGCATACCCAGTTGTGCTACGCGGTTAAGGAAATCTGCGGTTTTTTGCGCCGTTTTGGCAAAGCGATCCAGAAAACCTTTAATGTGTTGCGCCTTGCCATTTGGCGAGAAAGGCAGCACCACCGGCTGGAAGCCCAGCCGTTCGACCAGACGAACAAAATCGGTCACCACCTGCGCATCGTAGTAGCTGGTAAACGGATCCTGCACCACCAGCACGGTTTTCACTTTCTGCGCGGCATTGAGCTGCTCAAGCTGCTCAAGCGTCATGTTCGCGGTGCGATGCCCGACCATCTGACGCTGCAATGACGGCACCGACAGCAGCGGCAAATCCACCATGCCAATATGCTTCGCGGAAAGGGAACGTACCCACGGCTGGCTCATAAAAAAGTTAAACGTTTTCGGCGCGCGCGCCATCAGTGGCGCATAGCTCTCGACCGTGGCAACCAAATGGTCGCGTACCGGGCGCAGATAACGGCTGTGATAGAGCTGTAAAAAGCGTGACCGGAACTCCGGCACATCAATCTTGATCGGGCACTGCGTTGAGCACGCTTTACAGGCCAGGCAGCCGGACATCGCCTCTTTGACTTCATGCGAGAAATCATACTCACCGCGACGTGCGTGCCAGCTATTGCGCGTACGCTCAATTAATGTACGCAAACTCGCCCGTTTTTCCGGCAACTCTTTTTCCAACTTAATGGGGTCGATCCCACGATCTGCCAGCAGACGCAGCCATTCGCGCACCAGCGTTGCCCGCCCTTTTGGCGAATGAATACGGTTCGCCGAGATTTTCATCGAGGGGCACATCGGGCTTTTCACATCGAAGTTAAAGCACAAGCCATTACCGTTACACTCCATGGCGCCACGCCATGACGAACGCACAGCGATAGGAATTTGCCGATCAAGCGTACCGCGTTTGACGTCATCCACCTTCTTCATCGGGGCATCGATGCCTTCAGGCGGGCAGATTTTACCGGGGTTCAGACGGTTTTCCGGATCAAAGGCCGCTTTGATTTTGCGTAACTCACCATATAGCTGCTCGCCAAAAAAGGCCGGGCTATATTCTGCGCGAAAACCTTTCCCGTGTTCGCCCCACAGCAAACCGCCATATTTCGCCGTCAACGCGACCACATCATCGGAAATGGATTTCATCAACACTTCTTGCTGCGGGTCGCACATATCCAGCGCCGGCCGCACGTGCAGCACCCCAGCGTCAACATGACCAAACATGCCGTAGCTCAGGCCGTGCCCATCAAGTAGCGCACGGAATTCAACGATGTAGTCCGCCAGATGTTCCGGCGGCACGCAGGTATCTTCCGCAAAGGGAATCGGCTTAGCCGCGCCTTTGGCGTTCCCTAACAGACCCACGGCTTTTTTACGCATGGCATAAATGCGCTCAATGCCCGTCAGATCTTCACACAATTGCCAGCCAATCACGCCACCTTCACCATTGGCCATTAACGTATCGAGGCGCTGGCACAGCGACTGCACTTGCGCATCAATCAGCGGCTGATCGTCACCGGCAAACTCAACAATATTCAGCCCAAGCAGGTTTTTGTCCGGCACATCGGTAATCAACTCTTTTACCGAATGCCAGACAATGTCTTCACGCGCCAGGTTAAGCACTTTCGAATCCACGGTTTCGACGGATAGCGCACGCGCTTCCACCATAAATGGTGCATTGCGCAGCGCGGAATCGAAAGAGTCGTATTTGATGTTCACCAGACGGCGAACTTTTGGCAGCGGCGTGATATCAAGGCGCGCTTCGGTAATAAACGCCAGCGTCCCTTCTGAGCCGGTCAGAATGCGGGTTAAATCAAATTCGGTCATTTCGTCGTTAAACACATGACGCAGATCGTAACCGGTGAGAAAACGGTTCAATTTGGGGAATTTATCCAGAATCAACTGGCGGTTATCGCGACAGCGTTCCAGCACCGTTTTATAGATCCTCCCGATAGCGGTGCTGGTATTACCCAGCGTTTGAGCCAGCGCCACCGGCATCGCCTGCGTATCGAGGATATCGCCGCCCAACAACACAGCGCGGACACCCAGCACATGGTCGGAGGTTTTCCCGTAAACCAGAGAACCCTGACCGGAGGCGTCGGTGTTGATCATTCCTCCCAGAGTCGCACGGTTGCTGGTCGACAACTCCGGCGCGAAAAAGAAGCCATAAGGTTTCAAATACTGGTTGAGCTGATCTTTGATAACGCCCGCCTCAACGCGCACCCACCCCTCTTCGGGGTTAATTTCCATAATGCGGTTCATATAGCGGGACATATCAACGATGATGCCCTGGTTCAGTGCCTGGCCATTGGTGCCGGTTCCGCCGCCGCGCGGAGTAAAGACCAGCGTGCGAAAACGCGGCTCGGCAGCGAGGCGTGTGATCAAGGCAACGTCGGACGTTGAACGAGGGAAAACGACGGCATCGGGTAATAGCTGGTAAATACTGTTGTCTGTCGCCATCGTTAGCCTGTCGGCATAGCTGGTGGCGGTATCACCGGTAAAACCTTGTTGCTCCAAAGCCTGCAAAAAATTCAGCACCAGTTGAACGACGCCCGGTGCCTGGGAAATCTGTGGGATCATTATGCTTGACCCTGCCTGACTGTTAGTGTTGTGAATAGTTAATCGTTTGCTTTAAGCATTCATCGTTGTATCACATTTTTTTCTTATGCGCCCATGAGAATTACAGGCAGAATCGGACTGTCCAAAACTGCTGAAATCATTAATCATTATCACTGGTGATTTCCAGAAACACCGAATTTTCAGCCACTCAATAAGGTGAGTAAATCGTATGGTTGATCTACGTCAGTCCAGGGATGTACCGCAAATCATGCTGTCGGTACTGTTTTTAGCAATCATGATTATCGCCTGTCTGTGGGTCGTCCAGCCCTTCATCCTCGGTTTTGCCTGGGCGGGCACGGTGGTGATCGCCACCTGGCCACTGCTGGTGCGCCTGCAACGCGTGCTGTTTGGCCGCCGCTCGCTGGCGGTGTTAGTGATGATGCTGCTGTTAATCCTGCTGTTTATTATTCCGGTCGCGCTACTGGTTAATAGCCTGGTGGACTCCAGCGGCCCGGTAATCCATGCCATCAGCACCGGCGCCATGTCGCCGCCGGATTTAGCCTGGCTAAACAGCATTCCTTTCGTTGGTGAGAAGCTCTACGCGGGCTGGCACAGTCTGCTGGATATGGGCGGCAGCGCCATTATGGCCAAACTGCGCCCGTACGTAGGCGCGACAACCACCTGGTTTGTCGGCCAGGCCGCACATATTGGACGCTTTATGCTGCACTGCGGCCTGATGTTGCTGTTCAGCGCCCTGCTCTACTGGCGCGGTGAGCAAGTTGCCAGAGGGATCCGGCATTTTGCCATTCGCCTTGCCGGAAAACGTGGCGATGCCGCCGTGCTGCTGGCAGGCCAGGCGATCCGCGCCGTAGCGCTGGGCGTGGTGGTCACTGCGCTGGTGCAGGCCGTACTTGGCGGCGTTGGCCTGGCCATTTCCGGCGTGCCCTACGCTACGTTGTTTACCGTGGTCATGCTGATGACCTGTCTGGTGCAGCTCGGGCCGTTACTGGTACTGGTCCCGGCCATTATCTGGCTTTACTGGAGCGGAGATTCCACTTGGGGCACCGTGCTGCTGGTCTGGAGCTGCGTTGTCGCCACGCTGGATAACTTCATCCGCCCGGTACTGATCCGCATGGGCGCGGATTTACCGCTGATCCTTATTCTTTCAGGGGTCATTGGCGGACTGGTCGCTTTCGGCATGATTGGCCTGTTTATAGGCCCGGTATTACTGGCCGTCTCCTGGCGGCTATTCTCCGCGTGGGTGAATGAAGCGCCCGAACCGGCAGCAACAGATAATGCATTAAGCGAAGTCGACAATGTAGATAACCCTTCCTGAAAATAATTGAGGCGGGGTAGCCCGCCTTAATTATTATTAAGCACTACTTATCATTTCAAACGCGAAACCCCATTCAGATCCCTCTGAAAGCGGAATAATGCGCGGTTTAACCTATATATTCTTCACGTCCGTTTAACTAATGAGACGAATCTGATCGACGCAAAAAATCGACATGCCTACTATTAGCTCACGGTTATAAATCAACACCTTGATTTATAAGCATGGAAATCCCCTGAGTGAAACAACGAATTGCTGTGTGTAGTCTTTGCCCATCTCCCACGATGGGCTTTTTTTTCGCCGCTTTCCGTTCAGGCACTTATTTGCCGGATGCAGACGCGCTCCCCTTGTTGCTCACCGCGCAGGCACCATTATCAATAGCCGCACCAATCGGTAGATAATCGAATGCTAAATGCATCGTGCTCACATCGTGTCCATCACAGGCACGAATATGATCGTTATAAGACGCGCAGCCATTAAGCCCCGCGCATGCGAGCACGATAAACATGAATAAAAAACGTTTCATTTGAATAACCTCACGACTATTGCAGGCAAATAAAAGATATATACTTTCCGCTACAGCGAAATAAAAACTGCAATAGTTAATAAATTAAAACGACGAAAAGACAATTAACATATACCCGCTTACGTATTTACCTGTGCCAGCTGCTGATAAGATTATGCTGAGACAGCACGTGATCAACGACGTTACGTAACCGGCCCTGCAATGCTCTATAAATCCTGCGTTCGCCCGCATAGTTCACCCACCGGATACCGTCGGGTTCAACTTCGACAAACCCCGTCACGCCATTACAAATAAAATGGACATAATGGCGCTCAGCTATTTTCCCCATTACGTAAAACCTCAATATAATTTTCTCTGCAAGCACAGAAGAAAATAGAAAACCACGAACAGATAAGTCACTGGAGAGAATTATATGCAGGGTAATTATCAATACAATAAATATATACCAGGGGCAGGCACAAATAGCTTACGATCACACAAATACCTTACGCAATTGTAAGCCATGCAGCGCGGTTGTTATTTCAGCAGGGTTATTGTTGCCCGTTTGTGCAAAAAATAGCCCATCATTCGATGGGCTACGATTTTATCACTGGCTGACTTCGCACTGGCTCATCATTTTCCAGGCGGAGGGAAGTTCGCGGGTTTCGCCGTAAACGTTCACCGTGAGCGTTGCGCGGATATCAGCAGATGAGGCGCCCATTTGCAGCTCAAACTCACCCGGTTCGACAATGCGCTGCCCGTCACGACGCGTAAAGTTGAGCATATCCACTGGCACGATGAACGTTAGCGTTGCCGTTTCACCTGGCGACAACGCCACACGCTGGAACGCTTTTAGCTCATGTACCGGGCGCACCATCGACGCTACCTTATCCCGGACATACAACTGCACTACCTCGCTGCCGCTGCGCTCTCCGGTATTTTTCACCTGCACCTGTACGCGAATATCGCCATCGATCGCCACATCTGGCGTCAGCAGCACCGGGTTCACATACGCAAACTGCGTCCAGGTTTGTCCGTAGCCAAAGGGGTAACGTGAACCAAAATGGAAGGCAAATGGCGTACCGCCGCTTTTCAGTTTGTGGTTGTAATAATAGGGCATTGCACCCGCGCTTTTCGGCACGCTGACAACCAGACGTCCCTGCGGCTCTGCTCGCCCGGTCAACACATCGGCAATCGCCCAGCCCCCCTCCTGCCCCGGTGCCCACGCCATCAACCATGCGGCAACGCGCGACTCCAGCCCTTGCAGGTTATAAGGCCGCCCACCAGTCATGACCACGACTACCGGTTTCCCGGTTGTCACTAACGCCTCCAGCAACTGTTGTTGCACACCCGGCAACGTCAGACTGTCCGTGTCAGAACCTTCCCCCACCGTCCCGCTCTGGAATAACCCGGCAAGATCGCCCACGCAGGCAATAATCACGTCGCTTTCTTGCGCTACGCTAACCGCGTGCGGGATCAGGCTCAAATCCACGGAGACCGGCGACTGCTGCATCGGTTTGCCCGAAGCGTCTCCAGGGAAAACGGGGGCACCTGCCATACGTTTTTCAATAATATGGCAGCCTTTGGCATAGCGGACATTCCCCTCTCCCAGCGTCTGGCGTAGCGCCGCAAGCGGTGTGGTAACCTGCGTGGTCTCCTCCAGCATATCGCTGATGATCAAATGCACCGGGAAACTGTAGCCGCTGAGCAAAGCCAGCGGATCGTCGGCGGTCGGGCCAATCACCGCCACCTTCGGCGAACCGTTCAACGGCAGGATGCCGTTATTTTCCAGCAGCGTCATTGAACGCGTAGCGACCTCACGTGCTACCTGCCGCGTCTCAACCGACTGCAAGTCGATGCCCTGTTCATCGGTATAGGGATGCTCGAACAAACCGAGACGAAATTTCACTTCCAGTACGCGAGCGACAATTTCATCCACTTTTGCCATGGAAATAAGGCCGCGCTCGACGGCCTCTGCCAAATGGCGCGCACAGTCATCTTTTGGCAGTTCAACATCCAGCCCGGCATTAAATGAGAGCGCAGCGGATTCTGCGGCATCGTGAGTCACGCCATGATGTTGATGCAACAGGCTGACACCGCCGTAATCGGCGACAATAATGCCATCAAAGCCCCACTGTTCACGCAGCAAGGTGGTGAGCAAGAAGTGGTCACTGTGTCCCGGCTGGTTATCAATGTCATGATAGGCTGGCATTACCGATCCGGCTTTCGCCAGTTTCACCGCCATCTCGAACGGCAGCAAAAAGATGTCGTTCAGCTCGCAAAAGCCCAGGTGCACAGGCGCATGGTTACGTGCGCCTTCGCTAAACGAGTGACCAACGTAGTGTTTGAGCGTCGCCAGCATATCGCCCTTTTCACCCTGCAGACCTTTCACGTAGGCGCAAGCCATCACCCCCACTAACCATGGATCTTCGCCAAATGTCTCTTCCGTGCGCCCCCAGCGGACATCGCGCGAGACATCCAGCACCGGAGCCAGCCCCTGCTTGCAACCGGTTGATCGCGCTTCCAGCCCAATATGATGAGCGGCACGCTGCACGAGTTGCGGATCCCAGGTGGAGCCGTAGTTCAGCGAGGAGGGAAATAACGTCGCGTCTTTACACAGTAAACCAACCAAACACTCCTCATGGAACAGCGCCGGGATACCCAGTCGCGTCTCTTCCACTAGCGTTTTTTGCAGCCGATTAGCCGCGCGCACGCCGCTTTTTGCCTCCACAATATGCGTGCCCAGCGGGCGGGTTATCTGCCCGACCCCCAACGTAAGCCGCTGCGCCAGCGCCGCCTGAGCACTGACACCGGCAAATTCATCACTGAGATCGGTACGCTCGCGGTGATTACCCTCTTCTGAGAGCATCAGCCACAAAGCATGCATTTGCGCGAATTTTTCTTCCGGCGTCATCCGCGCCAGTAAGTCTGCCACGCGTTCAGCTACGGGGCGGTGTGCGTCCTTGTAAATTGCGGTCATCGGGTCACTCCTGTGTGATTGAAATCCGGGGAGGTTTGCGGTGCGGTATCGCGGTCATCGCGTTTGCGTATTAACTCTTGCGCGATACTGTCGGCAACCTGGCTATTCAGTTTGTAGCGGGTCAGCAGCAGCGCCATGCAGATAAACAGCAGGCAGGGGATCAGCGTAAACAGCGCGTTAATGGTCGTCAGCACCGTCGCACTCTGGGCTGCCTGGTTCGGCGCATAGTCCACTGCGCCAAGTACCCAACCGACCACTGCGCCGCCGAGCGCCAGGCCAAACTTAATGGCGAACAACGCCGTAGAGAACACCAGTCCGTCAAGACGACGCCCGCTGCGGTGCTCTTCATAATCGACAACGTCAGAGAACATGGTCCATTGCAATGGCGTGGTCAGATTCTGAATAAAGCTAAAAACGATATTGAGGCCAAAAATAAGCCACACTTGTGAAGGTGGAATAATAAAGATCAGCGCAGCGAAAACGACGAAGGTAATAATTGTCCACTGGTAGGCGCGTACCCGGTCGAATTTCCCTAACAACCGTGCCGATAATAGCGCTCCGCTTAGGGCAGCGATCATGCCAGACACAATAAAGGTAAACACCATATCCGGGCGCTGTAATACATATTTGACGTAATACATTGTGGCAGAACCGCGCGTCACCACAGCGGTTAACAGCAAAATATTAAACAAAAAGACAATGCGCCACTGCGTATTTGCCGTCAGCAGTTTGAGATCGCTGAGCAACGAACCGGAGCTATCATTGCGCGGCGTAAAACGCTCGCGGGTCATAAAGAAACAGCCAAAGAACAGAAAAATGCCTAACACGCCCATCATGCTCATGGCATAGAAATACCCTTTTTGATCGTTACCCGCCCCCAGATGCGCCACCAGCGGCAGAGCAATAACGGTTACGATCAGGCCGCCGATAAACGATAAACCAAAGCGCCAGGACTGCAGAGAGTGGCGCTCGTGCGGATCCATCGTCAGTGCACCGGGCATCGCGCAGTAAGGTACGTTAATCGCAGAATAGATAAAACTAAGGATGGCGTAAGTAACGCAGGCATAGAGGATTTTTGCCGTTGCCCCTGCGTCCGGGACATAAAAGGTAATAATGCAGCTCACACCAAACGGTATTGCAAACCACAGCAGCCAGGGGCGAAAACGCCCGTGCCGCGTTTGTGTGCGATCGACCAGTGCGCCGATACAAGGATCGACAAAAGCATCAATTGCACGCACGACCAAAAACATGGTTCCCATAATTGCGGCGGGTAACCCAAACACATCCGTATAGAAATAAGCGAGAAACAGCGTTGCGGTTTGCCAGACCAGGGCGCTTGCCATATCACCCAGACCGTAACCTATTTTGTCTTTTGTACTCAGGACAGAGGAGATTGTCATTTTTATTAGCCTTGTGAGGTCAAAAAATATTTCAACATGGCGCGACAGATTAACGTCGCGCTGCTCACTACAGGCTCAAGTATTGGAAGAAGCCTACGAGGGGACAATTGCAATAATTGCCAGGCTTTTTACGTTTTTTAGTAATTGTGATCGCCGCCGAGTTCGCGGCTGAAATAAAAAAATCCCCGACATTATGCCGGGGATTTTACTTTCGCCTTTATTTTTTCAGTTCGGCGAGGCTTAACCAGGTCTGCACAACGGTATCCGGATTGAGCGAGAGGCTATCAATGCCCTCATCCATCAACCATGCAGCAAAGTCTTCGTGATCCGAAGGTCCCTGCCCGCAAATACCGACATATTTTCCCTGCTTTTTCGCCGCACGAATCGCCATGGAAAGCAGCGCTTTCACCGCGTCGTTACGTTCGTCGAACAGTTCAGAGACCACGCCAGAATCGCGATCGAGGCCCAGCGCCAACTGGGTCATGTCGTTGGAGCCGATAGAGAAACCATCGAAATACTCGAGGAACTGCTCCGCCAGCAGGGCGTTGGACGGGATTTCGCACATCATGATGATTTTCAGGCCATTCTCACCGCGTTTCAGCCCCTGACGCGCCAGCTCATCAACGACCGCTTTTGCCTGTTCAACGGTGCGGACAAACGGGACCATGATCTCGACGTTGGTCAGCCCCATCTCGTTACGCACGCGTTTTACCGCTTCACATTCAAGAGCGAAGCAATCGCGGAAGCTGTCCGCCACGTAACGACCGGCACCACGGAAGCCAAGCATCGGGTTCTCTTCTTCCGGCTCGTAACGCTCACCGCCAACCAGATTGGCGTATTCGTTCGATTTAAAATCGGACAGACGCACAATCACGCGTTTAGGCCAGAATGCTGCACCCAGCGTCGAAATACCTTCCGTCAGGCGACCGACATAAAACTCAACCGGCGAATCGAAGCCTTTCATCATTTCGCGGATTTCGTTTTGTAATTTCGCGTCCTGGTCATCAAACTCCAGCAACGCGCGCGGATGCACACCGATCATACGGTTAATGATGAATTCCAGCCGCGCAAGGCCTACACCTTCGTTTGGCAGGCAAGCAAAATCGAAGGCGCGATCCGGGTTGCCGACGTTCATCATGATCTTCAGCGGCAGGTCCGGCATAGTGTCCACGCTTGAACTTTTCACGCTGAAATCCAGCAGATCGGCATACACGTAACCGGTATCGCCTTCGGCGCAGGAGACGGTAACCTTCTCGCCGGTTTTAATGCGTTCCGTCGCATCGCCGCAACCCACCACTGCCGGAATACCTAACTCACGCGCAATGATCGCCGCGTGACAGGTTCGACCGCCGCGGTTGGTGACAATGGCCGCCGCTTTTTTCATGATCGGTTCCCAATCCGGGTCGGTCATGTCGGTAACCAGCACATCGCCCGGCTCGATCAGGTTCATCTCGCTGATATCGTGAATCACTTTCACTGTGCCTGCGCCAATGCGATGCCCAATAGCACGACCTTCAGAGATAATGCGCCCCTGGGCATGCAGCGTGTAACGCTCCATCACCTGGCCACGCGAGCGCACCGTTTCCGGGCGCGCCTGTACAATAAACAATTTGCCAGTATGACCGTCTTTCGCCCATTCAATATCCATTGGACGGCCATAATGTTTCTCGATTTGCACCGCCTGCTTCGCCAATGCTTGTACTTCTTCATCGGTCAGGGAGAAGCGATCGCGATCGGCCTGCGCAACATCCTCAATTTGCACCTGTTTGCCATGCTCTTGCGTCGGCGCATAGATCATGCGGATTTTCTTCGAGCCCATGGTACGGCGCACAATGGCCGGACGATTTGCCGCAAGCGTTGGCTTGTGAACATAGAACTCATCAGGGTTAACGGCGCCCTGCACCACCATTTCGCCCAGCCCCCAGGCTGAGGTGATAAACACCACCTGATCAAAACCGGATTCCGTATCGATGGTGAACATCACGCCAGAAGAGCCGATATCCGAACGCACCATGCGCTGCACACCGGCGGAAAGCGCTACGCCGCGGTGATCGTAGCCCTGGTGCACACGATAGGAGATGGCGCGATCGTTAAATAATGATGCAAACACATGCTTAACCGCCACCAGCACGGCGTCATACCCTTGCACGTTGAGGAACGTTTCCTGCTGACCGGCAAACGAGGCATCCGGCATGTCTTCTGCTGTCGCAGAAGAGCGCACCGCGAAAGAGGCTTCAGCGTCGTCTTCGGAGAGTTTGGCATAGGCTTCGTGAACAGCTTTTTCCAGCTCGGGCTGGAAAGGCGTGTCGACAATCCACTGGCGGATCTGCGCACCGGCTTTTGCCAGTTCGGAAACATCATCGATGTCGGTTTTATCCAGTAATTCGTAAATGCGCTGATTTAGCCCGCTTTGTTCCAGAAACTGGTTAAACGCATCGGCCGTGGTCGCAAACCCATTCGGTACGGAAACACCCACACCGGACAGATTAGTAATCATTTCACCAAGGGAGGCATTTTTGCCCCCAACTCTGTCTACATCATTCATGCCGAGTTGGTCATACCAAAGCACCAGCGGAGACGAGCCATTGTTGGACATCGAAACAATCCTTTTGTGATATATGAATGGGTAAAAACGTCGAACTACTTTTTTATCCTGGCATAATTAATTCCGTTGAAAAAACGGTGAATCGTGTAAGCAATTACGATTTCTGGTTTTTCGGATAGATTCCCATCAATAAATCACCTTGAGTAATTTCTCATTTTTGTATCTCCTTATTTTTTATAGGGTAAACTAAAAAAATGAACCATAGAGTTCATTAAAAATAAAAACACCATTTCATTTTGAAAATGAGAAAAAGGAGATACGCATGCGAAGGGTTTTAATTTATGCTTTCAGAGAATTACGCATGTCATTCAGGATGGGTTAAATGGACAGTTCAGTTGATCGCCACGTCTTTTATATTTCTGATGGAACCGCTATCACCGCTGAAGTATTAGGCCATGCGGTAATGTCACAGTTCCCGGTTGCCGTCAGCAGTATTACGCTGCCGTTTGTAGAAAACGAGAGCCGTGCCCGTGCCGTCAAAGAACAAATAGACGCCATTTACCAGCAAACCGGCAATCGCCCACTGGTGTTCTACTCCATTGTGATACCGGAAATTCGCACCATTATTTTGCAAAGCGAAGGATTTTGTCAGGATATCGTCCAGGCACTGGTTGCGCCGCTGCAGGAGGAATTAAAACTCGATCCGACCCCCATTGCGCACCGGACACATGGGCTTAATCCAGGCAATTTAACGAAATATGACGCGCGTATAGCGGCAATTGATTACACCCTTGCGCACGATGACGGTATTTCTTTACGTAATCTTGATCAGGCACAGGTGATTTTACTGGGCGTTTCCCGCTGTGGAAAAACACCGACCAGTCTGTATCTGGCGATGCAATTTGGTATTCGCGCAGCAAATTATCCTTTTATTGCCGACGATATGGATAACCTCGTACTCCCTGCTGCGTTAAAACCACTGCAGCATAAATTATTTGGTCTGACCATTAATCCGGAACGTCTTGCCGCTATTCGTGAAGAGCGCCGGGAAAATAGCCGCTACGCGTCGTTGCGCCAGTGCCGGATGGAAGTCGCAGAAGTGGAAGCGCTTTACCGCAAGAATCAGATCCCCTGCCTTAATAGTACCAATTACTCTGTTGAAGAAATTGCCACCAAGATGCTCGATATTATGGGGTTAAATCGCCGCATGTACTAACAAGCTAGTACATTGATTCAACCTGCGCTATGATACGGCCCGGAAATGTGATGTGCTTTGCAACCCCTCTTGAAATAAGCCGGGATTGGTTTAAGGTGTTGCGCATCACTTCCGGCATACCTGCCGATGAAGCACCTAATTTTTGAGATTCTTGATGAACAAAACCGATGAACTTCGCACTGCGCGTATCAACAGCCTGGTGACACCAGCTGAACTTGCGCAGCGCTACCCTGTTACCTCAAAGGTAGCGGAGCATGTGACCGTATCCCGTCGGCGGATAGAAAAAATCCTGAATGGTGAAGATCGCCGCCTGTTGGTAATTATTGGTCCCTGCTCGATTCACGATCTTGACGCCGCCATTGATTACGCGAGCCGTTTACAAGTTTTACGTGAAAAACACCACGCGCAGTTGGAAATAGTCATGCGCACCTACTTCGAAAAACCACGCACCGTAGTGGGCTGGAAAGGGCTGATTTCCGATCCGGATCTGAACGGCAGTTACCGCGTGAATCACGGTCTTGAATTGGCACGTAAACTCCTGTTGCAGGTCAATGAGCTGGGAGTGCCCACCGCGACCGAATTTCTCGATATGGTAACCGGTCAGTTTATTGCCGATTTAATTAGTTGGGGAGCGATTGGTGCGCGCACCACGGAAAGCCAGATCCACCGCGAAATGGCCTCGGCACTTTCCTGCCCGGTCGGTTTTAAAAATGGCACAGACGGAAACACCCGTATCGCCGTTGACGCAATCCGCGCCTCACGCGCCAGCCATATGTTTCTCTCGCCGGATAAAAGCGGGCAAATGACCATTTATCAGACCAGCGGCAACCCGTACGGCCACATCATTATGCGTGGCGGTAAAAAACCGAATTATCATGCCCAGGATATCGCCAGCGCGTGCGATACGCTGCGCGAATTTGGTTTACCGGAACATCTGGTGGTGGATTTCAGCCATGGCAACTGCCAGAAAGAGCACCGCCGCCAGTTGGATGTCTGTGACGACATTTGTACACAAATCCGTAATGGCTCGATGGCGATCTCTGGCGTGATGGCGGAAAGTTTCCTGCAAGAAGGCACGCAAAAAATCGTCAGCGGCCAGCCGCTGGTATACGGGCAATCCATTACCGACCCATGTCTGAACTGGGAAGACAGCGAACTGCTGCTGGAAAAACTCGCAACTGCGGTTGCCACCCGCTTCTGATCTTTCCCGCCAGTAACGCCAGAATTACGCGTTCCCCCTACTTTTTCCTGGGGGAACTGCGTTTATGTAAATAATCAACCTTGCTTCATATCGCCATACTATTGATAATCATTATCATTGTTGGTTTGTTTTTAAACGGATATGTCGCAAATGGATAGCACGCCTGCATCACCCGTCACGCCTCAAGAAAAGCCCACACACATCAATCCAACCGATCGCCGCATTCACAGCCGCTCACTATTAGGTGATGAAGGGCGCATCGTTATTGAGCACAACGGTCAGCAATACCTGCTGCGCCAGACGCATGCCGGAAAATTGATCCTGACAAAGTAGGCCGTTTTCAACTCGAACAGCTCACTTCTAGCCGTTTGCCCCAGTCAGGCGGGCGGCTGACATAATCATCGCTGCGATCGCTGAAGGGCTGCCGTAGTGCCTCATGAAGCCGTTCCAGCTCACTGCTATCGCCTTTCTCTGCGGCATCAATGGCGCGCTGCGCCAGCCAGTTTCGCAATACCATTGCCGGATTAACACGTTGCATATGCGCCTGTCGCTGTGCGTCTTCGATATTTTCCGGCTGTAAGCGCGCCCGATACTGGGTAAACCAGTCATCAAATGCGCCGCGATCGATAAACTCATCGCGTAACGGCGACGAAGCACTTTGCTGCTCAGTCAGGCTGAGCATGCGGAACGTACGCGTATAATCGCTGCCTTCGCGCGCCATCAGGGCAAACAGCGAATTCAGAAGATCGTTATCCCCTTGCTGCCGAGTAAAAAAGCCCAGCTTACTGCGCATTAACAGGCCATATTCGGTGAGTAACTGGTGTGGGTAATCATCCAGCGCAGCGTTTAAGTCCTCAACAGCAATAAAGGGCGATAACGACTGGGCTAAACGCTGGAGATTCCAGAGCGCCACTGTCGGCTGGTTTTCAAAGCTGTACCGCCCCTGGTAATCAGAGTGGTTGCAGATAAAACCGGGCTGGTAATCATCAAGAAAACCGAACGGACCATAGTCGATCGTTAAACCAAGAATCGACATGTTATCGGTATTCATTACGCCGTGTGCGAACCCTACCGCTTGCCAGCGCGCAATCAGCTGCGCGGTACGTCGCACAACATCCCGGAACCATGCGACATATTTATCGCTCTCGTTTTGCAATTCCGGCCAGTGATGATGGATAACAAAATCAGCCAGTTGACGGACTTTTTGCGGATCGCGTCGGTAGTAAAAATGTTCGAAATGACCAAACCGCACATGGCTTTCGGCAATACGCATCAGCATCGCGCCCTGCTCCTGCGTTTCACGCATGACTGGCGTATCGCTGGTCACAATGCTTAATGCGCGTGTGGTCGGGATCCCCAGATAATGCATCGCCTCCGAAGCCAGACTTTCGCGGATGGTTGAGCGCAGCACCGCGCGGCCATCCCCCATGCGCGAATACGGCGTCAGCCCAGCACCTTTCAAGTGCCAGTCGCGGGTTGTGCCATCCGGGAGCTGTTGCTCGCCGAGCAACATCCCACGCCCATCGCCCAATTGCCCGGCCCAGACACCAAACTGATGTCCACTGTAGACCTGCGCCAATGGGGACATGCCGGGTAACAGCGTTTCACCGCCCCAAATGCCTGCTCCCGAGGCCGGATAAAACAGCGCGTCCGGTACAGCCAGCGAATGTGCCAACGGCTCATTGCGCCACAGTAGCCGGGCGTTGTGCAGCGGCGTTGGGGATAATGCGGTATAAAAATCTGGCAACTCATCTCGCCAGTGGGTAGTAAAAGACAGGGTCATGGTTCCTCCTGCCTTTAGTGTAGTGCTAACGTTGATGTTTAAACACCGGACAAAAGCAGGGCTATGGCTGCACCAGCGTCGTTAATTGTTCGACGGTGACTGGTGGCCACATTGCGCCCTGCATAGCGCTGAAGGGAAAAGCTGACGCCCGGTTGAGTGCGTGTTCATCATCGATGCCTGCAATCATCAAAGAATCACAATAGGGTTCAAGTTGCGAAACAATCACCCGCATAAAAGGTTCGAATGAAGCAGAAACCAGCCGTTGATGAACAAAATTTTTATCCAATACCACCCGCTTAAACAAGCCATCAAAAATGGCTTTTGTTGAAGCGGTACCGGCACCAAAATTAGCCAGTACCAGTGAATATTGTTTCGCCAATAGAAACAATGGATGATTATCTTTTCCCTTATTTAAATCGGGAAAACTCTCATTAATGGTAAATTCGAGAAAAGGAAATTTCCTAATGTTTGTCGCAAGCGTTTCATCTGCCAGCAGGACATCAACTAAAGAGGGTGCAATATTAATCCAGGCCGTTAATTGATGTTGGATAAAAAAGAGTTGGCAGGCTTCAAGCAGTGTCAGTTGTTCATTGAACAAGGTGAGTATTTCTGCAGGTGTCAGGCGTGGAATGACCAGCTCTGTAGGCGTGCGGACATTGCTGTCGGGCCCCACAAAGTTCACGATAATTTCCAGTCCCCGTAGCATTCCGTTACTTTTTCTCGCAGGCAGTAATAGAAGCTCAGAGCGATATGTGTCATCCAGCGATACTATCATTGCGCCAGCCCCGCATTAAGGGTGATATCCGGCATTGTCAAACACAGGTGAAGATATTTCAAATGTATTGTTTTAAATGAGATTAACTTCATTTTTTTCCCGTTTTATTTTTTGGTTTCTCCTTAATCTTTATTAGCCTGATAACGAATTGATGGATGTCCAGATCCCAATGTACACAGATCTTAATTAATATAAACGTGATTAATTAGTGGAAATTTCCTGGTTTAAAAAAAGCCCTTGCGGGCTTTATCATTCAGATGCGACGTGCTTGCCAGAAATTTTTACGCCAGTAGACATTATCCAGCGAAGAACGCATCACTCCCCGGCTGGTTGAAGCATGAATAAATTCATTATCCGTATCGTAAATTCCAACGTGCAACCCACTGTCGCCGGAACCGGTTTTAAAGAAAACTAAGTCGCCAGGCAACAAATCATCTTTATCGATTTTTGTGCCGATTTCCGCCTGCTGCCGCGTCTCGCGTGGCAGTTGCAAAGAAAACTTATCGCGAAACGTCATCATAACGAAGCCAGAACAATCAACGCCGGAACGGCTCATTCCACCGTAGCGATACGGCGTACCATGCCACTGGCTAAGTTGATCATTCAGGCCAGCAATAACGGTTATCGAATCGGACAATCTTGGGTTTGGCGGCGGCGCGCGATGAGAACTACACCCTGCAAGGAATAGCGCCACTGCCAGCAAAAACCAGATACGCATCCTGGATCAAGCCTCTTTGTTTCTTTTTCTCAGAATAATCTACCGTGTGAATCAGATACGTGGCAAGTCACGTTTTCGTCACGTTACAGGGATCAGCACGCGGTGACCTTCCACATCCAGTTGACGAAAAGCCAAACCATACGCCATCGCCAGATGTGATGGCGTCAATACCTCGGTCTGTCGCCCGCTCATTAATAATTTGCCAGCGCTGAGTAGCCACACCTGGCGCGCATGACGCAATGTATGGTTCAGATCGTGGCTACTCATCACCACGGTGATACCTGCGGCGACCAGCTCGTTTAAAAGTTTATCCAGTGCAGCCTGCTGCGCAACATCGAGGCTATTCATCGGCTCATCCAGCAATAAAAGCTCCCCGGTAGGGTTACCGGCGGGGTGAATTTGTAAAATCACCGCCGCTAAGCGCACCCGCTGCCACTCACCGCCTGACAGGTGATTAACCGCCCGCCCCAGCTTATCGCCAAGACCGAGCTTGCCCGCAATCTGTGCAAGGATCGCGGTTTGTGCATTATCGCGCTGATGAAGCGTCAAGTACTGCCAGACAGGCATCGCGAACGGCGGTGTCTGCTGCTGGGCCAGGTAAGCACGATGCTGCGCCAGTTGCGATGCTGGCCACTGCGTCAGATAACGAGCATTAAACAGCACGCTTCCCTGCCCGCTTGATAACCCAGCAATGCGTGCCAGCAGTGTGCTTTTCCCCGCACCATTCGGCCCGACAAGATGCAGGATTTCTCCCCGGCCGACCGATGCCGTTATTGGCCCCAGCCTGCCGGGTTCAGCCACATCCTGAAGCTGCAAGAGCATCGACATTACTTCGCAAGCGCCTGTTTCACCGCCTCAACGAGAATCGGATCTTCCGGGGTCATATCCGGAGAGAAGCGTTGAATCACGTTGCCGTCACGACCAATCAGGAATTTTTCAAAATTCCACAGAATATCGCCAGGCTCTTTCGGCGCACGACCTTTGCTCTCCATGCGTTCGTAGAAACCACTTCCCTCGGGTGTAACAGCCTTCGGCGCTGCGGCAATGAGTTTTTTATACAACGGGTGGCGCGCTTCGCCATTGACATCGATTTTGCTAAACAGCGGAAAGGTTACGCCATACGTGGTGCTACAAAAGGTTTTGATCTCCTCTTCTGAACCCGGTTCCTGGCCAAGAAACTGGTTGCAGGGAAAACCGAGCACAGTGAAGCCTTCGTTTTCCCATGCTTCCTGAATCTTCTCCAGCTGTTCGTACTGCGGCGTCAGCCCACATTTAGAGGCGACGTTGACCAGCAGCAACACCTTGCCGTGGTAACCTGCAAGCGTTGTCTGCTCACCATCAATAGTCTTAACCTCAGTATTCAGAATATCCTGTTGCATAGCGTACCCTTGATAAATGTTATGGATTATGGGCTCAACGCCCGGCTCTCAATAATAGCCAGATAAATACCGGCGCGCCCAGCGTTGACGTCACAACACCTATCGGCAACTCGGCTGCACTGAGCGCCAGACGCGCTATCACATCGGCAAATAAGAGTGCTACCGCCCCTGCCAGCGCGCAGCCTGGCAGCAATGCCCGATGATCGGTCAAACCGCACAGGCGTAAGATATGTGGGATGACCAGACCGATAAAACCAATTGACCCTGCCAGCGCGACGCTTACGCCTACCAGCCAGCCCGTGGCTATTACCAACACGTTTCGCCATAACCACATCGGTAACCCTAACTGGCGCGCGGAAATGTCTCCCAGCGCCAGCATATTCAGTGGCTGAGACTGGAAACAGACCCAAATGATGACCGGCACCAGCGCCACCATCAGCCAACTTTGTTGCCAGTCCACCCCGCCGAAACCGCCCATCATCCAGTACATAAGCTGGCGCAAATCGAAGGAGGAAGAGAAATAGACGGCCCAGGTCATCAATGCGGTACAGATGATACCCAACGCGACACCAGCCAACAGCAAACGGCTGGTTGAGATGTGGCGGCGCGCGAAACGCAGCAGGATTAGCGTCACAACAAGCGCCCCGGCGATTGCACAAACGCCCAGCGCCCAGCCAGGCAGCAATCCGCCGCCCAGCAATACAGCAGCAATTAACCCAACACCTGCACCGCTGGAGACGCCAAGCAACCCAGGCTCCGCAAGCGGATTTTCAAATAGCGCCTGCATCACCGCACCGCACAACGCCAGTGCAGCTCCAACCAACAGCACTGCCAGCGTACGCGGCAGACGAATTTGCCAGACAAACAATTGCCCATCAGGTGTAAACCAGGCGTTGGGAGAAATCCATTGATCGCCCGCGCAGAGACTAAACAGCAGCGCGAAGAGTAAGAGCAGCAGCAATCCACCCAGCCAGCGGCGGTTGCGTTGCTGTTGAAGATGAGCGTATGCCAGCATGTTTTCCGTTTTATTGGTCAGCAAGGCCACTGATTTTAAGGTTGATGCCGGATGCTGAAAAGAAAAAAGGCCGCGATGCGGCCTTTTTAATTAGTTCATATCATTCAGCTTTGGGCGAAGCGTTTTCGACACGGCTCTTTAACTTCTGGCCGGGTCTGAAGGTCACCACGCGCCGGGCTGTAATGGGAATATCTTCGCCCGTTTTTGGATTACGACCCGGACGTTGATTTTTGTCGCGCAAATCGAAATTGCCAAAGCCGGAGAGTTTTACCTGCTCACCGTTTTCCAGAGCACGACGGATCTCTTCGAAAAACAGCTCTACCAGCTCTTTTGCGTCCCGTTTGCTAAGCCCAAGCTTATCAAACAGATATTCTGACATTTCAGCTTTTGTAAGCGCCATAGGTTCAATCCCTCAATGATGCCTGGAATCGCTCTTTTAATGCCTCTACACATCTGGCAACGGTAGCGGCAATCTCCTCTTCTTCGAGTGTACGGCTGGTATCCTGAAGGATCAGGCTAATGGCAAGGCTCTTATACCCTTCCGCTACACCCTTACCGCGGTACACGTCAAACAAGTTTACGCCAACTACCTGATTTACGCCAACTTTCTTACATTCGCCCAAAACATCTGCTGCAGGCACATTTTCTGCGACCACGACAGCAATGTCACGGCGGTTCGCCGGGAAGCGCGAAATCTCCTGAGCCTGAGGAACGACGCGGTCTGCAAGCGCATTCCACTCCAGTTCAAATACCAGTGTGCGGCCGTTCAGATCAAACTTACGTTCCAGTTCCGGGTGAACAACACCAATAAAACCAATGCGCTTATCTTTCAGATAAATCGCTGCAGATTGGCCTGGGTGCAGTGCAGGATTGGTTTCAGCGCGGAATTCAACGGCGGAAAGTTTACCCGTAAGTTCCAGTACGGACTCGAGATCGCCTTTTAAATCGAAGAAATCGACGCTGCCTTTTACCAGGTCCCAGTGTTCTTCATAACGGTTACCGCAAATCGCACCCGCCAGCATCACATCCTGACGGATGCCAAGATTAGCTTGCGTATCAGGCACAAAGCGAAGGCCCGTTTCGAAAATACGCACACGGCTCTGCTGACGATTCTGGTTATAAACAATAGTGCCAAGTAAACCGGTCCACAGAGAGAGACGCATCGCCGACATTTCGCTGGAGATGGGGCTTGGCAGGATGAGAGCTTCCTCGCCCGGATGAATCAATTGCTGCAGCTTAGGATCGACAAAGCTATAAGTAATGACTTCCTGGTAGCCTTTATCGTTAAGGATGGTTTTAACGCGCTTCAGCGACAGGTTTGCTTCGCGGTGTTCACCCATAATCAGACCAGCCTGCACAGGCTCATCGGGAATATTGTTGTAGCCATAAATGCGAGCGACTTCTTCGACCAGATCTTCTTCAATTTCCATGTCGAAACGCCAGCTCGGGGCAACAGCCAGCCACTCATCCTGTCCTTTCGTGACGTCGCAACCGAGACGGTTCAAAATATCGCTGACCTGCTCGTCGGCAATATGATGTCCAATCAGGCGATCCAGTTTGCTACGGCGCAGACGGATAGTTGCGCGTTTCGGCAGCGTAGCTTCGTTCGTGACATCAATCACCGGGCCGGCTTCACCGCCGCAGATATCAAGCAGCAGACGCGTGGCGCGTTCCATCGCTTTGTATTGCAGTTGCGGATCGACACCACGCTCATAACGATGAGAAGCATCAGTATGCAAACCGTGACGGCGCGCGCGGCCGGTAATGGACAGCGGGTTGAAGAAAGCACATTCCAGCAGCACGTTCTGCGTTTCGCTGTTCACACCAGAGTGTTCGCCACCAAAGATACCGCCCATCGCCAGAGCTTTGTTATGGTCGGCAATCACCAGGGTATCCGCGTTCAATTTTGCTTCATTACCGTCCAGCAGCACCAGGGTTTCGCCCTCTTTCGCCATACGCACCACGATGCCGCCATCCAGACGATCGCGGTCAAACGCATGCATCGGCTGCCCCAGTTCCAGCAGAACGTAGTTGGTCACATCCACAACGGCGTCAATCGAGCGAATGCCACAACGGCGCAGCTTCTCTTTCATCCACAGCGGTGTTGGCGCTTTGACGTTGATACCTTTCACTACACGGCCAAGGTAGCGCGGACAGGCCTCTACCGCTTCTACGGTAATCGGCAGCGTATCGGCGATGGTAGCGGCTACAGGTGCGATATCCGGCGCGATCAGAGGAGATTTGTTTAGCACCGCAACATCACGCGCCACACCAATGATACCGAGGCAATCTGCACGGTTTGGCGTAACGCTGATTTCGATGGTGCTGTCATCAAGTTTTAAATATTCACGGATATCAGTACCGATCGGCGCATCGGCTGGCAGTTCAATAATGCCGTTATGATCGTCAGAAATCCCCAATTCGGAGAAAGAGCAGAGCATGCCTTCCGAAGGCTCGCCACGCAGTTTTGCCGCTTTGATTTTAAAATCGCCCGGCAATACCGCACCGACAGTCGCGACCGCGACTTTGAGCCCGAGGCGGCAGTTTGGCGCGCCACAGACGATGTCCAGCAGACGTTCACCGCCCACGTTTACTTTCGTTACGCGCAGTTTATCGGCGTTCGGGTGCTGAGCGCACTCCATCACTTCGCCAACGACCACGCCATTAAACGCACCGGCAACCGGCTCAACACCGTCGACCTCGAGGCCCGCCATGGTGATTTGCCCGCACAGCGCTTCACTATCAATGGCGGGATTAACCCATTCGCGTAACCACAGTTCACTGAATTTCATTGTTTTGCCTGCCTTTATTTAAACTGTTTGAGGAAACGCAAATCGTTTTCGAAGAACGCGCGCAAGTCGGTGACACCGTAACGCAGCATAGTCAGGCGCTCCATACCCATACCGAATGCAAAACCTGAATACACTTCTGGATCAATACCGACGTTACGCAGTACATTCGGATGCACCATCCCGCAGCCGAGCACTTCCAGCCATTTGCCGTTCTTACCCATTACATCGACTTCCGCAGAGGGCTCAGTAAACGGGAAATAGGACGGGCGGAAACGGATCTGCAAATCTTCTTCAAAGAAGTTACGCAGGAAGTCGTGCAGCGTGCCTTTCAGATTGGTGAAGCTGATATTTTTATCAACAATCAACCCTTCCATCTGATGGAACATCGGAGTGTGCGTCTGGTCGTAGTCGTTACGATACACACGGCCCGGGGCAATAATGCGGATCGGTGGCTGCTGATTTTCCATCGTGCGGATCTGCACGCCTGAAGTCTGGGTGCGCAGCAAACGGGTTGCGTCAAACCAGAAGGTGTCGTGATCAGCGCGCGCCGGGTGGTGGCCCGGGATGTTCAACGCATCGAAGTTATGATAATCATCTTCGATTTCCGGACCGGTGGCGACAGTAAAGCCAAGCTCACCGAAGAAGCTTTCGATGCGGTCGATAGTGCGAGTCACCGGATGTAAACCGCCATTCTCCACACGACGCCCCGGCAGCGACACATCAATAGTTTCCGCTGCCAGGCGTGTATTTAAAGCCGCATTTTCAAGATCGGATTTACGCGCGTTCAGCGCTTGCTGCACTTGCTCTTTCGCTTCGTTGATCACCGCACCTGCAGCCGGGCGCTCTTCTGGCGGCAACTCACGCAGGGTGGTCATCTGAAGGGTCAGGTGCCCTTTCTTGCCCAGGTATTCGACGCGTACGTTGTCCAGCGCGGCGACATCTGAAGCATCGTTAATGGCTGCCTTCGCACTGGCAACCAGCTCTGCGAGATGTGACATGGTTTTCCTCGTTATATGACGATATTTACAAGCGGCAGATACAAAAAAAGCCTCCACAAGGGAGGCTTTCTGGCGCTGTTTTCCGTTTCTTCTTTCACGCGCTAGCCTCCCGGGTTCAGGTGCTAAAGTAAAAAAAGAAGCGGAAAATAGCAGCATTCATGCTTGCGTTACCTTAACAGGGTAAGTGGCGGCGATGGCTTATTGAAAACGCATCACGGCAAAATGTCAATGTATTGATAATGTTAAAGCAAAAGAGGGAGCTAAGCTCCCTCTCTTAAACTGGCTTACGCCAGAGCTGCTTTCGCTTTTTCAACCAGGGCAGTAAATGCCACTTTGTCGAATACTGCGATGTCAGCCAGGATCTTACGGTCGATTTCAACAGAGGCTTTTTTCAGGCCATTGATGAATTTGCTGTAAGAAATACCGTTCTGACGTGCTGCTGCGTTGATACGTGCAATCCACAGTTGACGGAACTGACGCTTTTTCTGACGACGGTCACGATAAGCGTACTGACCTGCTTTGATAACAGCCTGGAAGGCAACACGGTAAACGCGTGAACGCGCGCCGTAGTAACCTTTAGCTTGTTTCAAAATTTTCTTATGTCGTGCACGTGCAATCACACCACGTTTTACGCGAGCCATATGCTCTCTCCTGTATCTATATTCTTAAAAAAGTTAAAAGGTTAACGACTTATGCGTACGGCAGGCACGCGATTACCAGGCCCAGATCGCCTTTAGAAACCATGGCTTTCGGACGCAGGTGACGTTTACGCTTGGTAGCTTTTTTGGTCAGAATATGACGCAGGTTAGCGTGCTTGTGCTTAAAACCACCTTTACCGGTTTTTTTGAAGCGCTTAGCAGCACCGCGTACGGTCTTAATTTTTGGCATTTTTTAACTTCCACTTCGCATTGTTAATAAACGAAACAAAGGCGAATTAAACCCGTGAGCTTGCGGCCCACAGGTCTAATTACTTGATGGCCTTACTGTTTCTTCTTCGGAGCAAGCACCATAATCATCTGGCGGCCTTCGATCTTCGTTGGGAAGGATTCGACCACTGCCAGTTCAACCAGATCTTCTTTCACGCGATTAAGCACTTCCATACCGATCTGTTGGTGGGCCATTTCACGACCGCGGAAACGCAGTGTGATTTTGGCCTTATCGCCCTCTTCGAGAAAGCGAATCAGGCTGCGGAGTTTTACCTGATAGTCGCCTTCATCTGTACCAGGTCGGAATTTAATTTCCTTAACCTGAATAACTTTTTGCTTCTTCTTCTGTTCCTTAGAAGATTTGCTCTTTTCATAGAGGAACTTGCCGTAATCCATTATACGGCAAACGGGCGGCTCGGCGTTAGGGCTAATTTCGACTAAATCGACCCCGGCTTCTTCAGCTTTTTCCAGAGCTTCTCTGAGACTCACAATACCAAGCTGCTCGCCTTCCAGACCTGTTAAGCGAACTTCCGTGGCGCGAATCTCGCCATTAATACGATTGGGACGCGCCGTTTGAACTCGTTTTCCGCCTTTAATACCTTATTCCTCCAGTTGTTGAAGACTGCGGCTGCGAATCTCTTGTTGCAGCTTCTCGATAACATCATTTACGTCCAGGCTACCCAAGTCTTTACCGCGACGGGTACGCACAGCAACTTTGCCGGCTTCAACCTCTTTGTCACCACAAACCAGCATATAAGGGACACGACGTAAAGTGTGCTCGCGGATTTTAAAGCCAATCTTCTCGTTTCTCAAGTCTGCTTTTACACGAATACCCGCATTTTGCAGTTTACGGGTCAATTCGTTAACGTATTCAGCCTGTGAATCAGTGATATTCATCACAACTACCTGCACTGGCGCAAGCCAGGTTGGGAAGAAGCCCGCAAATTCTTCTGTCAGGATGCCGATAAAGCGCTCCAGAGAACCAAGAATTGCACGGTGAATCATTACTGGAACTTGTCGCTCGTTACTTTCGCCAACATAAGAGGCATTCAGACGAGACGGCAAGGAGAAGTCCAGCTGGACAGTACCGCACTGCCATGCACGATCGAGGCAGTCATACAGTGTAAATTCAATTTTCGGACCGTAGAATGCGCCTTCACCCAGTTGATACTCAAACGGGATATTATTCTCTTCCAGCGCCACAGCCAGGTCCGCCTCAGCACGATCCCACATCTCGTCACTGCCAATACGTTTTTCCGGACGAGTGGAGAGTTTGACGACGATCTTCTCGAAGCCAAAGGTGCTGTACATATCGTAGACCAAACGAATACAAGCGTTCACTTCATCACGCACCTGCTCTTCTGTACAGAAGATATGCGCGTCATCCTGAGTGAAGCCGCGTACACGCATTAAGCCATGCAGAGCGCCTGATGGCTCGTTACGATGGCAACTTCCGAACTCCGCCATACGTAACGGCAGGTCGCGGTAAGATTTTAAGCCCTGATTAAAGATCTGTACATGACCCGGGCAGTTCATCGGTTTGATGCAATATTCACGGTTCTCAGAAGAAGTCGTAAACATGGCATCTTTATAGTTGTCCCAGTGGCCAGTTTTTTCCCACAGCACACGGTCCATCATGAACGGGCCTTTCACTTCCTGATACTGGTACTCTTTCAGTTTAGAACGTACGAAAGTTTCCAGTTCACGGAAGATAGTCCAGCCATCGTTATGCCAGAACACCATACCCGGCGCTTCTTCCTGCATGTGATACAGATCGAGCTGTTTACCGATTTTACGGTGATCGCGTTTTGCCGCTTCTTCCAGACGTTGCAGATAAGCGTTCAGCGCTTTTTTATCCGCCCACGCGGTGCCATAGATACGCTGCAGCATTTTATTATTGCTGTCACCGCGCCAGTAGGCACCTGCTGTTTTCATTAATTTGAAGTGATGGCAGAAACGCATATTCGGCACGTGCGGACCACGGCACATGTCGACATATTCCTGATGATGATACAAGCCTGGCTTGTCATCATGGGCAATATTTTCATCAAGGATCGACACTTTATAGCTTTCACCGCGTTTAACAAACGTCTCGCGCGCCTCTTTCCAGCTTACTTTCTGCTTGATGACATCGTAGTTTGTTTCGGCGAGCTCATGCATACGCTTTTCGAGCGCGTCGATATCTTCCTGGGTCAGCGTATGGTCAAGATCAACGTCATAGTAAAAACCGTTATCAATAACCGGACCAATAGCCATTTTGGTGTTGGGCCAAAGTTGCTTAATCGCATGGCCTAAAAGGTGCGCACAAGAGTGACGAATGATTTCCAGGCCGTCCTCATCTTTTGCGGTGATGATGGCAAGGTTGGCATCGCTGTCAATCACATCGCATGCATCGACCAGTTCACCGTTGACACGGCCAGCGATACAGGCTTTCGCCAGTCCTGGACCGATATCCAGCGCAACATCCATTGGGCTTACAGCGTGGTCGTAATGGCGTTGACTGCCATCAGGAAGAGTAATTACAGGCATTTCATTTCCTTAATTTGCAGTGGTGCCCCACACGAAAGAGCACATACAAAATGAGAGATCAAAAATATAACAGCTGCGACGGTAAGTTTTCTCGCTTCACTCTGCGGAATCTGTACAGTGTAGCGATTACCCACTACCTGATACCCTTACCTGCCGCTGTTAAGTACCCGGCAATAGTACACATTTGCGAAGTGTGTTGGAAGGATTAGTGTGACACAGCTCAATAGTGCTGCTTTATTGCAGATTCAAGATTCTCCATGGAAAAACGTTTCAAAAACAACCATTCAACCTGAGGATTATCCGATTTTTTAACACGATATTGACATAACGGTATCTCAAGCCGTTTATTTGGCTACCCATTCATACCTAACTTACTGATAAAAAATGGTAATCCTTTACCCCATTATTATTATTTTCGCGCTTGTCGCGATCATTATTTTTTCGTTTTATAAACACCACAGCATGAAATCGTCCCGCGCCCTTCCGGGCCGTTACAAGAAACGGCGTGGATAACGCCGTCTTCTTTTAAAAGCCACGATTATTCAGAAAGGCACGCAAGACGCGTGCCTTTTTATCATATCCGGCCTGCTGTTCAGGCGTTGTAACCCAAAGCCTGGATCACGGTTTCCATCGCTTCTTGTGTTAGCTCGGATCGTTTAATTTTCTTATTTGCCAACATGGTTCTGACCACCCCGGCAATGACAATATGCTTTGGTTCTTGCCCAAGGTCGCGCATTTCCAGCACGACTTTCCCCACTACACGGCACATTTCTTCATATAACGCCTCGTCTTTTGACTTCCCCATTTCACCTCCGGTAGCGATGGTTTTGATAAGCTATCTCTCTTCAGAGAGCCTCACGAAAAAAGCGGCTTGCGCCTGTAAAAAGAGTCAGTAAAGCATATTGTTACCAGTATCTGTACACAGGATCTTTCTCCTGACAGCATGAAGGGGCGACGCAAGCGGCCTTTTTCTGCACGTCACCCATTTTCGGTCATTTGCACAAAGTTAAATTTACCTGCGAATTTACCTTAAAGTTACTCACCCCTTTGCCGATGATTAATTCATTAGCGGTCTGAATGAATTAATGACGGAAATGCAGGCAATCAATCATAATGAGTTTATCGGGCTGAACCTCACCGCCCGAAAAAAAACGACCTCTACGCTACAAGAAAGCATTGAACGTCTGTCATCAGGGTTACGCATTAATGGCGCGAAGGATGATGCTGCCGGACAGGCTATCGCTAACCGCATGCGCTCCAACGCCAATGCGGATACCGTGGTGTCCCGCGGTCTTGATGATGCGATCAGTATGGCGCAGACCGCGGATGGCAACTTAAGCACTGTTAGCGAACTTTTGATTCGAGCAAAAAGCCTTGCCATACAGTCCGGAAATAGCACCCTCTCTGAGAATGACCGGCAAAGCATTCAGAACGAATATCAAAATATTCTTAACCATATTCAGTCAATCTCGGAGGGTACAGAGATTTTTGGACGCTACCCGTTGGCTACTGATTCACCGGAATTGCCGCCGGAGCTGATTGGTGACGTGCCACCGCTAAACGTGAAGTTTCCGGTTCAGGGAACCAATTATTCTTTCAGCTCAGGCATTGTCTCGCTGGCCTATATTCCTGCCGGTTCGACGAATATTGCTATTACTATTGATTCGCTGGGCCTGGATGATGACATTCAGTTATTCACTCGCGACGGCAAGCATCTGGCCGGCACACCGATGAACGGCGCAGCACCGGACTATACATGGAAAAGCCGCGGTATAACGGATTCAGCGAAAGCAACCAGCCGTGTGCTTACCGAAGCCAATGGTTTTGCGCATGGCGCAACCTACGACGATTCTTTACTGATTGAAGGGGGAACGTCGTGGGCACTAAACGGCAGCGAGACGCAGAATTACAACGGTATGGCTATCGCTTACAGTGGCGATGGCGATCGTTACGAACCGGGCAACGCCTACAATGACGGTAGCAACGGTTCAAACCGGCTGGAGCGCGTAAAGATTGATAACGTGACTGAAGATTTGGTGGTGATGGTTGTTGGCAGTGGTTCTTTTACCAGCAATTTAACTTGGGGTATCCTGCCAAAGCCAACGATAACCCCGGCGGAACCGCCGAAGCAGAGTCGCCCGTGGGAGGTCGTAACCAGCGCGAACGTTGGTGGTGATATCCAATCTGTAACCATACCAACCACACCGGCAGACGTGAAGTCCCTGGGTTTAAACGCGACATCCTTGCAAACGGCGGCCTCAGCAAGTGTTGCAATGGGTGCGCTTGATAGAGCGCTCGATAAAGTAAGCGCCTTTCGTGCGCAATATGGCGCGTATATCAATCGTTTCGAATCGAATAAATCAGTACTGGCACAACAAAACATTGCAACACAAGCGGCGAAGAGCCGCATTGAAGATGCGGATTACGCGCTGGAAGTCAGTAAGATGGCAAAAGCGCAGATATTACAGCAGAGCCAGGATGCAGTGCTAAAAGTTGCTAACCAGTCGGCAGAAAATATTCTGGCACTTCTTCGCAACTAACACTGTATTTTCACAAAGTTTAATAACAGCACTTAATAACAAAGCCATTTTTCGCCCGCGAATAAATAACTTCATTGCGTGTCATTACCTTTGAATACAAATACAAAAAACCGGTACGACTTAATCCGGTTTTTTCAAAGTTAATAAATTAACTCAGAATGTATTTAATTCCACTCACCCGCAACCAGGGTATGCGCGTTAAACGCATTGTCATTTGAGCCCTGAGTTGATTGAGACACAGGAACCATATTAGAACCCGCTTCAATGTTGGTGATGGTCGTGTTAGTCTGGATGGCCGTTGATGCAGGCTGAGCCGCGAAAACGCCAAAAGAGAGTGCAGAAAGCACGACGGCGACCGCAGCGGTTTTGATTTTTTTCATAATTAAATTCTCATTCTTGAATAACTACATTACTGGCTGGGCGTTTTTTTGCCCGTGCTGTTAGTGTAGATCTGGATCACACTTTTGCACAGTCAATTTATTTATCCATTCGTGTCAAATAAACTGAATATGTAACCCAAATATTAATTGTGAGGAAATTATGAAGAGAAAAGAATACTTAAACAAAATTGAGAATGGAATGATGGAATGAAAAGAGCACAAATTAACAAATAAAAAATGGGCCGATATTTTCGGCCCAACGAATTACATTTTATAGCCTAACGTTACCACTGTTCTACGATCGGTATGATCCGGCGCAGTCGATGGTGGCTGGGAGTTCCAGGTCAGGTTATACGCGACTTTCAACGCAAAGTGCGCGTTAATCGCTACGTTCAACGCTGTTTCTGAGTTCACGGTAGTATCATCCGCACCAAATACGGAAACACCCTGGGTGAATTTCGTGGTATCGGTCATCTGCCAGGTGTAGGTGCCGGAGGCATAACCGAGCCCGGTCGTTTTAGTATCGCCGTCGGTGTACTTGTCATAACGAACACCAGGACCGAATTCAAAACGCAGGCTGTGAACCGGGCCATTCAGGAACTGACGACCGTAACCAGCAGTTAGTACATCGCGATCGCTATAGCCGTTATAGCGGTCAGTTAACCAGCTCGCTTGGCCAAACAGGTAATCGTAATCCGTCATGTTATAACGGCTACGACCACCTACTGCGTATTTTTCAGACGAACGAACATCATTTGACGATGTATTGCTGGCGTTACCCCACAAAGACCAGGCGGTTGTATCGCCGTACCAGGTCAAGGTGGAATCAGCAGTCAAAGAGGAACTCTTTGTATTGCCGGACTGAGCCAGATAACCACCGTTTACGCTGCCTTCAAACGGCGCTTTAGCGGTAGAGGGATCATCCATGACAGTAAAAACGGTATCATCTGCAAACGCGTGCACTGATACAAACACACCCGCCGCCATCACAAGCACGGGTACTGTCTTCAAAAGCTTCATTTATTTAGAGTCCGTACAGCAAAAAAAGAGACCGATACGGTCCCGGAAACTTTCATTAGGATCAATGATCAACGGTCCAAAGAAAGGTAACAAATTATAAAAAGGCCGCTTAAACATATCAATGAAATCTTATTTGATTTTTTGAATAAGAGGGATCTCAAAACAACAAAAACGGTTATTAATCACCGCTGCGTATAAAATCAATATCATTTTGAAATCATGCCCTTAATTCCTTTCCCTTCTGCCTGAACAGTGCCAGGCTTACATCAATCTGAGAAAAGGAGGTCATCATGACAGCTGTATACACCCTTACGCTGGCGCCTTCGCTTGATAGTGCGACACTGACGCCACAAATTTATCCAGAAGGTAAACTGCGCTGCACGGCACCCGTTTTTGAGCCTGGCGGCGGTGGCATCAACGTTGCGCGCGCGATTGCACATCTGGGCGGTAAAGCAACGGCAATATTTCCAACCGGCGGCGCAACCGGCGAGCATCTCATCGCATTACTGGCAGATGAAAATGTACCGACCGTCACCGTAGCCACACAAGACTGGACGCGGCAGAATCTGCACGTTCACGTTGAGTCCAGCGGTGAGCAATACCGGTTTGTCATGCCCGGAGCCTCGCTGAATGAAGACGAGTTTCGCCAGATAGAAGAGAAAGTCTTGACCATTGAACGTGGCGCGATTTTGGTGATAAGCGGCAGCCTGCCACCAGGAGTCCAGGTTGAAAAGCTCACGCAGTTAATTAAAGCCGCGCAAAAACAGGGGATTCGCTGCATTGTCGATAGCTCGGGCGAAGCACTAACCGCAGCGCTCGCAATTGGCAATATTGAGTTGGTGAAACCCAACCAGAAGGAGCTGAGCGCCCTGGTCGGCAGAGATCTCACCCAGCCTGATGATGTGCGCAAAGCCGCACAGGAGATCGTTCAAACAGGCAAAGCGCTGCGCGTGGTTGTCTCCCTTGGACCGCAGGGTGCATTGGGTGTGGATGGCGATAATTGTGTTCAGGTTGTACCGCCGCCGATGAAAAGCCAAAGTACGGTGGGCGCTGGCGACAGCATGGTGGGCGCAATGACGCTTAAACTTGCACAAGATGCACCTTTTGATGACATGGTACGTTTCGGCGTCGCCGCCGGGAGTGCAGCCACCATCAACCAGGGTACGCGCTTGTGCGCGCAGGAAGACACGCAAAAAATCTACGACTATTTGTGCCATGCCTGACATACCTCCCCTTCCGGCTGGAAGGGGAAATATCAAATATCCCCTGCGATGGTCGACAAATGTCCCTCGCCGTCTATGCTAAAAAAAACGTTAAGATAACAACGAGGTGAAAGATGGGCAGCGATGGCATCACCCGCTACGTAGTTGAGGTCAAATTTCATGACCAAACGCTGACAGACATCAACGAGATCAATAACCACTTTACACGTGCCGGCTTTCTCCTCACGATGGCGGATGATAACGGCAACGTACACGATCTTGGCACCAATACCTTCGGTTTTATCAGCGCGCTAAGTGAGAAGGATGTTCATGCGCTGGCAAGCGGGCTTGCTGAAAGCGCCGTGGACGAGGAGACGGAAATCACTGTCACCACCTGGGAAGCGTTCCAGAAACAGGAACATTAAGTGCCATTCCACCGTTGCGTATGTCGGGCGTGCGTTAAGTCGGATTTTTCAACAGCTGTAGTGCGCTAACCTTATGATCGGGCTGATAACATGGGAGAGACATCATGTGGCAAGCGATAAGTGGTCTGTTAAGCGAACAACTGGGTGAAGGCGAAATTGAACAGCGCGACGAATTGCCTGGCGGTGAAATCCATGCTGCGTGGCACGTACGCTACGCCGGTCGCGATCTCTTCGTGAAGTGTGATGATCGCGCATTACTCCCCATTTTTACGGCTGAAGCCGATCAGCTCGCCCTGCTGGCACGCAGTAATACCGTGCGTGTGCCAGCGGTTTGGGCTGTGGGAAGCGACCGCGACTACAGTTTTCTGGTCATGGAGTATCTTCCTGCCCGCCCGCTTGATGCGCACAGCGCGTTCTTGCTGGGGCAGCAGTTAGCGCGCCTGCACCAATGGAGCGATCAGCCGCAGTTTGGCCTCGATTTCGACAACGATCTTTCCACCACGCCGCAGCCCAACGCCTGGCAGCGCCGCTGGTCAACGTTTTTTGCTGAGCAACGCATTGGCTGGCAGTTAGAACTGGCGGCGGAAAGAGGGCTGGAGTTTGGCAACATTGATGCGATTGTCGAGCATGTTCAGCAGCGGCTGAGTTCTCACCAACCGCAACCCTCGCTATTGCATGGCGATCTTTGGTCTGCCAACTGTGCACTTGGGCCTGACGGCCCTTACATCTACGACCCGGCTTGCTACTGGGGCGACCGAGAGTGTGATCTGGCGATGCTGCCGCTGCACCCGGACCAGCCGCCGCAAATCTATGACGGTTACCAGTCCATCTCCCCGCTTCCCTCTGATTTCCTTGATCGCCAACCCCTTTACCAGCTTTACACCTTGTTTAACCGGGCAATTCTGTTCGGTGGCGAGCATCTGCTGAATGCACAAAAAGCGCTGGATCGCGTGCTGGCGGCGTGAATGTGGTTCTCAGACCCGGGGTGCAACACCTCGGGTTTGGGGATTACAGGAAACCGAGCAGTGTAAAGAAGAAATAGCCTGCAACAATAATCATCACTGGCAATACATAAAGCGGAAAAATTTGCAGAAAGATAGTGTGATGCGGCACCACAATGCGTGCTTCAATCTGCTCACGCGTTAACCCTTCCGGGCCTTTGGCTTTCTCCAGGATCATCTGATTTTCTACACCTTCACGCAGAAAACGTGCCTGGCGGCTCATGCGCGCACCGGACGCCTGCAGCGCCAGCCCGACAAAGATCAGCACATAGATAATCCAGAACATGATGTTCAGGCTTTGGTGGAAATCTGGCGTTGGTGAGTTGTACCAAAAAAGATTCAGGAATGGCGTGTTAAAACGCATCATCTCAATGATTACATGGGCAAAATCAAGCATCACAGCATTGATACCCGGCTGTTTTTCGCTGTGATCGTACATAAACTTCAGTACAGAAATAATTGTCGAAATGACGGCTGGAATAAAAATCACCCAACCCAGAACGCGTTTCAGCACAGCGATGCGTCCAGCTTGTTGATACGTCATGGATTCCCCTTGTAAGTGACGCACTGTTTGCGCCTTAGTCTACCTGCTGATAACCATTTTCGCCTGATCTTTAAAGGCAGTATGATGAATGCTTAACCATAATTTCGGTTTTATCCCTGCAAAATCCGTTAATAGAGAGGTGTTATGTCTGCCCCGCGACAAATTCTTGCTGCCATTTTTGATATGGATGGATTACTGATTGACTCAGAACCGCTCTGGGATCGTGCCGAACTGGACGTTGTCGCAAGCCTTGGGGTCGACATTTCAAGGCGCAATGAGTTACCGGATACACTTGGCCTGCGCATCGATATGGTGGTTGAGTTGTGGTATGCCCAGCAGCCCTGGAATGGTCCGAGCCGTCAGGAAGTCACCGACAGAATCATTCAGCACGCCATCTCACTGGTTGAAGAAGAGCGTCCATTGTTGCCGGGCGTGCGTGAAGCCATCGCGCTGTGTAAAAGCAGCGGGCTGGCGGTTGGGCTGGCATCCGCATCACCGCTGCATATGCTGGAAAAAGTGCTGACCATGTTCGATCTGCGCGACAGTTTCGACGCACTCGCCTCAGCGGAAAAGTTGCCCTACAGCAAGCCGCACCCGCAGGTTTATCTGGACTGTGCGGCAAAACTGGGCGTAGACCCGCTCACCTGTGTGGCGCTGGAAGATTCGGTTAACGGCATGATTGCCAGCAAAGCCGCGCGGATGCGTTCCATCGTTGTGCCGGATGCCGAACATCGCGCGGACCCGCGTTACGTGCTTGCTAACGTGAAACTAGAAAGCCTCGAGCAACTCACCCTCACGCATCTTCACGGCTAGTTCTCCTGTGGGGTGATACAGATCACCCCATCACCCCTCAATTTTGAAACGTCATTTCATTTTTATTTGTGTTTTCTTTGCCCGCCTTCTATCCTGATCTTCAGGCGCAGATGCCCAATGACAACAATTTATAACGCCGGAGTAAATATGATACTGGAAGCCTTTAAGCTTGCGGGTAAAGTGGCTATCGTCACCGGATGTGACACCGGGCTGGGTCAGGGAATGGCATTAGGGCTTGCAGAAGCGGGCTGCGATATTGTCGGTGTTGGCCGCAAAGTGCCGCAGGAAACCGCCTCCCGCGTGCAGGCGTTAGGACGCCGTTTCCATGCTATTCAGGCCGACCTTCGCCACCAGCACGGTCTTGATGAGGTGGTTAAGCAAGCCGTTGCGACATTTGGGCACATCAATATTTTGGTGAATAACGCGGGCACGATTCGCCGCTGCGATGCCATTGATTTCAGTGAACAAGACTGGGATGACGTGATGAACCTGAACCTGAAAACGGTCTTTTTTCTCTCTCAGGCGGTGGCTCGGCAATTTATTGCCCAGGGTAATGGCGGGAAAATCATCAATATCGCTTCGATGCTCTCGTACCAGGGTGGCATTCGTGTACCTTCATATACGGCGTCCAAGAGCGGCGTCATGGGGCTAACGCGTTTACTGGCAAACGAATGGGCATCACATCAAATTAACGTTAACGCGATCGCACCAGGCTATATGGCGACAAATAACACCCAGCAATTGCGGGAAGATGCGGAACGCAGCCAGGAAATCCTTGACCGTATCCCGGCCGGGCGCTGGGGAGAACCAGAAGATCTGAAAGGCGCGGCGGTGTTTCTGGCCTCCAGAGCGGCGGATTATATCAATGGTTACACCCTTGCCGTCGATGGTGGCTGGCTGGCGCGTTAAACAATCAGGATTGTGACAAAGAGTTACACCGTCACCTCTTCCGCCTACTGTACAAACATCCTATACTGTATACATCAACAGTTGAGTGAGTTTGACCATGACGGCGGAAGGACACCTGCTTTTTTCCATTGCTTGCGCGGTGTTTTCCAAAAACGCTGAGTTAACGCCCGTCCTCGCCCAGGGAGACTGGTGGCATATTGTCCCGTCCGCTATTCTCACCTGCCTGCTGCCAGATATCGACCATCCGAAATCTTTTCTCGGGCAGCGCCTGAAGTGGATATCAAAACCGGTCGCCCGCGCTTTTGGGCATCGCGGGTTTACGCATAGCCTGCTGGCGGTTTTTCTGGCACTGACGCTCTTTTATTTAAAAGTGCCAGAAAGCTGGATAGTGCCCGCCGATGCGCTACAGGGAATGGTGGTCGGTTATCTCAGCCATATTCTGGCGGACATGCTTACCCCTGCTGGCGTACCGCTGCTCTGGCCCTGTCGCTGGCGCTTTCGTCTGCCGCTGCTGGTGCCGCAAAAAGGTAACCAACTGGAGCGCGTATTATGTATGGCGCTATTTACTTACGCGATTTGGATGCCACAAACATTGCCCGAAAACGGTGCAGTCCGCTGGTCGTCACAGATGATAACGTCGCTACAAAATCAGTTTAATCGCTTTATTCATCAGCAATCTGAGCATTAAATCGTCATTCCTCCTTATTTCGATATAACCCATTCCATTTGGATATAAGACCGTTTCAACACTTCTGCTAACCTTGCGCAACAGGAGCGGCCGAGAAGGCCGACCGAATAATGATATCAGGAGAAAGGGGATGAATTTTCCATTAATCGCGAACGTCGTTGTGTTCGTGGCACTGCTGTTTTTGCTGGCGCAGGCGCGTCACAAACAGTGGAGCCTGGCAAAAAAAGTACTGGTGGGTTTAGGTCTCGGTGTGGTCTTTGGCCTCGCGCTGCAGGCTATTTATGGTTCTGATAACCCGGTACTGAAAGATTCCATCCAGTGGTTCAACGTGGTCGGCAATGGCTATGTCCAGTTGCTGCAAATGATTGTCATGCCACTGGTTTTCGCTTCAATTTTGAGTGCCGTTGCGCGTCTGCATAACGCGTCACAACTGGGCAAAATCAGTTTTCTGACCATCGGCACATTGCTGTTCACGACGCTGATCGCCGCATCGGTGGGCGTGCTGGTGACCAATCTGTTCGGTTTGACGGCAGAAGGTCTGGTGCAGGGTACGGCAGAAACCGCGCGTTTGAACGCCATTCAGAGCAACTATGTCGGCAAAGTAGCCGATCTCACCGTGCCGCAACTGCTGCTCTCCTTTGTACCTAAAAATCCGTTTGCCGACCTGACAGGCGCAAACCCAACGTCAATTATCAGCATCGTTATCTTTGCTGCGTTCCTCGGTGTCGCAGCGCTGAAATTGCTGAAAGATGATGCGCCGAAAGGCCAACGTGTACTGACCGCTATCGATACGCTGCAAAGCTGGGTGATGAAACTGGTACGCCTGGTGATGCAATTGACGCCGTATGGCGTGCTGGCGTTGATGACCAAAGTTGTCGCTGGTTCTAACATTCAGGACATCATTAAGCTGGGTAGCTTTGTTATCGCCTCTTACCTTGGCCTGGGCATTATGTTTGTGGTGCACGGTCTGCTGCTTGGTGTGAACGGCGTTAGCCCGCTGAAATTCTTCCGTAAGGTATGGCCTGTTCTGACATTTGCTTTCACCAGCCGCTCCAGCGCAGCATCCATTCCGCTAAACGTGGAAGCGCAAACCCGTCGTCTGGGCGTACCGGAATCCATCGCCAGCTTCTCAGCCTCCTTTGGCGCAACCATTGGGCAAAACGGGTGCGCAGGCCTTTACCCGGCGATGCTGGCCGTGATGGTAGCTCCCACCGTTGGCATTAACCCGCTGGATCCGCTGTGGATTGCTACCCTGGTTGGGATCGTCACCGTCAGTTCCGCCGGTGTAGCCGGTGTTGGCGGTGGTGCGACTTTTGCCGCGCTTATCGTGCTGCCTGCAATGGGCCTGCCAGTGACGCTGGTGGCGCTGCTCATTTCCGTTGAACCGCTTATCGATATGGGCCGAACTGCCCTGAACGTGAGCGGCTCAATGACCGCCGGTACGCTGACCAGCCAGTGGCTGAAACAGACCGATAAAACCGTGCTGGACAGTGAAGACGACGCCGAACTGGCGCACCGTTAAACACCCGGAATGGAATGACCGATGCCCCTATCCGTCGAGGCGGCACCGGTGAATAATGAAAACCGCCTGCAATGTCAGGCGGTTTTTTTTACGCTTCGTCTACCTCGCCTTCCTGGCGCATCTGCATCGCCCAGCGCTGAGCAGCTTCCGGGACGCTAAAGACCGGCGAGCGGCGAAACTTTTCCCCCATCAACACAAACGCCACATACTTACCCCGCAGCAACCAGACATCACGATAGCCATCCACTTTTGAGGCGTGATCGGGGGGAGCCGGTTCGACACGCGGGACATAGCTGATAATGGCTCGGTTTTGTTGACGATAAGATTTCATAAGCGATGCGTTCTACAGACAAATTCTACAAACATTAAAGACCTATCATAGCCGATTGTGAGCTTGTGCGTCGCGCCTGGAACCACTTTCTCTGATTTTTCACTCCCGTGTTGACTCCTGATTCGCCAGGTCAATGCAGCATGTTGTTCTATAGTTAGAAGGGTTTTAAGGAAACATCGACCATTTTTCAGCAATGAAAACAGGAGACGAGTTCAATGTCGCACAATGAAAAAGACCCTCATCACCACGCCCCGGTTCATGATGCTAACGAATCCCGCCCAGGGCTGGACTCACTGGCACCCGAAGATAATTCTCACCGCCCTTCTCCGAGCCCCACAGCACCTGGCGAGCAACCGACTGCGCCGGGGAGCATGAAAGCGCCGGATACGTCGAATGACAAACTGAACGCGCTGGAGCCTTACCGAAAGGGTGGCGAGAATTATCCCCTCACCACTAACCAGGGCGTACGCATCGCCGATGACCAAAACTCCCTGCGCGCGGGAAAACGCGGCCCGACACTGCTGGAAGATTTTATTCTGCGGGAGAAAATCACCCATTTCGACCACGAACGTATCCCAGAACGTATCGTGCATGCACGCGGATCGGCGGCGCATGGTTATTTTCAGCCTTATCGTAGCCTGAGCGATATAACCAAAGCGGATTTTCTCTCTGATGCGGAGAAAATTACCCCGGTATTTGTCCGTTTTTCCACGGTGCAGGGCGGCGCGGGTTCAGCGGATACCGTTCGTGATATTCGTGGATTTGCCACCAAGTTTTATACCGAAGAAGGCATTTTTGACCTGGTCGGCAACAATACGCCGGTCTTTTTCATCCAGGATGCGCACAAATTCCCCGATTTTGTCCACGCGGTAAAACCGGAGCCGCACTGGGCGATCCCGCAAGGTCAAAGCGCACATGACACCTTCTGGGACTATGTTTCGTTGCAACCGGAAACCTTACACAACGTGATGTGGGCGATGTCCGATCGCGGCATTCCGCGCAGCTATCGCACGATGGAAGGTTTTGGGATCCACACATTTCGCTTGATCAACGCCGAAGGCAAAGCCACGTTTGTCCGCTTCCACTGGAAACCACTGGCAGGCAAAGCTTCCCTGGTGTGGGATGAGTCGCAAAAACTAACCGGGCGCGATCCGGATTTCCACCGCCGCGAGTTATGGGAAGCCATTGAAGCCGGCGATTACCCGGAGTTTGAGCTGGGCCTACAACTGATCCCGGAAGAGGATGAATTCAAATTTGATTTCGACCTGTTGGACCCGACCAAACTGATTCCCGAAGAGCTGGTTCCCGTGCAGCGCGTCGGAAAAATGGTATTAAACCGCAACCCGGATAACTTCTTTGCCGAAAACGAGCAGGCAGCGTTCCATCCAGGGCATATCGTGCCGGGCCTCGATTTTACCAATGACCCGCTGCTGCAGGGGCGTCTGTTCTCCTATACCGATACGCAAATCAGCCGGCTTGGTGGGCCGAACTTCCATGAAATTCCCATCAATCGCCCAACGTGTCCGTACCATAACTTGCAGCGCGACGGCATGCACCGCATGGAGATTGACACAAACCCCGCGAACTATGAGCCGAACTCCATCAATGATAACTGGCCGCGGGAAACACCGCCTGGTCCAAAACGTGGTGGTTTCGAGACTTACCAGGAGCGCGTCGAAGGGGAAAAAATCCGTGAACGCAGCCCCTCATTCGGTGAATATTACGCGCATCCGCGCCTGTTCTGGTTAAGCCAGACGCCGTTTGAACAACGCCATATTATTGACGCTTTTAGCTTTGAGCTGAGCAAAGTGGTACGGGCGTATATTCGCGAACGCGTGGTAGATCAACTGGCGCACATTGACGTTCATCTGGCGCAAAGTGTGGCAGAAAATCTCGGTATCACGTTGAGCGACGATCAGTTGAACATTGCCCCACCGCCGGAAGTCAATGGGTTAAAAAAAGATCCTTCGCTGAGTCTTTATGCCATCCCCGATGGCAACGTGAAAGGCCGGGTGGTAGCGGTATTACTGCATGATAAGGTCAGTGCAACGGATGTACTCAACGTATTGCAGGGCCTGAAAGCCAAAGGCGTTCATAGCAAACTGCTCTATGCGCGAATGGGGAAAGTGACTGCGGATGATGGCTCCGAATTACCGATTGCCGCCACCTTCGCTGGCTCGCCGTCTCTGACGGTCGATGGCGTCATTGTTCCCGGCGGGGATATCAGCGATATCCTGCAAAATGGCGACGCGAAATATTACCTGCTGGAAGCCTATAAGCATCTGAAAACTATCGCGCTGGCGGGAGATGCGCGGCAGTTTAAGCGCTTACTGGATGTGGATGACCAGGGAGAAGACGGTATTGTCGAGGCGGATAACGCTACGGCGAACTTTATCGATGATTTTCTGACGCATCTTGCTGCGCACCGCGTTTGGTCGCGCATCAGCAAAATCGATAGTGTCCCGGCGTAACCCCTGTTGCACCCATAAAAAACCGGCCAAATGGCCGGTTTTTTATTTGCTCAGGCGATAAACCGAAATTACTGCTTAACTTGCGGGTCAGTATCATACTCGGCGCAGGTCTGGTAGCCGGAGTTCATGACATGACCAGTTTCGTCCAGCGCAACGAAATAGGTTTCGGTTTTGCCGTCACGTTGACCCAGAATATAGGTCTGGCAAGTCCCGCGCGCGTGGATCATCGTAACTTCAGAAGAAGGACGGCCCGCAACCTGCATAACCTGCTGGCGGCTCATGCCTTTTTTCACATCTTTCACGACTGGCTGTGAAACCTGATCTTTTGCACGATCGTAAGCCGTACAACCCGCCAGCATAGTCAGCACTGCAGCTGCGCCCAGAATTCCTGCGATGTTCTTATTCATATTCCATCCTCTTTTGTATCCGCTTGTGTATCAGCGTGTTATCTAAGCCTGGAATATAAAATTGCATTTTTCAACTAACAGACAGCATTGGCATAACTTTCGGAGAAATCTAATAAAAGCACGATAAGCTACTAAAACGCCTTAATTTGCGGCACTCAAATCTGTGATCCTTGTCGTTTTACCGCCAAAGGGTTAATTTGGCCCTATTATCTATTTGCAACCTGCAAAGCAGGACAACACAACGGAGGGGTAAATGACTCTGCAACAAGAGATTATTCAGGCGTTAGGCGTGAAGCCCACAGTCAACGCCGAAGAAGAAGTTCGCCGCAGCGTGGATTTTCTGAAAACCTATCTGAAAACCTATCCTTTTTTGCAAACGCTGGTACTTGGCATCAGCGGCGGCCAGGATTCCACGCTAGCCGGGAAAATTAGTCAAACGGCCATCAGCGAACTACGCCAGGAAACGGGCAATCAAGCGTATCAATTTATCGCCGTCCGTCTGCCTTACGGTAAGCAAGCGGATGAGCAGGATTGCCAGGATGCCATCGCGTTTATTCAGCCGGATCGCGTCCTTACCGTCAATATCAAAGCCTCGGTGCTGGCAAGCGAGCAAGCGCTGCGTGAAACGGGCATCGAACTGAGCGATTTCGTGCGCGGCAATGAAAAAGCGCGCGAGCGTATGAAAGCGCAATACAGCATTGCTGGCATGACGAAAGGCGTGGTGGTTGGCACCGACCATGCCGCCGAAGCGGTGACCGGTTTCTTCACCAAATATGGCGACGGCGGCACTGATATCAACCCGCTTTTCCGTCTGAACAAACGCCAGGGTAAACAGTTGCTGGCTTACCTGGGCTGCCCGGAACATCTTTATAAAAAAGCGCCAACGGCCGATCTGGAAGATGATCGCCCCTCCCTGCCGGATGAAGCCGCACTGGGCGTCACCTACGAAAATATCGATGATTATCTGGAAGGGAAAACGCTGGATGCCAGTATCGCGAAAATCATTGAAGGCTGGTATGTGAAAACGGAACACAAACGTCGCCCGCCGATTACTGTATTCGACGATTTCTGGAAAAAGAAATAACCCGCAGGCGGCGCAAGCCGCCTCTTTTTTAGCCACTTATTGACTGCTATACTGGATAGACAAACAGTATCAGGAGTATTTTGTGGTCAGGCGTCAATCAGCCCCGCGTCTTGAATTCGAAGCGGCGGCAATCTATGAATATCCAGAACATCTTCGTCCGTGGTTGGAAGCAATGCCCAGGCAGCCCGGTGTCTATATTTTCCACGGCGAAAGCGAAGCAATGCCGCTCTATATCGGTAAAAGCATCAATATCCGCAGCCGTGTACTGTCGCATCTGCGCACGCCCGATGAAGCGGCTATGCTGCGCCAGTCGCGGCGGATTACCTGGATTTGCACCGCCGGTGAGATTGGCGCGCTGCTGCTCGAAGCGCGACTAATTAAAGAACAACAGCCACTGTTTAATAAGCGTCTGCGCCGTAATCGCCAACTCTGCTCGCTGCGCCTTAGCGGTGAAAAACCACTGGTGGTGTATGCCAAAGAAGTAGATTTCTCCTCCTCCCCAGATTTGTATGGCCTGTTTGCCAACCGTCGCGCCGCATTGCAAGCGCTGCAATCTATCGCTGATGACGAAAAGCTGTGCTATGGGCTGCTGGGTCTGGAATCGCTAACGCGTGGCCGGCCTTGTTTTCGATCCGCGTTACAGCGCTGCGCCGGGGCATGCTGTGGTAAAGAGACGTGTGAAGCACATGATGAGCGCTTCGCCGCCGCGATGGCGCGCTTGCAATTGGTCTGCTGGCCGTGGCGCGGTCCAATTGGGCTGAAAGAGAGCGCTGCGGGAATGACGCAGTACCATATCATCCACAACTGGCTATGGTTAGGTTCAGTTGATGAGCCCGCCGCTGCCGCGCAACTGCTGCGTTTACCGGCGGGTTTCGATCATGATGGCTACAAAATTCTCTGCAAACCGCTGCTTTCCGGTGATTATGAAATAATCGAACTGGATTAATGACCGGCCAGCCAGGTAATTTCACTGAACAGTAACTGCCCTTCAGACTTTAGCAACCGCAGAGTTTGCCGCCCTTCTTGCCAATAAGCACCCTGATCGGCGGTTAACAATTTATCACCCAATTGCCACGCTCCACTCAGAACGAAAATAACGCCCCCGCGTGTACCAATAGTGGTAAAGGTACGATCGGCGATACGGACTTTCGCCCGGCAGCGATCGCGCCGCGTCATCACATTAAAATCCATCGACATTTGTCCGTCGCAAAGCTCGGCCCTGACCGGCTGCTCACCGGCAAAAGTAAAGGGCTGGTAACGTTTAAGCGTGTGGCTAAAAGTACCTCCCCCATTCAGCGTCACTTCGCCACCTTCAATGAGTGTTATGACACGATCCACTCCGGGAAATTGTGGAAAATCACCGTTACTGGCCAACGAAGCGATACTGGCTCGCCAGTTAAAATCACGTGTTGCCGGCGGAAAACAGCAAATTTCTCGGGTTTCACCCGCCCCATTACGCCAGAGATTTACCGGCATTTTACGGATATCAAAGAATTCCATCATCACTCCTGAATGGCGCGGTGCTTCACCTGCGCCGCTGCTTCTTCGGGCAGCCTGCATCATTGTTATTGTTTACTTTGCCATGTGTGAGTTATCGGCAGCCGACACGATTTGCCTTAGGCTACTGTGTAATCAAACATGTAAAAAATCATAAATTTCAGGTAAGTAACATCACTAAAAAAAGGATTCAACGAGAATACCGCGCCAGTAGCGGCTGGCAAGAGGGGGAACAAGAAAAAACCGCCGGTTCTGCCCATCACGTAAAACAAGCGATGGGCAAAACCGGCGGTCTTAAGGAGGGTCGCTGAATTATTCAGCAGGTGCAGGAGGCATTTTACCTTCCGGCGCCGGATGTTCTGTCAGACGCTTCTCAAAATTAGCATTGAACTGCTTTTTCTGTTCCGGGGTCAGAATGTTGTAAATCTTGTTCTGGGTCTCCATGCGTTTCAGCATGCCCTCTTTATGCTGCTGTTCCATTTTGGTGATTTGCGCTTCGGCTTTCGCACGGTCAAAGCTGTCGCTGGTAATGATGTCATGCATTGCGCGCATCTCTTCAACCGGCGGGCGTTTCATCTCTTCGCGCTGGTTTTTCATGATATCGCGGACTTGCTGTTTCTGCGCATCGGTCAGGTTCAGACCTTTGAACATCATGTCATGCGGGCCTTTACCTTTGTGATGCATCATTGGTTTCTCGTCGGCAGGTGCGGAGGTGGTATCCGCAGCATGAGCCAGACCTGCAGCGCCAAAAGCCAGGGTAGAGGCAACAAACAGAGCAGTCAATTTACGCATAATTTTATTCCTTACTTCGGTTTTTCTTACGGCGGTTGCCGTGTTGACGCTATTCACTTTACTGGCTTTATCGTCAATTAATCAGAGCGACGGTAAAACAATGAAAGTGTAAATACCGTTTTTAGGTCAAATATGAAGGAAATAAGGATAAACCGTGGAGAGTCGAAAATTAAATATTCAATGCACTGATTAAAAAGGAATTATGGAAAATCTTAAATTAAAGTTATTTATTAATAAAGCGCTTCAACAGGATAATTCTGTAATTTATTTAAGAAAAGCATGAAAATAAGCCCTGTATAAACAGGGCTTACTGTTTAATTAATTTTCTCGAGCATTAACCCGGCGCGTAAACCAACGGCAACATTCGGATTTGGGAACAAAACATACTCCTGCTCATGTTGCACCACATACCGCTCGCCGCGATCCTCGGCCAACAAGGTGCCCGCATTGAAGGCGGTAAAATTGAGCGTATCTGCACTCATAAAAAGTTTAAACGCGTCACTGTGGCGAGTCAGTTGCTGCACCACGCGATAACGCAGCGGCGTATTTTCCGTGTCTGGCGCAGGTTCGCCCGCCAGTAACGCGGCCAGCGCCCAGGCCGTACGCTGGAACTGGCTTAAATCGTTTTCACCAAACGGCAACGCTTTGCCGAGCTCCAGAGTGCAAGCCAGGGCGTTAAAATGCTCGCAGCTGTAATGTGTAAACGTACCACCTGCCGCCTGGTGAAACACCAGCGCCTCCAGCCCGGCATCACCCAACCACTCCAGAAACAGTTCATCCCACGGCTCCGCCCGCTGCGGCAGCACACCAAAGCGGACATGGTGCGAACCGCGAATCGCGGTGTGCAAATCCAGATGCCAGCGCTCCTCCTCGTCGCCCGCCGCAAAGAAATGGGTCATCGCCCGTTCAAGCTGGGCGGCACGCACCGTTTCATCATTCGATGGCAACTGCTGCCAGCGGCCACCAAACATCCGGTTGAGATCGTTATGCAAAAATCGCTTGTTCTGCGCCAGCGCCTGCGGATTTCCAAGGATTACCAGCAGCCGCCAGGTGAGTGGCTGCTCGCCCGAAAGCACATTTTTAAGCAACAGATCCAGCATCTCCACCGGCGCGGTTTCGTTACCATGGATAGCACAAGAGATGACCAGCGATCGCCCGACAGCTTGTTTCGGGATCAGCTCAAGAATCCCTTGTTCGTGCCACAACCAGTGAATACCGCCCGACTCCCCTGACATTTTTCGCGGGATATCGCCCGCAAGCGTCGCAGCAAGAAAGTTATCCATACGGCCTCCGGTTAACGCTGGAAGGGATACACCGATCCCAGATTCAACAACTGCGTTAATCGGTCCAGCGCTTCCCGCCCCTCGCGTAAAAGCTGCGGATCGGCTAAATCCGCTTGCGTCAGCCGATCGCGGTAGTACCGATCCACCCAGTCATTGAGGGTGGCAAACAAACTGTCATTCATCATCACCGCCGGGTTAACGGCCCGCTGTTCCGCCTCGGTAAGTACCACGCGTAAGCGCAGGCACGCCGGACCACCGCCGTTCGCCATGCTTTCACGCAGGTCAAATACTTTGAGCTCGCTGATCGGGTTATCCTGCGCCAGCAGCGTGTTCAGATAGCGCCACACACCGGCATGTTGCTGTGACTCCTGGGGCAGCACCAGCATCATGCTGCCATCATCACGGCTCAGCAGTTGGCTGTTAAACAGATACGTTGCCACTGCATCGGTGACAGAAACAGCCTGCTGCGGAACCTGGATCGCCATAAATCCCGGTACTTTTGAGTGTAGCTCTGCCAGCAAACGAGATTGTTCGGCAAAAGCCAATTCGTGACAAAAAAACACCTGGCGGTTCGAAACGGCAATCACATCGTTATGAAACACGCCCAGATCGATAACATCCGGGTTTTGCCGGGCAAAAACCACCTGCTCTGCGCGCACCTGGTTGATACGCATCACCGCTTCGCTGGCTTCCCGCGTCTGGCGCGCCGGATAGCGCGCCGGAGCATCCAGGCTTGCGTACTCTCTGCCGTAAACGAAGAGTTGCACACCCGCTTCGCCGTAATTACCGCCAAAACGGTTATGGTTCGCGGCACCTTCATCGCCAAACATGGCAACCTGCGGCAGCGCAGGATGCACGGTAAACGCCGTTTCATCCCGGAAGATGGCGCGCAGCAGCGCTTCTGTCGTCGGGGCTTCCATCGCACGGTGGAATTTATTGTTCAGGTTAGCAACCGTGAGATGCACTTTGCCATCCTGCGCATCAGCCGACGGGCAGACGGTAGCAGCGTTCGCGACCCACATCGCCGATGCCGAACTGGCAGCAGAGAGGATCTGCGGCGCGTGTGCCGCAGCTTTTTCCACCACTTGCTCATCGCTGCCACAGAAACCAAGCTGGCGCAACACGGCCACATTGGGACGTTCCTGCGGCGGGATCACCGCCTGCGGAAAACCGGCGTCGGCGAGCGCTTTCATCTTCAGTAGCCCTTGCTTTGCCGCCAGTTTCGGGTTGGAAACCTGAAAGCGATGTTTGGTTGAGGCTTCATTCCCGAAAGACAATCCGGCGTAATGGTGCGTTAGCCCGACCAGGCCGTCGAAATTGACTTCACGCGCTTTCATGGTTGCGCCTCGCGGGAGAAATCAAGCCCCGGGCTGAGCGTCTGCGGTAGCGCCAGTGCCGGAGATTCCAGGCTCGCCATCGGCCACGCACAGTAATCCGCCGCATACCACGCACTGGCGCGATGATTCCCCGACGCGCCCACGCCGCCAAACGGCGCGGTACTGGCCGCACCGGTCAACGGCTTGTTCCAGTTGACGATCCCTGCGCGGGCTTCGAGCAACAGTTGATCAAACTTTTGCCGATCCGGTGAAATCAATCCGCAAGCCAGCCCGTAGCGCGTGTCATTCGCCATGCGGATCGCCTGATCAAAATTGTCGTAGCGCCAGACACACAGCAGCGGGCCAAAGACTTCTTCATCCGGTACTCCCGCAACGTCGGTCATCTCGATAATCCCCGGCGTCAGGAGCGAGGTTCCTTCCGCCAACAGACGCGGTGCCAGCAAAGTTTTACCGCCGCGCGCTTCGTGCGCCTGCCAGGCCTGATAAACATGCTGCGCCGCCTGGGGTGAAATCAAGCCACCGAGAAACGGCGCGGGTTCCGCATCCCATGCCTGCGGTTGCAGTCGCGCACTCACTTCTACCAACCGCATCAGAAAGTCATCGCCCGCTTTAGAACGCTTAACCAGTAAGCGACGCGCGCAGGTACAGCGCTGCCCGGCGGTGATAAATGCTGACTGGATCGCCAGATGTACTGCGGCATCAATATCGTCAGGATCTTCAACAATTAGCGGGTTGTTGCCGCCCATCTCCAGCGCGAGGATTTTTTCTGGCTGCCCGGCAAGCTGGCGATGCAATTGATATCCCGTATTGGCGCTGCCGGTAAATAACAATCCGTCCAGCCCCGGTAATGCGCTCAGCGCCTGGCCGGTTTCTCGCCCGCCCTGCGCCAGATTCAGCACGCCTGCGGGTAAACCTGCTTGCTCCCAGAGTTTGACCACCGCTTCACCGGTCCATGGCGTGAGTTCGCTGGGTTTAAAGATCACGGTATTACCCGCGAGCAGCGCCGGGATAATATGCCCATTCGGCAGATGGCCGGGGAAGTTATACGGGCCGAAGACAGCCAGCACGCCATGCGGGCGATGGCGCAATGTCGCAGCACCATCGGCCATCTCTGTATGTTGTTCACCGGTGCGCGTGTGGTACGCCTTTACCGATATGGAGGCTTTGTTGATCATTGCCGTCACTTCGGTCGCCGCTTCCCAGCGCGGCTTACCGGTCTCGCGGGCGATAATGTCGGTCAGCGCCGCTTTGTTGGTCTCCAGCAGCGCCGCGAATTTCTCAACAATGGCCTGGCGCTCAGTAAAAGCCTGCCGCGCCCACTGCGGGAAAGCGTCGCGTGCAGCCTGATACGCCAGCGCCACTTGCTCACTATCCGCATCAAAACCGTGCCACAGCGCTTCGTGGCTGACCGGGTTCGTTTTGATACGACGTTCGCCCTGGCCTGTGACCCAGTCACCCTTAATCCATAAACTCATTTTGTTTTCTCCTCGCCACTTTTATCTTCGGCACACAGGCGCACCAACCGCACGGTATCCCCCGGCTGACACTTCAGCGCATCCAGTTCGGCAGCCGTTAATAGCAACCGCTCGGTGTTCGGATCCGCATAGATAAGCATGGCCCGGAATTGCTGATACTGCTCATTGGAGACCATACACGCAGGCCATTCGCCCGGTGCGCGCTGCCCTTCGCCCGCCGCAACCAGGCGGCTTTTGCGAATCGCCCGCACCCGGTCGACATCGCATTCCAGCGTCGGCCCGCCATCAAAAATGTCGACATAGTTACGGTAGCGGAAGCCCTCTTTTTCCAGCACCGCACGGGCCGGTGCCGTTTGTGGATGCACCTCGCCAATCACCTCTTGCGCCTCTTGTGAAAGGAAGTGGGTATAAATAGGGTGCTTTGGCATCAGCTCTGCGATAAAGGCTTTTTGCCCGGTGCCGCACAGGTAATCCGCCCGGCTGAACTCCATCGAAAAGAAACGCTTGCCCAGACTCTCCCAGAACGGCGAATAGCCGTGCTCGTCAATCACGCCGCGCATCTCGGCTACTACTTTCTCATTGAAGCGCTCGCGGAATGCCGCCATAAACAGAAAGCGGGATTTTGACAACAGATAACCGTTGCCCTCTTTACGCCAGGCGGGATCGAGAAACAGCGTGCAGAGTTCGCTGCTGCCGGTGTGATCGTTACTGAGAAACAGCGTCGGCAACGCGTTATAGACATTCAGTTCTTTCGAGGCGTGCACCTGTGTCCCGACCCGGTAGTTATACCAGGGATCGTTCAGACCCACCGCGACTTCAATGGCGCAAATCCCCGCCACCTCGCCGCTTTGCGTCTCTTCCAGCACAAAAACGTACCCTTGCTCGCCCTTCGGCAACTTGCCTTGCCAGGTACGTTGCGAACGCTCAATCCGCGCAGCAAGCGTTGCTTCATCAACAGGCAACGACGTCAGGCCGCCACCGGTTTTCCCGGCCAGCCGCAGCAGCGCCGGTAAATCGCCTGCGGCGACAGGACGGATCACCATCATGATGCACTCTCCGCAGTGAATTTTTCACAGGCGCGGGCAACACGTACAAGCCCGTCGCGGATCTCTTCTTCGCTGATGTTCAACGCCGGAGCAAAGCGCAGCACATTACCACCAGCAATCAACACCATTGCGCCTTCCGCCGCCGCCAGTTGTGAAAGTTGTTTTGCTTTTCCAGCATATTCTGGAACCAGTTGGCAACCGATCAGCAACCCTAAGCCGCGGATTTCACTGAACAGGTGATAACGGTCATTGATCGCCGAAAGCTGTTCCGTAAACCATTGATGGCGTTGCTTCACGCCAGTCAGGGTTTCCCGTGTGTTGATAATATCGAGCACCGCGCCGGCCACCGCGCCCGCCAGCGGGTTACCGCCGTAGGTCGTACCGTGGGTGCCGACATTCATCACTTTGCCAAACTGTTCGGTGGTCAGCATCGCGCCAATCGGGAAACCGCCGCCCAACGCTTTTGCCGTGGTCAGCGCATCCGGCGTCACGCCGTAATGCATATAGGCATACAGTTCGCCGGTGCGGCCAACGCCGGTTTGCACTTCATCAAAAATCAGCAGCGCGTTATGGCGGTTGCACAGATCGCGCAGCCCTTGCAAAAACGCCTTGCTGGCAGGTACCACACCGCCTTCGCCCTGCATCGGCTCGACAATAACGGCACAGGTTTCGTCATTAATTAATGCGCTGGCGGAAGCCAGATCGTTGAACTGCGCATGCTGGATTTGCGGCGGCAACGGCGCAAAATCTTGCGAATAGGCAGGTTGCCCGCCCGCGCTGACGGTAAATAAGGTGCGTCCATGGAACGCATTTTTGAACGCGACAATGCCGCTTTTCTGCGGGCCGAAAGTGTCATGCGCATATTTGCGCGCCAGCTTCAGCGCCGCTTCATTCGCCTCAGCACCGGAGTTACAAAAAAAAGCGCGATCGGCGAAAGTAGCGTCCAGCAGGCGTTTCGCCAGTTTCAGCACTGGCTCATTGGTGTAACCGTTGCCGGTATGCCAGAACTTTGCCGCCTGCTCGCTTAACGCTTTACACAAAGCAGGATGCGCATGCCCCAGCGCATTCACCGCAATCCCACCGGCAAAATCGACATACTCTTTTCCCTGCTGATCCCACAGGCGGGAACCTTCACCACGTACCGGAATAAAAGGTGCAGGCGCGTAGACAGGCAACATCCATTGATCAAAATTTTCACGCGTAATTGACAGAGACATAGCGACCTCATCCGGTAAATAAATAGTTGATAAAATGTTAACGAATATGAACGTTTTCGCTGTAAATGTAGATTGCACGGTTCGTGCCAGCCAGCGATAAAAATGCATAAACCGCTTGCGGCAACGAAATTTCAACAACTTAAAACCTATCGCCATTCACTTTATTTGCATAAAAAGTGAATAAATAGAGATCCAACTGAGGTGGAGAGCAAGTAAAGACGCCTGTTTATGCAATTAGAAATTTTAATTATAGAACTGTGATCATCAGCGAAATTAATTTACATCATGCGCCCTTATTTAGTGCATTTCGCCCTAAATAAGGGCGCGAATTGCGCCAGTGCGCATCGGCGGCGGCAATATCAATAAGTGGCGGTGGTTAAATGTAAATTCTGCTAACATCTCTGCATCTTTCACTCTGCTAAATGGCTGCGACTATGAAATTCGTCTCTTTTAATATCAATGGCCTGCGCGCCCGCCCTCATCAGCTTGAAGCGCTGGTTGAGCAACATCAGCCGGACGTGATCGGTCTGCAGGAGACCAAAGTTCACGATGATATGTTCCCGCTCGAAGATGTCGCACGGCTGGGTTACAACGTTTTTTACCACGGACAGAAAGGTCACTACGGCGTTGCACTGTTGACCAAAGAGACGCCGATCTCTGTGCGCCGCGGCTGGCCGAACGACGGCGAAGAGGCACAGCGCCGCATTATCATGGCGGAGATCCCCTCGCCTATCGGCGATATCACGGTGATTAACGGTTATTTCCCGCAAGGCGAAAGCCGCGACCATCCGTTGAAATTCCCGGCGAAAGAGAAGTTCTACCAGGATTTGCAAACCTATCTCGATACAGAACTGGATAAAGCAAAACCAGTGTTGATCATGGGTGACATGAACATCAGCCCGACAGACCTCGATATCGGTATTGGCGAAGAGAACCGCAAACGCTGGCTGCGCACGGGCAAATGCTCCTTCCTGCCGGAAGAGCGTGAGTGGATGGAGCGCCTGAAAGGCTGGGGGCTGGTGGATACCTTCCGCGAAGCTAACCCGGAAACCCAGGATCGCTTCTCGTGGTTTGATTACCGCTCAAAAGGTTTCGACGATAACCGCGGCCTGCGTATCGATCTGCTGCTGGCAAGCCAACCGCTGGCGGAGCGCTGCATTGAAACCGGTATTGATTACGACATTCGCAGCATGGAAAAACCGTCCGACCACGCACCCGTGTGGGCCAAATTTAAGGTCTGAACCGATGCCCCCCGCGCGTTCTCCATGGGTTTGTGCGCAGTGGCTGGCGGATGTGCTGCAACACCTCCCGGTCAGCGCTCCCCCTGCGGGTGCCTGGCGGCTGCTGGAAGTAGGCTGCGAGGCTGAACACCTCTATCGCGCCGGGCATATTCCCGGCGCGGATTATATCGACACCCGCGAAGTAGAAAGCCTGCCGCTGTGGAATGTGGTTGAGCCCGATCAATTACGCAAGGTGCTGCTCAATCATGGTCTGCGCGCGGATATTACCGTCGTCCTTTACAGCCGTGGCAATTATGCAGCAGAGCGGCTGGCGCATATTTTGTTATACGCCGGAGTCTGTGATGTTCGCTTACTTGATGGCGGCTGGCAGAGCTGGTTGCACGCTGGTTTTGCGTGGCAAACTGGCGCAGCGCCAGACATTAAACCGCAAATGGATTTCGGCGTGCGTCTCCCGACGCAACCTGCGTTACTGCTTAATATGGCGCAAACCCAACAGCGGCTGACGCAGCCGGGTACGGTACTGGTCAGCATCCGCAGTTGGCCTGAGTTTAGCGGCCGCGCCAGCGGTTATGATTATATCGCCGCGACCGGCGATATTCCCGGTGCCCGCTGGGGGCAGGCAGCAGGCGACAGCCAGTTTATTACCAATTTTCACAATGCAGACGGCACGGTGCGAAACCCGTCTGAGATCGCCGCGCTCTGGCAACAACAGCACATCACTGGCGATAAGCGAGTGATTTTTTATTGCGGTACCGGCTGGCGCGCCTCGTTTGCCTTTTTTATTGCCCGTGCGCTCGGCTGGCCGGATATCGCCGTGTATGATGGCGGCTGGTTCGAATGGAGCCAGCACATTATCGGAACGCAGTAATGACCCTTCTGAAAACCCTGGATGTCGTAGCGGCCATCATTGAACGCGATGGCAAAATTTTACTGGCACAGCGCCCAGAACACGCCGATCAACCGGGTCTGTGGGAATTTGCCGGTGGCAAGGTAGAAGCCGGGGAAACACAGCCGCAGGCGCTGACGCGAGAGTTGCGGGAAGAGTTGGGCATTAACGCCGTACCGGCGCGCTATGTTGCCAGCCACCAGCGGGAGGTTTCAGGTCGGTTGATTCATTTGCACGCATGGCACGTGGTGAATTTTTACGGTGAACCGGTACGCCACTATCACCAGGATTTACGGTGGTGTTTACCCGCCGAAGCGCTGAAACTCGCGCTGGCTCCGGCGGATATTCCGCTGCTGGAAGCGTTTATGGCTTCACGCGCCGCCACACCAGCGGGTTAGTGGAAAGGGTTTTCTCATCGCGCTGGCATTGTAATAACACCCCCTCGGTTTTGATAACTGCCCCTTCGCTGTAGTTTTGATTACCATACACGCAGCATTGTATGCAGGGCTGCGTGGTTTGCGTCTGCCCACCGGAGCTGAACACTTCCGGCGGCACATTCACCTCAATTCCCGCCGACGGTAACCGTTCAGCCAACGCGCTGGTTGACGCAGCGACCAGTAACGCTGCTGCTATCCACTTAATTTGGGCCATAATTTGTCCTTTCTGATTGACGCCACTCATTACTATAACGGATCTCTGCGTCAGGACTTTAATTTCCCTACCCATCGTTTTTAGTTATGACAGGCTACCCATTATTAATTTGCCTGGTGTACAGATTTTTCCCTTGCGGCATGCAGCCTTGCGAATGTTATAGTCCAAAAGTGCCTGCTTTTTGCGCACCACCATCACAACAAATTCACCACAACAATAAGAGACTTTTATATCTATGGATCAGACGCATTCTCTTGCATCATTTCTCCAGTATGTCGAACAGCGCGACCCGCACCAGCCGGAGTTCTCACAGGCCATTCGTGAAGTGATGACCACCCTCTGGCCCTTCCTTGAAGCTCACCCGCGTTACCGCCAGATGTCTTTACTTGAACGCCTTGTTGAACCGGAGCGAGTGATCCAGTTTCGTGTCGCCTGGGTTGATGATCGCAATCAGGTCCAGGTCAACCGCGCCTGGCGAGTACAGTTCAGTTCGGCTATTGGCCCCTACAAAGGCGGTATGCGTTTTCACCCGTCGGTGAATTTGTCGATCCTCAAATTCCTCGGCTTCGAACAAACGTTTAAAAATGCGCTCACTACTCTGCCAATGGGCGGCGGCAAAGGTGGCAGTGATTTTGACCCGAAAGGCAAAAGCGATGGCGAAATGATGCGTTTCTGCCAGGCGCTGATCAGTGAACTGTATCGCCATCTTGGCGCAGATACCGACGTGCCCGCCGGAGATATTGGCGTCGGCGCACGCGAAGTCGGTTTTATGGCCGGGATGATGAAAAAGCTCTCCAACAATACCGCCTGTGTCTTTACCGGCAAGGGGCTTTCGTTTGGCGGCAGTCTGATCCGCCCGGAAGCGACCGGTTATGGTCTGGTCTATTTCACCGAAGCGATGCTCAAGCGCCACAGTCTTAGCTTTGAAGGGATGCGCGTCGCGGTTTCCGGCTCCGGCAACGTGGCGCAATACGCCATTGAAAAAGCGATGGCCTTCGGCGCACGGGTGATCACCGCGTCGGACTCGGCGGGTACCGTGGTGGATGAAGCCGGGTTTAACCGCGAAAAACTCACGCGTCTGTGCGAGATCAAAGCCAGCCGCGACGGTCGCATTGCGGATTACGCGCGTGAATTTGGTCTGACATATCTGGAAGGCAAACAGCCGTGGTCAGTGCCGGTCGACATCGCTCTACCATGTGCTACGCAAAATGAGCTGGATACCGACGCGGCGCGCGTATTGATTGCCAACGGCGTAAAAGCCGTAGCGGAAGGCGCGAATATGCCCACCACCATCGATGCTACCGAATTGTTCCTGGCGGCGGGCGTGCTGTTCGCGCCGGGGAAAGCCGCGAATGCAGGCGGTGTTGCCACCTCCGGTCTGGAGATGGCGCAGAATGCCACGCGTATGGGCTGGAAAGCGGAAAAAGTAGATGCACGTTTGCATCACATCATGCTGGATATTCATCAGGCTTGCGTCGAGTACGGCGGTGAAGGCAAACAAACGCACTATGTGCGCGGCGCCAACATCGCGGGCTTCGTGAAAGTCGCCGACGCCATGCTGGCGCAGGGTGTGATTTGATAAACAGGCCGGATAACAGCGAAAACGCGTTATCCAGCCGGAGACGCTGCATCACCGCCCGCCTCTGCTGATGGCGGGCGTTTTTTTCCACGACCTTTCGCGAACGTTTTTTTCTTCTCGCCGCCCGGTGCCACCAGCCCACGGAACTGACGCACTGGCGTGTTGCGCGCCTGGTGAATCAGCTCGTGTAGCGTACCGACCAACGGCTGCATGAAGTCCTGATAGCGGCACTCTTTTTCACTGATTTGCGTCAGCACCGACTCCCAATGCGCGGTCATATCGGGGCGTGCCGCCATCTCCGGCAGCGAGTGGATCAATGCCCGGCCCGGTTCGGTCGAGTGGATATAGCGTCCTTTCTTCACCAGAAAACTGCGCTTGAACAACAGTTCGATAATCCCTGCACGCGTCGCCTCAGTGCCCAGACCATCGGTAGCACGCAGAATTTTCTTCAGATCTTTGTCCTGCACGAATCGCGCAATTCCGGTCATCGCCGACAGCAATGTTGCATCGGTAAAGTGGCGCGGTGGCTGGGTCTGGCGCGCGACCACTTCGCCTTTTTCGCACAGCAATTCGTCGCCTTTTGCCACCACCGGCAACGGTGTGCCGTCATTCTCTTCGTCGCGCTCTTTCGAACCCAGCAGCGTGCGCCACCCGGCTTCTGCCAGAAAACGCGCTTTGGCGATAAACTTGCCGTTGGCGATGTCGAGATCGATCTGGCATTTACGGAACACCGCATCCGGGCAGAATTGCATCAAATACTGGCGAGCAATCAAATTATAAACGTTGGCTTCGTTATCGCTGAGATTGACCTTTGAGGCGCGGGCCGTCGGGATAATCGCGTGGTGCGCATCGACTTTCTTATCGTCCCAGCAGCGGTTGCGCGTGTCCGGGTTTACTACCGGCTGCGGCAACAAACCCGGGGCATGAGCGCCAATCGCATTCATCACCGCGTGTCGTCCGGCGAAGTGCTCTTCCGGCAAATAGCGGCAATCAGAACGCGGATAGGTGATCAACTTGTGGGTTTCGTAGAGTTTCTGGCAAATATCAAGCACGTTCTGCGCACTGAGCCCATAGCGTTTTGCCGCTTCAATTTGCAACGCGGAAAGCGAAAACGGCAGCGGCGCGAGTTCTGATTCCCGTTTATCGTTATAAGCTGTCACCAGCGCGGGTTGGCCGCTAATGCGGCTCACCACATGCTCCGCCAGCGGGCGATGCAGCAAGCGCCCTTCGTCGTCCTGATAAGGTTCGCACGCTTCGCTCGGCTGCCACAGGGCGGTAAAACGCTCCCCGGCAGGCGTGACGATATGCGCTTTCACTTCAAAGAAATCCTTCGCCACGAAGTTCTCAATCTCTTCGTCACGACGCACCACCAGCCCCAGCACCGGCGTCTGCACGCGCCCAACGGAGAGCACGCCCTGATAGCCGGCGTTACGCCCCAGCAACGTATACGCGCGGGTCATATTGATGCCATAGAGCCAATCGGCACGGGCGCGCGCCAGCGCCGACACGCACAGCGGAATAAATTCGCTATTCGCTCGCAGGCGCTCAATGGCGCGCTCCACCGCCTGCGGATTGAGATCGTTAATCAGGCAGCGTTGCACCTGCTGGCGTTTTTCAGCAGGCAGTTGCAGGTAATCAATCACTTCATCAACCAGCAACTGCCCTTCTCGATCCGGGTCACCGGCGTGAACCACCTGCTCGGCATCAGCGAGCAGGCGTTTGATAACATTGATTTGCTTAAGCACCGACGGGCGCGGCTGCAACTGCCACTTTTCCGGCACTATCGGAAGATCGGCCAGATTCCAGCGCGCATAGCGGCTGTCATAGGCATCCGGCTGCGCCTGTTCAAGCAGGTGACCGATACACCAGGTCACCACCTGACCATTACCGCACTCAATATAGCCGTCGCCTTTGCGATGTGGCTTAGGCAGCACATCGGCAATGGCACGCGCCAGACTGGGCTTTTCGGCAATAAATAACCGCATAGGATTAACGGATCTCAATCATCGGGCGACCGCCGCGCGCGCTGACCAGCTCGCCAATCGCGCTCAGTTCAATGCCATATTCCGCCGCTGTTGCTTTCACTTCTTCTTCCGAACCTGGCGCTACCGCCAGCAGCAAGCCGCCGGACGTTTGCGGATCGCACAGCAAATCGCGCACTGCCGTCGGCATCTCGCCCATCAGGTGACCATAGCTGGCGAAGTTACGCTGCGTACCGCCTGGCACTGCGCCCTGAGCAATGTACTCTTCAACACCTGGCAATTTCGGCACATCCTGATACCAGACCTGCGCCTGCACGCCAGCGCCCTGACACATTTCACTCAGATGGCCAAGCAGACCAAAACCGGTGACATCGGTCATCGCTTTTACGCCGTCGATCCCGGCAAATGCGGCACCGGCAAGGTTCATGCGACACATCACTTCCGTTGCCAGACCAACGTGTTCCGGTTTAAGCAGCGATTTTTTCTCCGCCGTCGTTAACACGCCAATACCCAGCGGCTTGGTGAGGAACAGTTTGCAGCCTGCCTGGGCGGTGCTGTTCTTCTTCACGCGTTCGGTTGGCACCACACCCGTTACGGCAAGGCCAAAAATCGGCTCCGGTGCATCGATTGAATGGCCACCTGCCAGCGCAATTCCCGCCTGCTGGCAAGCAAAACGCCCACCGTCGATCACCTCACGCGCGATTTCCGGTGCCAGTTTGTCGAGGGGCCAGCCCAAAATGGCAATCGCCATAATCGGTTTGCCGCCCATCGCGAAAACGTCACTAATGGCGTTGGTCGCAGCAATACGGCCAAAGTCGAAGGGGTTATCGACAATCGGCATAAAGAAGTCAGTGGTGCTGATAATGCAGGTGCCGTTACCCAAATCGTAAACGGCGGCGTCATCACGCGTTTCGTTGCCGACAAGCAGGTTCGGGTCGAGAAACTTCGCCTGCTCGCTATGCAGAATGGTATCCAGCACTTTGGGGGAAATTTTACAACCGCAACCGGCTCCGTGGCTGTATTGCGTTAAACGAATGGCTTGCTCGCTCATGGACATCTCCTGTCATTGCAATCGCGCTATGGTAGCGCCCAAATGCTGAGCTGGTAAGTCTGGCAATCTGATTTCGCGCGTTATTGCTCATTAAGCAAACGAAACAGACATCACGTGCGATGATTTTTTGCTCGTAAACATCATCTCAATAACTACATCGGCCATTTTGCGAGTCACCGCAATGTTCTTTTTGGCATTTTATGACAGAAATATGACAGCAGCCACTGAGGGCTACAGACGCTTTTTTACATAAAGGAACCGCTCATGAAAAAAAATATCATCGCGTTTTGTCTTGCTAGTTTGCTCTCTACCAGCGCTTTTGCTCTGGTTCCATCCGGGAATGACGCCACCACCAAACCTGATCTTTACTACCTGAAAAATGCGCAGGCGATTGATAGCCTGGCTTTGTTACCCCCGCCGCCGGAAGTCGGTAGCATCGCGTTTTTAAACGATCAAGCGATGTACGAGCAGGGCCGCTTGCTGCGTAGCACCGAGCGCGGCAAACAGGCGGCGGAAGACGCCAACCTGAGCAGCGGCGGCGTGGCAAACGCCTTCTCCGGCGCATTTGGCTCACCGATCACTGAGAAAGATGCCCCGCAGTTGCATAAGCTGTTGACCAACATGATCGAAGATGAGGGCGATCTGGCAACGCGCGGCGCGAAGCAAAAATATATGCGTATCCGCCCGTTTGCCTTCTACGGCGTGCCGACTTGCAACACCAAAGAGCAGGATTCACTGGCGAAAAATGGCTCTTATCCGTCCGGTCATACCTCTATCGGTTGGGCCACCGCACTGGTGCTGGCAGAGATTAACCCACAGCGTCAGGATCAGATCCTCAAACGCGGCTACGACCTGGGTCAAAGCCGGGTAATCTGCGGCTACCACTGGCAAAGTGATGTGGACGCCGCGCGCATTGTCGGCTCCGCCGTGGTTGCCACTCTGCATACCAATCCGGCTTTCCAGCAACAGTTGCAAAAAGCCAAAGATGAGTTTGCACAACGTAAATAAACAGCGCGCCCGGATCGGTGTGCTTTCGCTATGATCCCTTCGCGTTTTTATCGGCGAAAGCCGATTGGACTTTAAAAGAAAACGGCTGCGGCGGAGTTGTCGCAGCCGTCAGATATCAGGCTGAACTTAGAAATGCGTCACGAACGGCGTGGTATCCGGTACGGTGACAGTGGTCGAGGCTTTCAACTGCGGTGTGCCGAGGTACAGAAAACCGACGATTTTATCCTGTTCGCGGCAGTCAAACGCCTGACGAACTACTGCGCTGTCAGTCAACGGACCTGTGCGCCAGATACCGTTAAACCCTTGCGCCAGCGCCGCCATCTGCATCGCCATTACCGCGCAGCCGGCAGAAAGTAATTGCTCCCAAAGCGGGACTTTATGGTGCTCTTCGCATTTCGCCACCACTGCGATGATCAACGGTGCGCGAAAGGGTGATGTACGCGCTTTTTCGATGCCTTTTTCATCCTGCCCTGCGGCAGTCGCGGCCTGTTCCAGCGTCTGACTGAAACGTTCGCGCCCTTGCCCTTTGATGACAAAAAAATGCCACGGTTGAAGCGTACCGTGATCTGGCGCGCGCATGCCTGCACGCAAAATGTTATCCAGTTGTTCATCTGCCGGGGCCGGTTCTGCCAGCCGGGATGCGCTACGACGATTGACGAGCAGCTCAAGTGCGTCCATTAGTTAAACTCCTGTATTGAAATTTGTTCACAAAATTAACACGAGCGTAGAAATTGTTACAGCGTCGGAGGCGATTCCTGCTGACAAGAGGCGGCGGGGTAATTAGGATAACCACACTTTGCCGCTCGGGCAGCGGTGGTCGTTAACTACCAGGGAGAATACATGCGAACCCTTTGGCGTATTATTGCCGGTTTTTTCAAGTGGAGCTGGCGATTGCTGAACTTTATCCGCAATCTGGTGCTGAATCTTTTCTTTATTCTATTGGTGCTGGTCGTCGCAGGTGTATGGATGCAACTGAGCGACGGCAAAGCCAGCAGCAACAGCCGTGGAGCCTTGCTACTGGATATTTCTGGCGTGGTGGTGGACAAAACCTCCGCCAGCAGCCGACTGGGCGCGCTGGGCCGCCAGTTGTTCGGTGCCAGCTCCGATCGGTTGCAGGAAAACTCCCTGTTTGACATCGTCGACACCATTCGCCAGGCACAGCATGACCGGAATATCACCGGGATTGTGATGGATCTGAAAAACTTTGCCGGTGCGGATCAACCATCAATGCAGTATATCGGTAAAGCGCTGCGCGAATTCCGCGACAGCGGTAAGCCGGTTTATGCCGTAGGCGATAACTACAGCCAGGGGCAGTATTACCTTGCCAGCTTCGCCAACAAGATCTGGTTGTCGCCGCAGGGCGTGGTCGATTTGCACGGTTTTGCCACCAACGGCCTCTACTACAAGTCGCTGCTTGATAAGTTGAAAGTCACCACCCATGTATTCCGCGTCGGAACATATAAATCTGCCGTTGAACCGTTTATTCGCGACGATATGTCCCCGGCAGCCCGCGATGCGGACAGCCGCTGGATTAATGAGTTATGGCAGAACTACCTCAACACCGTTGCCGCTAACCGCCAAATCACCGCGCAACAGGTCTTCCCTGGCGCGCAAGCGATGCTGGAGGGTCTGCGTAAAGCGGATGGCGACACGGCGAAATATGCGCTGGATAACAAACTGGTGGATGAGCTGGGTTCCGCAACCGATGCGGAAAAAGCGATGGTTAAACAGTTTGGCTGGAGCACAGAGGATAAGAACTTCCGCGCGGTCAGCATGTATGATTACCAGGCGAAAAAACCAAGCGATGTTGGCGATACCGTAGCGGTGATTTTCGCTAACGGCGCGATTATGGACGGCGAAGAGACGCCGGGGAACGTAGGCGGTGATACGACTGCTGCGCAGATCCGCGATGCGCGTCTGGATCCGAAAGTGAAAGCCATTGTGCTGCGTGTCAACAGCCCTGGCGGCAGCGTCAGCGCATCGGAAGTTATCCGCTCCGAGCTGGCGGCAGCCCGCGCAGCAGGTAAACCGGTCGTGGTTTCGATGGGCGGTATGGCGGCATCTGGCGGTTACTGGATCTCAACACCGGCGAACTACATTGTCGCCAGTGCCAGCACGCTGACCGGTTCAATTGGTATCTTCGGGGTTATCAACACACTGGAAAACAGCCTCGACAGTATCGGCGTGCATACTGATGGCGTAGCAACCTCGCCGCTGGCAGATGTCAGTATGACCAAAGCGCTGCCGGACGAAGTTTCACAGATGATGCAGTTGAGCATTGAGAATGGCTACAAGCGCTTTATCACGCTGGTGGCGCAGTCGCGCAACAGCACGCCTGAGCAGGTTGATAAAATCGCGCAGGGCCACGTCTGGACCGGCCAGGATGCGAAAAACAACGGGCTGGTCGATGCGCTGGGCGATTTCGACGATGCACTGGCGAAAGCGGCTGAGCTTGCGAAACTGAAACAGTGGCATATCGATTACTACGAAGAAGAACCGAGTTTCTTTGATCGGGTAATGGACAGCATGTCTGGTTCGGTCAGCGCCTTGCTGCCAAAAGCATTGCAGACATACCTGCCCGCGCCGCTGGCGAGCGCTGCGCTGGAGATGAAAGCTGAAACTGACAAACTGGCGGTGTTTAACGATCCGCAAAATCGTTATGCGCTCTGTCTGAACTGCGCCAAAATCCGCTAAAATCACCTGACGATGTCCCCTCCACCGGAGGGGATTTTTTTGATGAAGCCAGAATATAACTATGCAAAAAAAATCCATTTACGTTGCCTACACGGGCGGTACTATCGGTATGCAACGCTCAGAACACGGCTATGTGCCAGTTTCCGGTCACCTGCAACGCCAGCTAGCGCTGATGCCTGAGTTCCATCGCCCGGAAATGCCCGATTTCACCATTCATGAATATGAGCCGCTGATGGATTCGTCTGATATGACGCCGGAAGACTGGCAACATATTGCAGACGATGTGAAAGCGCACTACGACGACTATGATGGTTTTGTGATTCTGCACGGCACGGATACGATGGCCTACACCGCATCAGCGCTGTCATTTATGCTGGAAAACCTGGGCAAACCGGTCATTGTGACAGGGTCACAAATCCCGCTTGCCGAACTGCGTTCTGATGGGCAGATCAACCTGCTTAATGCGTTATATGTGGCGGCTAATTTCCCGATCAATGAAGTGACACTGTTCTTTAATAACCGTCTGTACCGCGGTAACCGCACCACCAAAGCGCATGCCGACGGTTTCGATGCGTTCGCTTCGCCTAACCTTGCGCCGTTACTGGAAGCGGGTATCCATATTCGTCGCCTGGGTACGCCACCCGCACCGCATACGGTGGGAGAATTGGTGGTGCATCCGATCACTCCCCAGCCGATTGGCGTGGTGACGATTTATCCGGGTATTTCCGCCGACGTGGTACGTAACTTCCTGCGCCAGCCGGTAAAAGCGTTGATACTTCGTTCTTACGGTGTGGGTAATGCGCCGCAAAACGGTGAGTTTCTGAAAGAGTTACAGGAAGCGAGCGCCCGCGGCATTGTCGTGGTCAACCTGACACAATGTATGTCCGGCAAAGTCAACATGGGCGGCTACGCCACCGGCAATGCCCTCGCCCACGCAGGTGTGATTGGCGGCGCAGACATGACGGTTGAAGCGACCCTGACAAAACTTCACTACCTGTTAAGTCAGGATCTGGACGCCGATTCAATTCGCACCGCAATGACGCAGAACCTGCGCGGTGAATTGACGCCGGATGAATGAGGAGGTTTGTATGACGCAACGCGCACTGCTGCTGGTCGATATTCAGAATGATTTCTGCGCTGGCGGCGCGCTGGCAGTGGCAGAAGGCGACAACACGGTAGATGTCGCCAATGCCATGATGGCGTGGTGTAAAACACACGGCGATACCATCGTGGCAAGCCAGGACTGGCATCCGGCCGGGCATGGCAGTTTCGCCAGCCAGCACCACGTCGCGCCGTTCACGACGGGCGAGCTGGCTGGGTTAGCCCAAACATTCTGGCCCGATCACTGTGTACAAAACAGCGAGGGTGCGGCGTTGCATCCCTTGCTGAATCAGCACACTATCGACGCGGTGTTTCACAAAGGCGAGAACCCACTGATTGACAGTTACAGTGCGTTTTTTGATAACGGCCATCGTCAGGAAACCGACCTGCACAGCTGGTTGCAGCAGCACGGCATTCGCGAACTGGTGGTACTCGGTTTAGCCACCGATTACTGCGTGAAATTTACCGTGCTGGATGCGTTAAACCTGGGCTACAGGGTGAATGTCATTACCGACGGATGTCGCGGTGTGAATCTGAACCAACACGACAGCACCCAGGCGTTTATGGAGATGTCAGCGGCTGGCGCGACGCTCTATACGCTCGCGGACTGGCAGGAAACCCACGCCTGATGATCATGCCGGATGGTGTTGCGCCTCCGGCATGGCGACTTACGATTTAAACGTCGCGATCGGCTTTGGCGAAATGCCAAAATCCTCTTTTAACTGCTGCTTACTTTTCATCACCATCTGGCCGTTGGTATCAATGGTCATGTGCTGCGCCTGCGTGTTATTGCGCGCCTGCCACAGCATCACCAGTTGTAAGCTGTTCTCTTTTTGCTCTGGTGTCAGCGCAACGCCATCCGGCCATTTCCCTAACTCAACGGCCGTTACCAGTCGCTGATAGATCTCCGGCGTCATGCTGTTAACGATTTGATCAAGATTCATCTCAAACAACTCCGTGGAATAATTGCTGAATCGTTTTTTCAACCCTGAGACCGATCACCATTTTCATCATCCGTAAAACTCAGGGAAGCAGAGTTGACACAATAACGTTCGCCGGTTGGTTGTGGGCCATCCGGAAACACGTGTCCCAGGTGCGCATCGCATTTTCCGCAACGGATTTCCACGCGCTGCATGCCATGCGAATAATCGTTGATATAACGAATAGCATCCTCGCTGACCGGCTCAAAAAAACTTGGCCAACCGCAGCCAGAATCATACTTAGTTTGCGAATTGAACAGCGCGGCATCACACACCAGACAGTGATAAATCCCATCGCGTTTGTTATGCAAAAAACGCCCGGTGAACGGCGGCTCAGTGCCGTGGTTCTGTGTCACGTAGAACTGCATTTCAGTCAGTGTTTTTTTCAGGTCGTCTTCAGAAGAATTATGCGCCATTTGCTCACGCCTCACGGTAAAAACTCGACAACTTTTCAGCCTGATTCTAACAAAACATTAACAGTGCGGCGTTAACTTTTGTTCTAAACTTATTTGTTGCGGTAAAGCAGCCGGTGAATTGTGATTAATCTCACATTTTTATCCTATCTGACCTTTAAAATTCCAGGCGGCGCCCTTATATGGGGAGCATGCTCAAAGGAAGAGTGAGGCGAGTCAGTCGAACAAAGGCTATGCGGAGGATTGATTTGTCGCAATGATTGACACGATTCCGCTTGACGCTGCGTAAGGTTTTTGTAATTTTACAGCCAACCTTTTATTCACTAACAAATAGCTGGTGGAATATATGACTATCAAAGTAGGTATCAACGGTTTTGGCCGTATCGGTCGCATTGTTTTCCGTGCTGCTCAGGAACGTTCTGACATCGAAATCGTTGGTATCAACGATCTGTTGGACGCTGAATACATGGCGTACATGCTGAAGTATGACTCCACTCACGGTCGTTTCAACGGTACCGTAGAAGTGAAAGACGGCCACCTGGTTGTTAACGGCAAAACCATCCGTGTTACTGCTGAGAAAGACCCGGCTAACCTGAAATGGAACGAAATCGGCGTTGACGTAGTTGCTGAAGCTACCGGTATCTTCCTGACCGACGAAACCGCTCGTAAACACATCACCGCTGGCGCGAAAAAAGTTGTTCTGACTGGTCCGTCCAAAGACAACACCCCGATGTTCGTACGTGGCGCTAACTTCGAAAAATATGCTGGCCAGGACATCGTTTCCAACGCTTCCTGCACCACCAACTGCCTGGCTCCGCTGGCAAAAGTTATCAACGACAACTTCGGTATCATCGAAGGTCTGATGACCACTGTTCACGCGACCACTGCAACGCAGAAAACCGTTGATGGCCCGTCTCACAAAGACTGGCGCGGCGGCCGCGGCGCATCCCAGAACATCATCCCGTCCTCTACCGGTGCTGCTAAAGCAGTAGGTAAAGTACTGCCGGAACTGAACGGCAAACTGACTGGTATGGCGTTCCGCGTTCCGACTCCGAACGTATCCGTTGTTGACCTGACCGTTCGTCTGGAAAAAGCAGCGTCCTACGAAGAAATCAAGAAAGCCATCAAAGCCGCTTCTGAAGGCCCGATGAAAGGCGTTCTGGGTTACACCGAAGACGACGTGGTTTCTACCGATTTCAACGGCGAAGTTTGCACTTCCGTATTCGATGCTAAAGCCGGTATCGCACTGAACGACAACTTCGTGAAACTGGTTTCCTGGTACGACAACGAAACTGGTTACTCCAACAAAGTTCTGGACCTGATCGCTCACATCTCCAAATAAGTTGAGATGAGAACATGATCTGAAAGAGCGACTTCGGTCGCTCTTTTTTTGTTTTGAAGACAGAGGATTGCGTTAATGATTAATAAAATTTTTGCACTTCCGGTAGTCGAACAAATTACCCCTACTCTCTCCCTGCGCAAAATGGACGAGCTGGATGTTATCGTCGTCGACCATCCGCAGGTTAAAGGTTCATTCGCCCTACAGGGCGCACATCTGCTCTCATGGAAACCGCAGGGTGAAGAAGAAGTTCTGTGGCTGAGCGGCAACACGCCGTTTAAAGATGGCGTCGCGCTGCGTGGCGGCGTGCCGGTTTGCTGGCCATGGTTCGGCCCGGCAAAACAACAAGGCCTACCCGCGCATGGTTTTGCGCGCAATCTGCCGTGGGCGCTGAAAGCGCATAACGAAGACGCCAATGGCGTAGTGCTGACCTTTGAACTGCAGAGCAGCGATGCTTCGCGCAAATTCTGGCCACACGACTTTACGGTGTATGCCCGTTACAAACTGGGTGCGACCTGCGAAATGGAACTGGAAGCTCACGGTGAGTTTGAAACCACCTCAGCGCTGCACACCTATTTCAACGTCGGTGATATCGCAGCCGTAAAAGTAAGCGGTCTTGGCGATCGTTTCATCGATAAAGTGAACGATGCGAAAGAAGATGTGCTGGCCGATGGCGTGCAGACTTTCCCGGATCGCACCGACCGCGTCTATCTGAATACAGAAGCTTGCAGCCTGATCCACGACAGCGCGCTTAACCGCACCATCGAAGTCATCCACAGTCATAACGCGAATGTCGTCGCGTGGAACCCCGGCCCGGCGCTCTCCGTCAGCATGACCGACATGCCGGATGACGGTTATAAAACGTTTGTCTGTGTGGAATCGGTTAACGCGACCGTGCCGCAGAAAACCACGGAAGAGAAACCGTCCCGCCTGGCGCAGACCATCCGCGTCGTTAAACGCTGATCCTGCCGACCCTCTCCCGACAGGAGAGGGTTATTATTCCTGTCACACCACGTCGAGCGGCGTTTTACGGCCCGGTGCCGGGAAAGCGTTGTCCAGCCGCACTAACTCTTCGCTGCTTAACGTGATATTCAATGCCTCCGCATTTTCCTGCACATGTACCACGCTGGACGCTTTGGGAATCGCTATCACGCCCTGATGGCTAATCACCCAAGCCAGTAAAATTTGCGCAGCACTAACGTTATGTGCGGCGGCAATTTCGCGCACCGCGCTGTTTTCCAGCAAACCATCGCGTAAGCGGCCAGCCTGAGCCAGCGGACAATAAGCCATTACTGGTATTGCCTGTTGCTGACACCATGGCAGCAGATCATATTCAATGCCGCGTGAGCCAAGATGATACAGCACCTGATTTGTCGCACACGCATCACCGCCGCGCACGCGCATCAGCTCCTGCATATCGCTGTAATTCAGATTTGAAACGCCCCAGCGACGTATTTTGCCCTGCGCGATCAGCGTTTCCATCACCTCGACGGTTTCAGCAAGGGAGTAGTGACCGCGCCAGTGCAGCAGATAGAGATCGAGAACCTCGGTTTTCAGGCGACGCAGGCTGGCTTCGCAGGCAGCGATTGCTTTCTTGCCGCCGGCATTCCACGGATAAACTTTGGAAACCAGGAACACTTTGTCACGCAATCCGCCCTGCAAGGCTTCGCCGACCACCTCTTCCGCTCCGCCGTCGGCGTACATTTCCGCAGTATCAATCAGCGTTAAACCGAGATCGATACCCGCACGCAGCGCATCCACTTCTTTCTGACGCAGCCGCACGTTTTCCCCCATATACCAGGTGCCCTGGCCAATGGCGGGCTGCGAAACCTGGCCTGCAAAAACGACGTTGTTATCTGCCATACTCTCCTCCTGCTAAACGTTTCACCGTAAAGCAAAACAGGGCCAATGGCCCTGTTTTATTGCACAGATCGCGCTATTCAACTGCACAATCAGAAGCGGTAAGTCACCCCGGTGGACAACAGTCCGCCCCAGGATTTATCCACCATCGGACTGTCTTTGATCTCATCCGACAAATGGGTGTAACGACCGACACCGTACACGGTCCAGCTATCCGTCAGACGGTAGCTGACCGTCAGCTCCAGATAAGGGCTCCAGCCATTATCCGGATCGTAGCTGTTCAAACCGCTGCGGCGTGCTTCGGAACGCGACACGCCATAATAGTAGTTATTCAGGTTATCGCTGGCCCATTCAACACCAATGCCCGGCGTGAGGCTCAGCGCACCGTTGTTGTAGTTATACAGCCAGCCGATATCCCACATAACACCATTGCTGTTATCCAGCACATCGCCCGCGAGGGTGGTGCGCAGGAAACCGTAATCGGTATTGTGGACGTAGGAAAGCCCCGCCATCATCGTCCCTTTACGGCGATCCAACTGACGTAGCTGACGATTATCGCTGTCTTTTGGTTTGAACTCCCATGGCGAGTAAAACGCAGTGATAGAGAGTTTATCCGCCGCATCATTCCACAGGTAATAACCGCCACCTAAGCCGCGAAACCAGAAATTATCACTCTCATAGGTGATAACAGGAATCGGCAGGACACGTTTATCATACTGTTTATACGGGGATTCAACGACGCCCACGCCAGCGCCCAGTGAAAAGGTATTTTCTGCATTTGCTGCAAAAGCGCAGGACGCGGTCAGCACGCCCAGTGCCACGAGTTTGATTTTGGTCACAGTCCTTTCTTTCCTGTAGTCAAATAATTGGCGCATGAAGTTTAACCGCCCGCGACATCCTACCCAAATTTTTTTACCTAAACATTACAAAAAAATCGAAAATTCTGGATAGCGCGTAACCAGCCACAGCGGGTGCGAAAAAATGCTTTCGCACCCTGTTCATCAAGCCTCTTCGACCATTTCTGGTAATAAATAACACGCTGTACATACCGTTACACGGCAGTGCTCATCATCCGTCATAAGGCTGGTATATAGTGTCGCGGAAACAGAGATCAAATTTGTCTGTTACGTTAAAAAACAACATATTTTAAACAAATGAATATCAAGTAGTTTTAATTTTATAATGAAAATCAAAAATACTTTCTGCCTACATTTCCTGATGGCACTTCTCGCCATCCTGTTCCTTTGCGTTCATCCGCTGGTGACTCGCGTTGATCCACCGCTTAAATTCCAGCCGCTGATTAAAGCAATGGACGGCACGGCAAAAGAGCAGGCGGAAAAAATAGCCACTATTTCTCATGCCCTGCAAGGTAATGCGATTTTTTTCATTGGCGCATCGGAAGTCGCCACCTCAGAAGATGAACCTTACGCTGTATATAATTACCTAAATAATGATTTACATCGTAATGTTGTTGCATTTGGCGACAGTTTTGATGATAGCGTCACTCATTTTCTTCTGCTGTCTCGCTTTAAGAATGACCTTAATGCAAACAGTAAAGTCGTTTTGCTGCTGGCGCCCGATAGTTTTTATTCAACCGGCGTGCCTCCGGCTATTTTTGCGAATAATTTTCCGGCACCGGTTTTTAATCCATTGATGGAAGATGCTCAAACGCGCCCTTTTCTGGTCAACTACTTACGCCATATCAATAAAAAAGAGACCAGCCATTTAACGTTTGAGCAAATGAAAATTTCCGGCTGGGACCTGGACAATATCTGGCAGGAAGTTAGCTACGAATTTGCTAATTTCTGCACACTGATTAAAAACGACTGGCTGGCGATGCTGGATGTTGAAGCGTCGCCTGCACGCCCCTGGCCTGTGCAACCCGCCGTCGACATCACACCGAACTGGGAACACGAACTGGCCCACGCCCGCGAACTGAACGAGGCGCGCCAGGAAAGCGCTGACACCTTGTGGATGGACAAAACGGTTTATCAACCCGGCGAAAAGCCAGAAGTATGGGACGATTCGCCCGTTGAGCCGGAACAGTTAAAAGCGTTTCGCGCCATGATCAAGTTGCTGAAAGAGCGCCACGTTCAGGTGGTGGTAATTATTGATGCAATAAACCGCCGTGCGGTGCAAAACCCTGAGCTCGTGCAGCCTGCGGTGACACAGACCACCGCCATCCTGAAAGAAAACCAGATCCCCTATTTTGATATGTACTCCATGCCCTATCAGGACGGCTGGAACTGGGATCGTCTGCATCCCACCGATCTGGCATGGGTACCGATGGACCGCTTTATTCTTGAGAGTTTTAAACGATGAAATACGCTATTCGCCTGTTTTTCCTTTATCTCTTACTGGCGGTCACCGTTGTTGCGTGGTCCTCTGTTGATGAAAGCATGAATTTAAAAGTGCACTTTGAATATCAAAAGTTCTGAGGAATGAATGATGTATAGCTCCGGAACCTTTTTCTTTTTTCTCTTTTCTTCGGCGTTATTGTTTACGCTGGTTAACCGCGTGCTGCGCTATCGGTTAACTTACTTATCCGCTTTTTCCGTGCTGGCGGCGTTTGGCTGGGGATATATATTTCAGGGCGACTATATCGTCCCGGTTGCGGTTTTTATCAGCTTTTATATTCTCGTCACCTTAAAAGAGAAAGGCTGGTTAAAAACCTGGCAGGCGGTAAGTTTAACGTTAGTGCCATTGTTTGCAGTGAAATTACATCTGAATAACCATTGGGGCATGATTGGCTTATCTTTTATGACCTTCCGCGCCATTGATGTTTTGCTCTACCGCAATAAAAAAGATGGCAACAATGTATTGCACTACTTCTGTTACCTGTTTATGCCGTTTATTATTCTGGCTGGTCCAATGTACCGCTGGCGGACATGGATAACGGATATTAATAAACCGGTGTTTACGCTCACGCGTGAGCAATTTCTCATTGCCGCAGAGCAAATTTTCACCGGCATCGTGCAGAAGTTTTTATTCGCCATGCTGGTCGATAACCTTGTGATCCAGTCCTGGAGTCATCGCCCGTTTACATTCAGCGTCGGCGTTGTTATGTCGCTGGCCTACAGCGCCTACCTCTATTTTGACTTCGCCGGTTACAGCAATATGGCTACCGGTGCTGCTCGCCTGTTTGGCCTTAATGTCCCGGCAAACTTTAATATGCCGATTCTGGCGAAAAACCCGCAGGATTTCTGGCGTCGTTTCCACATCAGCCTTTCAGAGTGGCTGCGCGATGTGGTGTTTATGCCGATTTATATGAATTTAATGAAGCTCGACTTTTTCCGTCAGAACAAAACGCTGGCGCAGAATATCGGTATTTTCTGCACGCTGTTTTGTATGGGGGCATGGAACGGGCTCGAACGGCACTATGTCATTAGCGGCGCACTGTTTGGTGCCATTTCCGTTGCACACAACATGCTGCTGTGGTCAGCCAAACGCAGCCCGGCGCTGAACCGCTGGCTGCAATATCCAACGATTCTCTTTTTGGGACGCCTGTTAACGCTGGCAAGCGCTGCGGCATCTCTTTACATTTTTAGCGGAATGTCACCCCTATGAACCTACACTCTGAACTCCAGGCGCTGCAGGATTTCCTGCGTGCGGCATTACTCGATCCCGCCCGTCCGCATCAGTTAGCGATAAGCGGCAGCGACGAAGCACTAAACTGGCAACAGCTCTCTGTCGCGGTGACGGACTGGGCCCTGCGCTATCAGCGCAGTCAGCCTGAAGCCATGACGCCCGTAGTGTTATATGGCCACCAGCAGGCAGAATTCGCGGTAGCCATCTATAGCTGTCTGCTGCATAACATTCCCTACATTCCGGTAGATTGCATCTACCCGCAGGAACGGCTGAAAGAGATTTGCCATCTCGCCAGCGCGCCCTATTACTATGACGTGGCGACTCGACAGTTTGTGGCGACCGGTGAAACCGGCCAGCCGCTCGCGGAGCCAGATCTCGCCTATATCATGTTCACCTCTGGCAGCACGGGTAAACCGAAGGGCGTGCAGATTGGGCGTGAAAGCGTATGGCACTTTATGCAGTGGGTACGCAAGGATTTCGCCTTGCCGGAAGTGCCGGTGCTGATGAACCACGCAGTGTTCAGTTTTGACCTTTCGCTGATTCCCTTGCTGGCGAACCTGGCGACCGGCGGCCATATCGTGCTGAACGCCAAAGAGGATATTGCGGCAGAAAACTGGCTCGAGCGTCTGAAAAGTAACGCGGTATCGGTTTGGGTTTCCACCCCCTCTTTCGCTTACCAGAAGTTGCTCTCGCCGCAGTTCAACAGTGATTATTTACCTGCGCTCAGCGTGTTTGTGTTTATCGGTGAAGTGCTTAACAAAGCACTGGTCAAACAGCTTCGCCGCCGCTTCCCGCAGGCCAAAATCCTCAACTCCTATGGCCCGACCGAAGCGACTATCGCCACCACCGTTGTCGAAATTACGGATGAAATCCTCGCCAGCGACAACGATCTGCTACCGGTCGGCACCATGATGCCAGAAAGCAGAATGGAGATTACCGCCGAGGGTGAGCTGATTATTTGGGGCAAAAACGTAATGCGCGGATACCTCGGCCTGCCGCAAGAGAACGCGGCGAAACTGCTGCGCCGCGAAGGCGAAGCCTGGCGCGGCTATAAAACCGGTGATTTAGGTTATGAAGAGGGGCTTATTTACTGCCAGGGACGCAACGATAGCCAGATCAAGCTCAACGGTTACCGCATTGAAATTAACGAGATTGAAAACCGCCTGCTGGCGATGTCCGGCATTCGTGAAGCGGTGGTATTACCGCTAATGAAAGCGGGCGGCGGCGTACTGCGTATCGCGGCATTCTGCGTAACAAATCTGGCGCCGGACGCGATTAAACACTCGCTTTCACAGGTGGTACCGCCGTACATGGTGCCGTCACAAATCATTATCCAGGAGGCTTTGCCGCTGAACCCTAACGGCAAAATCGACCGTAAACTGCTGGACACCCATGCCCGCAGTAACTGAATACACAGGAAAAATCATGGAACAAGAAATTCTCGCGATGTTTGAAAAGATTTTATCCCGCAAAGTGGGCTTCCACGATGAGCTGATTGAGTCCGATATTCTCGACTCCATCCTCGCCGTCGATATGGTACTTGAAGTGCAGGATGTTTACGGCTGCATGATCCCGCCGACAGAAGTCGCCAGCGTGCTGAAAACCCCAGCGGATCTCGCACAATACATTGAAGAGCACCGCGGCTAACATGTCGTTTAAAGGTGCCGGGCATTCTCGCCTGGCACCTCAGCTTTCGTTTTGACGGCGACAACCGCCATATAAATCCTGCCTGTCATCATCCTTTAACACAGCTCGCGTACTTCTGTTGTCGATAATCTTTCCGGTCCAACGAAGTGACTATGACGGCGTCACTTTTTCTATACTTGCGATTCCGCACATCCTGTAAAAATTTACCAACATTCGCCCGATGTAAAATGTTGGCATTTTCCAACACAGAAACCCCATATTAAATATAAAAAATCCGCATAAATTCCATCCAATAGATATTTAATCTAAATGAAGGGCAAAAAAAGCCCCTCTGCCATCAGAATCTTCTTCAGCGATAACTTGATCAAAGCTGGATACACGCTCATAACAAATAGGACGGAGCATATTTTTTATCCCGTTGGTTTGCGACGCTAAAAGTGGAAAAACTGATAGCTGTACTGTTCCCACAGATTACGAAAGGACGGCACGCCATGAATATATTCGATCACTATCGCCAGCGTTATGAAGCTGCCAAGGACGAAGAGTTCACTCTGCAGGAGTTTCTTGCCATCTGTAAGCAAGATCGCAGCGCCTATGCGAATGCTGCTGAAAGGCTGCTGATGGCCATAGGGGAACCTGTGATGGTAGACACTGCCCAGGAGCCACGGCTTTCCCGTCTCTTTTCGAACCGGGTTATCGGACGCTACCCCGCGTTCGAGGAATTTTATGGAATGGAAGAGGCGATTGAGCAAATTGTCTCTTACCTCAAACACGCCGCGCAGGGTCTGGAAGAGAAGAAACAGATCCTCTATCTGCTCGGCCCGGTGGGCGGTGGTAAATCGTCGCTGGCCGAACGCCTGAAATCCTTAATGCAGCGGGTGCCCATTTACGTGCTGAGCGCCAACGGCGAGCGCAGCCCGGTTAACGACCACCCGCTGTGCCTGTTCAATCCGCAGGAAGATGCACAGATCCTTGAAAAAGAGTACAACGTTCCGCGCCGTTATCTTGGCACTATCATGTCGCCATGGGCCGCCAAACGCCTGCACGACTTCGGCGGCGATATCAGCAAATTCCGCGTGATAAAAGTCTGGCCGTCGATTCTCGAGCAGATTGCGATTGCCAAAACGGAACCGGGCGATGAGAACAACCAGGACATTTCGGCGCTGGTCGGGAAAGTGGATATCCGCAAACTGGAAAACCACGCACAAAACGATCCAGACGCGTATGGTTACTCCGGCGCGTTGTGCCGCTCAAACCAGGGCATCATGGAATTCGTTGAAATGTTTAAAGCGCCGATCAAGGTGCTGCACCCACTGCTGACCGCCACGCAGGAGGGTAACTACAACGGTACAGAAGGCATCTCCGCCCTGCCGTTCAACGGCATCATTCTCGCCCACTCGAACGAATCTGAATGGGTGCAATTCCGTAACAACAAAAACAACGAGGCGTTCCTTGACCGTGTTTATATCGTCAAAGTGCCTTATTGCTTGCGCATCTCGGAAGAGATGAAAATTTACGAAAAACTGCTCAACCACAGTGAGCTGTCCCATGCGCCGTGTGCACCGGGGACGCTCGAAACCCTGGCCCGTTTCTCGATTCTGTCGCGTCTGAAAGAGCCGGAAAACTCCAGCGTCTACTCGAAAATGCGTGTCTACGATGGCGAGAGCCTGAAAGATACCGATCCGAAAGCGAAGTCCTACCAGGAATACCGCGATTACGCCGGTGTCGATGAAGGAATGAACGGCCTGTCGACGCGCTTTGCCTTTAAGATCCTCTCCCGCGTGTTCAACTTCGACCACGTCGAGGTGGCAGCCAACCCGGTACACCTGTTCTACGTACTGGAGCAACAAATTGAACGTGAGCAGTTCCCGCAAGAGCTGGCAGAACGTTATCTGGAATTCCTGAAAGGTTACCTAATCCCGAAATACGCCGAGTTTATCGGCAAAGAGATCCAGACGGCTTACCTCGAATCCTATTCCGAATATGGGCAAAACATCTTTGATCGTTATGTCACCTATGCGGATTTCTGGATTCAGGATCAGGAGTACCGCGACCCGGATACCGGCCAGTTGTTTGACCGTGAATCCCTGAATGCGGAACTGGAAAAAATTGAAAAACCGGCCGGGATCAGCAACCCGAAAGATTTCCGTAATGAAATCGTTAACTTCGTGCTGCGCGCCCGCGCCAATAACAACGGACGCAACCCGAACTGGACCAGCTACGAAAAACTGCGCACGGTTATCGAGAAAAAAATGTTCTCGAACACCGAAGAGCTGTTGCCGGTGATTTCGTTTAACGCCAAAACCTCTACCGACGAGCAGAAAAAGCACGACGACTTTGTCGACCGTATGATGGAGAAAGGCTACACCCGCAAGCAGGTTCGCCTGTTGTGCGAATGGTATCTGCGTGTACGTAAATCATCATAACAACGCACTGGCCGTGCCCTGCGCGCGGCCTGTTGCAAAGTTGGCATACGCAGCGGGAGGGGAACTATGACCTGGTTCATTGACCGGCGTTTGAACGGTAAAAATAAAAGCACGGTTAACCGCCAGCGATTTTTACGCCGTTATAAAGCGCAAATAAAGCAGTCGATCTCTGAAGCTATCAACAAGCGCTCGGTGACCGATGTGGAGAATGGCGAATCCGTCTCCATCCCAACGGAGGATATCAGCGAACCGATGTTTCATCAGGGGCGTGGCGGTTTGCGCCACCGCGTTCATCCGGGAAACGACCATTTTGTGCAAAATGACCGTATCGAGCGCCCGCAAGGCGGCGGTGGCGGTGGTGGTAGCGGCCAGGGCGAAGCCAGCCCTGACGGCGAAGGCCAGGATGAGTTTGTGTTCCAGATTTCCAAAGATGAATATCTCGATTTGCTGTTTGAGGATCTGGCACTGCCGAACCTGAAAAAGAACCAGCAACGGCAGCTTAATGAGTTTAAAACGCACCGCGCGGGTTACACCGCCAACGGCGTACCGGCGAATATCAGCGTCGTGCGCTCGTTGCAAAACTCGCTGGCGCGCCGCACTGCCATGACGGCGGGAAAACGTCGTGAGCTGCGCGAACTGGAAAGTACCCTGGAAACGGTGGCAAAAAGCGAACCTGCACAGTTACTTGAAGAGGAGCGTCTGCGTAAAGAGATTGCCGAATTACGGGCAAAAATTGAGCGGGTGCCGTTTATCGATACCTTTGATTTACGCTACAAAAACTACGAAAAACGGCCGGAACCCTCGAGCCAGGCGGTGATGTTCTGCCTGATGGACGTTTCTGGCTCAATGGATCAGGCGACCAAAGATATGGCCAAGCGTTTTTACATTCTGCTCTATCTGTTCCTGAGCCGAACCTATAAAAACGTCGAAGTCGTTTATATCCGCCATCACACGCAGGCGAAAGAGGTGGATGAACATGAGTTCTTCTACTCGCAGGAAACGGGCGGCACCATTGTTTCCAGCGCCCTGAAATTGATGGATGAAGTGGTAAAAGAGCGTTACGACCCGGCGCAGTGGAATATTTACGCCGCGCAGGCGTCGGACGGTGATAACTGGGCGGACGACTCACCGCTGTGTCACGAAATCCTGGCGAAGAAAATCTTGCCGGTGGTGCGTTACTACAGCTATATCGAAATCACCCGCCGCGCACACCAGACGTTATGGCGCGAGTACGAACACCTGCAAACGATGTTCGATAATTTCGCTATTCAGCATATTCGCGATCAGGAGGATATCTACCCGGTATTCCGCGAGCTTTTCCATAAACAAACGACATCCATCAGCTAACCTTCCGCAGCCGGTAACCCTTCCGGCTGCGTCTCCTCATTGATCCTCAGAGAAAAAACGTGTTTAACCAGTCAAATGGATGAATTGCCGTACAAAATAGCGGCTATTTACCCCCTTGCCTGCACGTAAATATGGCAAATTAATTCCATCGAAGTATTTGTGGCACGGCGGGCGTAGATAACGTTTTCGCCGGTGCTGTTGCGCTCAGTTCAGCCTTATGAACGCATTGAGCCTGGTAGCGTAAGGCTACCTTTTTGAAAAGAAACTAACAGTACACACAAAAAGCGTTGTTTGTAGTGCTTGTATTTTTTCGCCGCCTCTTCAGGCGGCATTTTTATTTTCATCTCCCGTCGCGTGAATTATTCTTCATCTTCAACGTTTTTATCGGGAGCGAACATGTCTGAAATTGCCAGCCGTAACGTCCACCAACATTTGATAAACCTGCTTGAACAACAAGACGCACGCTTTCGCGTCGTTGAACACGAGGCCGTCGGCAAGTGTGAAGCCGTCAGTGAAATTCGCGGTACCGCGCTGGGCCAGGGCGCAAAAGCGCTGCTGTGTAAGATCAAAGGTAACGGCGTGAAAAAGCATGTGCTGGCGATCCTGGCCGCCGATTTACAGGCCGACCTTTCCCGCTTAGCGCAGCACTTTGGTGGCAATAAAGCCTCGCTGGCAAGCCCGGCGGAAGTGGATGCGTTAACAGCGTGCGTATTTGGCGCGATTCCCCCGTTCAGCTTTCACCCGGATCTGCACCTGGTTGCCGACCCGGTACTGTTTCAGCGCTTTGATGACATTGCGTTTAACGCCGGGTTACTGGAGAAATCGGTGATCATGAATACCGGCGACTATCTGCGCATTGCTCGCCCGGAGCTAGTGGATTTTCGCCGCGAATAACGCGTTTATGCGGCTTACCAGCCGCTTCTTTCCAGCATCAATACGGAAATCACCAGCCCGGCGGCCAGCGTGAAGAACAGTGCGGTGAGAATCAACACATCTGAAGGCATGATGGTAACTCGCAATGGCCTGGTATTTCACCGGGCGGAGCCACATTCATATCTCTGAATTATGAATTACGGATGACAATTCAACTGACTTTTGATTAAAAACCGCCCTTCACTTCTGGCAACTGCCTGAAAATATCTGCCTGCATGAAAAAAACCTGTTTCATCATCGGTTTATGCGTAGAGTAAACAGGTTTCTTTGTTGGCAAGGAATTTCTGATGTTTGATACCACGCTGTTTATTCTGCTGGCGCTCGCGGCGCTGGGTTTTGTCAGCCACAACACCACCGTTGCTGTCTCCATTCTGGTGCTGATCATTGTGCGCGTCACACCGCTCAATACCTTCTTCCCGTGGATTGAAAAACAGGGGCTGACCGTTGGCATTATTATCCTGACCATTGGCGTGATGGCGCCAATTGCCAGCGGCTCATTACCGCCCTCCACGCTGCTGCACTCGTTTGTGAACTGGAAATCACTGGTTGCGATTGCGGTTGGCGTTTTTGTCTCGTGGCTGGGCGGGCGCGGCGTAACGCTGATGAGTTCGCAACCCTCGCTGGTGGCGGGATTACTGGTCGGTACAGTATTGGGTGTGGCCCTGTTCCGGGGCGTTCCGGTCGGGCCACTGATTGCGGCGGGGTTAGTTTCGCTGCTAATTGGCCGGCAGTGAGTGGCGCCGCTGCCACAGTTTGACGGTAAATTCCAGCGCGCAACACAGCAGGTAATAGACCAGGCCAGTAAAGACGAACAGCGCGGCAGGATACACCTGCACCCGATTATTCACCTGACCTGCGACAGTCGTCAGTTCCGGGACGTTGACAATAAACGCCAGCGACGTGTCTTTCAGCAGCGCGATGAACAAACCGATATACGATGGCAACGCGTTGCGTAACGCCTGCGGCAGCAGCACCAGCCGCAAGATTTGCGCACTGCCAAACCCGCTACTGAGCGCAGCTTCATACTGCCCTTTCGGCAACGCCCCAAGCGCGGCAAGCGTCGAATACATCACTGCCGCCGAGGTAAACCACGCCAGCGCCAGCGTCACGGTGACCGCACCGGGAAGATCGGTCCCGGTTAACCAGGGCAGTAAAAACCACAGCCAGAAGATAACGAAGATCAGCGGAATGCCGCGAATCAGCTCCGCCCAGAGAAAGAGCACCTTGCGCGGCCAGCCGCGAAAACGCCACGCGCAGCACGCCAGCAGCACACCACCGGGAAACGCCAGTACCGCCGCACCGACGGTCATCAGCAGCGATAACAACACACCACCAGGCTCGCCCTGCGCCGCTCGCCCCCACAGTAAATAGTCGAGGTTGTCGGTAATCACGGTGATATTAGCGATCATGTTGCACCTCCGCTGCACGGCGCAGCGCCCGCACGTTGCGCGGCAGGTTAAACAACACGCTCATCACCAGCCCCAGCAGCAAGTAGAGCGCGCTGCCAATGGCAAACGCCTCCAGGGCGTGGGCATTAAAACTCTCGATCTGCCGGGTCTGGTAGGTTAACTCCCCCAGACCAATGCCGGTCGCCAGCGAAGAGAGCTTCATCAGATTCAAATACTGCCCCACCACTGGCTGCCAGGCATTCTGCAACCCCTGTGGTAACAGCACCCAGCGGAACAACGCCAGCGGGCTAAAGCCCTGCGATTGCGCGGCTTCAACCTGCCCACGCGGCACCGCGTGCAGACCCGACTGGATCTCTTCAACCAGAAATGCAGCAGTAAACAGCCCCAGCGCCCAAGCCGACGAGAGAAACTCTGGCGTAAACCACCAGACATCGCCCGGCAAAATGCTGAACGCGTGGTCGTCGTTAACGTACTGGCGGAAACTCTGCGGCAGCACATTCCAGGCGGCGAAATACCAGAACAACAGCTGCACCAAAAGCGGAGTATTGCGAAACAGCGACACCCACACCGCCACCACGCCTCGCCCGATTTTGCCACCGGCCAGGCGCAGCGCCAGCAGCAGTACTGTCAATACCGTCGCCAGCACGGTTCCCGCCACGGTAACCCAGAGGGTGGTAAGAAAACCGGAAGTGATCCATTGGGCGGGCTGCCCGGTAAGCACGCCCGCCCAGTCGAGATGCAGCGCCATCACAACTCCTTGTTATCTGCGTGCAGCGGGTTGAGCACTTTCTGTAAAAAACGCTGTGCGCGCGGGTGCTGCGGTGCAGAGAAGAATTGCACCGGTGCTGCCAGCTCAAGGATTTCGCCCCCGTCGATAAAGATCACGCGGTCGGCAATTTCGCGGGCAAATTGCATCTCATGAGTTACCACAATCAGCGTGATGCCACTGTGCGCCAGCAATTTCATCACCTGCAACACTTCGCCGATCATCTCTGGATCAAGCGCCGAAGTTGGCTCATCAAACAGAATGATATGCGGATCGGCGGCCAGGGTTCGGGCGATTGCCACGCGTTGCTGTTGCCCGCCGGAAAGCTGCGCCGGGTAGTGATACGCTTTATCCTGCAAACCAACGCGCGCCAGCAGTGCCAGCGCGATGGTCTGGGCTTCGGCAGCGGTTTTGCCGTGGATACGGCGTAACGCCAGCGTAATGTTATCCAGCGCATTGAGATGGGCATAAAGATTAAACTGCTGAAAGACGAAACCGACATGGCGACGCAGCTCACGAAGCTGCCGACCTTTCAGTTGGCTGGTCGGCTGACCATCAACATAGATCTCCCCGCCGCTCAGGGTTTCGAGCTGGTTAATCAAACGGATCAGCGTTGATTTACCGGAACCTGACGGCCCGCACACCGCCAGTACTTCCCCGGCGGCAACCTGTAAATCAATCGACTTTAATACCACGTTATCGCCGTAGCGTTTGCTTACCTGGCGGAACGTTACCGTGCCTTTTGCAACGGACAACGCCTCCGTGGCATCAGCCACAGAGGCGGAAAACAGACCTGCCAGCATAGTTACTTCGCTTCTATGGTAAAGCTGCGTGGAGCGGGCGTTTTTGTTTGCGGACCAAACCAGGTGTCGTAGATTTTTGCCGCGTCGCCGCTTTTCTCAAGGTTTACCAGCTCAGTATTAACCGCATTAAGCAACGCGGTTTCACCTTTGCTGACACCGACGCCAATCTCCTCTTTTGACAGCAAATCCGGCAGGATTTTGAATTTCGCTTTGTCCGGCGCTTCCGCCAGCAAACCAGCCAGAATGGTGCTGTCCTGGGTAATCGCCTGCACGTTGCCGTTACGCAGCGCGGTCAGCGCCAGCGGGATGTCGTCATAAGCCAGCACGCGAGATTGCGGGAAACGCTGGTGCAACGTTTGCTCGCCGGTGGTGCCTTTCACCGCGCCAATGCGCGCTTTGCTGTAGGCGTCCAACTTGTCGGCCGCAGAAGCCGGAACGAGGAATTGCTGGCCGGTGACAAAGTACGGCGTCGAGAAGTCGATCACCTGCGCGCGTTCCGGGGTGATGGTGATATCCGCAACGATCAAATCCACTTTGCCGGATTGCAACAGCGGAATGCGGTTCGCCGGATTCGTCGCTACCAGTTGCAGTTTTACGCCGAGGCTTTTTGCCAGCGCTTTGGCAAAATCGACGTCATATCCCACGATATCATGCGATTTCGGATCGATTGCGCCGAACGGCGGGTTAGCGTCAAACGTCGCCACTTTGACGACGCCAGCGGCTTTGATATCTGCCAGTTTGTCGGCATGAGCGGAAAAAGAGAGTGCTGAAAGCAGCGCCAGGGCGCTGATTGCGCCTATTTTTTTCGTATGTAATGAGGTTGCCATGCTAATCCTTATGCCCTGTTATTGTGTTAATTCAGCGCTAAAGTCACACAACCTTATTCATCAGACAAATATCAAAAACGGCATTGAATATCTGAAAAAGTTATTAAAAACAAACACCCCATACTTACTACTTATCTTTCCCTCTCAGCCAGGATAAACACGCCAAACCCACACAAAAACAACGGAATAGAAAGCAGAAAATGTTACGCCTCACCGAGCGCTGCCAGGTAACGCCCCGGCGTCTGCCCAAGCCCTTTTTTAAACATGGTGATAAAGGCGGTGGTTGAGTCATACCCTAACGCCTGAGCAATGTGCTGCACCGAGTGGCCGTCAATTAATAACCGTAGCGCGAGGATCAGTTGCATCTGATGCCGCCAGCGACGAAAGCTCAACCCCGTTTCCTTGACCATCAGCCGCGCAAGGTTGCGCTCGCTCATGGCAAATACCTGCGCCCACTGCGCCAGTGTTTGCCTGTCTGCCGGGTTGCTTTCCATGCTGTCGACCATCTGGCGGATTTTCGGGTGTGCGGAAACCGGTAGCTGCAAGTGCATTTGCGGCTGTGCTGGCAGTTCATCAAACAGCACTTGCACCAGCCGCTGGGTGGCGGGTTGCCGCCGCTGGGCTGGCGTGCGCGTGGCTAATGTGAGGATCAACTCGCGTACCAGCGCCGACACTTTGAGCGTGCAACAGTGCTCCGGCATGACCACCGACCAGGGCTCAACAAACAGAAAACAGAGCTGCGCATTCGCTGTGGCGCGGTTGCTGTGCAAAACCTGCCCCGGAAGCCACATCGCATGGTGTGGTGGCACCATCCAGCGGGCATGTTCGACCTCGCAGGTAATTGCGCCTTTCAAGGCCAGAATGAGTTGCCCTTTGCGATGGTGATGCGCCGGGATCAATTGTTCACTCTCATCAACAGTAATGCTGAACGCCACCGCCATTTCCTGCTGGCTATCTGGATCGTAGCCGCCGAGCCCAAGTCCGTGCATTAATTTGTCCGAATTTAGCGATAAAGTGTCATTCTAGCTTGATTCCAACAGCGGCAAAAAACGTTATCGTAGCGGCCTGTTATTTTTTCAGAGAAGACAATGATTACCACCCTTCCCTCCCGTGGTAAGCAAAGCGTACTGCTGATTACCGGGATCCTGATGATTGCCACCACGCTGCGTGTCACCTTTACTGGCGCAGCACCGCTGCTGGATGTCATTCGCACGGAATATGGTTTAACCACGGCGCAAACCGGTATGCTCACCACGCTGCCGCTGCTGGCTTTTGCATTGATATCCCCCCTGGCGGCCAGTGTGGCACGCCGTTTCGGCATGGAACGCAGCCTGTTCGCAGCGATGGTGCTGATTTGTCTTGGCATCGCCATTCGTTCTCTGCCCTCATCGCTGCTGCTGTTTACGGGGACAGCGATCATCGGTTGCGGGATCGCGCTCGGCAACGTGCTGCTGCCGGGGATAATAAAACGCGACTTCGCCCAGCATGTGGCGAAACTGACGGGCGCTTACTCACTCACCATGGGCGCAGCGGCGGCGCTAGGCTCGTCGGTCGTTGTGCCGCTGGCGCAATATGGTGCGGGCTGGCATGGCGCACTATTGATGCTGATGATCTTTCCGTTACTGGCACTATTGCTGTGGCTACCAAGATTGCGCCACGGCGCACCCGCGGCACTCAGTAACGCTGGCGCGCTGCATAACCGCGGGATCTGGCGCTCCTGGCTTGCCTGGCAGGTCACGTTGTTTTTAGGGATCAACTCATTAATCTATTACATCGTGATTGGCTGGCTGCCGTCGATTCTGATAGCCCAAGGCTTCAGTGAAGCGCAGGCGGGTTCTGTACACGGCATTTTGCAACTGGCGACGGCAATGCCGGGCCTGCTGGTGCCGCTGGTTCTGCACCGGCTAAAAGATCAGCGCGGTATCGCTGTCGTGGTCGCGCTGCTGTGTGCCGTCGGTTCGTTAGGATTGTGGCTGGTGCCGGAACATGCCACGCTCTGGACCCTTGTTTTTGGCTTTGGCTCCGGTGCGACGATGATCCTCGGGTTAACGTTTATCGGGCTGCGCGCCAGCTCCGCTCATCAGGCAGCCGCGCTTTCCGGCATGGCGCAATCGGTCGGCTACCTGCTGGCAGCTTGTGGGCCGCCGCTAATGGGGAAAATTCACGATGCCAGCGGCAACTGGCATCTTCCGCTGCTGGCGTGTGGTGTTTTATCAGTCATCATGGCGGTTTGCGGGGCGTTTGCCGGACGCGAACGCGAAATGATGTGACGTAGAGAAACCCCTCACCACCTCTTCAGACGGTGGTTTAGGGGTAATAAACAAAAACAGGCCCGCAGGCCTGTTTTTTTATTCACATGCCGCACGCAGCATCGCCTGTACCAGCGGCACTGGACGCCCTGCGAGCGCCGCACGTTCATGCTGGAACAAGGTGGCGACAAAAAACGGGTGCGTCACCAACTCCACGGCACGGATTTCTCCGTCTTCATCCCAACCGGTAACACGCAGATCGCCGCTTTCCAGCTCGCGGGCAAACTCTTCTGCTACGCCAAAGCTGCACCGATAGGCTTCCTCAATCAGCTCACGACCGTAAGCATGGGCAATTAACGTGTTAGGCCGCAGCTCAATAGCACCATTTTGATCCACCAGCGCACAGGTCAGCGGCGTAATCACCATTCGGCCGATGTTTTCCGTCTCGGCGTGCGCCGCATCTGCCCAACCCAACACATTACGGGCATATTCAATGACCGCATGCTGGAAGCCGCCGCAGGTGCCAAGGAATGGCACCGCGTTTTCACGCGCGTATTTAATGGCGATAAACGCGCCATTGGCGTTTTTATAGGGGCTTCCCGGTACAACCCAGATGGCGTCATAGCCAACCAGATCTTCATCGCTGTTGATTTCGCTGGTGGGTAACCAGTCGTAATCAGCGGTAATTTCCAGCACGGCGGCGGCATCATCAATCGCCAGAGGGATCGCCTGATGCGCGACAACGTCGTGGTTGTAATCGCCGACCAGCGCGATGCGTAATGTTTTTTTCGGAGGAATGTGATGCATGAAAGTGTCCTTATGCCGGAGCTGATAACGAATAACATAAGGAATATCACACTAGCTGTCTTTTAATGTAATCACAACACATTAAAATCAGCAGGCATATATCATGCAAAATTATGGAAAAATACCTTTCCGGCAATGCATTATGGCGAACACTATGTACCAAACCAAAATTCTCGTCAGTGCGTGTCTGATGGGCTTCAAAGTCCGTTACAACGGCAGTGCGAAAATCGCGCTGCCGGAGACGCTGCAACGCTGGCAACAGGAAGATCGTCTGGTGATCCACTGCCCGGAACTGGCGGCAGGTTTACCCGTGCCGCGAAGACCGGCGGAGATTGTCGCAGGTCACGGCGCAGACGTGATGCGCGAACAGGCGCGGATTGTTGAAAATGATGGGCGGGACGTTACCGCACACTATCAGTTAGCCGCCTGGCTGGCGCTAGAGGCTGCGCAAAACGCGGGGTGTCGCGCAGCGCTGCTCACCGATGGCAGCCCCACCTGCGGCAGCCAGTTTATCTATAATGGAACCTTCAGCGGCACGCGGCGGCAAGGTATGGGCGTAGCGGCCGCGCTGCTGGAAGAACACGGCATTCGCGTCTTTTCCGAGCGGCAATTATCGGCGCTGGCGGCGTGGATTGAAGAGAGGGAGAGGTAACCATGATCCAATGCAAACGGGTGTATGATTCCGCCGTCGATGACGACGGCTACCGGGTGTTAGTCGACAGGCTCTGGCCGCGCGGCATCAAGAAAACGGATTTGGTCTTTGATGAATGGAACAAAGCGCTGGCACCGTCAACTGAACTGCGCAAAGCGTTTCACGGCGAAGCTATTGATTTCGCCGCGTTCAGTGAAAGCTATCGTCAGGAACTTGCCGCACAGGAAGCGGAAGGGAAAAAGCTGGCGGCACGCGGGAAAAAAGGCACCGTCACGCTGTTATACGCGGCAAAAAACGTTGAGCAAAACCACACGCTGGTGCTGGCGCAATGGCTACGCTCGTTGAATTAACTGATTACGCGCTCGCGAACATCCTGGGGTTCGCTGTCCGGCTGTAGTGGCATCAGATGTTCGGCGCGCACAAACGCGAACCCGTGTTGACCATCAAAAGCGGTCACATCGCCGGTTACCAGCCACAGCGCACGCGCGGCATTACGCGGCATTTCCGTGACCACGCCGTTCACCGGGTTAAGAAAACGCTCGCCGGGCTGACACAGCCCAAAAAGCTCAACAGATTTGCCAATATTACCGCGACCATTGGCGGTTTGGGCGCCGATAATTAAAGCCGGGCTGCCCGGACGTAACTGGAACATGCTTCTCTCATGCGCTCCCGCGCCAGTTAAAAAATAGGATAATTCTGAGTGCGAAGTGTACCCTGGCGACCCGGCGATTGTCACGCGGTGCAATTACGGGTGGTCGCGCCGCCACAGCGCCCATTCATCAATCACCTCGCCACCCGGCAATTTACACTCTGTGCGTACGCCCTGCGGGCTTTGCACAGGCACGCGCTCGCCGCCCCGCTGCTGGCAATAAACCGCCGCCGGGTTTGCCATACCGATTTGTGGGTGGCGGGGAGATTCAGGTTGTGAGGAAGAACACGCCGCGAGAACAACGGGTAACGCCAGTAACCTATAACGCATCTTTTTTTCCTTAAATCGCCTGTAAACCGCTTTCCAGCATAGCCACGCGGCAGAGATATCTCCATGATTTCTCCATTCTTACTGCACTTTCAGCGGGTATAGTTAGCCTCGTTCTCACCCATGACCAGAGAACATCATTCCGTAATCAATGAGTTTTTGCCCCGCTTCATCAACGGGGCTTTTTTTCGTTATTGCCTGCTAATTTTTAGCGCCAGCTCGCCACGATATGTAAAACCCTCTTTTTTCATGATTTAATGACGCGCCCTGGATGTTTTCAGCATCAATGAAGCGATGTATTAATTTAAAAAATAAAGAAAAAAACACTTTATTCGTCTCGATTAAGTGTATCTCTGTGACGTGAAGACTTGAGAAAAATCTCATTTTCTTCTATTTCTTATACAATTGATTTCTGGCGATTATCGCCAGCAAAGGAGTTTTCGTGAGAAAGACAACCATCATTATGCTCGTCGTGGCGGTTATTGCTGTGGCCGGAACCCAATTCGGTTGGTGGTAATTGCGCGTCAGGATTTTTATTAAGCCGTAAGCCTAAGCGCATGATGGAGTCATCTGAACAGAACACCACCATCTCATTGATTTGGGCAGGAGCTCGCTATGTTCACTGGTCTCAAAAAAAGCGAAAGCAAACGGCTTGCCGCTCTGGAGCTGCTGAGTAAGGAAGACAAATCCCGCGATGCAGCGCTAGCCGAATTTGCGCGTCTGGCTTGTGAGGTGATGGGCGTTGAAGGATGCTTTATCACAACATTTGACGACGAATTTCAATATATCAAATATGTTAAGAATATCCCGATTGAGCACGTCAAAATTCGTATCGAACAGACCATGTGCCAATATTCGCTGCACGGTTGCCAGACCGTTATTAGTTCTGATACCCGGCTCGATGAACGATTTAATCATCAACCTTTGGTAAAAAGCGGAAATATTCTTTTTTACGCTTCAGCACCAATGATAAATAAAGAAGGCACGGTGCTGGGCACGTTATGTGTCAGTCACCCTGAAATCTATACGCCGACATCACGGCAGATAACCAATTTCCACCGCGTCACTGCACTTGCCACCGTTTATCTTGAATCTTGCTATACCATCGGTTTGATCGATGCCCTCACCAGTTTACCGAATCGCCAGTTTCTGGTGAAAGAGATGGAGCGGTTGACGCAGGAAAAGGCGAGCGGCAGCTACGCCCTGATGATTTTTGACTGTATTGATATGCCGCGCGCGTATGAATTATCCCGCTACCTGGGCGTGGAAGCGCTGGAGAAGATGCTCCGCAGTTTTGGACCACTGCTGCGCTTGCGCTTGAAGCTGAAAGAAGAGACCACGCTGTATGCTTTCACCACCGGTCGCTACGCTGTATTGGTGGATATGGACTATGCGTTGACGCTGGCAAAACGGGCAGAAAAATTGCCCGGAATACAGGCGAAAATCACCGGCGATATCGATATCAATCTGACTATTCACGCAGGCTATGTGCAATTTTCGCCACAGGAAGATAACGTTCAGGAGATTGTGCGTCAGGCCATCAGCGCCCTGCATGAATCGATTCGCGAAAAGATTCGGGTGTTGCAGTTCAACCCGATTCTCGATCACAAGCGGAATAAAGATTTTAAACTGCTCTACGATCTCAGCGAGGCAATCAAAGCCACCGATCAACTCTACCTCGTTTTTCAACCCAAAATTTCGCTGCGTTCTGGCAAAACCGAAGGCGTGGAAGCGCTGCTGCGCTGGAAGCACCCGGAACTGGGCCAGATCTCACCAGCAGTGATTGTGGCGCTGGCGGAAAAAACCACGTTGATGTCTGATTTGACGCAGTGGGTGATCAAGTCCGTGATTTCTCAGCTTCAACAATGGAGACAGCAAGGTATTCTGCTGCCGGTGTCGATTAACGTCACGGTCAGTGATTTTTCGCGCCCCGGATTTGCCGATGAGCTGGAACAGAACGTACTGGCCGCCGGGCTGTACACGTCGGATCTGCGTATTGAATGCCTGGAGACGGAGAAAGTGCTGGAAAGTGACCCGGCACTCGAAGAACTCGACCGTTTAAAATTGCTCGGCTTTACCATTTTGCTGGATGACTTTGGCGCAGGATACAGCAATATCAGTTACTTACGCCGCATCCCTATTGATGTGATTAAGCTCGACCGTTCGCTGGTTAGCCAGGTCACCACCGACACCGGCAGCCGGATTATCGCCCGTAACGTCATTATGATGCTCAAAGAGTTGCATTATGTGGTGCTGGCTGAAGGGATTGAAGATCTGGAAACCGCGCGAATGCTTGCCGAGTACGGCTGCGATGAAGCCCAGGGCTATCTGTTCTCACGCCCGTTGTCGCCCGAGGAGATCCCGGCCTGGCTCGCGGATAACAAACCGTTCCGCTTGTTGTCGAAGATCGCGACAGAGCCGCAGCAGCAACATTTGTACGGTTCGTAATGCCCACAAATTAGCCTGACTGTTGTATTTCGCAACAGTCAGGCTTTGTCACGAAAATGTCATAAAACACCGAAGATATTCTCCTTCAATAACTTAACGCCAATTTTGCTCACCGGGCCGTTTTCCCCCATTAAAGCTGGGCTTAAACCCGTCGATATTGCTGGTGTGCGCCCTATTTTGCGCCTCACTGACTATGGGAAGTATCGATTGATGAAGCTCAACCATCTCACTATCGGGCAACGGCTCGGTTTCCTGGCGGCCATTCTTTTACTGGCAACGCTGTTTATGGGTATTCGCGGGTTGTCGATTAACGCCAGCGGATTAGTACAAAACCAACAGATCATGGCCACGGAGAAGGTGGTTGCGGACAGTATCGACACGGCCCGCAACGCGCAAGTACAGTTTAAAATTCAGGTTCAGGAGTGGAAAAACACCTTGCTGCGCGGCGCACAAGGACAGCAAGCGTTCGACAAGTATAAAAACGCCTTTGTCGAACAGAGCCAAAAAACGCAGGCACTATTAAAAACGCTCAGCGAACTGTTGCCGCAAATTGGCCTCTCCAATACCGAGGCCGTCAAAACCATCGCGCTGCATGCTGAGCTGGAAAGCCAGTATCTGGCTGCGCTGCAACAATACAATGTTCAGGACATTACCAGCGCCCAACGTGTCGACCATCTGGTGACGGGAATCGATCGTGAGCCAACACGGATGATTGATGAGATGGTCGCCAGCACGCTGAAACAAGCGGAGCTTATCCGTGCGCAGACCGACACGCGTAGCCATGAGCATTACCAGCAGACACGCCTGATGCTCATGCTGGTGATGGTATTCACGTTGATGGTCGGCATGCTGATCACCTGGTGGCTGATCCGCAGTATCACTCACCCTCTGGCGCAGGCGGTATCGGTTGCCCGCAATGTCGCAGCCGGTGACTTACAGTCTGCTATCGTGGTGTCCGGGCGCGATGAAACCGCCGAGCTGATGCACGCCCTGCAGGAGATGAACGGTAACCTGACGCGTATCGTTACCGGAGTACGTTCCGGTACAGAAACGATTGCCGGTGCGTCGCAGCAAATCGCCAGCGGCAGCCGTGAGCTTTCGTCGCGTAATGAAGCGCAGGCCAGCGCGCTGGAACAAACGGCGGCGTCGATGGAAGAGCTCACGTCAGTAGTAAAAAACAACGCCGAGAATTCGCGTGTCGCCAGCGATATCACCCGGGAAGCAACCCGTGTGGCAAACCAGGGCGGCGAAGTGGTTGAACAAGTAGTCACCACAATGAGTGAAATTAATCTGCTCTCTGGCGAAATCAGCAACATTATTGGCGTTATCGACAGTATCGCCTTCCAGACCAATATTCTGGCGCTGAACGCTGCCGTTGAGGCCGCGCGCGCAGGAACCGAAGGGCGCGGCTTTGCGGTTGTTGCAGCAGAAGTCCGGGCGCTGGCGCAACGCTCCGCGACAGCGGCGAAAGAGATCAGTGATTTGATCCAGCGCTCAGTCAGCCGTATTGATGAAGGCAATAAGCTGGTGAAAAACGCCGGTAACGCCATGGAAGAGATCATGCAAAGCGTGGGACGCGTCAGCCAGTTGGTGGAGACGATTTCGCTGGCCAGTAATGAGCAAAGTACGGGCATCGATCAGGTGCACATCGCCATTACCCAGATGGATGCCGCCACACAGCAGAACGCTACGCTGTCGCAGGAATCTTCGGCCGCCGCGCACGCAATGCAGCAGCAGGCAGAGAATTTGTTGGAGATGGTGCAGATTTTCAAACTGCATGAGCAGCGCAACCCAGCATAGCTCGCGGTGACTCGATCCTGATATAGCGCAAGGGCTGTTCAATCAGTAAGATTGATGAATTAATACGCTGATCATAAATTTTATCAATCCATCCGCAGAAAAATTTGCGTTTGCGCTCTTTATGCCAATAGGTTATAAAGTGCGCAAGTGATGGATATACGCTTTAACAATCTCAAAAAAATCTTCGCTGGCAGTTTTGATGTCGAAACTGCCATCTTTCTTTTTACTTTCTCTCTTCCCTTCAGATACATCTCGACTTCAGCTTGCCCAGCACCTTCTTACTCTCATTAATCGTGTTTTTCTTCAAACGCCAGAACGGGAAAATGAAAGCGCGCCAGAGCAGATAATAGAAATGATCGGCCCCGGTCAACGTAACAACAGGCGATCGTAACTTGCTATAGTGGCTTGTATTGAATTGCTTAATGGCTTTTTTGCTGACATTGCGGTAAACCAGCCCGACATTGCGGTGGTTTTCCTGCTGACGAAAACGCGCACACTTACGCACTTTTTCAATACCCAGCGTAAACGGGATCGGCCCGGTGGTATTTAACACCCCCCGCATTCCCACCCCATAGCGCCACGGTTTATAGCGTTTGAGTCGGTCAACGACCTCATCTATAACGGCTTTAATATAAGGCGAAGCAGGTGCGACAATAATATTCCATTGCTGGTACTCTCCATTTTTGAGAAAAGCGAGCTCATCATGCTTGCCCATATTATTATCGCAACCCTGCGGTTTATTATCCCAGTTACATAATAATATTTCGCAATCTGGCGGAATAACTTCGCTAAACGGAACAGTACAAGAGCTTTTGATATCTAAATAAACGCCACCTTCGCGATACATCAATAAATAACGGAAAAAATCCGCGCGCGCTGCGCCATACTGCGGGTTTATTTTTTGGTATAACGCCAGCATCTCCTGGCCATAGTGAGCATGTAGATAGGCCAGCATCTTTTCTTCGTCGTAAAAATAATATTCCCAGCCGGGATTTAATTGCCTGAGTCTTTCGATGGAGGCATGCACCTCGGTCGGTAGCGCTGCCATCCCCTTGGTGTAGACCTGGTGGATTTTATGCGGGATCGTATTCATCATCTATCCTAAGCTCATTAACTTTAAATACCTGAAAGGTAAAAACATAAAAAACTCTAAAGTATGAGAAAAAAGATAATGCGTTAATCTGACATTAGCATTACGCAGGGTCGGATAATTGTCTTGCAGAATCGTCTGCAACTGCCCTTGCGTATTCTTCAGTAAGTGGAGAGCGAATTTAACTTAAGGTTCTGTATGGCAACAGAAAAACGTCTTTTCAGGTGGAAAATGCCCGACCTGATAAAAATGTGAAGGTTAGCGTCAACTCGCCCGCAAGGGGCGAGCCACGCACGCTGGCGCTGTTTAATGAGTACGCAGGATATAGCTTATGGCATCCTGTTCCGATAGCCCGTGCCCCTTCATAAAAACATCCATCGACTCATCTTGCGTCTCATTGAATAACGTTCCGCCGCCGCTGGTCTGCAACTCGCCGGACACGACATCGCCCCTTTCAACATCGTAGCTCCCCAGTAGCTCCGCGACAGCGAACTCTCCCTTCTCGTCGCGAATAACAATAAAACCAATACGGTGTTCGTGATGAACGACAGTACCTTTCATATGAAAAATCCTTTCGTTGTTGTTCATTTCAGATTAGCTGAATCCGTACGCAGCGGAAATGCTCATTGCTGTTTTTAGTGAGCCAGAGAACGATTCAGCTATTTCTTTATGTGCCTTATCCTAAATATTCGTCAGCACACTAACTATCTAGCGTGTCCAGAAACGATCTTTCTGACCAGGTGATAAAAATTCAGGATATAGAATATTTTCTTCACCCGGACATAATTAAAGCACTTTTATTTTGTATGGCTATGTTTATGGCGTAAAACCTCTTTTTGTTTTACGGTTATCAGAAGCGTGTCAAAAAATATAAAGCTCTGAGTGAACCATGCCGTAAATAGATATAAGAATTTAGAAATTTCCAATGCCCTCCCTTTTTCTCGAGAATACTCACTATGCGCAACAATGAACCCGTTACACAGCAAGAGTACGTTTTCGATAATGATGCAACGTTAATGTCCACCACCGATCCGGAGAGCTACATCAATTATGCCAATGATGCATTTATTGATGTCAGCGGCTTCTCGCTGGAAGAGATCAAAGGCCAGCCGCATAATCTGGTGCGCCATCCGGATATGCCAAAGCAGGCGTTTGCCGATATGTGGTCGACCTTGAAACAGGGAGAACCCTGGACAGCGCTGGTAAAAAACCGTCGCAGTAATGGCGACCATTACTGGGTGCGCGCTAACGCGATTCCGGTAATTCGTCAGGGTAAAGTGAAGGGCTACATGTCGGTGCGTACCCGACCAGCGGCAGAAGAAGTCACTGCCGCCGAAGAGGTTTATCGCCAGTTTCGCGAAGGCCAGGAGAGCGGCCAACGTTTCCATAAAGGGTTGATTATCCGCACGGGCTTGATGCGCTGGCGCTCACTGTTTGTCACCATGCCTCTACGCTGGCGGCTACGTTCAGCGTTGATCATCGCGCTGCTATTCAGCCTTGCCGCTGCCTGGGGGCATGATCTGACGCCCGGTCAACTGGTCAGTTTCGCCAGTTTCATGACGCTACTGCTGCTGTGTATCAATATCTGGCTGGAGCTGCAAATTGTCCGGCCGATCGAGCGCTTGTGCCGCCAGGCTTTACAAGTGGCCAGTGGCGAAGCACATCAAGTAGATCAACTCAATCGGGTAGATGAAGTCGGTATGACATTGCGCGCGATCAGCCAGCTCGGGTTGATGTTCCGCTGGCTGGTCAACGATGTCAGCGGCCAGGCGATGACCGTCTTAAAAGCCTCGGAGTCTCTGCGGCAAGGGAATGATGACCTGAGCCGCCAGACAGAACAGGCGGCGGCAAACGTTGAGCAAACGGCCGCGACGATGAATGAATTAACCGCCACGGTAAAAAGTAATCGGGAGACAGCCGCCGAAGTCACCGTCTTGTCGCAAGGGACGCGCGATGCTGCGCAGCAAGGTGGTCAGGTGATGCACCAGATGATAGAAATGATGTCGGCGATTGCGGAAAGCTCACGGCAAATCGCCAGTATCACCAGTATTATCGACAGCATCGCGTTTCAGACGAACATTCTGGCGCTGAACGCGGCGGTTGAGGCAGCGCGAGCAGGTGAACAAGGTAAAGGGTTTGCCGTCGTTGCAGGAGAGGTACGCAGTCTGGCACAGCGCAGCGCGCGTGCCGCCAGCGAAATCAAGGCGTTGATTGAAAATAGCGTTACGCATGTTAATTCCGGCAGTCAACTGGCAGACGACGCAGGAAAAACCATGAAGGAAATCGTTAAGCAAGTGCAAAATGTGACCTCGCTGATAGCACAGATCAGCGCGGCAACTGCCGAGCAGGCATCGGCCTTGAGTGAAGCCAGCCTGGCGGTGGAGGATCTGGACAAGATCACCCACCAGAATGCGCAACGAGTACAAGAAGGAGCGGAAGCGACCGGTCGCATGAACCAGCAGGCCATTCGCCTGGCGGAAGCGATATCGGTATTTCAGTAATCCTATGCGAGAAAAGATCCGGGCGTAAGACACCCGGATGACATATTGAGGTTGAAAATGATTCGGTTACGTCCCATGTCAGCGGCTGAATTCGCTGATTTTGTTGCTTATTTTGTCCCTGATTATGCGGCTGAAATTTCAGCAAATTATCGTTTATCTCTCGCGGAGGCGACAGAACAGGCCAAGCGAGAAATCGAAACAAGTTTGCCTGCGGCGCAGAAAACACCAGGCCATTCGTTGACGACCATTACGTTTGTCGACAACGGCATCACACAGGTTGTGGGATCGCTGTGGTACAGGGCTGACTTTATCGATAAATCCGCTTTTATTTATGATTTTTTTCTCCGTCCTGCCTTTCGCGGCAAAAGTCTTGGAAGCCAGGCGATGCAATGCCTGGAATCAAAACTTAGCGCAGCGGGAATTCGGCAAATTAAACTTCGCGTGGCGGCCGAAAACGAACATGCCAGGAAAGTCTATGAAGCGAATGGTTACCAGATTACTGGCTATAACATGAATAAACTGCTTTGAATCATGCCTGCATAAACTTTCGTATTAAGTGGTGTAAACCTGGATATTGCGCTCATTTTCTCGCCAACGGCGGGCATAGTGTGGTCGCAACTACCACAGGAGGCACCTATGAAAAAATTATTGATATGTTGTCTTTTTGGCAATACCGCTACATCACTGGCCAAAAAGATGCAAAAAGCGGCTAATGAGCATGGTTATTCATTGCTCGTCAGTGCTGTCGGTGTGGATAACTTCGCCAGCGTCGCCCCTGCTTTTGACTGTTTTTTAGTTGCACCGCACATCCAGTACAAACTTGATGAGCTCAAAAGCCACATTGCTGAAGAAGCGCCCATTGCCATTATTGAAAGCTACCCTTTCGCGTCGATGGATGGAGAGAAGGTGTTGAAGTTTGTAATGGATCATATGCCTGAATTAACGCAATAAGCCCGTGAAAGCCACGTATTCAGACGTGGCTTTTCAGCGGTGAGTATTCTCAGGTCATTGAGCAGGAATAACTATTTCCGAAAAAAATAAGCGGCCATCATTTTCAAAAGGTGGATAACCATGGGCAGCAAGACAATGACCTGGAAAAAATGGACAGCATAGGTTGAAAATTGCATCACGCCTGGTGCGGTTAAATACTCCATCATCGGCGTATAGATCACGACCTGCCACGCCAAAAGATACAGCCCAATCAACAGCGCAAAAACCACAACGCTATAAAGCATAAATTTGGCCAGTTGTTTCCCACTCAATATATAACTACAGCGGAAAGCATTTCGGTAAGTTGCGATATAGAAACGCATTTTATTGCCCCAGGGTTCAGGATTGCAGTGTCGCCAGCCGTGCAGCGAAACCAACAAAAACCAGCCCCAGCAGTGAGTTACCCAACCGGGTGAGTTTCTTCTTGGTTTTTACCCACTGTGTGAGATACGAACCTGAAACAATGAGGAAACTGAAATAGCAGAAACTGATCAGCTCCAGCGTACTGGCGAGGATAAAGAATGACATTCCAGGTCTTGCATAGGTAATGTCGATAAATTGCACAAAGAAGGACACATAAAACAAAATCGCTTTCGGATTCGTCAGGCTTAATATCAGCGCACGCTTGAAGATTTCGCCTTTTTGCACGTCGTGATGGCCCTCTTCTTTCGCACTGCGTTTAAGCGTGCTGTACAACATTTTAATGCCAAGGTAGAGCAGATAAAACGCCCCCAGATAGCGAACAATGTTGAACAATACTGGCGTGGTTTTAATCAGTGTGGCAACGCCTGTATAGGCCAGGAACATCAAAACTGCATCACCAATAAACACCGCGCTAGCCGCAACGTAACCATTTTTTAATCCATGGGCAACACTGGTTTTCAATACAAAAAAGGTATTCGGTCCCGGCAGTAAGATGATGAAAATGGCACCGATAAAATAGGACCAGTAACTGAGAACTCCATATTCAGCAAACACAACAACTCCTGTAAAACGATACACATAACTTATAGCTACAACACTACCACACAGCAGCAGCGGCGCACAGGCGTACGCACAAACTGTGGTTGAAGAGTCGACTGGCACTACCTATGGTGTCTCCAAAGGCTTACCGAAACCTGGGATTTAAGTGAAATTAATTAAGCTAATGCTCGTCTTATCATTACGCTGGCATATGTCTTTATGACAGTCTTTATCACCGGTCTGGTGATCAGGCAATATTCAGGGGCTATCGATGATAATGCCTCCATGCGCGTTATGAACCAGAGAGCTAAAAATAGCGCACTTCATGGCTTGTTTGCTGTTGCCGCTATTGGCGTAGGTTTACCCGGCTTTTATGCAATCGAGCATTGGGGCTGGCTCGCGCTAAAATATATCGGCCTGAAGATAAGATATTTCTACCACGGGGATTGAATTCACATTCAAATTTGTTAACTCGCAAACATTATCGCGATCGAAATAAAGATTCGCGTTGCCTCATCTGCCAATGATGATCTGGATCATGGAGTATCCAGACGCTTGGTGAGATTACTTATTTTCGTCGTAATACTATCCTAAGGAATGAATTATTTTCAGCATCAGTAAGCGCTGACTAAAAAAGAAAAACACAAGTGAGTTATAACCATTTAAGCATTGAGTTAATTCGTTCCAGACTAAAATAGCAGCTACATGAAGATAAGCATTATTAACCCGATATAGTTGATTCTGTTTGAGTGACTACACACTCTAAGGTTATGGGAAAGAAATGGAAAACTTCAAACTAAGACTTAAAAACCATATCGAACATGTCAAAAACGTTGGCATTCACTGCACAACGGAAGAAACCACCAAACAAGCGCTGATCCTGCCTTTTTTAGATATTCTCGGCTTCAATGCTTACGATCCGCAAAAAGTCAGAGCGGAATATGGTGCCGACTTTCCCGGTGTTAAAGCGGGCGAACGTGTTGATTATGCGCTGTTTTGCCAGGGTGTCCCCGTCATGTTCATCGAAGCAAAACCGTATAAAGAGAAAATCGATAATCACTGCCCACAGCTTTCCCGATACTTTAACTGCACGCCGGAAGTGACGATTTCCGCAATTACGAATGGCCAGGAGTGGCGTTTTTTTACCGATCTGCAGGAAAAAAACATTATGGATCCCACGCCATTTTTGCGCATTCGCATGGACGACATTACCGATGCAGACGCCGAACAACTCTTCCGCTTTCGCCACGATAAATTCAAACCGGAGGCGTTACGAACGCTTGCTGAAGAGAGTGTCTATATCTCCTCATTCTCTAAAGTTATTACCTCCAGCCTGAAAGAGGTGGATTCAGAATTTGTTCGGTATGTCGCCTCACGCGCCAATATTGGTCGACAGCTCAATCAGCGGTTTATTGATGCGATCACCCCGCTGGTCAGAGAGGCGGTTCAGCGTTCCGTCAGCGCCATGGTGGTTTCCGGGCTTACCGCCCATCAGCCAATCCGGGAAGAGCTGGCAAACCAGGGCATCGATGAAGCGGTATCGATTGATGAAAAAGCGGATCATATTGATCCGGATAATCCCAACATTATTACGACGCATAATGAACGCGCGTTATATGAAAAAATTGTCTCGATTATCGGGCCGGAAAAAGATTTGCAATCCAAAGATACCGAGTCGTATTACAACGTGCTTTATCAGGGAAAAACCAACCGTTGGATTGTTCGTTATTATGATAAGAAAAATCGCTCATCTCTTCAGTTGCCCATCGAATTGACGCCTATTGCTTTAAATGAAGTGGCACGAGCGGGGCTGGAGCATGATGGCACGCGAATCTATCTCGACCATCCCGAAGATGTATTGCGGATCTCAGGCTTGATACTGGATTCGTTCCAGCATGTGATAAACGATGAGAACTTTAAAAAGAAAAAGAGCAGCAATTAAACTCGCCTGACCATCCCGCTTCGTGCGGGATTTTTTTTGTGCAACGCCTTCCATCACGGCCCAAAGATCGCCCCCTCGTTGAACGCAAACGGATTCTTCGCTTGAATACTGGCTTTTCATCCAGTATAAGTGCTGTACGAAAAAACAGTAAAAAGGGCTGCCTTGTGTTTGTTGAACTGGTTTATGACAAGCGTAATGTTGCGGGTTTACCCGGCGCTAAAGAGATTATTCTCGAAGAATTAACTAAGCGTGTGCACCGCATCTTTCCTGATGCCGATGTGCGCGTAAAACCGATGCAGGCCAATGGCCTGAACAGCGACGCCAGCAAAAGCGATCGTGAAAAGCTCAACCGTATGCTTGAGGAGATGTTTGAAGAGTCTGACATGTGGCTGGTGCAGGAGTAATTTTCTGCCCTTTGCACCCGCAGACAATATCGAATAAGTGTGTCGCTTATCCACGCACTCCGGCATCATTTATTACGGTTTGAATTCCAGCGTCGCGTTTTTGAAGACCTCATAAACAGCCGGTGAAGGTGGTTTCGGGAGCCTCGCTTGCCTGATAACGATAATAGCCGCGCTGCAAAGTTCAGGATCGCCGCCTATCGACCGCTCATCCTCTAGTGCGCCATTCTCAGCAAGCCTGATTTGCAGCGTACATACCTTCCCGGCGTAACGATCAGCCTCAAAAAAATGGCTTTCAGTCGCCGATTTGATCTGCCCTGCATAACGATTAATATCGTTTTCCGGCGCTGTTGCATGTATCCCTTTATACTCGGCAAACCTATTATCTACTTCTGCGTTCGCCTCTGCGCGCTGCGTTGCAAAACCGGTCTTTGTACAACACGAGAGTAATAATGACGTCACCAATAGCAACACATATCCGGCATTAATTTTTATCATCATCCTTGTGTAATGCTTGTATTCTAAATGGGACTAATTTAACAAATAGCGACTGACAATTATATTCCGCCGGCCTGGATTTACCTTAAGTCAAAAAATATTCCACCCGTCAGTCGGCACGCGAAGCGTAGCGCTCACTGAACATCGAAAGGGAGTTTTCAATCGCTGCCTTTTCGTTTGGTAAATTTCAATATCAAAACGACCTTATTAAGTATTTACAAAGCTCATAACTTTCTTTTCTTGGTGCATAAAAAAGCCCCGCACGTTGCGAGGCTTTGCGGGTAAAACACGAGCCGTGTTAATCAAAAACACCATTGATGATCGCAGTAACAATAGCGGTGCTCAGCGCGACCAGAACCAGATCATTTCCGACAATACGCCACTCATAACCGGGATAATATGGCAGTTGACCAAGCATGGATGCCGGTACCGCTTTTTTAGCAATTCCTGGAGGCAAGGGTTTGCCGCGAGTAAGATTTTTCGCAATCCCCGGCGGGAGAGACTGATAGCCGATTAGTCCGTAATTGACTGCCAGAGAACGGGCACGCGAGACACTAATATCTGACTCAACATGATCCGGCTTTCCATAGTTTTTACGGTTAACCTGGTCATCGGAGGAAAGGCTATTACCTTTATTAGCATGGCTACCGCTATTGCCATGATTGCCATTACTGTTGCCATGGCCGCCGCCGTTTCCATTACCATTTCCGTTTCCCGGATTTGCGAACACAGGCGCGGAAAATACGAACAAAGAAATCACCGCCGCAAGTGCAGCATTAAGAGTGCGACGTTTAAACATGATCTTTATACCTCAAAAGCGAGCACACATTATTAGAATAAATAATGTTTATTACCTCAACCATATAGCGGATTCTTATTTTTAATTAGGCCGGTATATAACCCAAAAAAAAACGGGAACCAATCGGCTCCCGTTCTTGTTTAACCCGCGAGGCGGATTACATGTTCGCGATAATCGCATCACCAAACTCTGAACATTTCAGCAGTTTAGCGCCTTCCATCAGACGTTCGAAATCGTAGGTCACGGTTTTGGCGTTGATCGCGCCGCTCATGCCTTTAACGATCAGGTCAGCCGCTTCAGTCCAGCCCATGTGACGCAGCATCATTTCGGCCGAGAGAATCACAGAACCCGGGTTCACTTTATCCTGACCTGCGTACTTCGGCGCCGTGCCATGAGTCGCTTCGAACAGCGCGCACTCGTCGCCAATGTTCGCACCAGGGGCGATACCGATACCGCCAACCTGCGCCGCCAGGGCGTCGGAGATGTAGTCACCGTTCAGGTTCATACAAGCGATAACGTCGTATTCTGCCGGGCGCAGCAGGATCTGTTGCAGGAACGCATCAGCAATCACATCTTTGATGATGATCTCTTTGCCGGTTTTCGGGTTCATAATTTTCTGCCACGGGCCGCCATCAATCAGCTCGCCGCCGAACTCTTCGCGTGCCAGCTGGTAGCCCCAGTCTTTGAACGCGCCTTCGGTGAACTTCATGATGTTGCCTTTGTGCACCAGCGTTACAGAATCACGGTCGTTAGTGATTGCGTATTCAATCGCGGCGCGCACCAGGCGCTTAGTACCTTCTTCGGAGCACGGCTTGATGCCGATACCGCAATGTTCCGGGAAGCGAATTTTCTTCACGCCCATCTCTTCGCGCAGGAATTTAATCACTTTCTCTGCGTCAGCAGAGTCGGCTTTCCACTCGATACCCGCGTAAATATCTTCTGAGTTCTCACGGAAGATAACCATGTCGGTCAGTTCCGGGTGTTTTACCGGGCTCGGCGTGCCCTCGTAGTAACGTACCGGGCGCAGGCAAATGTACAGATCCAGTTCCTGGCGCAGCGCAACGTTCAGGGAGCGAATGCCGCCGCCAACTGGCGTGGTCAGGGGGCCTTTAATCGCAACGCGATAATCACGAATCAGATCAAGTGTTTCAGGCGGCAGCCAGACGTCCTGGCCGTAAACATGGGTAGATTTCTCACCGGTATAAATTTCCATCCAGGAAATTTTACGCTCGCCCTTATAGGCTTTCTCCACAGCGGCATCCACCACTTTCAGCATCGCCGGGGTCACGTCCACGCCGATACCGTCACCTTCAATGAACGGGATAATCGGGTTATTCGGAACGTTGAGCTTGCCATTTTGCAGGGTGATCTTTTTACCTTCCGCCGGAACAACTACTTTGCTTTCCATTCACCTCTCCTTCGAGCGCTTCTGGTTGTTTGCTCGCTGACTTCATGCGGGGCGCTCAGACTGCGTCCGCTCACCTGTTACGTGATTCACACAGAGCAAACCGTTTTTGTTAATGAATTGTAATGAGCCCAAACATACTAACCGATACTCAGGCTCCATGAAAGGCAATCGTGATTCAGCTATAATGCGGCAATTGATAACTACTGAAAATACCATGAACAAAACTTCTTTTAGAAATCACCGCCTTAAGCGATTCAGCTCACGACAAGCCACCAGGCCTGAACAACAAAACCAACCAAAACGCGTGATTCTGTTCAATAAACCCTACGATGTTTTGCCGCAATTTACCGACGAAGCCGGGCGCAGCACGCTAAAAGATTTTATTCCGCTACAGGGTGTTTACGCCGCAGGCCGCCTGGATCGCGACAGCGAAGGACTGCTAGTGCTAACAAATGACGGCGCGTTACAGGCAAGCCTGACGCAGCCGGGCAAACGCACCGGCAAAATCTATTACGTGCAGGTGGAAGGCGAACCGACTCAGGAAGCTATTGAGGCACTGCGCGCCGGGGTAACGCTGAACGACGGGCAGACACTGCCGGCAGGCATTGAGCGCGTAGAGGAACCCGGCTGGCTGTGGCCGCGGAATCCCCCCATTCGCGAGCGCAAATCGATTCCTACCGCCTGGCTGAAAATTACCCTGTATGAGGGCCGTAACCGCCAGGTACGGCGCATGACTGCGCATATTGGCTTCCCTACCCTGCGCCTCATCCGCTACGCTATGGGAAACTACACGCTGGATAACCTTGCCACTGGCGAATGGCGTGACGCTTAATCAGGGAGACTATGATGTTTAAACCCCATGTTACTGTCGCTTGCGTGGTACACGCGCAGGGTAAATTTCTGGTCGTTGAAGAAACCATTCGCGGCAAGGCGCTGTGGAATCAACCCGCAGGCCACCTCGAAGCTGACGAAACCCTGCTACAAGCGGCAAAACGTGAGCTGTGGGAAGAGACGGGTATTCGTGCCGAGCCGCAGCATTTTATCCGCATGCACCAGTGGCTGGCTCCGGATCGCACCCCGTTCCTGCGTTTTTTATTTGCCGTCGAGCTTAACGAAATGTGCGCCACTGAGCCGCATGACAGCGATATTGATTGCTGTCACTGGGTCACCGCCGACGAGATCCTGAATGCGACAAACCTGCGTTCGCCGCTGGTTGCGGAGAGCATCCGCTGCTACCAGACCGGCAAGCGCCTGCCGCTGGAAATCATCGCAGAATTTAACTGGCCGTTTACAGGGGATGCCTGACTCGCCAGCCCGTGCTAGAATACGCCGCCCTGAAGTTCTTAGTCGCGAGTATTCTATGTCTGATAGCCCAAAAAAAGTGATCGTCGGCATGTCCGGCGGTGTCGACTCTTCCGTTTCCGCTTACCTGTTGCAACAGCAAGGTTACAAGGTGGAAGGCCTGTTCATGAAGAACTGGGAAGAGGATGACGGCGAGGAATACTGTACCGCGGCGGCAGATCTTGCCGACGCGCAAGCCGTTTGCGACAAGCTCGGCATTGAGCTTCACACCGTCAATTTCGCCGCAGAATATTGGGACAACGTGTTCGAACACTTCCTGGCTGAATATAAAGCCGGACGCACGCCAAACCCGGATATTCTGTGCAACAAAGAGATCAAATTTAAAGCTTTCCTTGAGTTCGCCGCCGAAGATCTGGGCGCCGACTATATTGCCACCGGCCACTATGTGCGCCGCGCCGACGTTGACGGCAAAAGCCGCCTGCTGCGCGGTCTCGATGGCAATAAGGATCAGAGCTATTTCCTTTATACGCTCGGTCACGAGCAGATCGCACAAAGCCTGTTCCCGGTGGGCGAGCTGGAAAAACCCCAGGTGCGTAAAATCGCCGAAGAACTGGGTTTGATTACGGCGAAGAAAAAAGACTCGACCGGTATCTGCTTTATTGGCGAGCGTAAATTCCGCGAATTCCTCGGCCGTTATCTGCCCGCGCAGCCGGGTAAAATCCTCACCGTCGACGGTGAAGAGATTGGTGAGCATCAGGGCTTGATGTACCACACACTCGGCCAGCGTAAAGGACTGGGCATTGGCGGTACGAAAGAAGGCAGCGAAGAGCCGTGGTATGTGGTTGATAAAGACGTTGAAAACAACATCCTGATTGTCGCTCAGGGTCATGAACACCCGCGCCTGATGTCCGTTGGGCTGATCGCGCAACAGCTGCATTGGGTCGATCGCGAGCCGCTGCAAGGCACGCTGCGCTGCACGGTTAAAACACGTTATCGGCAGGAAGATATTCCCTGCACGGTTACCGCGCTGGATGATGACCGCATTGACGTGCGCTTCGATGAACCGGTTGCCGCCGTGACACCGGGGCAATCTGCGGTATTCTACCTGGGCGAAGTGTGCCTCGGTGGTGGAATTATTGAGCAGCGTCTGCCGCTCCCCCTTTAATAACGACATTTAGCATAACCGGACTGGCCAACGCCCGTGGCAGCAATGCCTCCGCGGGCACAAAAGGAGTGAGTGTGGCGAAGAACTATTACGATATAACCCTGGCGCTGGCGGGAATCTGCCAGTCGGCTCGTCTGGTGCAGCAGTTGGCGCACCAGGGACACTGTGACGCTGACGCGCTGCATGTCTCGTTAAATAGCGTAATCGACCTGAACCCGGACTCCACCTTAGGCGTCTTTGGCGGCAGCGAAACCAACTTGCGCACCGGGCTAGAAACGCTGCTCGGCGTGCTGAACGCCAGCAACCGCCAGGGGCTGAACGGTGAATTGACCCGCTACACACTTAGTATGATGGTGCTGGAGCGCAAGCTTGCTGCCAGCAAAGGCGCGATGGAGACGCTCGGTAATCGCATCGCCGGTTTACAGCGTCAGCTTGAGCATTTTGACCTGCAGTCCGAAACGCTGCTCAGCGCAATGGCCGCCATCTATGTCGACGTTATCAGCCCGCTGGGACCGCGTATTCAGGTCACCGGCTCGCCTGCCGTGCTGCAAAGCCCGCAAGTGCAGGCGAAAGTCCGCGCCACATTGCTTGCCGGTATCCGCGCTGCGGTACTGTGGCACCAGGTTGGCGGTGGTCGTCTACAGTTAATGTTTTCCCGAAATCGCCTGTCGACGCAGGCCAAACAAATTCTCGCTCATTGTTAACCTCCCGGAGTTGTGACTTATGGAATTATCCTCCCTGACCGCCGTTTCCCCTGTTGATGGACGTTACGGCGATAAAGTCAGCGCACTGCGTGGCATCTTCAGCGAATTCGGTTTGCTGAAATTTCGCGTTCAGGTTGAAGTACGCTGGCTGCAAAAACTGGCGACACACGCGGCGATCAAGGAAGTTCCTGCTTTTGCTGCCGACGCAAACGGTTACCTCGATAAAATCGTGGAAGACTTCAACGAGGAAGACGCCGCGCGCATCAAAACTATCGAGCGCACCACCAACCACGATGTGAAAGCGGTAGAGTATTTTCTAAAAGAAAAAGTGGCAGATATCCCGGCGCTGCACGCCGTTTCGGAATTTATCCACTTCGCTTGCACCTCAGAAGACATCAACAACCTGTCTCACGCGCTGATGCTGAAAACCGCGCGCGACGAAGTGATCCTGCCGTACTGGCGCAAGATCATCGAGGCGGTAAAAGATCTGGCCGTTCAATACCGTGATATCCCACTGCTCTCCCGTACCCACGGCCAGCCGGCAACACCGTCGACGCTGGGCAAAGAGATGGCGAACGTGGCTTACCGCATGGAGCGCCAGTTCCGCCAGCTTAACCAGGTGGAAATTCTGGGCAAAATCAACGGTGCGGTCGGCAACTACAACGCCCATATTGCCGCTTACCCGGAAGTGGACTGGCATCAGTTCAGCGAAGAGTTTGTCACCTCGCTGGGTATTCAGTGGAACCCCTACACCACGCAGATTGAGCCGCATGATTATATTGCCGAGCTGTTTGACTGTATGGCGCGCTTCAACACGATCCTGATCGATTTCGACCGTGACGTATGGGGTTACATTGCGCTGAACCACTTCAAGCAGAAAACTATCGCCGGTGAGATTGGTTCCTCAACCATGCCGCACAAAGTTAACCCGATCGATTTTGAAAACTCAGAAGGCAATCTTGGGCTGTCCAACGCCGTGCTACAGCACCTGGCCAGCAAACTGCCGGTCTCCCGCTGGCAGCGCGATCTGACCGACTCCACCGTGCTGCGTAACCTTGGCGTCGGCGTCGGCTATGCGCTGATCGCCTACCAGTCCACGCTGAAAGGCGTAAGCAAACTGGAAGTGAACCGCGATCGCCTGCTGGACGAGCTGGATCATAACTGGGAAGTGCTGGCCGAGCCGATCCAGACCGTAATGCGCCGCTACGGGATCGAAAAACCGTACGAAAAACTGAAAGAGCTGACGCGCGGTAAACGCGTTGATGCCGAAGGCATGAAACAATTTATCGACAGCCTGGCGCTGCCGGAAAACGAAAAAGAGCGCCTGAAAGCGATGACCCCGGCCAACTATATTGGTCGAGCCATCACTATGGTTGATGAGTTGAAATAATACCCCGAAGTTGCTGTTCGCCCTCTTTCCGCCGCGAAAGAGGGTTTCTTTCTCCCCCGGTTTAAGAAATGTTTATCCCCTGCGCACCACAATCAGCGTTAAACTATTTATATCAAAAATATATGGAGAGTTCTGACGATGCGCGTACTCGTTGTGGAAGATAATGCTCTGTTGCGTCACCATTTAAAGGTTCAGTTGCAGGAGTTGGGACATCAAGTAGACGCCGCAGAAGATGCAAAGGAAGCGGATTACTTTCTTAACGAACACTTGCCGGATATCGCCATTGTTGATCTCGGCTTGCCGGATGAAGATGGCCTGTCACTGATTCGCCGCTGGCGCAGCCATGACGTCACGCTGCCGGTACTGGTGCTCACCGCGCGTGAAGGCTGGCAGGACAAAGTGGAAGTGCTGAGTGCCGGTGCAGATGACTACGTCACCAAACCGTTCCACATTGAAGAAGTCGTGGCGCGTATCCAGGCGCTGATGCGCCGCAACAGCGGCCTCGCATCTCAACTGATTTCCATGCCGCCGTTCCAGGTAGATCTCTCCCGCCGCGAACTCTCCATTAATGACGACGTGGTAAAGCTCACCGCTTTCGAATACACCATTATGGAAACGCTAATCCGCAACAGCGGCAAAGTGGTCAGCAAAGATTCGCTGATGCTACAGCTTTACCCGGACGCCGAACTGCGCGAAAGCCACACCATCGACGTATTGATGGGGCGGTTACGTAAAAAAATCCAGACGCTCTATCCTGATGACGTCATCACCACGGTGCGCGGCCAGGGCTACCTGTTCGAATTGCCAAAATGAGACGCCTTCTGCGGCACTTCCTGCCGCTCTCTCTGCGGGTTCGTTTTTTACTCGCCACGGCCGCCGTCGTAATGGTGCTTTCTCTGGCCTACGGTATGGTGGCGCTGGTGGGTTATAGCGTCAGCTTCGACAAAACGACCTTTCGCCTGCTGCGTGGCGAGAGCAATCTGTTCTATACCCTGGCGCATTGGGATAACAATAAACTCAGTGTGAATCTGCCCGACACGCTTAATTTGCAAAGCCCGACCGTGGCGCTGATTTACGATCAGCAAGGTAAATTGATGTGGTCACAGAAAGACGTTCCGTGGTTGCAAAACCTCATTAAACCGGACTGGCTTACCGCTAACGGCTTTCATGAGATAGAAGCCGATGTCGATAACAGCAGAACGCTGGTTGATGATGACCACTCGATTGCCCAGAAGCTGAAAGAGATCCGCGACGATGACAGCAACTCCGAAATGACGCACTCAGTGGCGGTGAATATCTATCCGGCAACGGCGCACATGCCGCAGTTAACCATTGTGGTGGTCGATACCATTCCCATTGAGCTTAAACGCTCTTATATGGTGTGGAGCTGGTTCATTTACGTGCTCGCCGCCAACCTGCTGTTAGTAGTGCCGCTGTTATGGCTGGCGGCGTGGTGGAGCTTGCGACCAATTGAAGATCTGGCGCGCGAAGTGCGCGAACTCGAAGAACACCATCGTGAGCAGCTCAACCCGGAAACCACCCGCGAGCTCACCAGTCTGGTGCGCAACCTCAACCAGCTATTGAAAAGCGAGCGCGAACGGTATGACAAATACCGCACCACGCTTACCGATCTGACTCACAGCCTGAAAACACCGTTAGCGGTGCTGCAAAGCACCTTGCGATCGCTGCGCAGCGAGAAGATGAGTGTTAGCGACGCAGAGCCGGTAATGCTGGAGCAAATCAGCCGAATTTCTCAGCAAATTGGCTACTATTTGCACCGGGCAACCATGCGCGGTTCCAGCGGTTTGCTCAGCCGGGAACTGCACCCGGTCGCGCCCTTACTTGATAGTCTGACCTCGGCGTTGAATAAAGTTTATCAGCGTAAAGGCGTCAACATTACGCTCGATATTTCACCGGAAATCAGTTTTGTCGGTGAGAAAAACGACTTTATGGAAGTGATGGGCAACTTGCTGGATAACGCCTGCAAATACTGCCTGGAGTTTGTCGAAGTCTCTGCCAGGCAGAGCGACGATACACTGCATATTCTGGTGGAAGATGATGGCCCGGGGATCCCTTCGGCAAAACGCGAGATGGTGTTCGATCGCGGGCAACGCGCTGATACGTTACGCCCCGGTCAGGGCGTTGGCCTTGCGGTGGCGCGGGAGATTTTGGATCAATACGAAGGGCAGATACTGACTGACGAAAGTCTACTGGGTGGGGCGAAAATGGAAGTGATTTTTGGCCGTCAGCAGACGATGACGGGTAACGAGTAATCTTTCGCCATAACAAAGCAAACAAAAAGAACAAAAAGGAGCCTTTACGGCTCCTTTTTACTTTTCTGTCACATCGTTACGCAGACAAAATGACATATCAGCATTACTATGATCCTTTATTCAGCCACTGATTAATTGCCGGAAACGCATATGGAATATCACGTAGAAATAAACTGGCCAGACTTTATTCAACGCTACTGGCAAAAACGCCCGGTGGTGCTGAAGCGTGGCATTAAGAATTTCGTCGACCCAATAAGCCCCGATGAACTGGCAGGGCTGGCAATGGAAAATGAAGTGGACAGCCGCCTGGTTAGCCATCTTGAGGGTAAATGGCAGGTCGGGCACGGTCCTTTTGAAAGTTACGATCACCTGGGCGAGAACAATTGGTCGCTGCTGGTGCAAGCGGTGAACCACTGGCATCAACCGGCCGCCGCGCTGATGCGCCCGTTCCGCGCCCTGCCCGACTGGCGCACAGATGATCTGATGATCTCATTCTCTGTACCCGGCGGCGGTGTAGGCCCGCATCTCGATCAGTATGATGTGTTCATTATTCAGGGAACCGGTCGTCGTCGCTGGCGCGTCGGCGAGAAAACGGCGCTGAAACAGCACTGCCCACATCCGGATCTGCTGCAGGTGGATCCGTTCGAGGCCATTATTGATGAAGAGATGGAGCCGGGCGATATCCTCTATATTCCGCCTGAATTCCCGCACGAAGGGTATTCGCTGGAAAACTCGTTGAACTACTCGGTGGGCTTCCGTGCGCCAAGCGGTCGCGAGCTGATAAGCGGCTTCGCCGACTATGTTCTGCAACGCGAGCTGGGTAGCCAACGTTACAGCGATCCGGACGTGCAGTTACGTGACCATCCGGCAGATATTTTGCCGCAAGAGCTGGATAAGCTGCGCGAAATGATGCTCGGGTTGATTAATCAACCGGAGCAGTTCAGCGAGTGGATGGGCGAATTTATCTCCCAGTCACGCCACGAACTGGATGTCGCGCCACCAGAGCCGCCTTATCAACCGGATGAGATTTACGATGCGCTACAACAAGGCGACAAACTGGTGCGCCTTGGCGGTCTGCGCGTGTTGCGAATCGGTGAGGATGTGTTCGCCAACGGCGAGCGGATCAACTCCCCGCATCGCCCGGCGCTGGAGGCACTCGCCAGCCATATTGTGCTAACGGGTGAGCTGCTCGGCGATGCGCTGGAAGATCCCTCTTTCCTCGCTATGCTTGCAGCACTGGTTAACAGCGGTTACTGGTTCTTCGAAGATTAATGCCTGATATTTGCCCGGAGGCACTTGCCACCGGGCAATATGAGAGGGTTTACTCGCCTTTGGCGGTCAGTTCGGCAATACGAACAATCACCTGCACCGCTTTCTCCATGCCTTCCAGCGTCACAAACTCGTGTTTGCCATGGTAGTTATAGCCGCCGGTAAACAGGTTCGGGCACGGCAACCCCATAAATGAGAGCTGCGCCCCGTCGGTGCCGCCGCGAATCGGTTTCAGATCCGGCTCAATGTCGCAGTCGCGCATGGCCTGTTGCGCCACGTCCAGAATGTGCGGAAACTCGACCACTTTCTCGTGCATATTGTAATAGCTGTCTTCAATCGCCAGTTCGATATAGCAGTCCGGGTGCAGGCCCTTCCCTACTTTTTTGGCGATCTCCATCATCTTGCGTTTACGCGCTTCGAAGTTTTTGCGGTCAAAATCGCGGATGATGTAGTGCATTTCGGCGCGATCAACCGTGCCTTTAATGCTAGTGAGATGGTAGAAACCTTCGTAGCCCTCGGTCTGTTCCGGGCTCTCCTCTTCCGGCACCTGCGCATGAATTTTGCTGGCGAGCGTTAAGGCGTTAACCATTACCCCTTTCGCCGTACCAGGATGCACATTATTGCCAACAATCTTAATGGTCACCGACGCCGCGTTGAAATTCTCAAACTCCAGTTCCCCTACGCCGCCGCCATCAACGGTATACGCCCACTTCGCGCCGAACTTCTCAACATCGAAATGCTTCGCCCCTTTGCCCACTTCTTCATCCGGCGTGAAGGCGACGCAAATATCGCCATGCGGAATATTTTTCTTTTTCAGTACCGCAAGGGCGGTCATGATTTCGGCGACACCCGCTTTATCGTCCGCGCCAAGCAGCGTTTTGCCATCGGTGGTGATCAGCGTCTGGCCCAGCATTTGATGCAGCACCGGGAACATCACTGGCGAAAGGATCTCATCGCCAATACCCAGCGCAATATCGCCACCGCGATAGTTTTCAACGATTTGCGGGTTAACATTCTTACCGCTGTAATCCGGCGAGGTATCGACATGAGAAATAAAACCAATGGCCGGAACCGGCGTTTGCACATTCGACGGCAGCTTTGCCATCACCGTGCCTTTATCGCTTAACGTCACATTTTCCAGCCCCATTTCTTCCAGCTGGTTCTGAAGTAAACGCAGGAGCTTCCATTGGCCGTCTGTACTTGGCACCTGGCGGACGCCGGGCTTTGATTGAGTATCCAGAGAAACGTACTGCAAAAAACGCTCTAATAGTTTGTCCATGAAGCCCCCCTACAAAATGTCACAACATTATCAGTAAGCGCGAAAAGACAAATATTGCGTCAGGTCACTTTTACCCCGTAAACGGGAATATTTTCAAAATTGCGCGCTGCGTAATCAGTATTGTTGAGAACATACGGGGTTGCGCGGTCAAAAGAGAACAACAATTGGCGATTTCATGGGTTTGCCGTAGAATGCCAGCCCTTAAATCGTGCACAACCCTAAAGGTGGTTCATCACAAACCCCGCATCGGATATCGCTTTTGATGCGCAAACACGGGACAGAGTAAATAATTGAACACACAATCGCGTTCGCGTTCGCCGCTGGTGCAACTGGCCGGTATTCGCAAAAGCTTTGATGGCAAGAATGTTATTTCTGATTTTAATCTCACCATTAATAACGGCGAATTTCTGACGCTGCTTGGCCCTTCTGGCTGCGGTAAGACGACGGTTCTGCGCCTGATCGCCGGGCTGGAAAGCGTTGATGTCGGCCATATCCATCTTGATGCCCAGGATATCACCCACGTTCCGGCAGAACACCGCCATGTGAATACCGTTTTTCAAAGTTATGCCCTCTTCCCGCATATGACCGTGTTCGAAAACGTGGCATTTGGCCTGCGGATGCAAAAAACCCCGGCGCAAGACATTATCCCGCGCGTCACAGACGCATTGCGTATGGTGCAGCTCGATGAATTCGCCCAACGGAAACCGCACCAGCTCTCCGGTGGGCAGCAACAACGCGTCGCTATTGCTCGCGCGGTGGTCAATAAACCGCGTTTACTGCTGCTGGATGAATCGCTCTCCGCGCTCGACTATAAACTGCGCAAGCAGATGCAGAATGAACTGAAAGCCTTACAGCGCAAGCTCGGTATCACCTTTGTCTTTGTGACCCACGATCAGGAAGAAGCGTTGACCATGTCAGATCGCATCGTGGTGATGCGCGACGGACGCATCGAACAAGACGGCACCCCGCGTGAAATTTATGAAGAGCCGAAAAACCTGTTTGTCGCCAGTTTTATTGGTGAAATCAATATCTTCAGCGCCACGGTGATTGCGCGTCTGGACGACAGCCGCGTGCGGGCAAATGTAGAAGGCCGCGAGTGCAACATCTATGTCAACTTCGCAGTGGAAAAAGGCCAGCAGTTGAACGTGCTGCTGCGCCCGGAAGATCTACGTGTCGAAGAGATCCATGATATTGGCGAAACCGACGGGCTGATTGGCTATGTGCGCGAACGTAACTATAAAGGAATGACGCTGGAATCCATGGTTGAGCTGGAAAACGGCAAAATGGTGATGGTCAGCGAGTTCTTTAATGAAGACGATCCAGATTTTGACCACTCGCTGGACCAGAAAATGGTCATCAACTGGGTAGAGAGTTGGGAGGTCGTATTGGCTGATGAAGAGTACAAGTAAATTCCAGAAGGGAGTGATCGCGACCATCGTCGGTTGGCTTGTACTGTTTGTTTTTCTGCCCAACCTGATGATCATCGCCACCAGCTTTTTGACCCGCGACGACGCTAACTTCGTCAAACTGGTCTTCACGCTGGATAACTACACCATGCTGCTCGATCCGCTCTATTTCGATGTGCTGCTGCACTCGCTCAATATGGCGTTTATCGCTACGCTGGCGTGTCTGGCGCTGGGCTATCCGTTCGCCTGGTTTCTGGCGAAACTGCCCGCAAAGGTGCGCCCGCTACTGTTGTTTTTGCTGATTGTCCCCTTCTGGACCAACTCGCTGATTCGCATCTATGGGCTGAAAATTTTCCTCAGCACCAAAGGTTATCTCAACGCATTCCTGCTGTGGTTAGGGGTTATCGACACGCCGCTGCGTATTATGTTTACCCCCGGCGCGGTGATTATCGGGCTGGTCTACATTCTGCTGCCGTTTATGGTGATGCCGCTCTACTCCAGTATCGAAAAGCTCGATAAGCCGCTGCTGGAAGCGGCAAAAGATCTCGGCGCCAGCAAGCTGCAAACGTTTATCCGTATCATTATTCCACTGACGATGCCGGGGATCGTCGCCGGTTGTCTGCTGGTGATGCTGCCAGCCATGGGGCTGTTCTACGTCTCGGATTTGATGGGCGGCGCAAAAAACCTGCTGATCGGCAACGTGATTAAGAGCCAGTTCCTGAACATCCGCGACTGGCCGTTTGGATCGGCAACCAGTATCACGCTGACTATCGTGATGGGGCTGATGCTGCTGGTTTACTGGCGCGCCGCGCGATTGCTGAATAAAAAGGTGGAGCTAGAATGATCGGTCGACTGCTGCGCGGCGGTTTTATGACCGCCATTTACGCTTACCTTTATATCCCGATCATTATTTTGATCGTCAACTCCTTTAACAGCTCACGCTTTGGCATCAACTGGCAGGGCTTTTCCACACAGTGGTACAGCCTGTTAATGAATAACGACAGTCTGCTGCAGGCGGCGCAACACTCGCTAACGATGGCGGTACTGTCGGCAACGTTCGCGACGCTGATTGGCTCGCTGACCGCCGTGGCGCTTTACCGCTACCGTTTTCGCGGCAAACCGTTTGTTAGCGGCATGTTGTTTGTGGTGATGATGTCGCCGGATATCGTGATGGCAATTTCGCTGCTGGTGCTGTTTATGCTGCTCGGCGTGCAGTTAGGTTTCTGGTCGCTGCTGTTTTCCCATATCACCTTCTGCCTGCCGTTTGTGGTGGTCACGGTGTTCTCACGGCTGAAAGGTTTTGATGTGCGGATGCTGGAAGCGGCTAAAGATTTGGGTGCCAGCGAAATGACTATCTTGCGCAAAATCATCCTGCCGCTGGCGATGCCCGCTGTCGCCGCAGGCTGGCTGCTGAGCTTTACCCTGTCGATGGATGACGTCGTGGTTTCCTCTTTCGTCACCGGACCCGGGTATGAAATTCTGCCATTGAAGATTTACTCGATGGTCAAAGTCGGTGTATCGCCAGAAGTGAACGCGCTGGCGACGATCCTGCTCGTGCTGTCGCTGGTGCTGGTGATTGCCAGCCAGTTGATTGCGCGTGATACGACGAAAACAAAAAGCCTGCCTCACCAGGCGTAACTGATGCAGCCAGTTCGGGGCGGACAGCGCGCAGAAGCCGCAGTACCTGAGGCGTTAGGGCACTGTCCAGCCCCGGAATGGCAAATAAAATCGCCTGCAAAACAGGCGCAAACTCAGGGGACGTTTGAATGAAAAAATGGTCACGCCACCTGCTCGCGGCGGGCACACTTGCCCTCGGTATGAGCGCCGCACACGCCGACGACAACAACACACTCTATTTCTACAACTGGACTGAGTATGTACCGCCGGGCCTGCTGGAGCAGTTCACCAAAGAGACCGGCATCAAGGTTATCTATTCGACGTATGAATCGAATGAAACGATGTATGCCAAGCTCAAGACCTACAAAGAAGGCGCCTACGATCTGGTAGTGCCGTCGACCTACTTTGTGGACAAAATGCGCAAAGAGGGCATGATCCAGAAGATAGACAAAACGAAGCTGACTCACTTTCACAATCTCGACCCGGAGATGCTTAACAAACCGTTCGACCCGAATAACGATTACTCGATTCCATATATTTGGGGTGCAACGGCGATTGGCGTCAACACTGACGCTATTGATGTGAAAACCATCACCAGTTGGGCGGATCTGTGGAAACCGGAATACAAAAGCAGCCTGCTGTTAACCGATGATGCGCGCGAAGTGTTCCAGATGGCGCTGCGCAAACTCGGTTATTCCGGCAACACCACCGATGTGAAAGAGATTGAAGCGGCTTATAAAGAGTTGCAAAAACTGATGCCAAACGTGGCGGCGTTCAACTCCGATAACCCGGCGAACCCGTATATGGAAGGCGAAGTGAACCTCGGTATGGTGTGGAATGGCTCCGCCTGGGTTGCGCGCCAGGCGGGAACACCGCTGGAGGTCGTGTGGCCGAAAGAGGGTGGTATTTTCTGGATGGACAGCTTATCCATTCCCGCCAACGCGAAAAACGTCGATGGCGCCCTGAAGCTGATTAACTTCCTGCTGCGCCCGGAAATCGCCAAACAAGTTGCGGAAACCATCGGCTACCCGACGCCAAACCTGGCGGCGCGTAAGCTGCTCAAACCTGAGGTGGCAAACGATAAATCTCTCTATCCGGATGCCGAAACCATCCAGAAAGGTGAATGGCAAAACGATGTCGGTAGCGCCAGCGCCATTTATGAAGAGTATTACCAGAAGCTAAAAGCGGGCCGTTAACGCTATTGTCGACCGGGTAACTCACCCGGTCGACACAGTCAGAAGCAGCCCAGGACGGGCATTTTCCGCTTGCAGCGTCCAGCCGTGCGCCAGTGCAATTTCATGGCAAATCGCCAGCCCCAATCCCGCCCCGCTATCGCGTCGATGCGCGCCGCGCCAGAAGCGCGAAAACAGCAATGGCAACTCGGTTTCTGCCACGCCCGACCCGACATCGCGCACCGTAAACCCGTTTTCGCTAACGACTGTTTGCACTACCGTACCGGGCGGCGCGTGCTGGATGGCATTCTCAATCAGGTTTTTGAGCAGGGTGAATAATGCCCCGCGATCAGCGCGCCAGCGTAGCGGATCGTCTGCCGTTGATAAGGTCAACGACACCTGTGCGTCTGCGGCAATGCGCTGGAGAAACTGCACACTATCGTGGGCAACCGCCTGCACATCAACCTGAGCAAACTGGTAGCTAAGTGGTTCACTGGCCTCAGCCAGCAGTAATAACTGCTGAACCTGGCGCGCCAGATGTTCGACCTGCAACAAGAGCGGTTCGCGCGCATCGAGTTGTTGATCCATCAATTCTACTTCTGCGCGTATCAGCGTCAGCGGCGTTTTTAACTCATGCGCCGCCTTCGCCAGGAAATCCTGCTGATTGCGATACCCTTTCTCCAGCCGAGCCAGCACCTGGTTGAAGCTGTCGATGAGTGGGGAAATCTCTGTCGGCACACCGTGCGTTTGCAGGCGAGCATCCAGCGATCGCGGTGAGATAAGCGCCGCCTCCGTCGAAACATTACGCAGCGGTTTCAGGGAATATTTCAACGTCACCCACGCACACAGCCCAAACACCACCAGCAACACCAGGCTGAACAACTCAATACCGAAGCGGATAAACGGTAAGGCGAAACCGCGATGCAGAAAATCGATAATGCGCGAGCTGGCGGCCATCTGGATCCACCACGTTTTTCCAGCAAGAACATACGGTTCGGTCGCGCCATCGTAAATCATGCCGTTAAGCGTGAATTTAAACTCTCGTGATACTTGCGGTGTCAGCGTCGGCCAGTGCTGCGCGCCAGGTGACATCAGCACGACTCGCCCTTCGTCATCCAGCACGCGATAAGCCACATCATCGGTGATGCTTTGGTAGATCCACAGGGGATATTGGTCGCCGTTGTTGAACCCGGTCGGCTGTCCGCGCGAATCAAACTGTAATTCCTGAGCCAGTCTGTGGGTGTAGTCAGAAAGATCCATCCCCGGTAAGCGCTCTTTCACCACCCTGCCAGACAGCACCAGCAACGCGATACTCAGCAGCGCGCCAGCGATAAACGCCAGCAGGATCTTCAGCGCCAGGCTATTCAGCCAACGTTTTTTCCCGGATGGCATAGCCCAATCCTCTGAGGTTAACAATCTGCAAGCGCGAACCAATCGCCGCTAACTTGCGCCTTAACCGGTGCAGCGCGACGTCGAGCGCGTTCGGCGTCACCGCATCGCTTAAGCCCCATCCGGCGGCTTCCATCCGGCTGCGGCGCACGACGCCGCCCTGCTTTCCCACCAGCGCTAACATGATTTGCAGCTCGGCAGGTGCCAGCGCAATATGCTGTTCGCCGCACTGCATGATGCTGGCTTCCGGCGAGAGGGTTAAATCACCCCACGCCGGTTGCAGCGGCTGGCTTTGCGCCGGACGGCGCAACAAAGCACGTACACGCGCCACCAACTCCTCCATGGCAAACGGCTTGGCAAGATAGTCATCTGCACCGGCCTCCAGCCCTTCTACGCGATCGTGCAGCGCATCACGGGCGGTGAGGATCAAACAAGGGATCACAACCTGTGCCTGGCGCAGGCGATGCAACAACTGGAGACCGTCGCCATCGGGCAAGCCGCGATCAAGCACCAGCCCCTGGTAGGTGACCTGCGCTATTGCCGTCCAGGCCGCATCGCCGCGCCCAACGATATCCGCCGCGATCCCCGCCGCCGCCAGCCCTTTGGCAATCAGACGCGCCAGATGGTCGTGATCTTCAATCAGTAATATTCGGCTCATCAGAAATAGTACATATAACTCATAAAGATGCGATTTTCGTTAGTCCTGTCCACCAGCGGGCTGTCCTTAATTTCCGACGCCAGCAGCGTCATTTCCACATCAACCATCAGCGAGTGATGCTCATTGAACGCGTACAGGCTGCGTACGCCAATTTCGGTGTTAATAGCAGCATCCGCACGGTACGCAGGCCGCCATGGTCGTGCTTCACTGCTGCGCACACCGTAGTAGTAATCGACATAGCTGCTGTTATAACGGCTGGCGACCAGGCGCGGCGTCAGCGTAAATTGCTCGCTCAGATGCCAACTTTTTTCTGCGCCCAGGCGTAAACGCTGCCCGCTGCTATTGCCGGAAAGATCGTGCGTCCAGTCGGTAAACAGATTCACCACCGAATTTTGCCACTCGATGCCCGCCCCGCCCCAGAATCCCCCTTTGCGCTTGTCCATCCCTTTCAGGATATCGGCATCATCGGACGAATAGCCTGCGCCATCGTAACGGGCTATTAGACCGATATTGAGCTGTTGGGTTTCACTGAGTTGCAGCGCGGGCAATTTAACTTCAGCCGCCGTGCCTAAAAAGCGGAAATAACGGTTTTCATAGTGCAGTACGGGGATCGGAGTGTACTGACGGTCACTATCCTGGTAAGGCTTTTGCGTGCTAATGACGCCGACGCCGACGCCCCAAACCGGCGGTTCTTCGGCCTGGGCGGTAAAGACAACAGACACGAGACTTGCTGCGACAACACAACGTGGCACAACAACCATGATGATGCTCCTGTTAGCGGTGGAAACGCTATCATCAGGGTCATTGTCTTACGGGGAACTTACCGGAGATTTTCACGATAGTCACAAGCTGGCGCGTGGCGAACAGATCAGTAAAAAACGCGCTAAACCGCCATCCTCTTAGCTAAAAAAGGTGGCGGTGATGGTTAAAGCCCTTTCAGCAGCTTTTCGACATATTCCGGCACAACCTGGCTTGCCAGCCCGTAATGTTTCTCTTCGAACTCGCTGCCAACCTGGCTGGGCTCCAGGTTCAGCTCTACAGTGTGCGCGCCTTGCAGTTTCGCTTCATGCACAAACCCGGCAGCCGGATAGACATGTCCGGATGTACCAATCGCGATAAACACATCCGCCATTGCCAGCGCGCTGTAGATCTCGTCCATCCCCAGCGGCATTTCGCCAAACCACACCACATGCGGGCGCAACGGTGCCGGGAACTGACAGCAGTGGCATTTATCATCGTGAGTGACATCGCCCGTCCACGCCAGCACCTGCCCGCTTTGCGAGCAACGCACTTTCAGCAGTTCGCCGTGCATATGGATAATGTTTTTATTGCCCGCGTGCTCGTGCAGATTGTCGATGTTTTGCGTGATTAGCAAAAAGCGATCGCCCAGCGCCTGCTCCAGCTTCGCCAGCGCCAGATGCGCGGCATTCGGCACAATCTCTGGCAGTTGCAGTTGCCTGCGCCGATCGTTATAGAAGGTTTGCACCAGTTGCGGGTTACGGGCGAAACCTTCCGGCGTCGCGACATCTTCAACATGATGCTCTTCCCACAGCCCGTCTGCCGCGCGGAAGGTTCGAATACCGGATTCAGCGGAAATGCCCGCTCCCGTCAGAACAACGACTCTTGGTTTTTCCATTACGTCTGGCACCATTGTGTCTCTGAAAAAAACTCGCTGGCGTAAGCGCTCGCGCAAACGGCGTTTGTTGCGGCGAAAACGGCTGAGATGATGTGAACGTCGCGATTGCATAGCATCCTCTCAGATTAGTCAGTGAGATGAAGAAAGGCCGCGCCGCGCATCCCGCCTGCATCGCCGTGGCGCGCGCGTTCGATACGCGGAACATCGCCTGCCGGTAACAGATGCGGCGCAATGCGCGCGGGCAACAGCCGGGTCAGCGCGCTGAAATTCGATAAGCCGCCGCCAATCACCAGCAGATCCGGGTCGACGATGGTCAGAATATTGCCCAGACACACTGCCAGCAGATCCACATAACGTTCCACGTGCGCCAGCGCCTTCGCATCGCCCTGTTCCCAGCGCGTAATGATTTCCGGCGCTGACAAAGATTGATGATAGAAGTGTCTGTACAGCCACGCAAAACCGCGACCAGAGAGATAGTTTTCAATACAACCGATTTTTCCGCAGCCGCAGCGGGTAAGCGGGAAATCAAAGCCCATCAGCCCCAGCGCATCGACCGGCAAGCGGATATGGCCAAACTCACCGGTGATAAAGCGACGGCCAGGAACAGATTTACCATTGACCACCAGCCCACCGCCAACGCCAGTGCCGAGGATTAACCCCATCACCAGCGTATACTGGCGGAATTCGTCATCCCAGGCTTCGGAGAGCGTAAAGCAGTTGGCGTCGTTGTCGATACGCACATTGCGTTCAAGCAATGCAGTGAGGTCGGCGCGCAGCGGTTGACCGCTGGCGGCGGGAAGATTCGTGGCATACAACGTGCCGTCGGCGGTTTCCGGCATGCCGGGAATGCCGATGCCAACGCTGCCTTTCACACCAAAATGCGCATCCGCTTCGGCAACCAGTTCGGCAATGGCGCGCAGAAACGCTTCATAGCTCTCGTGCGGGGTAGCGACGCGCTTTTCCCACTGTAAGCGCCGGTTGGCGTCAAAGACGCCCAACGCGATTTTACTGCCGCCGATATCAAATCCGTAATTCATTGCCACTCCTTCGTTGTGGCCCGTTCCACGCGGAATTACTGCCCGCTCAGCACTCTTGCAGGATCAATATTGCTCGCCCGGCGCGCCGGATACCAACTTGCCAGCAGACTCAACGCCAGCGCAGTCACCAGCACATAGACAACATCCAGCGGGTGCAGCTCCGATGGCAGGAAATCGATAAAGTAGATATCTCCCGACAGGAACTGATGGCCTATCAGCTTTTCAAGCACGTTAATGATTGGCGTCAATTGCAACGACACGACAACGCCGATCACCACACCGCTGATGCTGCCAAGCAGGCCCGCCAGCAGACCGTACCAGACGAAAATGGCGCGAATAAGCCCATCTTTCGCCCCGAGAGTGCGCAGCACAGCAATGTCGCCACTCTTGTCTTTTACCGCCATGACCAGCGTCGAGACAATGTTAAAACAGGCCACGCCAATCACCAGTACCATCGCCAGATACATGATGGCGCGGATCATCTGAATGTCGCGGTACATGTAGCCATACTTACCGATCCAGCTTTTGATATAGACGTAGCTGTTGGTCACTTCACCGGCGTCGCGCACCAGTTTGTTGGCGTTAAACACATCATTCACTTTGATGTCGATACCGGTGACGCTGCCGCCCATATCCAAATATTGCTGCGCATCCTGCATCGGGATCATTGCATAGCTGTGATCAAGCTGGCCGCTCAGTTGCAGAATACCGGTTACATGCAAACGTACGCGCTTCGGTTGTAGCAGTTTATGCGCATCATCGGAGTTGGGGATCATGATGGAGACCCAATCGCCCTGCTTCACTTTCAGTGCATCAGCCACGCCTTTACCCAGAATGATCTGCTGCTCACCGGCACGGAAATTTTGCCAGGCGTCACCCTGTACAAATTTCGGCAAGGCGCTGAGCTGCGTTTCCTGCACCGGGTCAACGCCTTTCACCTGAATCGCACGCAGGTTCGCACCACTTTCCACCAGCCCGGTAAAATTAATATAGGGCGCAGCGGCGGCAATGCCCGGCACTTTTTTCACTTTTTCCAGCGCCGTATCCCAGTTAGTCCACGGCTGATTCACCGGTTCGATTTCACCGTGCGGTACTACCGCCAGAATGCGGTTGTTCAGCTCACGTTCGAAACCGTTCATCGCACTTAATCCGACAATCAGCACCGCTACGCCCAGCGCGATACCAACGGTGGAGATCACCGAAATCAGTGAGACCATGCCGCCACGGCGGCGGCCCCGGCTAAAACGCAGCGCAATCAGTAAAGAGAGGGGGGAAGCCATTACTCGGCCCCCATCAGGGTGACTTCAGAGTTCAGGCGGCCATCGCGCATTTCCAGTTGGCGGTTCATGCGCTTCGCCAGTTGTAGATCGTGCGTTACCACGAGAAACCCGGTGCCCTGCATTTTGTTCAGCTCGCCCAGCAGTTCGAAAATGCTGTCCGCGTTACGCGCATCCAGGTTCCCGGTTGGTTCATCCGCCAGCACCAGGCGCGGGTTGTTGACCAGCGCGCGGGCAATCGCCACACGCTGACGTTCGCCGCCGGAGAGCTCTGAAGGACGGTGGCTGGCGCGATGTTCAAGCCCAACCGCGTGTAGCATTTCCCGGGCACGCTCATTAATTTCTGCCGGTTTCTTTTTGCCAATCAGCAGCGGCATCGCCACGTTTTCCAGCGCGGTAAAGTCCGGCAACAGATGGTGAAACTGGTAGATAAAGCCTAACTCCCGGTTACGCAGTTCCGCTTTGGCGGTCGAGGAGAGTTTGCTCATCGGCTGGTCACGGAAAATCACATCGCCCGAGGTCGGGGTATCCAGCCCGCCCAACAGGTGCAACAGCGTACTTTTGCCGGAGCCGGAACTGCCGACAATCGCCATTAACTCCCCTTCCGCCATGCTAAAGCTGACATCGTGCAGTACGTCGGTTTGCACACTGCCTTCCTGATAGCGTTTGCACAGGTTGTCGCATTGCAACAGGATCTTATTCATAACGTAAAGCCTCAGCGGGTTGAGTGGCGGCGGCGCGCCAGGAAGGATAAAGCGTAGAGAGCAGCGCGATGGCCATCGCCACCAGCGCAATACCAATGACCTGCAGCGGCTCAATTGCCACCGGCAAGGCGGCACCATCAAGGAAGGCGCCGATAATGGGCATCAGGTTATTCAACTGGCTGGCGAGCAGCGCGCCCAGCCCGGCACCCAGCAACGCGCCAATAATCCCGGCGCTGGCCCCCTGTACCATAAACACCGCCATGATTTGACGTGGGGTTAAGCCCTGGGTTTGCAAAATCGCCACTTCGCCCTGTTTTTCCATCACCATCAGGCCGAGCGAGGTAATAATATTGAATGCCGCAACGGCAATGATCAGGCTCAACAACAGCCCCATCATATTTTTTTCCATCCGCACAGCCTGGAACAGCTCGCCTTTACGGTCGCGCCAGTCCTGCCATTTGGTACCTTCAGGCAGTTTCTGTTGGCTGAGCACATCGACTTTCAGCGGCTCGTTCAACCACAAACGCCAGCCGGTAATATTTCCTGCCGGGTAGCGCATCAGGCGCGAGGCGTCGTCAATATTGACCAGCATCTGGTATTCATCGACTTCGCTGTTCGCCGCAAACGTGCCGACCACGGTGAACAAGCGCTGGCTGGGCAAACGGCCCATCGGCGTAAACTGGCTGGCGGACGGCACCATCACGCGAATTTGATCGCCACGGTTCACACCCAATTGCCCGGCCAGTTGCTCACCGAGGATAATGTTGTATTTACCCGCTTGCAGGTCGCTTTGTTTGACATTGACCAGGTACGGTGTCAGCGGGTCGTTTTGCGCCGGATCGATGCCCATCATCACACCCACCGCAACGCTGCGCGCGCTCTGTAACACCACATCGCCTGTGGTGAGCGGCGCAATACGCGTTACGCCCTGCAATTTGACCTGACTTGCCGGGAGCTGTTCTGGATTCAATGAGCCATTTTGCGTGGTAAGGGTGGCCTGCGGCATCAGCCCCAGGATGTTGTTTTGCAGCTCGCGCTCAAAGCCATTCATCACCGATAACACCGTTACCAGCGCCATTACACCGAGGGTGATGCCAATGGTTGACAGCCAGGAGACAAAGCGGCCAAAGCGGTCCGCTGCGCGCCCGCGCATATAGCGCAGGCCTATGAAAAGAGTGACAGGCTGGTACATGAAATCCGTCTGGTTGCTGATAGCAGAGTGAGGAGTATATAAGCGAAAGCACAGAGCGTAAATGAGTGAAACGGTAAGTATTCGTCAGACATATACGGAAAAATTCCGTGAAATCAAACCAATAAACAACCATCGGCCAGTTTGCATTTCCGTTTGTTTGTACGGCTGTTGACCGTTAACTCCCCCTCACCTTAATCCGAAAATGAACAAATACAGACACTTCCCCAATACATCGCCCTCCAGCATGACCAGGATCAACGGCCAGAATTTTGGCAAAACAGGCAACAATGTTAATGAAACAGAAAGCATTATGGATTAATCAAATCAAGGGGTTATGTATTTGTCTGGTTGTGGTTTATCACTCAGTCATCACGTTTTACCCGCATCTTTCTACTTTCCAGCACCCGTGGTCGCAAACCCTTTCTAAGTGCTGGATTTACTTCAACCTTTACCTCGCGCCGTTTCGTATGCCGGTGTTCTTTTTTATCTCCGGCTATCTCATTCGCCGTTATATAGACGATGTACCGTGGAAAGATACGCTTGATAAGCGTATCTGGAGCATCGTCTATGTGCTGGCGCTGTGGGGCGTATTGCAATGGGCTGGTCTAAGCCAGATTAATGACTGGCTTGCGCCGCAGCGCGATCTGAGTAATGCCGCCAACGCGGCTTACGCGGAGAACTGGCGCGAGTTCCTTCAGGGCATGCTCACCGCCAGCACCAGCTTGTGGTATCTCTATGCGCTGGTGGTCTATTTCACGCTTTGTAAACTGCTTAGCAACTGGAAAGTGCCGGTATTAGCGCTGATGATCCTGGCAAGCCTGGCGATTAATTACCTGCCGCTGCCGTGGTGGGGGATGAATAGCGTGGTGCGCAATATGATTTTCTATTCGCTCGGCGCCTGGTATGGGGCAAGCGTAATGGAGTGGGTCAAAACCGTGTCGATCCGCCGTTACGGGTTGCTGTTCGCGCTGGCGGCCGTGGTGGCTTTCGGGTTGTGGATGTTCAATATGCCACTGCCGCTGTGCCTGCTTTCCATCGTGGGCATTATGCGTTTGTTCCAGATGCTGGAGCAGCGTTTTCCACCCAACGAAAAGAGCCTGCTGAACGTGGTCGGATCTAATACGTTGGCGATTTACACCACGCATCGCATTCTGATTGAGGCTATCAGCCTTGCGCTACTCAAACCGATGAACGCGGGCGCGTGGCCGCAAACAGTCGAACTGGCGCTGCTGTTAGTCTATCCGTTCGCCACGTTGCTGATTTGTACGCTGGCTGGGCTGATGGTGCGAAAATTGTCGTCGGCGCTGTTCGCCGATCTCTTTTTCACGCCGCCAACGAAACATCTCACGACGGTGCAAGCGCGTTAATCCTGCGCGTTGTATTGGCTAAAGCCGCCTAATCACAGATAATAATGGTATTGCGTATCAGGGATATGCCCCCATAACGGGGGCATATCCATAACGAGATCTTGATATCCCCATGCCTGAACAATACCGTTATTCCCTGCCTGTCAAAGCAGGCGACCAGCGCCAGTTTGGCGAACTGACAGGTGCTGCCTGCGCCACCGAAGTTGCGGAAATCATTGAGCGCCATCCTGGCCCGGTCGTGCTGATTGCGCCGGATATGCAAAACGCGCTGCGCTTGCAGGATGAGATTGGTCAATTTACCGATAACCTGGTGATGAACCTTGCCGACTGGGAAACGCTGCCATATGACAGCTTCTCGCCACATCAGGAAATTATCTCTTCCCGCTTGTCGACGTTATATCAACTGCCCTCCATGCAGCGCGGCGTGCTGATTGTTCCGGTGAATACGCTGATGCAGCGCGTTTGCCCGCACAGTTACCTGCATGGCCATGCGCTGGTGATGAAAAAGGGGCAACGCTTATCGCGCGATGAGCTGCGCAACCAGCTTGATAGCGCGGGTTATCGCCATGTTGATCAGGTAATGGAGCATGGGGAATACGCCACGCGCGGCGCGCTGCTCGATCTCTTTCCGATGGGCAGTGAGCAGCCCTTCCGTCTCGACTTTTTCGACGACGAAATCGACAGTTTGCGACTGTTCGACGCTGATACGCAGCGCACGCTGGAAGAAGTCGAGGCGATTAACTTGCTCCCCGCGCACGAATTCCCGACCGATAAAAATGCCATTGAGCTGTTCCGTAGCCAGTGGCGCGATAAATTTGAGGTCAAACGCGACGCAGAACATATCTATCAGCAAGTCAGCAAAGGTACGTTGCCTGCCGGGATCGAGTACTGGCAACCGCTGTTTTTCAGCGAGCCGCTGCCGCCGCTGTTCAGCTATTTCCCGGCAAATACGTTGCTGGTCAACACCGGTAATCTGGAAAACAGTGCCGAACGCTTCCAGCAGGAAACGCAGGCGCGTTTTGAGAACCGTGGCGTCGATCCGATGCGCCCTCTTCTGCCGCCGGAAATGCTGTGGCTTCGCGTTGATGAGTTCTACATCGAGTTGAAGAAATGGCCGCGGATCCAGTTGAAAACCGAACATCTGTCCGACAAAGCCGCGCATGTTAACCTGGGCTACCAGTCGTTACCGGATCTGGCGGTACAGGCGCAGCAGAAATCACCGCTCGATAACCTGCGTAAGTTTCTGGAATCGTTCGGCGGACCGGTGGTGTTTTCCGTCGAAAGTGAAGGCCGCCGCGAAGCGTTAATCGAACTGCTGGCGCGCATCAAAGTTGCGCCGAAGCGCATCATGCGTCTCGACGAAGCCGAAACGCCAGGCGCATATCTGATGATCGGCTCAGCAGAACACGGTTTTATCGATACCTTGCGCAGCCGGGCGCTGATTTGTGAAAGCGACTTGCTCGGTGAGCGCGTCGCCCGTCGCCGTCAGGACACGCGACGCACCATTAACCCGGATACCCTGATCCGCAACCTCGCCGAGCTGCATGACGGCCAGCCGGTGGTGCACCTGGAGCATGGCGTGGGACGTTATGCCGGAATGACCACGCTGGAAGCGGGCGGCATCAAAGGTGAATATCTGATGTTGACCTACGCGGGTGATGCCAAATTGTACGTGCCCGTTTCGTCGCTGCATTTAATCAGCCGCTACGCAGGCGGTGCGGAAGAGAACGCGCCGCTGCATAAATTGGGGAGCGATGCCTGGTCGCGCGCGCGGCAAAAAGCGGCGGAGAAAGTGCGCGATGTCGCCGCAGAGCTGCTGGATATTTACGCTCAGCGCGCAGCCAAAGCGGGCTTCGCCTTTAAACATGACAAAGAGCAGTATCAACTTTTCTGCGACAGTTTCCCGTTTGAAACAACGCCGGATCAGGCGCAGGCCATTAACGCAGTGCTCAGCGATATGTGCCAGCCGCTGGCAATGGACCGGCTGGTGTGCGGCGATGTCGGCTTCGGTAAAACCGAAGTCGCGATGCGCGCGGCGTTTCTTGCTGTTGAAAACAATAAGCAGGTGGCGGTGCTGGTACCCACCACCCTGCTCGCTCAGCAGCACTTCGATAATTTCCGCGATCGCTTCGCCAACTGGCCGGTGCGTATTGAAATGCTTTCGCGCTTTCGCAGCGCCAAAGAGCAAGCGCAGATCCTGGAGCAGGCCGCAGAAGGGAAAATCGATATTCTAATTGGCACTCACAAGCTGCTGCAAAGCGATGTCAAAATGAAGGATCTCGGTCTGTTAATTGTCGATGAAGAGCACCGTTTCGGTGTACGTCACAAAGAGCGTATTAAAGCGATGCGCGCCGATGTGGATATCCTGACGCTGACCGCCACACCGATCCCCCGTACGCTGAATATGGCGATGAGCGGTATGCGCGATCTGTCGATTATCGCAACCCCACCCGCGCGCCGTCTGGCGGTAAAAACCTTTGTACGCGAGTACGACAGCCTGGTGGTTCGCGAGGCGATGCTGCGTGAAATCTTGCGCGGTGGGCAGGTCTACTATCTCTACAACGATGTGGAAAATATCCAGAAAGCCGCAGGCAGGCTGGCGGAACTGGTGCCGGAAGCGCGCATCGCCATCGGGCACGGGCAGATGCGTGAACGCGAGCTGGAGCGGGTGATGAATGATTTCCACCATCAACGTTTCAATGTGTTGGTGTGCACCACCATTATTGAAACCGGGATCGACATTCCGACCGCCAATACCATCATTATTGAACGCGCCGATCACTTTGGCCTTGCCCAGCTACACCAGTTGCGCGGGCGCGTTGGACGTTCACACCACCAGGCCTATGCGTGGTTGCTGACGCCGCATCCTAAAGCCATGACCACCGATGCGCAAAAACGTCTGGAGGCCATCGCCTCACTGGAAGATTTAGGTGCGGGCTTTGCGCTGGCAACGCATGATCTGGAGATTCGCGGCGCGGGTGAACTGCTGGGCGAAGATCAGAGTGGGCAGATGGAAACCATCGGTTTCTCGCTCTATATGGAGCTGCTGGAAAACGCGGTCGATGCACTGAAAGCGGGCCGTGAACCATCACTGGAAGATCTCACCAGCCAGCAAACAGAAGTTGAATTACGTATGCCTTCGCTGTTGCCGGATGATTTTATTCCTGACGTCAATACGCGCTTGTCCTTCTATAAACGCATCGCTAGCGCCAAAGATGAGAACGCGCTGGAGGAGATTAAAGTCGAGCTGATTGACCGTTTCGGTTTGTTGCCAGATGCGGCGCGGAACCTGCTGGATATCGCCCGCTTGCGCCAGCAGGCGCAAAAACTGGGGATCCGCAAGCTCGAAGGCAATGAGAAAGGCGGCATGATTGAGTTCAACGAGAAAAACCATGTCAACCCGGCGTGGCTGATTGGCTTACTGCAGAAACAACCGCAACACTTCCGACTGGACGGCCCAACGCGATTGAAATTTATGCAAGACCTGAGTGAGCGCAAAGCGCGTATGGATTGGGTTCGTAACTTTATGCAGCAGCTCGGCGAAAACGCGGTAGCCTGATAAAAATGCTCCAGGCCGGGTCGCACGACCCGGCTCCTTTACTTCCCTCAACATTTACAAATATTTTGCAATATTCCAGGATTTCCCTACACGCAGACCTACCATAATTCCATCACACAGCTTTATAGCAATAACCTTATGATTTACATGGATTATGGTAATGATTAAAACGTCGCGTTTCCTTCACTGGCTCGCGCTGCTGGCCGCCGCTGCCACTGTCGCTCTTGCTCTACCTGCACAGGCTAATACCTGGCCTTTACCTCCTTCCGGCAGTCGCCTCGTTGGCGAGAACCGTTTTCATGTCGTGCAGAACGACGGCGGTTCACTGGAGGCGATTGCCAAAAAATACAATGTGGGTTTCCTTGCACTTTTGCAGGCCAACCCGGGTATTGACCCGTATGTCCCGCGCGCGGGCAGCGTACTGACCATTCCGCTGCAAACGCTGCTACCCGATGTGCCGCGCAAAGGCATTGTGATCAACCTCGCCGAGCTGCGCCTCTATTACTATCCGCCGGGTAAAAACGAAGTCACTGTTTACCCGATCGGCATTGGTCAACTGGGTGGCGATACGCTGACACCAACCATGGTCACAACGGTTTCTGATAAACGCGCGAACCCGACCTGGACACCCACCGCGAATATTCGTGCACGCTACAAAGCACAGGGAATTGATCTGCCAGCGGTGATGCCTGCCGGACCGGATAACCCAATGGGACACCATGCCATTCGCCTTGCCGCGTTTGGTGGCGTCTATTTACTGCATGGTACTAACGCAGATTTCGGTATCGGTATGCGCGTTAGCTCTGGCTGCATTCGCCTGCGTGACAAGGACATTTCTAACCTGTTTGCCCAGGTTTCCCCGGGTACGCCAGTGAATATCATCAATACGCCAATCAAAGCGTCAGTTGAGCCTGATGGTAGGCGGCTGGTTGAAGTGCATCAGCCGCTATCGAAATCGATTAACGATGATCCCAAAACGTTACCCATCGTGCTGAATGGCGCGATGCAAGCGTTTAAAGATGATGCGCGTAGTGATGCAGCAGTGATGAATCATGTGATGGAAGTGCGTTCCGGGATGCCGGTCGATATCTCCCGCCAGACTGAAAATGCGCCACAGGTGATGTAACTGCCCTACCGACGTAAAAAAGGCCCTGCGATAATTCGTGGGGCCTTTTTTATAGCTATAGCGTCGTGTTGCGCTTATTTGTAGAGAACAGCAGTACCGTGCAGGTTATCGGAGCCGGTCACAGAGGTGATGCGAAACGATTTAGCGCCCATCTGATCGGCTTTCTGTGCCAGTTGATCTTCAACAGATGCGAGGTTGGAATTTGCACGCACACCAACGGTCGCGACTTCTTGCTGGCCTGCCGGAGCAGATTGCACTTCAACGGCAGCGAAGCTGGCGAAAGAGAGAGCACTCAGTACAGCAGCGGTAAACAGCGCAGTGATATTTTTCATGATGTCTTTCCTGGATGCAGATGAAGGATGTCGTTAAACATTAAATTAACGATCGATATACAAATCGTAGATGTGATCTGCATCGTGCGTCAATGAATTTTTATAATGATCGTTAAATAAAATTAAATTCATTTAAAATTCATAAAGATATGATTTATCAATATGTGCTGATTTGCTGCTGGTTATCTGCCGTAATTATTTTTATAATGGTCATTCAACAAACTAACAAAGGTTAGGCGGCGATATGACCAGTGAAGTCAGCAGTTGCACCAAAAAAAGCCGTGGCCGACCGAAAGTGTTCGACAGGGAAGCGGCGCTCGACAAAGCCATGACGCTATTTTGGCAACATGGTTACGAAGCCACATCATTATCCGATCTCGTCGAAGCGACCGGCGCGAAAGCGCCGACGCTGTACGCCGAGTTCACCAATAAAGAGGGGCTGTTTCGCGCCGTCCTCGATCGTTACATCACCCGGTTCGCGCGTCAGCACGAAGCACAGTTGTTGTGCGAAGAAAAATCTGTGGAAAGTGCGCTGCGGGATTACTTCACCGCCGTGGCCAAGTGTTTTACCAGCACGGATACGCCCGCTGGGTGCTTTATGATCAACACTTCGGCGACGCTGGCGGCATCGTCACAGGCGATTGCGAACACCATAAAATCGCGACACGCGCAGCAGGAAGAGACGCTACGTCAGTTCCTCACAGCTCGCCAGCTACGCGGTGAAATTCCACAAGCAGTTGACACGCTCGCATTAGCGCAGTTTTTAGGATGTATTTTGCAGGGTATGTCCATCAGCGCGCGTGAAGGCGCGAGTTGTGAAAAACTTCTGCAAATTATTCAAACCACCCTGCGGCTGTGGCCGGATTTGATCAAAGCCTGAAAAAAAATGAGACGGGAAACCGTCTCATCTCGCCTCTGTGATAGAGATATCACATTTCAATAATAGGTAAAACCTATCAGCATTTCCCCCTGCTTTGCTATTCTTAATTGTCATTATTGCGCGGCTAATGATTAGTGCGGGTGATACAAATAATGAGCATCATGATGATGCAACTGCGTACTTACTTTCCTTTGCTCTCACCCTAAGTGCTGTATTGAACGACTTTCGAGGATAAAGGGTATTTACCTGTGCTTAACACATGCAGAAGGAAAATGGAGATGATTTTGCTATTACCATTCATTAAAGTGTTAATAGTAATAACATTATTATTTGGTCTGTGGGTTTTGTTGGGTGGTTCAGTACTGTTTGCGTTTATCTCAATTGTGATAACAGGCCTGCTGCTGGTTCGCCAACATGACTTTATTTAATTGATTAAAGCCTTGCAGAAATGTGAGGCTTTTTTAATGAAAAAAGGCTCCTCAGCCTGAGCGATGAGGAGCCAACATGCAGAGTACTTCTGTTTTACGCTTTGTTATTCAAAACAAGCTGACCGTTGCCATCCAGCGGAATTTGCGTACCGGGATCTTTATCCATGCGGATTTTTCCTTGCTGGTCACCAATTTTATACGTCACGTCATAGCCAAGCATTTTTTCGCTTTTGTCATACACGGTGCTGCAACGTTGCTGAGTGGTGGTGTAGGTATCCCTTTCTTGCATCCCACCCTGAATCTGATTACCCGCATAACCACCACCTAATGCGCCGACCACAGTAGCAACATCTTTACCGCGACCGCCACCAAGCTGGTGTCCCAGTACGCCCCCCGCTACTGCGCCAAGAACAGAACCGGTAATACGGTTTTCATCTTGTACGGGGCGACGATGCGTCATTGTCACATTTCGACACTCCTGACGTGGCGTTTTAACCGTTTCCTTGATTGGCGTCGCAGAAACCACTTGCGCGTACTGAGGACCACGCTCAAACACGTTCAGGCTGGCAACTGCGGCAACGCCCAGTGCAGCGGCCACGCCAATACCGATACCCGCTAACATTGATTTATTCATCAGGATTCTCTCCCTGGTTGCTATTGGTAACAATTTTGCAACTTCGCAAGCAAGGAAGCCAATCAGAAAGAGCGTAAAAAGAGGGATAGTAGGTATGAAAATAGCGACATTCAGAGTTATCCGAGCGGTTTAACGCCACCGACAGGGGGATATGCTGCTCCCTGGGCAGATAAAGCCGCAGGGAGCAGAACAGCGTTAGTGCAATTTGAGGCGCGGGCGAATCACCCGGTTAATACTGCCGACCAGCATCATCAAGCCAGTTTTGAAATAGCCATGTAGCGCGACCTGGTGCATACGGTACAGCGAGATATACACGAAGCGCGCAATGCGGCCTTCAACCATCATCGAACCACGCATCAAGTTGCCCATCAGGCTACCCACAGTCGAGAAATTCGACAGTGAAACCAGCGAGCCATGATCTTTATAGACGTAAGATTTCAGCGGCTTACCTTTGACCTGCGCAAGAATGTTATGCAGAGCGAGGCTTGCCATTTGGTGAGCTGCCTGCGCACGCGGCGGTACAAAACCGCCTTCCGGTCGCGCACAAGAAGCGCAATCACCAATGGCGTAAATATCCGCATCGCGGGTGGTTTGCAATGTTGGCTCGACCACCAGTTGGTTAATACGGTTGGTTTCCAGCCCGCCAATCTCTTTCATAAAGTCCGGCGCTTTAATACCCGCCGCCCACACCATCAGATCGGCGTTGATGTATTCGCCCTCTTTCGTGTGCAGACCGCCTTCATCGGCGCTGGTCACCATCGTTTGGGTCAACACGCGCACGCCCATTTTGGTCAACTCGTTATGCGCAGCACCAGAAATCCGTGGTGGCAGCGCCGGCAGAATACGTTCGCCGGCTTCAACCAACGTCACATTCAGCGCTTCGTTTGTCAGGCCTTTGTAACCATAACTGTGCAGCTGTTTCACCGCATTGTGCAGCTCCGCAGAGAGTTCGACACCGGTTGCCCCGCCACCGACAATAGCAATGTTGACTTTGCCGCTAGCACCAAGGTTCGCCGAATATTTCAGGAACAGATTAAGCATCTCCTGGTGGAAACGGCGCGCCTGGTGTGGGTTGTCGAGGAAAATACAGTGCTCTTTCACACCCGGGGTGTTGAAGTCGTTCGAGGTACTGCCGAGCGCCATCACCAGCGTGTCATAGGCCAGTTTACGCTCCGGTACCAGTAAATCGCCCTTCTCATCACGCAGTTCAGCAAGCGTAATGGTTTTGCTTTCGCGATTAATATCGACGACAGAACCGAGCTGGAACTGGAAATGGTGATTACGCGCGTGCGCCAGGTAGCTCAGCGCATCGACGCCTTCATCCAGCGAACCGGTTGCCACTTCGTGCAGTAACGGTTTCCACAAGTGGCTATGGTTACGATCAACAAGCGTGATTTTCGCTTTTTTGCCGCGGCCAAGCTTTTTACCTAACTGCGTCGCCAGTTCCAGACCACCAGCACCACCGCCTACAATCACAATTTTCTTTAATGGTGTAGTCAACGTGACCCCCTAAAATATTAACCAATTGTTAATTAAAAGTTATAAAAATAGCCTTTATTTAACAACAGGTTACGTGCCTGCAACCTGACATTGACGTCGAGAATAACACGAACGGTTCAATGGTCATACCAAAATTGATGTGCATCAAGTTTTGATGCTTAAAAGATGAGCAAGTGTAGTCAATAGACAAAACAATGCCCGGCGAAACGCAAAGATAAAAATAACACCGGCAGGTTAGATAACCTGCCGGAAGGGGGGATTAACCGAGGGTTTTAAAGGCTTTAATACGCTGGAGATGCGGTGAGATGTTCTTGAATTTATGAGACTGTTCTTCGTCCCAGACAATTTCGTAGTAGTGGTGCAACTCCTCGGCTGAACGCTGGCTATTCAGTGCCTCATCCTGGCGCGAGAGGATCACCAGGCAGCGATCGCGGTTTTTCTCACGAAAGTTGGAAACGCATTTGGTTGCAATATCCTGATACTCTTCCGGGCGGTCAATTTTCCCTTCCATATTCTCATAAGGGAACAGGTTAGGATTAAGGATCACTTGACGGATATCGCACAAGAAACCGATGCGTTCGGCCCAGTAACCACCAAGGCCAACACCGCAAATCAGCGGACGCTCATCAATATTAAGCTGCAACATTTTATCCACTTCTTTCAGCAGATGCTGCATGTCATGCTTCGGGTGACGCGTGCTGTAACTGATCAGACGCACATCCGGATCAATAAATTGCAGTTGCAACACTTTTTCATGGTTGCCGGGGCTGTTTGAGTCAAAACCATGTAAATAGATAATCATTGTATCCTCACCACTTCGACATCGCGTCCGCAGGAATTAACGAGCTTCTTTGTGCTCCTGCCAGCGCATATGCAACTGTTCCAGCTCTTTATGGGCAGCCTTCCAGCGCGCTGAACTCATCAACTCCTGACGAGAATATGAACCTTTATGATACAAATGTGTAACACGTTGTGCATTGATCGGCGACAGGTTATCTAACACGCTTACTGCACCTTTACGATTATTACAGACCAGGACCATATCGCAACCGGCGTCCAGAGATACCTGGCCACGTTCAGCGTAACTTCCCATGATAGCCGCGCCTTCCATTGACAAATCATCCGAAAAAATCACGCCGTTAAAACCCAATTCACCGCGCAATACGGTTTTCAGCCAATACGGCGAACCGCTGGCCGGACGCGGATCCGCATCGGTATAGATCACGTGCGCGGGCATAATCGCATCGAGTTTGTTTTGCTCAATGAGGCTGCGAAATATCGTCATATCATGCGCGCGGATCTCGCCTTGTGGTCGCGGGTCGCGTGGCGTTTCTTTATGGGAATCGGCCGTGACCGCTCCGTGTCCAGGAAAGTGTTTACCGGTGGTTTTCATCCCAGCGCTGTGCATTCCGTCGATAAAACGCGTTGCCATAGCCAGTGCTTTCGACGGGTCTTCATGATACGAACGCTCGCCAATCGCCGCGCTGATATGCCCAACATCCAGCACCGGGGCAAAACTGATGTCGATATCCATCGCGATCATTTCGCTGGCCATTAGCCAACCCGCCTCCTGCGCCAGGCGACCGCCTTCCTCCAGCCCACGCAAAGCAGCAAAAGATTGTGCGGCGGGCAAGCGGGTAAAGCCATCGCGAAAGCGCTGCACACGCCCGCCCTCCTGATCGACCGCCACCACCAAACGATGATGCGAAGCACTGCGGATCTGGCGCACCAGTTCACGTAATTGCTCGGGATCGTGATAATTACGGGTAAAGAGGATCAGGCCGCCAACCAGCGGGTGCGCCAGAATCTCGCGTTCTTCCGCATCCAGTTCGTACCCTTCCACATCCAACATCACTGGGCCCACATTTTCCTCTCTTATTCTTTTGTCACTAACTGACGCCATGTTTCATTCGCCAGCGTAATAAATTGTTGATCGCCCGTTTGCTGCCAGCGGCACTCATACCAGCCAGCCATTAGCATCAATACCCACGGACGCCAGCGCCTGACCTGGCGCCACAGTTGAGCGGGATTGATGGCAGACTGTTGCGCATAGCGATTCACCAGTTCCTGCCGTTGCGCTTCGTTTTGCGTCCATATTGCTGACAATTCCAGCGCAATATCGCCATCGCCCGCGTATTCCCAGTCGATCAGACGCAAACCCGAATCACTCTGCACCAGGTTTCCAGCGTGGACATCCATATGTAACGGAGCCAGTCGTAGCGGCACAGGCTCTTTTTGCTGACGCAGCTGTTTTAACTGCCGCAGCCAGAATGGCGTACGCCGCGAGCGTGCACTCTGCTGCCAATAACCTTCAAGCAGCGGCAATAATGTTATCCGCCAGCCAAATAGAGACTGTCGGTGTAAATCATACAGTAACGGCACCAGTTCCCCCGCCTGCGGCAGCTCGGCGCAGACCTCACCGGGTAGATAATCGACCGCCATCCACCCGCCGGTAAATAAGCGCGGACGCGGCGTAATAGACGCTGGCAAACGACGGAGTAAACGATACTGGCGCAGAAAAGGCGATGATGTCGCACTGTGCCTTTTTCGCAGCGCCAGCGTATGCCGCCCATCGCTAATAAGACAACTCCCGCCGCTGAGCCCGCTATTCTGGCTGGCGACGGGAGTATAGGTCGGAAAATAGCGTGACAACACCTCGTCACGCGTCTGTTTATTGTTGCTGAACCGCACCTTTACCCGACCAGATAATTTCGCCGGTTTGTACCAGCATTAATTGCATTTGCAGCGCCGGTGCGTTGACATTCCCGGTAGCGTTGGAGTAGAGCACATACTGCGCCCCGACGTTACGGGCAATACCGATGGCTTTACTGCGCGTACCGAGGCTGTCTTGTGGAGAAAGCCCCAGTTGCTGCTTCGCTACCGCCAGTTGCTGCTCGGTAACAAGCGTAAACTTACCGTTATTGGCTAACGCGTTGCGCACGACACCCGTCGGTTCAGCCGTGTTGATGGAACCGTTGGTTCGATTATTTACGCTGTCCACTAACAGCACACTGCCTGCGTTAGCGCCGCTGGCCTGCAGCATTTTGCCAACCATCGGCTGAACGGCACTGTTCCAGTCAAAATGACGTTCACGCGGCGCGGGTTGTCCCGTCTGATCCTGGTGCTCAATCGGGCCCGGTTGCTGCTGCGGGAGCGTCGGGACAGAAGGCACCGACGGTACCGGTTGTTGCGGCTGCACCGGCGTGGGCTGCTGCGGTGCGCCTGCCCCACCCGCCTGATCAACCGGTGCAGGTTGCTGATCGCTAATACAGCCCGCAAGCAGCACGGCCAGGGTTGTCAGTAGCGCGTAGCGTCCAATAGTTTTAATCAAGAGTCCCCCCTTACAGGTAAAGATAAAGTCTGACGCTGTGCGCACCCAAATAGTTGGCGCTACCATACAGCGTCACGCCCGAATTCCCCGGAATCGTGACGGTTCGCGGCGCTTCCAGCGGGTGCATTTCCAGACCTCTGGCGTCATACCAGAAAAAACGATAATGCACGGTAACGGGCTGCTGTCTTTCATTAAACAACTGTGAAGACGCGGAAGGCTGGAGTTCCTGCGTACTTAACGTCGGCGGCTGCGCAATAATCCCGGACGCCAGAATGCTCGATTCCATCACTAACGTCTGGTCGTCGGCGACCGGGATCGTTGGACGTGAATTGCACCCCGCCAGCATTAGCGCTGTCAGCCATAACGCGACACGCCCGTTCGTCATATCAAAGACCTTTATGAGCCAGCATCGGCCCCAGTGCGCGCCCGCCGAGCAAGTGCATATGAATATGATAAACCTCCTGCCCGCCATGACGATTACAGTTCATGATCAAACGGTAACCGTCTTCAGCAATCCCCTCATCACGGGCGATTTTCGCCGCAACAGTCACCATGCGACCCAGCGCCTGCTCGTGCGCTTCGGTCACGTCGTTCACGGTTGGAATCAGGATGTTTGGCACAATCAGGACATGTGTTGGAGCCTGCGGAGAGATGTCGCGAAAAGCGGTAACCAGTTCGTCCTGGTAAACAATATCCGAGGGAATTTCGCGGCGAATGATTTTACTGAAAATGGTTTCTTCGGCCATGACGTTTTCCTTTTATGTACGCGGAGCCAGCCCGCAGCCGTCGTCAATTACGTGCCCTAGAGTATGATCGAGATTCTCTTGTTGTTTCAACCAAAACGCTGTTTTTCTTTCACCTTTCCGTCTTTCCTGGCGTGCAAACCGCTCGCGTTTAAGCCGCATAGCGGTGAAATGGCATTTCAATAATCAATATTACATCCGTTTACATTCATTCAGTGAATGCGTATATTTCGCATTCGCGTTTTCATAAAAATTATTACCAGACGAATTACAAAACCCGCCTGACGCGACAACGTATCGCGGCAAGGCTTTCCCTCTAACGCACCATTAAGGGTTTATTCATGTTTTTCACTCATCACGCCAGGGGCGAAGCGCGTCCGTTAACTGCCACACCGTCGCTGCTTGCCGCCTGCATTGCCATGGCTTTAGTCCCCTCTGTTGCGTTTGCGACAGATACCGCCGCCGCATCTGAAGAGACGGTTGTGGTTGATGGTGCGGCATTGAGCACCGCTGACAGCCAGGCGCAAGACTACAGCGTGAAAACCACCACCACAGGCACCAAGCTGTTACTGGTTCCGCGCGACATCCCGCAATCAGTAAGTGTGGTCAGCCAGCAGCGTATGCAGGATCAGCAGTTAAATACGATCGAACAAGTGCTGGATAATACGATTGGCGTCAGCGCATCGCGCATTGATACTCACCGCACGAACTTCTTCGCGCGTGGCTTTTTCGTCAGTAACTTTGCTTATGAAGATATGCCAACATTCCTTGATAACCGCTGGAACTTTGGTGATACCGCAGGCGACACGGCCATTTACGATAAGATTGAAGTGGTGCGTGGCGCGGCCGGTCTGATGAGTGGGACAGGTAATCCCTCAGCTTACGTCAATATGGTACGTAAACATGCCGACAGCAAAGAGTTCAAAGGAACGGCTACCGCAACTTATGGCAGTTGGGACAACCAGCGCTATGTCCTGGATCTGCAAGCACCGCTGACCGAATCCGGCAACGTGCGCGGCCGGGTCATCACGGGTTACCAGGATAAAGATTCATGGGTTGAACGTAACCACTACCGCAAAAAATTTATTACTGGCGTAGTGGATGCGGATATCACCGACTCCACCACCCTTTCTCTCGGTTACGACTATCAGGAAAGCGAAGAAGACAGTCCGACCTGGGGCGGCTTCCCATCGCTGTATAGTGACGGCAGCCGCACGCATTTCCGCCGTGGTTTCAATACGGCGGCTGACTGGGCTTACTCAAATGTCGATTCTTCAAAAATTTTCGCCAACCTGACCCAACGTTTTGACAACGGCTGGGAGGCGAAAGTTAACGCCATGCATGCGGAAACAAACTTCGACAGCAAGCTGATGTATATCGACGGTTACCCGGATAAAACCACCGGTCTGTATGATGCCTCGCAGTGGCAAGGCGCATGGGGCGGCTGGAACCGTGGCGAGCGCAAACAAGACTCCATTGATGCGTTTGTTCGCGGTGGTTACGATTTATTTGGTCGCCAGCACGAAGTGATGTTCGGCGGTAGCTACAGCCGCCAGCGCAACAATTATGACAACGCATATCCGGTCAATGACAATTCCGGCCTGATGGATGTCGGCAACATTCATAAATATAACGGTAACACGCTGGCCGACCCGAGCTGGTCTGACTGGGCGCTCTACCAGCGCGATGTGATCCGCCAGAAATCACTCTATGCGGCAACCCGTATCTCTTTAGCCGATCCGCTGCACCTGATCCTCGGCGCGCGTTATACCGAATGGAGCGCAAAATATAATCTGGAACGTAAGCCGGATGAAATCCGTAACAGCAAGTCCGATGACGTTACGCCCTACGCTGGTCTGATTTATGACATTGATGACACCTGGTCGGTGTACGGCAGCTACACCTCTATTTTCGAACCGTCCAGCCAGCGTGATATCAACAGTGAATTTCTTGAACCTACCACCGGTAAAAGCTACGAAGCCGGGATCAAGGGTGACTGGTACAACACTCGTCTGACGGCGACCCTGGCGGTGTTCCGTACCGAGCAGGATCACGTTGCGGTATCGACAGGCGAGTACATTCCGAATTCCGGCGGCCAGACAGCATATAAATCCGTCAATGGCACCGTAAGCAAAGGCGTTGAGTTTGAGTTGAATGGTGCCCTCACTGACAACTTACAGCTCACCTTTGGTGCCAGCCGTTTTATGGCTGAAGATGGCGACGGTGTGGCCGTTAACCCAGAACAAGCGCGGACCACGATGAAATTGTTCACACGTTATCAATTGCCGATGTTACCGGAACTCTCCATTGGTGGTGGTGCGCGCTGGCAGAATAAAACCTGGCAGGAGATCAAAGGCCCGAGCAGTGACATGCGCATTACACAGAGCGGTTATACCGTGGTTGATCTCTTCACTCGCTACCAGGCAACCAAAAACTTCGCCATCCAGGCCAACCTGAACAATGTGTTCGATAAAGAGTATTACGACTATCTGGGCACTTACGGTGTGTACGGTGCGCCGCGTAACGTCTCCGTGAGCGCCAGCTACAGCTTCTAGGGGTTAAAGCCGAGCGCCAGAAAAGCCCCTCGAATGGACTGCACCCCAAAAGTTGGACACCCAACTGAGTAAGGTGCAGTTTTTTATGGCAAAACCAAAATATTCCCTCGAAACCAGATTAGCTGTAGTTAATCACTACCTCGCCGGAAAAGATGGAACACACCGTACCGCTGAACGTTTTGGTGTTGAAAGAACATCAGTGCGACGCTGGGTAAGAGCCTGGCAACTCCACGGTCTTGATGGTATTACCTGGAAAAATGACCGCCATTCTCTGGCGTTCCGGATGACTGTTGTCCGGACTGCTCTCGATGAAGAACTTTCAATGCGTGAGGCTGCTGCACGGTTTAATA